>JBCNUW010000031.1:0-12618 GCA_039630575.1 Caldifarciminales bacterium
AAATATTTGATATTACAGGAAGAAAATTAAGAGATATTAATAAAAGAAATAAAATTTATATTATTAGAAAAGAGAAAAAATAAGGTAAATTTATGAGAAGTAGAAATTGTATTTGAAAGTCTTTTATTTTTTTAGATTTTTCAATATTAAAATTTTTTGGTCTTTTAAAATTAATACAATTTTTGTCCTGTAGTCTAATATAAAAATCTAACTTTTATTAAGATATAAAATAGAATAGGAGGGAGTCAATATTTTCTTTCTATTTTTTATTTTTCGGATTTTATTTAGAATATATATCAACTTTTGAAGAAGATAAACAGGATCCTGATTTTATAAATTTTTGTATAAGTTATTTTTATTTTTCATCTATATGAAGAGATTCTTTTATTCTTTGGTAAAAAGTTTGCTTCATTATATAATTTTTTAATTTTTAGAGCTTCTCTTTTTTTATGCATTTTCGAACTGGTTGAAAAATTTATATACAACCTCAAAATACCTTTCTTTATACTCCTATTTTAAACAAAATTTCGGTTAGATTTTTGCTGAGTCAACTTATAAATTTGAAAAAAGTTTCTGAGCTGCTTTATAATTAAAATATGAAAAATTATGTTAAAATAATTTTTATAATATTTGGAATTATCTATTTGTTAGGTTGTGAGGGGCGGGTAAAGATAGGTGATTTACACAAAGAACCCAGGAAGTATGTTGATAAAACAGTAGTGATCAAAGGAAAGGTTATGAAATTATCAAATTTTCCAGTTAGGTCTTTTGAAATAGAAGATGGAACCGGTAAGATTACAGTAATTACCAAAAAGCCGTTACCAAGGGAAGGAGAAACGATAAAAATAAAAGGGAAAGTTAAATATCAAGAGGGATTATTTACACGAGGAATCACAATAGAGGAAGAATAAATTAAAATGAAGATATTTTTATACAGTTACTTAATTTCATAAAAAAATACTTCAAATTATAAACTAAAAAGAGAGCAGAATATGGAAGAACTAAAAAAATTTTGTGATTTGGTGGAAAGTACTGATTTAAAACTTATTTCAGATTTGAAAAAATTTTTAAGTGAAAATTGCCCTAATTGGAGAAAGATTGTAAGGGATCCTAACAACTGGGATAAAATTGAAAAACTACAGCCAACTTGCAAATTCGAATCATTTTGTGAAATGATTTTAGAAGAAGCTGGAATAGATCTTATAGTACGTTGGTTATCTTCTTCGCATAATAGATTAAGAGAATATGCTGCAAAGAAGTTTCTTGATAAGGTAAAGTGGTATGACCCCCTCTCCATTTTAAATCCACAGCTTTGGGGAAAACTACCGGATGATGCAAAGGAATGGGTTATTTGTGAAATGTTTAAAGAATGGGAAGAGAGACTTAAAAACCTCAGGATATATTGCAGGATATATTGGAAAACATAGAGTTTGACCGAAGAAAAAAATTTGGTTATTTTTTTGATTATGGTTCTTTATCACTCTTAGGTTACTTATCCTATTTATCACAGTATATAAACTCTTTGGTTCAGCCTCATTTTATTTGGCGACTTCAATCAATAGTTGAAAGG
Source organism: Caldifarciminales bacterium (assembly GCA_039630575.1). Taxonomy (GTDB): domain Bacteria; phylum Hydrothermota; class Hydrothermia; order Hydrothermales; family JAJRUZ01; genus JBCNVI01. The sequence goes on from JBCNUW010000031.1 coordinate 1,571, forward strand.
GCAGGAGACAAAAAATTTTTAAAAATAATAAAAGATAAGATTAAGGAGTTTGAAGAAATAGCTAAAAAAATTGAGAATAAAATATTTTCTTTTCCCTCTCCAACTATAACCAGTCGTATTCCTTACACCCCTAATAAAAATGAAAGAGAACTTATCACACGTGCATTAAATATTTTTAAGAAAAATGGATATCTTTACTCTCCCTTACCTGAAATTTACATTTCTTTAGAAACTCCTCCTATATTTATTTTTTATCCAGAACTTGAAGAAGAAGTTTTTGAAGAAAGGAAAGAAATTTATGAAGAAAAAAGACCCTGGAAAGAGAGGGAAAAACCTGAAACAATTTCTATTGAAGACCTTTTAGGATGTTATATTCCAGAGAAGCAAATGATACTTCTATATCAAAGGGGAATAGAGTGGGAGGCTAAAAAATATCAGATTTCTGAGGAAAGAATTAGAGAAATAGTACTTCTCCATGAGATAGGGCACTGGATAACTCATCTTTTACCTAAACAAGGTGTACCTCCTTGGCCTCTTGAATTTTACAAATTGACTTCACCAGAGGTTCATGAAGGATGGGCACAACTTATTACATACTGGGTAGTAAAAGATGTAAAGGGAGAATTAGAGAAAGTTTTTGAAGAAATGGATAAGCATCAACCATCTGAATATCATGTATATAAAGATTTTGCAAATTATAATCAGGACAAAGTGATTTCTTCACTGGAGGTTTTAAGAAGAATTTCTCGCTCAGTGGAGATTAAAGACTGGGAAAATATTTTAAAATTTGAATTATTCTAAAAACAATTTCCTGATCCTGTGAGCATCATCAAGTAGTTCTCTTTTTTCTTTCACAACTACTTTGCCATTTTTCATTACAATTACCTCGTCAACTCTTTCTTTTAAGAGTTTTAAATTGTGTTCCACAACAAGTATAGTGATATTACTTTCATTTTTTATCTTTGTAATACTTTCTAAGATTGTTGAAGCTGTTGATGGTGCAAGCCCGGCAGTTGGTTCATCAAGCAAAAGAATATCTTTCCTTTTCATAAGAATCATACTTATTCCCAGGGCCTGTCTTTCACCCCCTGACAATAAGCCTGCTCTTAAATTAAGTTTTTCCTTTAAAAAAGGAAAATAATTTAAAACCTTTTCAATCCCATCTTTTATCTCTTTTTCTGGGAGCTCAAACCCTGAAAGTTCAAGATTTTCTTTTACACTTAAAATAGGGAATATATTTTTCACCTGTGTTAAATACCCTATTCCCATATTTATTCTTTTTATTGGTGAAAGATGAGTTATTTCCCTCGTTTTAAAGAATACCTTGCCTTTAAATGGTTTTAAAAGACCAGCCATTACTTTTATTAATGTTGATTTTCCAGAGCCATTTGGTCCGATAAGAAGTGTAAAGTTTCCCTTTTTTATCTCTAAATTTACATCAAAAAGAACTTCCCTTTTACCATATCCTGCAGATATTTCCTCTGCTTTTAAAATAACCTCATCTTTCATTTAAATACCTACATATATTTCTCTTACTTCCTTTGCAAAGAGTACATGATCTGATCTTCCAAAGAAAGCAATCTTCCCTTCATTCATAAAATATACCCAATCTGCAAGGTTAAGTATTACACTCATGTTATGTTCAATAATAGCAACAGTTTTCTTTTCTTCTTCAATAATTTTTCTAAGTAAATTCTCAATTTTTTTTATCATTTCAGGATAAACTCCTGCAGTTGGTTCATCTAATAGAAGAACATCATATTTTCCTGCCATTAGTCTTGCAAAGGAAAGAAGTTTTTGTTGTCCAAAAGAAAGTTCAAAGGCATATTTATTTTTCTCATTCTCAAGACCTACAAATTCAAGCCAATGCATAGCCTCCTCAGCGTATATATTTTTAATTTTTCTTGTATAAAAAGGATTAGTCCACGCCCAAAAAGGATTTTCAAATTTTCTTTCTTGTAAAGAAACAATAACATTTTCAAGAACGGATAAGTTTTTAAATATTCTTACATCTTGAAAAAGTCTTCCAATCCCTTTTTGTGCAATCTTCCACGGGGATAGTCCTGTTATATCTTCTTCTTCAAGAAAGATTTTACCACTGTCAGGCTTAAGATTGCCGGTTATAAGGTGAAAGAGTGTTGTTTTTCCAGCACCGTTTGGTCCAATAAATCCTGTAATTCTTGATGGTAGAATACTGAGTGTTACTTCCTTTACAGCCCATAAATCACCGAAACGCTTACTTACATTAAATAATTTTATCTTTTTCATTTTATTTCGTATTCACCAGCAAGCCCGCGTGGTCTTAAAAACATTAAAATAACAAGCAAAAAACCATATATAATCTGTCTTACATTTGGTGCAATAGTATCAGGGATTCCCATGAATCTCAGTATTTCTGGCAAAATAATCATAAATATGACACCTGCAAATGGACCTTTTATGTTTCCAGAACCACCAATAAGTAAAATACATATATGGAATATGCTTTCCTCAATTGTAAAGGATGTGGGATCAATATAAGTAACATAAGAAGCATAGAGAGCACCTGCAGCCGAAGTAAATATACCAGTTATAACAAAAGCATAAAGAAAATATCTGAAAACTGATTTACCAAGTGATTCACTAACTTTTTCGTCCTCTCTCATACTTTTTAAAGCCAGCCCAAAAGGAGAATTATAGAGAATAAAAAGTAAAGAAAGAAAAACAAGGTTTATAAGTAAAATAAGGATCAGATATTCAAATAAAGAATTTATAGAAAGTTTTAATCCAACTTCTTTAAAAGAGATATTTATTAAAGGTCTTGGAATCGCAGGAATTCCATAAGGTCCCCTTGTAAGAGAAACCCAATTGTATAAAATTGTAAAAATTATCATTTGAAAGCTGAGTGTTACAATGACAAACATATCCCCTCTAAATCTTAACGCAGGAATAGCGATTAAGAATGCAATAATACCTGTTATAATTAAAGAAGCAATTAGTGAAGGTATAAAGGAAAAATTTAAGTGGATTGCTGTTAAGGTATAAACATATGCTCCTATACCATAAAAAACTGCATTGGATAGGGAGATGAGTCCACAAAAACCTGTTGTAAGATTAAGAGAGTAGGCAACTATTGAATATATTCCAATCATTATTAAAATATGAAGAAGATAGTTCATATTTCCTCAATCCTTTTCTTTGTTCCTATTATTCCCTGTGGTCTTAAAAGGAGTATAAGAATAAGGATTAAAAATGTAGCAAGTGGTGCCCAGTTTGCAGAAAATTTCCATATAACAAGGCTCTGAATTAAAGCAATAGTAAAGCTTCCTAAAATCCATCCACTTAGTCTATCTATCCCCCCAATTATAACTGCAACAACAGAAGTAAGTAAGGCAGGAAGACCCACATGCGGGTTTGTCCCTATGTCAATGACTGTTAAGAGAGAAGAAGTAAATACAAAAAAAGAACTTATTATAAAGGCAAGTTTTCTTAAATTATAAAAAGGTAAACCAAGGGAAATTAAAAGTTCTGGCTCATCCCCCATCGCCCATAGTGCTTTTATTATTTTTGATTTTTTTGCCATTATAGAAAAAATAAGAATAAGAATAAAGCCTATCAAAGCTTGAATAATCTGAATTCTTGTTAGCATAATCCCATAAAAAGAATAAGAAGGTTGAACTCCTTCAAGTATTATCTTTATCTCGTTCCCGAAGATAAGAGCTATTAAATTAACAATGATTATATAAATACCAAGTGAAGCAATAAAAATAACTCCAGAAGATGATTTTTTTTCATAAAAAGGTAAATATACAAATCTTTCAATAAGATAACCAGATACTGAAATAGAAAATAAACTTAAAATTAGTGAGATAAAAAAAGGTAATTTTAAAACTTTAAAAAATGTAAAAAAAAGATAAGCTGATAATGTATAAAATCCTGCATAGGCTATATGGAAAATCCTTGTAGTTCTATAAACAATTCCGAAACCTATTGCAAGTAAAGAATAAATAATTCCATTTATTAGTCCATTTATAAAAAGTTGAAAAAGGGCTCCCATTATTCTTTTAAAAGCTTATTAATCACTTCCATAATTTCTTCAGGATTTAATGGTTTTTTAAGGAAATACTTGGCACCGAGATTAAGCGCCTCAACAGCATAATCAAATTCCCTGTAAGCACTCATAACAATAGGTATAGTCTTAAGAGAGTTTTCTTTTATATATCTTACAAGCTTTAAGCCATCCCTGTTTGAAGGGTCATTTTCATCAAGCCTAATATCAATAATTGCAATATCAATATTCTCTTTATCCAAAATTCCAACACCCTCATTATAACTTCTTGCCTTAAATACTTTGAACTTAAAAGATAAAATCATTTCAAGAGAGTCAAGATATTCCTCTATATCATCAACTATGAGTATTTTCTTCATCAATTAATCTTTAATTCTAAAAATTTTAGTAATTTCTGAACTCCGCTTTTTTTAAATTCAATTTCCTTTTAGACAAAAATCTATACTATCATAAACAATTAGTATTCTTTCTTTCATATTCTGTGGTGATGATGGGTTGGCTCGTATTTAAGAGCATTCCATATATTTTCAACTTCTTCAAAATCTTTTTCTTTAGGCTTTTCATTATTTATAACTTCTTCAATCTTCCTTTTCAAATTGTCAAGATAAAAAGAAATGAAATGTTTATTAGAAATTACTTTAAGTTCTTCTTTGCTACAATCAGGGTGAGAAAGAAAAAAGACGAGTACTTTTTTACCGCATTTTTTTGCTGTCCTCCATCCAACTGGATTTTCTGGTTCCTCAGGATTAAAACCTTCTATAATCCACAGTATACTTTTTTTAACTATATCTTCAGGGACTATATTAAAATCTTTAAAAGTAAAATAATAAATATCCTCTTTTCTAAAATCAAAAACATAGATAAAAAATCTTAATAAAGCAAGTGCAAGTTCTTTGCTTCCTACTAAAATCAGGATATTATTCATAGAGTTAAATTTTAAACAATATAAAAATATAAAATCAATTGTGATATCTTCATCCCAAATTATTGGTTTAATTTTCTAAAAGTTTAATTGAAATTATGGAGTGTAAAAGTGTAAAATCAAAAACATTAAAAAGGAGGTAAAAATCAATGAATAAACGAAGTCTGTGGATTATTATTGGTGGAGTAATTATCGCAATTCTTGTGATTGTAGGCATATTGATAACACAAAAGCCAACACCGAAGGAAAAGGTTGTCAAAATAGGTGCTGTTTTGCCGTTGACAGGTGCAGCAGCTGATATTGGTCAAAAGGCTAAACGTGGGCTTGAAATTGCTGAAAAAGAACTCAAGATAAAAGTGATTTATGAAGACTCTGGAAGCGATCCAAAGCAAGGTTTATCAGCTTTCCGAAAGCTTATTACCACTGAGCGTGACCTTGTTGGAGTTATCTCTATGTTAAGCGGTGTAGGTAATGCAATTATACCTATTGCTGAGACAGAAAAGGTTGTGACATTGCATATTGCTTCTGCTCCTGAGATGGTAACTGGTAAAAAGTTTTCTTTCAGATGGTATATTACATCTAAAGAACAAATGAAGGCTGTAGTCAAATATCTCCATCAGCAAAATGTCTCTGAGAAATCGCGTATTGCTTTCCTTTTTATTAATGACGAGTATGGTAGAGGTGCATTAAAGGAGTTTACAGAAAGTTTCAAGGAGCAATTTGGTGTAGAACCCAATTTAGTTAGTGAAGCTTATGAAAAGGAGCAAACAGATTTCAAAAATATACTTGTTAAGTTAAAGACCTTTAACCCAGAGATTCTTGCAATAGTTGGTTATAACAAAAGTCTTGGTATATTATTAAAGCAAATGCGTGAACAAAAAATTGAACCAAGAATTTTAACAGGTGATGATGCAATTTCCTATCCAGAAATTCTTCAAGTTGCAGGTAATGCAGCAGATGGATTTGTTTTTCCGGGTTTACCACTTGAACCAAAGGAAGGAGAACAAGTTTCACAATTTTTCCAAATTTATAAAGAACAATTTAATGAACCTGTAAGTGATTTTGCTTTGTTTGCCTATGGAATGGCTCATATGTTTTACCACTGTGTTATTAATGGAGCAAAAACATCAGAGGAAATTGCTAATTGTCTTGAGACAAATGTCTTCAGTACTCCGATAGGTGAAGTTAGCTTTAACCGTGAAACCCATGATGGAAATGTACCACTTCGTATGAAAGAGATCAAAGGAGGCGAGGTTATTGAGCATAAGTAAAGATACCGATACAAACCCCTTTTATGTGATTGCTTATAGGACACCTTTATGGAGAGTAAAGGAGCTTTCAGTATCAAATGTTAAATATGACCATATATTATCCCCTGTTCTCCAGTTCTTAGAGAATTTCACTTCTCTGGATTTACAAGTTAGGCAAATGCTTTTTAGTAACTGCTTTTCACAAGAAATGATAAGAAGTTATTCATTTAGAAGAATCCTCTGTAATTATCCTAATATTTCTAACAGGCTTCGGACAGCAAACATATGCTATATTGATAACTCATGTCTTTCTGCTTTCACTGGTCTTTTGCTAAGTTATTCATATACCCTTGGAGTTAAAGAGATAGATATTTATATTGGATATGAAGATTTAGGATGCGGGAGAGAGCAATTACTTAATGCAGCTAAAACTTCGCCAGAGCAATTAAAGGTAGAAGATATATGCAGAGAGATTGCTAAAAAGTATTCAATTTCTCATGATATGGCACAAAAATATATCAAGGAGCAAGTTAAAATAAAAAACAATTCTTTTGAAATTATTTTTTCCCATATTTTGGACAATTATCATAATACAAATAAAACTTCAACTGCAGTAGATACCTTAGATACAGAAAATTTAATTCAAGAAACAAACTTTAAGACTGATCTTGGACATCCGCCTTATCTTGCTCGTTTTTCAAAAGGTGCAGGAGTTATCATATGTACTTCTGACCTTGAATTAGCTAAGCAATATAATGGGCTTTGTGTTCATTCTATAGCATGCTATTCTAATATTGGTAATCCTATAGAGAATTCTCATATTCTTCAGTCAATGGAGCTTGCTCTAAGTAAAGCAAACCTCTCTTGGCATGATATCTCTGCATTTGAAATTTACGATGGGTTTTTAGTATTAACTCTCTCAGTAATAAAAGTACTTCAAAGCAAACTTAAGTTAAAGGCTTTTGAGCGTATCAACATTTTAGGTAATGCAATAGTCCGTGGTGATCCTGTTTCAGCAGTTGGAATATTAATGTTAACAAATGCAGAAAGCGCATTTAATTCCAATATGATTCCTAATAATGCTTATATGTTGATTACTGGATACTCTACTACTATTGCGATATCACTTGTTGTATCTAAAGTTTAGGGAGTGTAAAGAATGGAATATACCATAGCAAAGAAGAAATACCTTAAAGACTGGGATGATTGGAACAGAGTTGCAGTTAAGATTTACTACGAGTCAAAGACACAAGATGCAATTGTTGAGGTAGAAAATCTTATAAGTATCATATCCAATTTCTTTGAGTTTAAGCAAAAAATTTATGATATGCGGATTCTTGATGTAGGGGCAGGATGGGGCAGACATACATTAGAGCTTTATAAACGGGGTTTTAAGAAAATTTTAGCTATAGATTCGTCTCCTCTAATGAAGAAACTTTTTGAGAGAGAGTTAAGTAAAGTAACAGTTGATCCAGGCATTCCAATACCAAGTTATATTCAAGACGATTTTATGAACTTAAAGACAGATGATGAATTTGATTTAATTCTTGTGTTATGGTCTATGTTTGGCACTTGTGATAACGATGAGGAAAATTTTGCATTTTTAAAAAAGAGTGCTGAGGTTTTAAAGTGTGGTGGTAGGTTAGTGATAGAGACTATCTTATGGGATAGATTATGTAAGCTTTTTGATTGTTTTATTAATGTAAATTCAGTTTTTACCTTTGATGTACCATCTTCTCAAATTAGGCATTGGGAGAAGCGGTATTGGGATGGGCAAGAGTGGTTAATTCTTGGGGCTATGTCATTGAGTGAAAAAGAGAAAGTTTTGAGGTATTCTCTTTTTGAGTGGGTTATATCAGATTCTCAATTGGTGGTAGAGAGTAGTGGAGCGAGTGGAACGATTAGTCTGAGATATTACGAGTTAAGAGAGTTAATAGGGATGCTTTCAGATGCAGGCTTTATTATAGAGAGAGTTTACGGACCCTTACTAAACCCAGAGAATTTTTATGATACACGTATAACTATGATTGCAAAGAAGTTGTGAAGTGGATTATAATAAATTTTAATCTTTTGATAATTTTTTAAACAGGGAGTTTACAAATGGGAATTTTTAAATTCCCTAAAGAGAGAGCTGAGCTTACCTCATTTTACAAAAAAGTATGCGAACGGAGTGATGAAGAGAAAGATCTATTTTATCTTTTGAACAATAAAATTATACCCGAACTCTTTAAAAGGTCTTCTATTGAAATTCGATCCGTTACTTTTACTTCCTATATTGGTGGTAGAAAATACTATCTTATAGATTGGCCATTTAAGTGGTATTATCCTGTGCTTGATAAATGGTTGATTGAGAACAAGTTAGATATTCTTACTTCTTTGCATTTTAATAAAGATTTAGATGTTGGTTGGTTGTTTTTCTCATATATTTTCAAACGACATCAAGAGCGTACTAATTATCAAGTAAGTATAGAAGTGCCTTCACTAATACAAAAGCATGTTAGCCGTTCCCTTTACAAATTCCATGAGATAGCTACCTTAAACGATGAAAGATGGAAATGTTTGGCTCTTCTCTTTCATCTTATGGCTTTTGATGAGCATTTTATGAGTGAAGAACCGATTCATTTATTAATTGTTTCTCAAAAAACAAAAATAATGGAAGAACCTGGGGCAGTGACGGTTACTTTAAAACTTGCAGATCCAAATGTTATTATTGAATCTTTAGCTGATAAGATAATTGAAACTGTGCTTCCCATTATTACTAAGCGTTTGCAGGGAGTAGTCAGTCATGTATTATTTCTTGAAAAGGCATTACATTCTGCTGTTGCTGCTATTATGGCAAGAAATTTTTCTCATTTATGGGGATCTAATTTATTAGAAGTAGCTAAATCTGAGGTGGATGAATATATAAATTTATTATCATTGTTATTATCAGAAAAAAATAAAATTATAAAAGAATTAGAGAATGATCTTATAAAATCCAAGGATGAATTTGAAAAATTAAAAAATGTGCTAAGTTATATTGCTGGTCGTTCTGAACTTATAGCGAATACTACAGCTTATTTACCTATAAATTGGGGAGAAGGATTTTTACAGCAAACACTGAGGAATCATAATCTTAAAGAGGGAGTATTGCGGGATGTGGACTGGTCTAGTGCACGCAAGCTACTAGAAAAATTAGGTAGAAACCAAATTAAAGAATTTATTATTGATGAAAAATTAGAAAATATAAGTTTTGGTTTTCCTTACGGAAGGTATGTGGGTAGACACGCACTTTATATTATATTAGAAGATTACATAAGAAATATACAAAAACATGGGTATATTAATGAATCCCCATTAAAAGTGTATCTTCAATTAGGTGAAGATAAAGAAGGGTATGTAGTAGTCAAATTAACATCAAATTCTAAAATTGCCTCTTCATCTGAGGAATATGAAAATAAAGCAAATTTTCTTCAAAATATAATGAATCAACCTTTCATAAATCCTGATTCCTCCCCAAATGAAGTAGGATGGGGATTTAAAGAAATGATGATATGCGCATTCCTTTTAGCAGGTTTACCTATAGAAAAGTTAGACGAAATGGACTTAAGAAATAAAGTTTTTAGTTTTCTATATGATGAAGCAAAAAAAGACGGGTTTTATTCTTTTCAATTTATATTAAGAAAGATGAAATTAATAAGAGAATTTAAGAATAAAGATGATATTTCTTCCTATATAACCTCCGAAGAAATAAAGCCTCTATTAAAATCAGTGCTTATCCATCCAGATTTATTTGACTTGTACGCTGAGAATTGGCATATTTTCCCTTTAATGATAGGAATAAAAAAAGGAAATAAAAATATGCCTCAAAATTTAAACAAAAAAGATTATTTTAAAAAATGGCTAAAAAAACGCATAGTAGAGGTAGAAGAAATTAAATATGAAGAGGTACTTTATAAAGTAGTGGAAAAATTAGGACTTAATAAAGAGACGATTTGGATTAAGGATGCGAGAAGAGAAATAGATAAAAAAATTCCGTGTAATAATCAAGGATACAACTGGGGACTCTATCATCAAAAGAGTGACAAAGATCAAATGGAAAAAAAATGCCAAAATTATTTTGGGTTTAGTGGCTATGGCGCTATGTTAGGTATAATTCGAAAAATAATTAATAATGAACCAGGTATTGAAGAAGAATTAAAATTAATCTTAGGTAGTAAGATTCTTATAATTGATGATAGGATTTATAAGAAAGTAAAAGAAAAAGAAGAAAGAGAAAAAAAAGAAAGAGAAGAAGAAAAAGAGGAGGAAAAAGAAAAAGAAGGGTATCTAAAAGAACTTGAAAAGATAGGAATATATGTTTTTCCCGAAAGTGGAACTGAAATAAATATTGAAAGTAATGATGACCTCAGAATCCAAAATATAAATATTTACAAAAATAAAGAGCTTTACCTTAAAAACTTTCATTTTATGAGTATCCATTTAACTTATCTAAAAAATAAATATGATACTTATAAAAAAGAGTTTCCATTATTTAAAGTGGAAAATTTGGAAAAATGTCCCACTTACATATTTGTTCATACTGGTAGAGGCGGTGCTTCAGAAGTAATTTCAGAATATCCTTGGTTCCAAAAAGTGATTTCTTATCACAATATCTCTTCTGCTTTTAGCACTGATTATGTATTTAACACAAAAATTTTATTAATTGAATCTTTTTATTTTTAAGTGGAGGAAAGATTATGATTTATTTATATTTTACTCCTCGAGAAAGAAAAAATTGTAAAGGTATTCAAACTCAAATAAATAATAAAAATATATGTATATCTTATCAACAAAAAAATGACGATAT
>JBCNUW010000032.1:0-12416 GCA_039630575.1 Caldifarciminales bacterium
TGCTACTTTTAACCCCCTTTGCAAAGCATAAGTTTTTCCCATATTTCTTTTGTAAGAAACAAGTTTAAGGTAATTCTTTTCTTTAAGGTATTTACCGATCTTTTCTAAAGTAGAATCAGTAGAACCATCATCAATATATATAAATTCCCAATCCTTTATATTAAACTTTTCTATAAACTCATCTATTTCTTTTACTAAATCGTCAATATTTTCTGACTCATTATATCCAGGTATTAACACACTTACCTTTTTTATGGGAAAATTCCCCTCCTTTCAATTGCATCAATAATTCTTGAAATACCAATAATAAGTGCTGCTGTCCTGAAATCAGTTTTTAACTTTTCTGCTCTTTCTATAACATGATTTAATGCTAACCTTAAAATATCCTCAAGCTTCTCAAATATTTCCTTTTCCTTCCAAAAATAAAATTGAAGATCCTGAACCCATTCAAAGTAAGAAACAATAACACCTCCAGAGTTAGCAAGAATATCCGGAAGTATATAAGCTCCCTTTTCATTTAAGATATCCTCAGCTTCTGGAGTTACAGGCCCATTTGCTCCCTCCACTATTAAAAATGCCTTAATAGAGGATGCATTATTTTCAGTAATCTGCCTCTCTAAAGCTGCCGGAATGAGTATATCAACATCTAATTCAAAAAGTTCCCTATTTTCTATAAAATCCCCCTCCCCCTTTATTTCCTTCAAGAACTTCTTTTCCTCTATTAACTTTAATATTCTTTTAATTTCTAATCCCTTTTCATTATATATACCACCAGATACATCTGTAACAGCACAGACTTTTGCTCCTGCTTCGTAAAACGATAATGCAGCAATTGAACCTACATTTCCAAAACCCTGAATGGCTATTTTCTGTTTTTCCAAATCTTTGTTTTTTAATTTCAAAAATTCCTTTGTAACAAAAAATACACCTTTACCTGTTGCTTCTCTTCTTCCAACTGAACCACCAAGAGAAACTGATTTGCCAGTTACTATACTTGGTGTTGTAAATCCTTGAAACATAGAGTAAGTATCCATAATAATATCCATTATCATATCGTTAGTGTTAACATCAGGAGCAGGTACATCCTTATATGGACCTATCAGTGGCAATATACCAGATGTGTACCTTCTTGTTAATCTCACAAGTTCTCCATGAGAAAGCAAGAAAGGATCAGCTTTTACTCCACCTTTTCCACCACCAAAGGGTAAATTTACGAGTGCATTTTTGAAACTCATCCAAGCTGCAAGGGCAGCAACCTCGTCAAGAGTAACTTCAGGATGGTATCTAATACCTCCCTTTGCTGGTCCCCTTGCTGTTGAATGCTGTACCCTATAACCAGCAAAACATTTTATACTTCCATCATCCATAACAACAGGTATTGAAACCCTTAAGACCCTCTCAGGTTCAAGAACTGTTTCAAAGTATTTTTCATTCAACTTGCCGATTTCGAATGCTTTTTCAACCTGCTGGGCGACCATTTTAAAAACTGGCCCCCAGACTTCGTCTTTACCGATTCCTTCTAATAAGCTTCTTTTACCTGTTTTGGTATCCATTCCTTGTAAAATTCCTCTAAAAATTTTCTTTTTATTTTTGATAACTCAGTTTTGGGGATCATACCCATTAGATTCCATCCTATTTCTAAGGTCTCTTCTATTGTTCTCTCTCTATTCTGCTGATTTAACATAACCCTTTCAAATTCATCAGCAAATTTTAAATACTTTTTATCAATTTCACTTAGAGCATCTTCACCTACTATGGCTACTAATCTTCTTAAATCCTTACCTCTTGCATAGCAAGCATAGAGCTGATCTTTCCACTCTCTATGATAAGATGTCGTTTTACCCTCCCCAATTCCTAAATTCATTAGCCTTGATAAGCTCATTAAGATATCAATAGGTGGAAAAATTCCCTTTCTGTGAAGTTCTCTTGAAAGTACTATCTGACCTTCTGTTATATAACCTGTTAAATCTGGAATTGGGTGTGTAATATCATCATCTGGCATTGTAAGAATTGGAATCTGAGTTATTGATCCTTTTTTACCCTTTATTCTACCTGTTCTCTCATACATTGTAGCTAAGTCGGTATACATATAACCAGGATAACCCCTCCTGCCCGGGACTTCCTCTCTTGCTGCACCTATCTCCCTTAAAGCTTCACAGTAATTTGTCATATCTGATAATATTACAAGAACATGAAAGTCAAGTTCAAAGGCAAAATACTCTGCCACAGTAAGAGCAAACCTAGGAGTTAATAATCTCTCTACAGCAGGATCATCAGCCAAATTTACAAAAGCTACTATTCTACCAAGTGCTCCGCTTTCCTTAAATTCTTTCATAAAATAGGAGTATTCCCTTGAAGTTAAACCCATTGCCGCAAAAACAATTAAAAACTCTTCTCCCTCACCCCTTACCTTTGCATACTTCATAATCATTGCTGCAATCTCATTGGCTGGAAGCCCAGCACCTGAAAAAATTGGTAACTTCTGCCCTCTAACAAGTGTATTAAAACCATCAATTGCTGAAATACCTGTTTGAATAAAATCAGAAGGCTTATCCCTTGCTATTGGATTTATTGCTGCTCCAACTATCGGTAACCTCTTTTCAGGAGTAGGAAAAGGAAGACCATCAATCGGCTCACCCCTTCCATTAAATATTCTTCCAATTAACTCCCTCGAAACACCTATATGAACCTGATCCTCTAAAAACCTAACCCTTGTTGTAGCTACATCAAGACCTAATGTTCCTTCAAGAACCTGAATTACTGCATATTTATCTGAGACTTCAAGCACTTGCCCTTTCCTTCTTGTCTCATCAGGCATCAAAATTTCAACAAGTGCTGCATAAGAGAAATCTCTTGCTCCCTCTACGAATAGAAGAGGACCGGAGATATAACTTACAGTCTGGTATTCCTTGGTGTATAGTTTACTCATTTTATTTTTCCTCCCAATTTTATCAACTTTAAACTTTTAATTATAATAAAAAGTATAAATAAAATGAAAATAAAAGCTGCCTTTGTAACAGGATCAAGAGCTGAATATGGACTTTTGTACCCTGTTTTAAAAACATTTAGTAGATCAAAGGAATTTGATTTTTATCTAATAGTAACTGGGTTACATCTTTCTCCTTTCTTTGGACTTACAAAGTTAAACATCATAAAGGATGGATTCAAAATAGACTATGAAGTTCCCTTCCACCTTGATTCAGATCTTACGGAATCTTTTCCAATTTCTTTAGGTCAAGGAATAATCCAATTTGTTAATGTTTTTAAAAATATAAAGCCCCATATCGTTTTTGTTCTCGGAGATCGTATAGAAATACTCGCCGCTTCCCTTTCTTCAGTTTTTCTTAAAATTCCCGTTGCCCATATTCACGGTGGTGATAAAACATCTTTTCAAATTCCTGACACCTACATCAGACATGTTGTTTCAAAACTTTCTCATATCCATTTTCCTGCTACATCTAAAAGTAAAAAAAATTTAATAAAAATGGGTGAAGATAAAAAAAGAATTTTTGTTGTTGGAAATTTAGGTATTTACTCACTTCCAACTTATGAGATTCCTGATTACACTTTAATTAAAAAAAAGTACGATTTGTTTGATAAAAAAGATTTCGTTTTATTAATTTATCACCCATTACCATTTGAAAGAGAAAACTCGATAGAGGAATTAAAATCAATTTTAAAAGCCCTTTATGAATTTAATCTTAAAACATTAGCAATTGCTCCGAACAATGATCCAGGTGGAAGAGAAATTTTTAATATTTTACTTAAGGAAAAAGAAATGAAAAGAATTTTACTTTATTCTAATTTCCCCTATTTAGAATATATCTCTATAATGAAAAATTCAAAATTTATTATCGGTAACTCTTCAAGTGCACTCTATGAAGCAGGTCTTTTTAAAGTTCCTGTAATAAATGTAGGTAAAAGACAAAGCTTAAGAGAAAGGGGTGGTTATATTTACAACGCAAGTACCTTTGAAGAGATAAAAGAATCTATTTCTAATTTGTTAAGTAATAAATTGCCTATATTTATGACCTTACCCTTTAAAAGAATAAGAGGAGATTTGATAATAAAAAAAGTAATTATTAATCTTTTCAGAAAATATTCTATGGAGGAAATCTTTAATAAGAATCTTTCAATTAAATGAAAGTTGTAAAAGAAAAAAAAGAATGGGAAAGGATTTTAAAACTTTTTGAACCCTCAGATATTTTCTATACTTACGATTTCATAGAAGCAAACTGCCAAATTGAGAAAGGGGTTCCTGAAGCTATTTTTTATGAAGGAGATGAGGGTATTTTTTTCTATCCCTATATTAAAAGAAGTTTGAATGATCTTATTTATGTTCCAGATAAATTTAGAGAGTATTTTGATATCACATCTCCCTACGGTGTAGGAGGTCCTTTACTTGTTGGAAAAATTAAGAATTTATCAAAAATGATAGAAGATTTTTTCAAAGATTCAAAAGTTATTTCTGAATTTGTAAGATTTCACCCTCTAATTGAAAATTATAAAAATTTTGAAGGAATTTATACTTTAATAAAGGTCTCAAGTATAGTTTATGTTGATTTTTTAGATTTTAAAGGTGAGGAAGAAATGTTCAAAAGTTTAAGAGAAAATCACAGAAGGAATATAAATTATGCAATTCGAGAAAGTTTTGAAATTAAAATAAATTATCCAGAGAATTTCTATGAACTTTTTTATGATAAATATATTGAAACAATGAGAAATAAAATGGCTGAAAAAAGACACTTTTTCCCAAAATCCTTTTTTGAAAAAATTAAAAATATAAACGGTGTAGAGTTTTGGTTACTTTTTAAAGATGGTTTATTTATAACAGGTGATATTTTTCTAAAAAAATATCCCTATTCCAGTTATTTTCTCGGATCAGGTTTTTCATCAAAACTAAAGGGTTTGAATCACTTTTTAATTTACTCCTTTATGAAAGATGTTTTTAGAAAAAATTTTAGATTCCTTATGCTTGGTGGAGGAGTTGGTAAAGATGACTCCCTTTTCCATTTTAAATTGGGTTTTTCAAGAAGAATAAAAAATTATTTTATATCAAAAAAAATTTATTTTGAAAAAATTTATAATGAACTTGTAGAGGAATTTATAAAATTCAAAAAAATTAAGGAAAAACCTTTATTATTTCCACAATACAGAGATATATGAAATTAGGTAGCTTAAAGATTTTTGAATTAAGTGAATTTAAAAGAGAAATCTTAAATGAATTTCATAACATGGATATCTTTTTTTTGCCCGAATATGTTATGATTTTTGAGAAATTTTATAATGAAAAGGGGTTTTATGCCTATTATGAAATAAATGGTTCAAAGCTTTTAAAGCCGTTTATTAAACTAAAAATCAATAATAAAAACTACTATGATATTGTCACTCCTTATGGAGTAGGTGGTTTTATATTTGAAATTAAAAATATTAGTTTAAAAGATCTTTTTAAAAAATTCTATAAAGATTTTTCAACCTATTTATATTCAGAAAATGTTATTTCGGAATTTACAAGAATTCATCCCTTTTTTTATAGTGAAGATATGAAACTTGAGAATTTTATTACTAATTTTGTTACTTACTCTGTTTTTATTAAACTTAACGAAAATTTAAAAATTAGAAAAGGACATTATGCATTAATTAAAAGCGCAAAGAAAAATAAAATAGAAATTAAAGTTTCAAGAGAAAAAAAAGATATTGAAATATTTTATCATCTTTATATTGAGACAATGAAAAGGAAAAGAGCATCATCCTTTTACTTTTTCCCATTTTCATTTATAGAAGATTTTTTTAAATACTTTAATGAATCTTATGTTATTGTTGCCTTTTTTAAAGAAAAACCAATTGCTGCTTCTATGTTTTTAGGATATAACAAATTCTTTCATTACTTTCTGTCAGGATCTGATTATAACTATAGCAAATATGGTGGATCCCATTTAATTATTTATGAAGCAATAAATTTTGCAAAGAAAAAAGGATTTGAAATACTGCATCTCGGTGGAGGCATGAAAGGTAAAGATAGTTTATTTTTATTTAAAAGTGGATTCTCGGACTTTTACATGCCATACTATGTCTACGGTGTGATTCACAATGAAAAAATTTATTTGGAACTTCTTGAAGAACGAAAAAAAATGGGTCCTTTACCAAGTGAATTTTTCTTTCCTCTTTATAGAGCTCCATTATGAAAGAGGAAAAAATAAAAGAGGAAATTTATAAAAAAATAAAAGAGATAACAGAAAAAAATGAAGACTGGGCAAAACTTTCAATACCTGATTGGGAAAAAGGAGGAAAAGAAAAATATATTAGCTTAAAAGCTGACACAAAAAGATCATACGCCTATTTTGTTGATTATCTTGATAAATTATTTAATTTAAAAAATAAAAAAGTTTTAGATCTTGGATGTGGTTTTGGAAACAATACCTTTTTAATTTATGAAAAAAATGCCAAGGTTTTTGCTGTAGATATAGAAAAGGATTTTGTTTATGTTGTTAATCTTAAAAGGAAATTAACTGGCTATAAAATCTATACTGTTGTTGGAGATGGTCTCAGTCTTCCATTTAAAGATAATTCTTTTGATTTAGTAATCTGTACCCACACACTTGAGCATATTAAAGATCCCTTTTTGCTTTTAAGGGAAATGAAAAGAGTTTTAAGAAATAGAGGGATACTTTACCTTTCGATCCCTAATTATCTTTTTCCTTTTGAGCCCCATTTCAGAGTTATTCTGTTGCCGTATCTTTCTAAAAAATTTTCAAAAGTTCTTTTAAAAAGTTTTTTTTATAAAAAAAGACTTAAAAAAATAAATAAAAGATGGGAAGATATACCTTTTCTTGAAAATTTTTTGTATGAATTAAATTTTATAAAATATTTTGATTTAGAAAAATTAATAAAAAGAGTGGGTTTTAAAATTTATAAAAAAAATTTTGTTTTTAAAGAAGAATTTAGACCCTCTAAAAAGTTAATTTTTAAAAAAATTTTAAAATCTCTTAAATTTTTTCCATTTGAATCCAGATTTATAGCAGTAAAAATTTAAAATTCTTCTAAGTATTTATACTATATTTTTTTATCTTTTTATATAAAGATTTCCGAGATATACCTAAGATTTTGCTTGCCTTTGAGATGTTACCTTCTGTAAACTTTAAAGAATTTTCAATTATCTCTCTTTCAATTCTTTCGATTTCCTCTTCTAAAATATCTTTTAATTTGCCAATTTTTGGCTCCTTTCTATTTTCTTCGGTTTTTTCTATAAAAAGATCTTCCCTTCTTATAATACCATCAGAACTTAAAATTGCTGCCCTTTCAAGTATATTTTCAAGCTCTCTTATATTTCCCGGATAATCATAAGAAATTAAAATTCCTTTTGCCTCCTTACTTAATGTTAATTTTTTACCAAATTTTCTTCCAATTTTTTTTATAAAATTTTCTGATATTAAAAGTATATCATCTTTTCTTTCTCTTAAAGGGGGAAGAACTATCGGAAATACAGAGATTCTGTAATAAAGATCCTCTCTAAAAAGTCCTTTTTTTACAAGTTCCCTTAAATCTCGGTTTGTAGCTGCTATTATCCTGGTATTTATTACTATTTTTTTTGTTCCTCCTAACCTCTCAATTTCTTTATTTTCAATTGCTCTTAAAAGTTTTGGTTGAAGCTCAAGAGGAAGTTCAGCAATTTCATCAAGAAATAAAGTGCCCCCTTGTGCTAATTCAAATTTACCAATCTTTGTTTTATAAGCCCCTGTAAAGGCTCCTTTTTCAGAACCAAAAAGCTCATTTTCAAGTAGTTCTTTTGGAATAGCAGCACAGTTAATAGCGATAAAGGGACCGTCCCCTCTTTTGGAGTTTAAATGTATATATCTTGCAAAGATTTCTTTACCTGTTCCAGATTCACCAACTAACAAAACAGTTGTATCCTCTTTTGCTACTTTTTTAGCCAGTTCAAGAGCCTTTAAAAATTTTTCATTTTTACCTATTATATCAGGTATCTCTCCACTTATCGTTTTTATAAGTTCTATCTTTTCTTCTTCCTTAATTTTCTCCTCTGTTATTTTTTGTATTAAGATCAGAACTGCTTCTGGATCAAAGGGTTTTGTCAAATAATAGTAAGCTCCTTCCTTTATTGCCTCTACTGCATTTTCTATTGATCCATAGGCTGTTATCATAATTACATAAATACTTTTATCTTTTTCTTTTATTTTCTTTAAAATAGTTATTCCATCGTATTTTTTTAATTTATAATCAAGTAAAACAAGGTCAGGTTTTTCTGATTCAAGATTTTTTAAGAATTCCTCTTCTTCCACAAATCCCTCTGTTTGGAATCCCTTTTCATTTAAGAACCTTTCTATCGATTTAACAAAAGTATAGTTATCGTCTAAAATTAAAATTTTTTTAATCATAGTGGAAATTCAAATTTTACTTTTGTTCCTTTCCCTTTTTCACTTTCAATTTCAAATTTGATGTTATGAATCTCAGCTATTTTTTTAATAAAAAAAAGCCCGAGCCCAAGTCCCCTTGCTTTTGTAGTAAAAAAAGGTTCTGTAGCTCTTTTAAGGGTTTTCTCATCCATTCCCATACCAGTATCTTCAATATATAAATAATATTTTTTATCTTTTAAAAATCCCCTTATTTTAACTTCTCCTTCCTCTTCAATAGCCTCTAAAGAATTCTTCAAGGTATTAAAAATCATTTTTTTTAATAAAATTTTATTCCCCTTTAAAGCTACCTCTTCAACGTCTTCTTTTATTTCAATTTTTTCTTGGGTTTTGAATTCTCTTAAAATTTCATAGACTGTTTCTTTAATGTTTATATTCTCAAAGGTTACTTTTTCTCCTTTTATAATATATCTCTGGTAATCTTCTAAGGTATTATTTAAGTTTTTTATTTCTTCAAAAATTTTGTCAAGGATTATATCTTCAATTTTATCTTTTGCTAATTTCATATATGTTAATAAAGATTGAAGTGAATTCTTAAGTTCATGTGAAAAAAGGGCAGAGATCTCAGCCATTTCTATAAATTTTTTCCTGTTCTCTATTTCTTCTATTTCCTTTAAAACGGATTTTCCGAAAAGGTCTTTGAAAAGAGTAGTTATTTTTCTATCCTTTTCCTCTAACCATGAAAAAAAGTTACTTAATATAATATAAAGAGCATAAAGAAGTAAAAGAAAAGTAAAGGTAAAAAGGGAATTAAAAATAAGTTTTAATTTTGAGTTTAAAGTAATTATGTAAATTATAGGTAAATTGCTATATCTAACTAATAGATTTTCATCCTTTAAATTTAACCAAAATCTTTTGTTTTTATCCAAATAGAAGTTTTTAATTTTTTTTATTTCACTTAAATCCTTATCAGTTAAGATAACATTTTCCTTTTTGTAGATTACCTCAAAGCCCTTTTTATAGGAAATTATCATTTCGATCTCTGGTAAAAAAAATTTTTCATCTGATAAAATTCTTTTAATTTTTTCTTTTTCGGTTTCCAAAAAAAATTTTAGGAGCCTTTTTGAATTTAAATACTCGTTAAAATGGATTAAGAAATTTATAGAACCAGTAATAAGGAGAAGAAAAAAGAAAAAATTTACAAAGATTTTTAAGCTTTTTATCTTCATTTAAATTATTATAAGACTCTCTGTAACCCCAAGTAAACATTTTTTAAAAAAGTAAACATTTTTAATTTAAAATTGAATGGAATATATTTTGTATTATAATTTAATTGGAAGGAGGTAAAAAATGGTGAAAAAAAGATTGAGATGTAAAATGAATAAAAAAAAGGGTTTTACCTTAATAGAGCTTTTGTCTGTAGTACTTATCTTTAGTATTCTTTTAGGTATAGGTGTTTATTCTTTGAAAAATCTTGGAGAAATTTCTTCTGAAGGTGAGGCTCAGCGTGTTGTTAGTTTGTTGAAAGTGTGGAGAGAGGTTGCTATTTCCACTCAGAGCTCTGTAATGGTAGGAAGGAATCAGAGGGGATTTAATGTTACAAGAATAAGAGCGGGTTTTGGTGCAGAAAATCTTGCCAGGTATAATTTTAGAAAATTAAGGTTTGGTAAAAGGTTTGCAAATTTGGGTGTTGAGGAGGCAAATAGAGTTATAGAAGACGATGGTGTTGTTTTTCCAAATGACTGTTTAATTTTTGATAGAAGAGGAGGAGCTGTTGCTGGTGCTTTTTATCTTACAGATGGGAGAATAGATTTTGCAATAGGAGTTACACCCTCTGGAAGAATAAAACTTTGGAGGTGGAGAAATGGAAATTGGAGGGAAGGATAATTTTTATAAATTTTATAAAAGTGGTTTTACTTTAATAGAACTTCTTGTTGCAATAACA
This sequence comes from Caldifarciminales bacterium, assembly GCA_039630575.1. GTDB lineage: Bacteria > Hydrothermota > Hydrothermia > Hydrothermales > JAJRUZ01 > JBCNVI01. The sequence goes on from JBCNUW010000032.1 coordinate 10,315, forward strand.
ATATTTGGTATACTTCTTGTTGGTCTTTTGAATGCTATATTTTTTGGACTTGAGGCAAGCATTTTAAACAGTCAAAGAATTAGAGCAAGGGAAGTAATGACTTCTCATCTTGACTATCTTAGAAATTTACCACCGGATCATCAAGATATACAGGATGTAAGACCAGGTAATGGACTTTTAAATTTAAATAATCCTGACCATAATTTAATAATAAATGACAATGTAACTGGAATGACATGGCGAGTTGTTTGGAATGTAGAAAGGGATCCTCAGGATCCAGATCTTTTTGATATAAGAGTTTTTGTCTTGTGGAGAAACAACAGATTTTTTGTTACTTCTCAAACAAGTTACTATAGGGGGGGAAGATTATGAAAAAGGGATTTACCTTAATTGAACTTTTAGTTTCTATATTAATATTTCAGATTGTAATAATTGCAATTATTGCACTTTTCATAACTCAACAAAGAAGGACAATTCAAGTTCAAAATGTCTCGTCTTTACAAACTGATGCTCAAATAGCCTTTGAACTATTAAAGTGGGATCTTAAAATGTGTGGATTTGGTTTAGGTCCTACGAGTAATTTTATAATCGCTCAAGATGGTGGAACAAATGGTCCTGATGCAATTACTATTTTTGGAGTTGCTCTTGGATTAGAGCTTACCCAAACGCGGTTCAACTTAGTTAAAGAAAATAGTCCTATCCCGACAAGAAGAATTCATTTAAATTTATGGGAGATGGCTGATACTGTGAGGAATATAAAACCTCGAGACTTTATTTATGGTATAGATCCTGAATCAAGAAATATAATTGAGGGTATACAGGGAGTTCAGGTAGAATCTACAAGAGTAGATCATAATACAAAAACTCTTACATTAGTGTTAAGAAATCCTGTATCTTGCAAAAAAGGGACGATAATAATTGGTGTTAGAGATCAAAGGGGTGTTACAACTGGAGTTACTTATCAGCTTGATGCAAATCGTGTTTTGAGAAGAGCTGGTGTTCCTTTTCTTGAAAACGTTGAGGATATTCAGTTTGCCTATGGAATTGATGGTTCAAATGGAAATCCTAATGGTGTAATAGATCCTAACGAATGGTTTAATGATCTTTCTGTAGTAAGTAATGACATGATTTTTAATAATAAGTTTGCTATAAGGGTAACTATGGTAGTAAGGTCAAAGGGTATTCCTGGGTTTGAATATGGAAGGACTCAATTGAATATTGAAAATAGAGTGATAAATTTAAATAGGTTTCAAAGAAGATTTGATAGAATTATTCTACAAGGGGTTGTATACCCTAAAAATTTAAACTTATAAAGGGAGTGTAATGAAGAAGGGAGTTGCTTTAATAACAACAATATTGATGGCTTCCCTATTAACTATTTTAATAGGGACAGCCCTTTTTCTTGTCTCAAGAGGAATTTTTGTGACAGGTGGAGAAGAGAGATTTGTTTCTGCGATTGAGGCTGCTGAGGGTGGAATAGAAAGGGGAGTATGGCAGATAAGAAGGTTTATTTCAGGTCTTGATAATTTAGATCCGAGAAATTTTAGGATTGGTTCTTATGATGTTACAGTGGATCCTGAAATGGTGACGGTTTATCAGCGTTCAGGTTTTAATTTAAGATTCGCTGCAGCTTATTTAGGTCTTGGGTATTCAGAAGCAGGTGGAGCATTAGGACAGGTGTTTTTAATTGCTTCGGAGGCACGTCATATAAGAGGTCAGCAAGGTGTAGTTGAAGGTTTAAGGCTTGTTCCTATTGGAACACTCGGAGGTCAATAAAATGAAAAGACTTTTAATTTTGTCTTTTTTATTCTTTTTTAATCTAAAGGGGCAAGAGATGCCCTGTTCGGCTCCTCCTCATGTATCTGTTATTGAAAAACCAAACGTCCTTATAGTTCTTGATGTTACGGGAAGTATGAGATGGAGAGCTGCAAAAGATTTAGACCCAGATGGTAGCGGTCCTGTACCAGTTGGTGGGTATTTGCCAAGCTTTACCTATTATGGCTATTTTGATCCTGATAAGCTTTATAGATGGCAACAAAATAGGTTCGTTCCTATTGGAAATGCAACTTCAAGAGATATAAACTCAACAAATTTTAACCCTG
>JBCNUW010000033.1:0-10438 GCA_039630575.1 Caldifarciminales bacterium
AAGAGGAATTTAAACGCCTTAGCAGCAATTGTTTTTAAACCGGCAATTGCTGGTTGCAATGTGCCAAAGAGGAATTTGAACTAACATTTCAGAAAACAATACCTAAAAACATCTCATTACTTTTATGTTTAATCACTCCATAAACTTTAAATCCTGTGATATTTTTAAATACCAAACTCAAACTATTTGACTTTTTTGACTTTTATCCTTTATAAATTTAGTAATGATAAAATTCACTTTAGAACCCTTTGATGTCTTATTCTTTGGTAGTGGGAAACCCTTTAACATGAATGTCCAAGAAACTGACTCTATCTTTCCTCCTTTTCCTAATACACTCGCAAGTAGTATTTGCGGAAAAATCTTCAGTGAAAGAAACATAAATGTAAAAGAAATTATTGAAAAATTTTATGGTCCATTTTTAGAGAAAAATAATGAATTACTCCTTCCGAAACCCTTGGATATTTTAATTGAAAAAAAGGTAAAAGATGGTAAAATAAATCAAGTTATCCTTAAAAACAAATTCAAATTAATAAACCCTTCGCATACTGACGGAAATTTGAAAAGTCTTTTGTGGGAAATGAAAAAAAATGGAGATTTTGAAACTTTTGAAGGATTTATAAAATTAAATGGACTTAAAAAATGGCTAGATAACGAAGAAATTAATGAAAATGATATAATCCACAAAAAAGATATCCTCGACTTTGAACCAAGAATCGGAATTAAAATGGACTATTCAAAAAATGTAACAGAAGATGAAGACGCTTTATACAGAATTAATTATGTAAGATTAAAAAAAGAAGTAAAAATTATATTTTTTATTAAATTCAACCTTCAAAATGAAGAACTTAAAAAATCCCAACTAAATGATGAACAAAAAATCTTTGAATTTTTTAAAAATAGTAAAAATAAAGTATTAAAATTGGGAGGAGAAATGAGAAATGTAAGATATGAGTGCGAAGAGAAAAATTTTGAAGATGTACTTGATTTTAATAAACCAGATTTAGAAAATGATGACATAATAAAAATTCTATACTTAACTCCCGGATTTTTTAATAATGAAAATTTCTACGAAACTTTAACTGGTGCTATTAAAATTATTAATATTGGTATGCATACAAAAAATTACGGCATAAAAACAAAAAAAAGTATTAAAGAAGGCAGTGTAATCTACGCTAAAGTCAAAGATAAAACTAAACTGCAAAATATTTGGCTAAACCCAAAAGACAAAGATTTTATTGGATCAAATTTGAGAATTTACACTAAAACTTTAATAGGGAGGTAAAAATGTATAAAGAAAATTTAGTCTTAACATTTTATGCCCAAACACCAATTCATATGGGTTCAGGAATAAGTGTATCCTATGTTGATAACCCAGTACAAAGAGAAAAACATACTGAATTTCCAATTCTTGCAGCAAGCGGAATAAAAGGAGTTATAAGAGATTTAGCATTGAGGATTTGGCAAAATAAAAATAAGGTAGAAGTAATATTTGGACCTGAACCCGGCGAAGGTCAAGAGTTTGCTTCCTGCATCTCCCTTACTGACGCAAAAATTTTACTATTTCCTGTTCGCTCAGTAAGAGGTGTCTTTGCTTACATAACCTGTCCCTATATCCTAAAAAGATTTAAAAATGAATTAAAAAGTATTGGTAAAGATAACTTGCCTGAAATTGAGGATCTGGAAATATCTGACAGCGAAATTATTGTTCATAGTAACTCAAAATTAAATATTGACGAAAATAAAGTGGTGTTGGAGGAGTTTGTTTTTAATATAAAATCAAAAAATAAAGATGAATTAGTAAAAGAACTTCTTGAATATCTCCCCAACGAAATTAACCCACTTTTGAATGAACATTTCGCTATTGTTTCTGATGATGTTTTTAAAGACTTTGCAAAATATGCGGTTGAAATAAGAACAAGAATAAGAATTGACCAAATAACAGGGACAGCAGCAGAACGGGCATTATTTGAAATAGAACTTTTACCATCCGAAACTGTGTTTTATGGATTTATTTTTATAACCGATCCATATAATAAATCCGTAGAGAAAATTCAAACGGCAAATAATGTAGCTAGTGAAATTGAAAAACTTTTACAACAGAATTCTATAATCCAGCTGGGTGGTGACGAGACGCTTGGAATGGGATTAATGAGAGTAAAAGTGAAATGAATATAAATTATAAGTGCAAGCTTATTACACCTCTTATAATCTCCGGAGCTAAAAAAGAAGAAGTAGAATTAAGGGAACAATCATTAAAAGGTATGCTTCGTTGGTGGTTCAGGTTCTATAAAGGAGCAACCTTAAGTTTGAGGGATTTAAAAGATTCGGAAGAGAAAATATGGGGATCACAGAATTTTGCTTCACGAGTAAGAATTTTTATTAAGAATAAAAATCTCTCCTATCAAATCAATAAAAAAGATTATTACGCCTACTTATGTATGAATGATAGAAGAGGTCGTTATAGTAATATAAAAAGAAAAGCCTTTGTAGAAGGTCAAGAGTTTGTAATCAATTTTAAAATATTTCCTTCCTTTGATTTAAATATTAATAAAGAATTAGAAAAGACCCTTTTCTTTTTAAGTAATTTTGGTGGACTAGGAGCAAGGTGGAGAAGAGGATTTGGAAGTATAATGATAGATAAGTTCAACCCTAAGGGAAATAATTTAAAGGAAATAGCAGAAAATCTAAAAAAAGAAATAAACAGATCTGTTGGTTCAGAAAATAATCAAGGTTTCATTAACCTTTCTAATACTTGTATTTATCTTATTTCTAAGAAGGGTTTCTGGAAATCTTGGGAAGAAGCTATGGATGATCTGAGAGAAAATTTTTATAGAAATTTAAAAAATAATTTAAAATTAAGAGAAATAGCAATTTACGGTGAAAGAAAAGTTTCACCATTAATAATTCAAATAAAAAATTTAAATTCAAATTATTATGGAGTTGTTTTGGCATGGAAAGAATGGGAAAAATGGAAATTATTTTCAAAATTTATTGGTGAAATAATAAAACTAAATTATGAATTAATGGAGGTAAAAATATGAGCCTAATTAAAACTTTAAATCAGGAAAGAGCAAGCTTTGTACTAGGAAAAGTAAAAAAAGTGAAGGATAAAGATAAATACAAAAGAAATGCTAGGAAATTGCCCTCACTAATCACTTCCAACGGTCTTATTTTAACGCTTGCCTTTTTTAAATCAAAAGAAGAGACAAAACCAGTTTATGACACAGTAAATGAATGGTTAAAGAAAAAAGGCTATATTAGAGATGATGCTCTTGAAGAACTTATCAATTCAGATTTTTTAAAACTTCGTCTTGCAACCATAGAAATTTTAGAATTTGCAAACTGGCTTAAAAGAATTGTTGAAATAGAACTTTAAGTAAAAATGATAAAAAATAAAAAAATTCTTGAAGAGTTTGAAAAAAATTTAATAAAAAATACTCCCAGTGATTTTGAAAAGAACTTCAAAATTTTTGAAGAAATGAGGGAGCTTGCTTTTAATTTAGGTAAATTACCACCCAATAACTTACTTGAAGGTATTGAAATTGACATAAAATATGCAAGTGTAATAAATGGGATTAAAAGAATTAATTAAGAATATAAGTAAAGAGCTGAATAAAAAAAATATAAATTATATGATAATCGGGGGACAGGCATTGTTAATCTATGGTGAACCACGATTAACTAAAGATATTGATATCACTTTAGGAATAGGAGTTGAAAGATATGAAGAGATTAAAGAAATTTCTGATAATTTAGGTTTAAAAATTATTCCCAAAAATTATATTGATTTTTTAAAAAAAACAATGGTCTTACCAGTACTGGATGAAAAAACCGGTATAAGAATAGATTTTATCTTTTCTTTCTCAGAATATGAAAAAGAGGCACTTAAAAGAGTAAATAAGATTAAAATTGACGAAGTTCAAATCTTCTATGCTTCTATTGAAGATTTAATTATCCATAAAATTGTTTCGGGAAGAGAAAGAGACCTTGAAGATGTAAAATCAATTCTTTTAAAAAATAAAGAAGTTGATGAAAAGTATATCTTAAAATGGCTTAAAGAATTTGAAAAAATTTTAAATGAAAAATTAATAGAAAGATTTAAAAAATTAAAAGGTGAAATAAATTAGAAAAAATGGCTGAAATAAGAGGAATGATTTGGTTTGGTAATTCGGTTATAAGAAAGGAAATAATAGTAAAAAGTGAGAACATAAGAAAAGCTGAACAAAGTTTTTTTGAAAAATTAAAAGAAGAAATTGGGAAAAGTAAAATTGAAAATTTTAATCTTTTTATAAATAAATATGTTCCAATAATTGATGCAGAAATAAAAAGTAACGGAAAAAAACAATTTTTCAGTTTAAAAACACAAAGTATCGGTGGAGAAAGCAAAAAACATTTTTATGAAGGATTATTAGAAAAATTTACTTTTAGTATACCTCTTAATTTTCAGAATACCATTAACTCACAAAAAGAGTCTTTAAGGAAACAGGGTTTTAATGTTATTTTTTCTGATTCTTTAAAAACTTATACTCGTTTAATCATTGGACTTGGCTCTGCTCATGTTCTCGAAACTTCAATTACTCTACATCATATTTATGGAATTCCCTATATTCCAGCAAGCGCTATAAAAGGAGTTTGTAGAATGGCTGCATATTTTAAGATTGCAAAAAATAAGAATATTTTAGAAAATGAAAGTAAATTAGAAAACTTGCAAAAAGAATTTTATGGTGAACTATCCTTTGATGAAGATATTCTTAAATACCAACTTCTTTTTGGTGCTATGAATTTTAAGGGACTTTTACTTTTTTTGGATGCTTATCCAGAGATTAGAAATAATCATGAAGCCTTTAATTTATTTGATTTAGATATCATGAATGTTCATTATCAAAAGTACTATGGAGATGAAAAAGGTAAAATACTACCTGGTGATTGGGAATATCCAAATCCGATAACATTTTTAACTTTAAAAAAAGGAATTAGATTTAATTTTATTATTTTATTTGATGAATTTAGGGCTAAAAAACTTTTAGAAATGGAAGACGAAAAATTTAAAAACTTGAAGATACCTCAGAATGCCAAAGAGTTGATTAATAGTTTTAAAGAAAATGATTTTAGAGATTTAAAAGAGGAAGTTAAAGATTTATTAGAAGATGCTTTAAAAAATCTTGGTGTTGGTGCAAAAACAAGATTAGGCTATGGAATCTTAGAATAATTTTTTAAAAAAAAGAGGTGTGATATGAAAGGCACAAAGAAAGGGGGGAAGAAGCTCCCAATAAAGGTTTACAATTTAGGTAGTGCTGCAGGCAAGTGTCTGGATTTTACTCGTGAGAAAATCTACTTAAGAATGGATGCGTCTATGGGAGTAAAAGCAGTCTCTATTCCTGTTTTCTTAGTAAATGAAGCACAGATGGATGAAATTTATCCCCCTGAAAGACGCCGTGCCCTTGACCCTGAAAGAGTTCATGAGTGGGTATGGAGACAAAAAGAAAGGAAAATGGACGAATATGAAGACCCACTTAGAAGGCTGGAAGATGATGAAAAGAGTTGGGAGCGTTACATCGTCATAGTAGCTACCGGTCTTTATCTATCTAAACATACATATAATGCTCAGCGAGTTATCGCCCTGGCTGATGAAGAATATCTTTCTGAAGAATCAAGGGAAGTTTTTTTAAATTTAAAAGAACCAGCTATTTTTCTCTGTCCTAAACGCATCGTTGACTGGGCAAATAGAGAAAATATAAGAGTGGATCTTGTTTTGGATAAGGTTTATTATCATGAACTTGGACACGCCCTCATGGATAGTGGAAATACTCCGTATGACACAATTTGGGGACGAACCATAGAAGAGAGCTTAGCCAACTGGGTAGCATATGATAAATTTAAAGGTTCCGAGGCTCGTTTAATTCAATATCTTATCAAAAGTGAACCAGCAGAGTATCAAGGATATGCATGGTTAAGTGAGGCGATAAACCCTCTTATTATCTCCGTACTCATTTATTCTCCTTATATTTCTCGCTGGGAATGGGAAGAATTTTATTACGAATGGCGCCGCCTTTTTCATCGGTATTTTAGGAAAGGTTTTCCTTTTCCTCCTTGGTTTAGGAGTGTGAAGATATTAGAAGAAACGATAATACACGCTTGGATTGAATTTAAAAAGAACCATTTTTATAATAAAAACGAAGTGGGATTGGGATGGAAAGAATTTGCAAGAAAATTACTGGAGAGAGTCTGAACTTGTGAAAGTTATTAAAATAAAAAATCTTGTTTAATGTGGAGGAAGTTTTATGAAAATTTTAATTTCTACATGGGGAAATCCTTTAAATTGGAATATAGTGAAATATAAATATAAAAAAAGTGAAAAAGAAATTGAAGACCCTTTACCTTTAATAAAAGAAGAAGAAAAAATAGATAAAATAATAATTATTTCTTTAGACACTCTTGCAGATGAGAAAATAGGTACACTTACACATATTTGCTATAATGGACTTAAAAAGCAAGCAGAAAGAATAATTGAAAATTTCTGTATAGCAAAATTAAACTGCCCTCCTGATAAAATAATTATTTCTTATGGTGTAGGGGAATTTAACAAAACAAAATTTATTGGAAACGCAATGGACTATTATTACTCAATTTTTAAAGAATTATCCCTTACATTAAAAGAATGGCTTGAAAGTTCATCTTCTCAAAAGCTTAAAATATTTTTAGATATAAGTCATGGAATAAATTTTTTACCAGTTTTAACTTATCGTGCTTTGAGAGAAGTCTTACAGATATTAGCATATAGTTTTGAAATAGAACTTACTGTACTAAATTCCGATACCTACATAAGAAGTGCAAAACCATCACAATTAAATGTTAATGTAATTGAGAAAATTAAAATTCTTCCTAAGTTAACTGTATATTATTCTAACCAAAAAATCATTAAACCTTTTACTCATTTAAAAGAGAAGGAAAAACAAAAAATAGGCAAGGATTTATTTACTCAATCATTAGAACTTCCTGATGAAATTTTTTGTTTTCTCTCTTCTTACATATATGCCTTACCCGTTTTTGTGACTAGTTATATGCCTAGTTATAACACTCTAAAAGCTATAATTGATAAAATCTCAAAAGTATTTGAACGCTATATCTCAATAGATCATACTTCGGCTTGTAAAATAAAAATTATAAGAAACACAGAGTTTACCATTAATTTTGAAAATTTAATAAAAGCCTTTCTGGTGTCCTGGTTATTAAGTTCAAAGTGTTTTGGTCGGCAAAAGGATATTTCTTTGAAGAAAATTAAATATTTAAATGAGAATATCTGGAGAAATAAATTTCCAGTAGAATCTAATAGAATTGATGTAGAAATTCATAAAATTCAAGAGGTAGATGAACTTACAGAGGAATATCAGCCTTATTTTAAACTTCTTGGTAAAGACGAGGGTAAAAATATTGATAAACGAAACTTCTTTTCACATGCTGGCTTTGAACATAATGTAATTCAAATAAAAAAAGAAATTATAATCACAATAAATCCTAATTATGAAGACGAAGCAAAAAAACTTTTAAAAGATAATTTACCAAGGAGTGAGCTATGAGTGATTATAGACTTAAACTTAAAGCCTTGCTTCATGATCCGATTGATAAACAATTTGTAATTTGGAAATTAAAGAAAAAGCATGAAGAAGTAGCAAGGGAATATTTGAATTTTCTTTTATATGGTGAAACTATTCATGAAGAGGAAATAAAATTGGCTGATCAAATTGCTTCTGCAATTAGTAGAATAATTGTTGTACCAGAGGAAGAGAGCCTAAAAAAGATATTGGATGAAAAAACAAAATTTGAATGGGAAGAAATAAAATTCATTGATATTTTTTCCTTAAGATCTCAAAAGGCAGGAATGCCAGATAACGAAGAGGAAGTTAGAAAAAAATTTAAAAAATTGGGTGATTTAAAATTTAACACTTCTGATGAAAGAGTTAAAGTATATTTCCTTTTTCTCTGGAGATTCCTACCAGAAATCTTTCCATGGATAAACACTCATCCTGCTGATTCAAGGGCACCAAATCATTCTATATATGACCATCTTGTGCAAACATCAGCAATTGCTTCCAGCTTACCAAAACCAACCTTTTTGCTCTTTACAATAGCACCGGTTCAAGAATATATAAGCACTTCAAGAAAAACAAGTGACTTATGGTCAGGTAGTTATATCCTTTCTTATTTAATCTATAAAGCTACTACAGTAATTTTAGATGAGTTAGGTCCAGATAATATTATTTATCCAAATTTATTAAAACAACCACTTGTTGATAGATGGTTATATGAAAAATTTAAAAATACACAAATATTAGATATCTTCAAAGATGAAGAATACTTTAAAAAATTTATTGATAATGCCCTCTTAGAGGAAAATTTAACAATTGCAAACTTTCCGAACAGATTTCTCGCAATTATACCCTTTGAAATAGCAAAGGATATTGCTGAGAAATGCAAAGAAAAGATATTGAAAGAGTTTGAAAATTTTACTAATAAGTTAGATAAAATAAATGAAATTAAAGAAGCTGAATTAAAAAAAGAAACTAAAGAAAAAATCTTAAAACATTTAAAAAACTATTTTCAGATTTATTATGTCTATCTTCCATGGCTTAATGATAGCTATACTGATATTCAGACAATTTTAGATGAATATATAGATTTAGTTGGTGTAAATGAAAGATATAAGATCATAGATATCATAAAAAAACATTCTTATTATAAACCAACAACAGTTGGCACTGCATATTCACTTTTAGTTGAACTTGTTGAAAAATTTTTGGCTTCAAGAAAGATGTATAGAAAATATGAGGATATAGGAGAGCAAAAGGGTGAAAAGTGCCATTTATGTGGGAATTATGATATTTTACCAATAAAATGGGATAAATTACCAAGATGGATTGTAAGGGAAAGAGAAAGACTTTGTGGTGTTTGTTTCATAAAAAGGGTTTTTCCCTCCATATTAAAAGATATTTTAAATTTTAGTAGCGAAATTAAATTTCCCTCAACCTCTGAGATGGCTACTGTTTTGTATAAAACTAAGATGGAAGAAGGGAATATTGAGGAATTTAAAAGAGAATTTGAAGAACTCAGAAAAAAAACAGATATTCCAAAAAGTGTAAGTGTTCCTGCATTAAATGGACACATGCTCTACGATGTTGATGGTGAATGGTTGTTTAGAGAAAATTATAGAAAAGAAAGATTTGAAAGAGAAATAGGAAAGACTTTGTTAGAAAGCGATTACAAAAATATAATTGATATCTTAAATAAAATAAAAAAACCGCCTACCTATTATGCAATTTTAATGATGGATGGAGACGAAATGGGTAAATGGTTAAAAGGTGATAAAATGCCAAAAATTGGAGAATTGATGCACTCTAAAGTAAGGGATGTATTGAAAAATTTTGATGAAAATTTTAATGAAATTTTAACTTCAAAACATCCTATTTCTGCTTCTATCCACGAGGGCTTTTCAAGAAGATTAACAGACTTTGCTTTAAACAGAGTAAAAAAGTTAATAGAAGAAGAAAATTATGGAAAGCTTGTTTATGCAGGTGGTGATGATATTTTAGCGTTATTACCTGTTGAAAAAGTTATAAAATGTGCTTATGAATTACAAGAAGATTTTAAAAATGTTTTAAGTGAGAGGGCTTCAATGAGTGCAGGAGTAGTAATAGCTCATCATAAGTACCCTTTATCAATTGCTCTAAATAAGGTAAGAGAGGCGTTAAAAAATGCAAAAGAAGATTATGGAAGAAATGCTTTTTGTGTTATTTATTTATCAAAGAGTGGAGAAGAAAGGAAATTTGGAGGCAAATGGACAATAAAAGATTTCTTTAACAAGTTGATTTGTATAATTAAGGAGAAGGAGATTTCAAAGGGTTTTGCTTATGAGATTTTAGAAGTAATTGAGAAAATTAGTGATATAAATATAGTTGAGGTGGAATTAAAAAGAATTTTAAGGAGAAAATTTAGAAAAGATGTTGACATAAAAAAATATGTAGATGAATTTACAAAGATATTAAGGGAGTATAATGAAAAATTAAAAGATTTTGGAGATATGTTAATAATTGCAGAGAGAATCTTTGAAAATTGAGTTTGATATTGCAAAACTAACGGTTTGACGCAAAATTTGAATAAAAATTGAAAAATTTTATTGAAATATAATAAAATATTTACGGTTGCAATGTGCCAAAGAGGAATTTAAACCATAGTTTTCCGCATTTTCACAGTTTAAAATTTTTCGTTGCAATGTGCCAAAGAGGAATTTAAACCTTGAATTAAAAAGTGAAGATATTGAATTTTTGCTTATGGTTGCAATGTGCCAAAGAGGAATTTAAACAGAAAAATATAGAGGAAATAATTCTTTTAAACCCAAGTTGCAATGTGCCAAAGAGGAATTTAAACCCTGTCAGAGTCAGGG
>JBCNUW010000034.1:0-8455 GCA_039630575.1 Caldifarciminales bacterium
TAAAAATTTATAGGGAGTAAGTTCATCTTCTTTTAATTTCAAATATTTTCTTAAAGAAAAAAATAGGGCGCGCAAGTCCTACTTTATTTAATTTATCAACTCTTCCTAAATAGGCAATCACTTCCTTCATAAAATCAGAACTAAACAAAGGAAATCATATCTACACCATTAAGAATAACCTCCCCACAGGTAAATTCTTTATAAAGTTTGAAAGTGAAAAGATAAAAGATACAAAACCTTTAGTTATAATTAAGTAAACCTTAAAAAGTGGTTAATTCCCCCTTTTATTTAATCCTTCTACATATATTAAACGTGGTAATAATTTTCTTTCCCATGCTTCTTTCAAAAGTTCCTCCCTAAAATTTGGATGGGCTATTTCTATTAAAGCTTTAGCTCTTTCCTTAAGTGATTTTCCCCATAATTCAGCTATACCATATTCAGTAACCACATACCTAACATCAGCTCTTGTGGTAACAACACCTGCTCCATCCCTTAATTTAGAAACAATTTTTGAAACTGTTCCATTTTTTGCTGTGGAAGGTATTGCTATAATTGGTTTTCCATTTTTGCTCCAACATGCTCCTTTTATAAAGTCCACTTGGCCTCCAAAACCTGAATAAATGTATGTTCCTATAGAGTCTGAACAAACTTGTCCAGTTAAATCAACCTCAATAGCCGAATTAACAGCTACCATATTATCATTTTTAGAAATTATAAAAGGGTGATTAACATAATCACTTGGGTGGAGTTCAAAAATCGGGTTATTGTCAGAGAAATTGTAAAGTTCTTCAGATCCTAAAATAAAAGTTCCTACAACTTTACCTGGATGGAGGGTCTTTTTTGATCCTGTTATTGTTCCATCAATTATTCTTTCCATAATACCATCTGAGATCATCTCTGTATGGATTCCAAGATCTTTTTTTCCTTTGATAAATTTTAAGATTGCATTTGGTATTCCACCAATACCAACTTGTAAAGTTGCTCCATCCTCTATTAAATCAACAACAAATTTAGCTATCTTTTCTTCTACTTCTGTTGGTGTTATTTTCTCAAGGGTAAAAAGGGGGTCATCAATCTCACAGAGGGCAGTGATTTGAGAAATATGAACAAAACAATCCCCTAATGTTCTTGGCATTTTTCTGTTAACTTGTGCAAGAATAATTTTTGCACTCTGAATAGCTGCCTTCGTAGCTATAACCTCTACACCCAAACTTAAAAATCCATGTTCATCTGGAGGAGAGGTGTGTATTATTGCAACATCAATATTTATTTTTTTTTCTTTTATCATAATTGGAATCTCATGTAAATGGCAGGGTATATATTCAGCACTTCCATCATTTACCGCTTCTCTATCAGCTGGTCCCACAAAAAGAGCTTTATGAATAAAATTCTTATAGGTTCCAAACTTTTTAAAATAATCCTCACCAATTTGCAAGAGATGGTAAAGTTTTACATTCTCAAGATCTTTCCTTGCAGCAAGATGTTCAAGCAAATATCGTGGGGTAGCTGCATTTCCTGAAACAAATAGAGAATCTCCTGATTTAACATAAGAAATAACTTCTTCTATAGTTTTCTTTTTTTCGTGATAGATTTTTAAGAAACTCATATTTTAACTCCTTACTCAAATTGTGGGATATCCTTCGCTCCAATGATGTTTTTTTGTAAATTTACCTTTAAAAGTATAACAGCCATTCCAAAGGGGTGAACAATCTTTTATAATATCAACACCTTCTTTAACAATTTTTTTAAAATAAGGTAATAAGGCATTAGAGAGAGCATGAGAAGCAGTTCTTGCAACAAAGGATGGTACATTTGGGACACAAAAATGGGTAATACCAAATTCTTTATATACAAAACTCTCTGTTGGCGTGGGTCTTGATGTTTCAGAGGCACCACCTTGATCAATAGAGAAATCAATAATAACTGAGCCACTTCTCATAGACTTAACCATTTCTCTTGTTACAATTTTTGGGGCTCTCTCTCCTGGCACAAGAATAGCCAAAATGAGAACATCAGCAAATTTTACGAACTTAGAAATATTTTCATAGGTGGCAAGAGCAGTAACAACTCTACCACCAAAAATTTCATCTACTTTCTCGAGTTTTGCTCTTGAGATGTCAAGTATGTAAACAGAGGCTCCTAATCCAAGAAAAGATCTTGCAGCGTATGTACCAAGAGTTCCTGCTCCAATAATTACCACATCAGCTGGAGGAATACCAGGTATTCCCCCAAGTAGTATACCAAGCCCTCCTCTCTCACTTTCAAGGAGTCTCCCAGCAATTTGAGGAGCAAGTTTTCCAGCAATTTCACTTGAAACTCTCAAAACTGGGAGAGTTCCATCTTCCTCTTGAATAATTTCGTATCCAATTGATGTTACTTTCTTTGAAACAAAAGCATCACATATCTCTTTTGGTCTTGTTGCAAGATGAAGAAAACCAAAAATAATATGATTTTCTTTTAAAAGGTGAAGCTCATCTAATAAAGGTGGATTTATTCCAGCAACTATATCTGTTCTTAGAAAAACTTCATCTTTAGAATACACAACATTTACACCCTTTTGTTTATATTCCTCATCAGAAAAACCGGCATTTTCTCCGGCTCTGCTTTCGAGATATATCTCCGCTCCAAGTTCAATCAGTTCTTTGCAAGCTGAAGGAGAGAGTGAAACTCTCTTTTCGTAAATATTACCTCCTTTCTCTGACAGGGGTATACCTATCTTAATTTTCTCCAAATTCTTTTCCTCCTTTTAAACCTTGGGAGTCAAACCCTCAAAAAACCATGAGTTCTCCCTTAGGATAAGCCTTCAAAGTTTTTTTTCTTGTAACAATTAAACTCCAAAAGGTAAAAACTCCGATTCTTCCAATAATCATAAGTATAATAATTATAAACTTTGTTATAGGTAAAAAATCACAAGATAGACTTACATTACCTAAATTTTTTGAACCCATAGAAAGACCAACGGTAGAGAGAGCGGAAATAACTTCAAAAACAAGTTCTAAAAAAGTGAAATTTTCTTTTTCAATTAAAAGAATAACAAAAAGAGAAAATCCAAATACAAAAATATAAAGTGAAAAGATAGAAGCAGACTCAATTAGCAAGGAGTTATCAACTCTTCTTTGAGAGAGTGATACTTCTTCTTCACCTTTAAGGGTACTTCTTAAAAAGGAAGCCCAAATTGCAAAGTTAGTTGTCTTAATTCCACCAGCTGTGCCACCTGGAGAACCACCAATTACCATTAAAAACATTATGATAAGCTGAGTGGGTAACAACAGTGCACTTATATCTACGGCGTTAAAACCTGCTGTTCTTGGAACTGAAACATGGAAAAAGGAATGAATAATTTTAAGTTGCAAATTATAATCTTTGAGTGAGTTATCCCATTCAATTAATAAAAAAATAAAAGTAAAAAAAACAAGAAGAAAAACTGTAGTCTTTAAAACAACTTTTGAATGATAAGAAAGAGGAGTTCTTTTCCTGATAAAGTTATAGATATCATCAAGAACAAAAAAACCAAGACCACCGAGAATAAGAAGTATAGAGATGGTTAAAAGATACAAGGGGGAATCCTTATATCTTGAAATATTTTCAGAATATGTTGAAAAACCAGCATTACAAAAAGCTGAAATTGAATGAAAAAGACTATCAAAAAATTTTCTTTCTCCTTTACTTAAAAATAAGAGAATTAAAAAACCGGTAAATTCAATAATCAGAGTATAAACCAAAATTTTAAGAACCAAATCCCTAACTGGTATACCCTTTAAAAAGCTTTGTGTTCTTTTAGTTATTACTCTAAGAGAAATGGGAACACCACCTCTTAGGACAAAAATGAAGTAGGAGACAAGTGTCATGTAGCCAAGTCCTCCTATCTGGATAAGAAAAAGAATTATTAATTTTCCCTCGAAAGTCCAAAAAGTTTCGGTATCTTTTACTATCAACCCTGTAACACAAAGAGATGAAACAGATGTAAAAAGTGCGTCTATAAAATTTAAGTTTCCTTTATGAGAAAAGGGTAAAAGAAGAATAAGTGAAAAAATTAAAGATATAAGAATATAACCTAATAGAATAAGATAATGTGGTCTAAATTTTAAAAATTTATTCAACAAACTCTAAAAGACCTTCCTCTGCATTATCACCTCTTCTAAAACCAAGCCTTATTAACCTTGTATATCCACCTTTTCTATCCTTAAAATTTTTGGCAATCTCAAAAATTTTTTGTGATGCTTCCTTATGATTTAAGTACGAAAAGACAAGGCGTCTTGACATCTGTGTATCATTTTTGGCAATATTAACAAGTTTTTCGACAATCTTTTTCGTTTCTTTAAGTTTCTGAACCGTACTTTTTATTTTTCTATTGAGTATCAAACTTATTGCTTGACTTCTAAGCATAGCTCTTCTGTGTGACGAAGTTCTTCCAAGTTTTTTTACCTTTTTTAAATGTCTCATATTTGCCTCCTAACTTTTTGATGGTTTTGGAAGTTCCATTCCAAGGTATAGGTCAAATTTTCTTAACTTTTCTTCAATTTCTTCGATTGATTTTTTACCTAAGTTTTTAATTTTCGAAAGATCTTCACGTTTTAAAGAAACAAGATCATAAAGGGTTTTAACACCAACTTCTTCAAGTGCTTCTGTAACTCTCTTTGATAAGTCTAAGAAAGATATATTTTCCTCCAACATTTCAAGGACTCTTTTTGAGATTTCTTTTATTTTTTTCTCCTCTCGAACCTCTACCTTTTGAGTTGAAATCTTTTTTATACAAGAAAGATGATCAATTATAATTTCTTGAGCTTCTACGAGGGCATCATAAGGAGAGATAGAACCATCTGTTTCAATATCAATAAAAAGTTTCTCAAAGTCAGTTCTGTAATCAACCCTCATGTTCTCTATAGAAAAGTTTACAAACCTGACTGGGGAAAAATCAGCATCTATAAAAAAAGAATTATGAGGAAGGATAGGTTGAAATCCCTTATCTGATTTAACTAAATACTTTATTTCTTCAACAGTAAGATAACCTCTACCAGAAGCTACAAAAGCTTCAATGGCAAGTCTTGAGTTCTCAGAGGAAAGCTCTGCTATATGCTGATTTGGATTCATTATTTTAATTTCTGGAGGTAACCTAAAATCAGATGCCTTAACTTCACCCTTGCCTTGCTTTGAAAGAACCATTGACTTATAAGGTAAATCACTTTCAAACTTTACTCTTATCTTTTTCAAATTCAGAACTATATGAGGAACATCTTCAATAACGCCTTCAAGTGTACTGATCTCATGCAAAACACCATCTATATGAACTGCAAAAATTGCTGAGCCCTTTATACTTGAGAGTAAAACTCTTCTTAAAGAATTACCTAAAGTAATACCATATCCTCTTTCAAGCGGAGAAATTTCAAATATTCCCTTTCTATCAGTTAAACTTAAAATTTTTATACTATCGGGAATTGTGAGAGTCAACCTATACATTTTAAGATTCCATAAAGAAAAGGGATAGAACCTTTATTTTGAATAAAGCTCAACAATAAGATTTTCTTGGATTGGGTAAGTTACATCCTTTCTCTGGGGAAGTCTTAAAATTTTTCCCTCTAATTTCTCTGGATTAAAATAGAGCCAATCCGGGAGAGGGCTTCTCTCTCTTCTCTGTAGAGCATATCTCAAAAAGGGATTATCTTTAAGTTTTTCTTTTATTTTTATCAAATCTCCCTCCTTAACAAGGTAAGAAGGTATATCAACTTTTCTGCCATTAACCAATACATTTCCATGGGAAACCATCTGTCTTGCTTGAGATCTTGAAATAGCAAAACCGAGTCTAAAAACTACATTGTCAAGTCTTCTTTCAAGAATAGAAAGTAAATTTTCCCCTGTGTTTCCAGGCATTTTTCTTGCAATTTCAAAATACCTTTTAAATTGTTTTTCCATAACACCGTATATTCTTTTTGCTTTTTGTTTCTCTCTTAGCTGTAATCCATATATTGATAGTCTTGGTTTTTTAACAGGTCCGTGAATTCCTGGTGGATATGGTCTTCTTTTAAGTGAGCACTTATCTGTAAAGCATCTTTCACCTTTTAAAAAGAGTTGCATTCCCTCCCTTCTACACAACCTGCACCTTGGTCCTATCATTCTTGCCATTTTAGACCCTCCTTCTCTTTGGTGGTCTTGTTCCGTTATGGGGGATTGGTGTAACATCTTTTATTGCTACTATTTTAAGACCTTGGGAATGGAGAGTTCTCAACGCAGCCTCCCTTCCTTGCCCAGGACCTTTTAATCTTACCTCTATTTCTTGAATACCAAATTCCTTAACTTTTTTGACAACTTCTTCAGCAGCTTTTGATGCAGCAAAAGGTGTTCCCTTTCTTGTACCCTTGAAACCAACTGATCCAGAGGATGCCCAGCAAAGTGTGGAGCCCTTCTCATCAGTAACAGTGATTATAGTATTATTAAAAGTAGATTGTATATGTACCACTGCGAAATTTAAAATTTTCTTTTCCTTTTTCTTTTTTCTTCCTTTTTTTGCCATTATTTTTCCTTTTTCTTTAATTTTCTAAAAATATTACCTCTTGGTCCTTTTCGAGTTCTTGCATTGTGTCTTGTTCTTTGACCACGGACAGGTAATCCAATTTTGTGTCTTATTCCTCTGTAACATCCGATATCAACTAACCTTTTAATGTTCCTTGCAACTTCCATTCTTAAGGCTCCTTCAACCTTTAAACTTTCAATAGCACCTTGAAGTTTTCCTATTTCTTCAGTAGAAAGATCTCTTACTTTTTTATTGGGGTCTACTCCAGTTTTTTTAAGTATTTCTTTTGAATTAGATGGTCCGATCCCGTATATGTAAGTTAAGGCAATTTCAATTTTTTTATTTTTTGGTAAGTCAACTCCTGCAATTCTTGCCATATTTATCCCTGTCTCTGTTTATGTTTTGGATTTTCGCAAATTACCATAATCCGCCCCTTTCGGCGGATAATTCTACACTTTGCACAAATTTTTTTTATTGAACTTCTTACTTTCATTTTTTTGAGAAATTTATTAATTATAACCCAAAAAATTTCAAAATTCAAGAAACTAAGATAAAAATAGTTAACTATACACTAATTCTAGTCTTCCAAAAAAGTAACCCTCTTTTCCATCTTTTAAATCAAAAAATTTTTTTGGCTCTTTATAATTTTAAAATCGCTTAATTTTCAATAATTTTTAATTTTGGGCTCCTTTAATTTTTTATCTTTTAATGGGACAAATTTTTTAAAAATTGAACTTGAAATTTTTAAATTTTTGAAGAAAGTGATTGCCTATTTAGGGAGGGTTGATAGATTAAATAAAGAAGAACTTGCGCGACTTTTTTTTCTTTAAGAAAATTTTTGAAACTAAAAGAATTTACAGAGGATGAACTTACTCCTATAAAGCTTCACTATTTGAACATGCTATGATAATAAGAAAAATAAAGGAAAAATTGGCACAGAGAAGATACTTATTAAGACTTTTGGAACAAAAGTTAACAAAAGGACATTTGTGCTTGTTGCCTTATTTTTATGTATGCCTACCTCTAATTTTTGAAAAAGTATTTTGTTTATAACAGAAATGGCAAAAGGTTGGAGCTGCTTTTTAAAAGAGACGTAAAAGAATTAAACAAAGGTGAAAAAAGATTGAAATTTAAATGGGGTGAACTTAAAAAGTGGTATTCTATTTAAGATAAAAGAACTCGTATAGTTAAAAGAAAAGGTAAAAAGTGATAATTTAAAAGATAAAGGGAAGATAAGTTTTTATTTAGGGAAAATTGGAGCCAAATTATATAAAGAAGATTTTTGATTTTGAAATAGATAATGGGAGACTTGAATAAAGAAAAGATTGCAAGAAAATAGTGGAAGTATTTATTAAAACCAAGAATGATTTAAATGTGAAGAGCATAATATGGGAATAAAGGAGGTCACTGGAGGTAGATAGTGCATTTAAATAATAAGACTAAAAAATGGATAAATCATCGTATATTTGCTGCAGTTTTTGTGTATTTAGTATAAAGAGCAACCTCATAAAATTTTAAAAAAAAATTATTATTGGGGGGTCTTCATCAGAAAATAACATGTTTATATGACCTGATACTTTCAAATCTTTTTACTTTCCTATTTGAATAAAATCTTTTTTTTCTATAAATTTAGCTTTAAAATTCTAAAATTTTTCTAAAATCCAAAGTTCGTAAGGTTTAAACCTTATACGACGTCTCCCTTCTCCTTTTGACACGCTAAATACTATCTTATCTTCTGAATCATTAACATCTGCTCTTCCTACTTTACAAATTTTATATGGTTTTGTATCAAGAACTTGTGTTTCATAAGTGAGCCAATCGTATATTCCTAAACTACATAAAGTAACTTTTATAATCAATTTTATTGGATTATATTTAAGAAACTTAATCCCCCAAAAATGACCCTCTGACTCTATTCTATGAGTGAATAAATTATAAATGTACGAT
>JBCNUW010000035.1:0-7426 GCA_039630575.1 Caldifarciminales bacterium
AAAAAAAAGGGAAATCCAAGTGAAACGAAATAATGACCAAAACCTCCACTAAAATTATCATAAGTATAAAAATAATTTATATCAGCGGAAAATTCAAAAAGATGAGAGAAAATTAATAATGGATTAAATGAATAAACAGGTAAACCCATATAATTTTTTAAAATTTCTTCTTGTCCTTTAAAAATAGGAATATTAAAAAATTCAATAATGAAAGGAAAAAATGGATTTCTTTTCAAAATAAAATTAAAAACATAAAAATGCAAAGATGTCACAAAAAATAATGGAATAAAATACAAAATATATATATATTTTTTATTTCTTATAAATGTAAAAAAGGAATAAACTAAAAAAATAAAAAAAACAACTAAAACACTGTATTTTATTCCACAACAAATAGATAAAACAATTAGGGGAAAAAAAATACCATAGGGGAATTCCATTAAAAGGAGAGAAAGAAAAATTAGAAAAAGAAATGAAAACTCTAAGTCAGGTTTAAGTGTTTGAGAAAGAGCAGGAATTATTGGCATATGGAGAAAAGATATAACATAAAGAGCTTTATTAGAAGAGACCCCTATTTTTCTTAATAAAGAAAAGGAAGCTAAAGTTCCAAAAAATAAAAAAGGAAAATGAAGTGTTAAAATTCCTTTATCTGTGCCAACAAAAATATAATAAAATGAATATAAAATTTCCATATTCTTAGGAAAATAAAATTGATGAGGATTCAAATTCAAAAACTCTACAGGAGGAAAACCCTTTATAGCTGCAATTCTTGCTGATACAGGAATATGATAAGTGTATACATCAGTACCATGGGGATGATAAATCATTGTGAAAATAAATAAGAAAGTAAAACTTAAAATTGTAAATAATGTTAAAATTAAAAAAAAGAGATCATTTTTTATATGAAAAACAAATCTTTTAATTAACCATTTTACTTCATTACAACTCTCTAAAAAGCTCTCCTTTACTCTTAGATTATAAAAAGAAAAAAATAAAATAAAAAAAATAATACCTAAAAAAATAAATTTAAATTCATACAAATGAAAATAATATAAAGGTACGGAAACAGCTAACATAATGACTAAAGAAAAAACAAACGAAAGAATGATCCTTTCAAAAGAGGAAAACTTTCTTTTATAAAAATATAAAAATCTAAAAATTGAAAAATACAAAAGAATGTTTAATATCCAAAAGAAAAAAAATTTAAAATAGAACATTTTTTATTATACACTCCGTAACCTATAAAATTCATTTTATCCATAAACAAAGATTTTCATCCTCATAAATCTTATTATACCCTTCAACTAAAATACCGGGAGAAGTAAGGATTTTATCATAATATTTTAGTTTTTTCTCATTTTCTACTTCTTCTAAATAAATCAAAAAATTGTTCCTTAAAATTAAACCTATTAAAGCTTTGGAAACACCTCGAAGATTCCATACTCCTATTTTGTCATTCTTTTCTAAATAAAAACCAAGATTTGAATAACTTCTTGTTAATTTAGGAGGAATATAAGATAATTCAAAAATATTTTCTTTATAAGAGTTTAAATCAGAATAGGGAGAAAGAATAACTCTGTTATGCATACCTTCTATAAAGGAAAACAAAGCAAGTAAAATTATCAAACATTTTAAATTCTTTTGATTCCATTTATCCCATAGATATATTGTACCAATAAATGCAACAAAAGGTAGATAAATATGAAATCTTGGCCACCACCTGTAGGAAGATGTTAAAAAGAATAAAAACGTACCAAAAATTACCTTCAAGAAGTTCTTTTCTTTATTTTTAATTGATAAGAAAATTGAAATCAAAAAGGGAACAATTCCAAGAGAAATAAAAAAATGCCCAAACCCTCCATCTCGATTATCATAAGTATAATAATTATTGGAATCAAAATGCCAAAGTTCTGCAAGACATTTAAAAATAATAAAGGGATTGTATGTGAAAACTGGTAGACCATAATAGTATTCAACCACATCTTTTTTTCCTTTAAATATCTCTAAACCAAAAATTTTTATAATATATGGATAAAAAGGATTTCCTGTGAGATAAAAATTGTAAATATAATAGTGAAAAGAAGTGATAAAAGATAAAAAAAGGGTGAGTAAAAGTAAATTATATTCTCTTTTTATAAATAACTTTACCATTCCATATAATAGAAAAAGACCGAATATCGGTAAAAAACTCAATTTTGTTCCTGCTCCTATTGAAAGTGAAATAAGAGGAAATATTATATTAAAAGGAAATTTTAATAATAAAAGATTTAAAAATATAAGAAAAATGAAAGAAGTTTCAATATCTACATAGGCGCATCCTGCAAGGTTAGGAATAATAGGGATCAGAAGAATAGAAAATATATAAAGAGACTTTTCTTTTGGTATACTTAACTTTCTCAAAATAGAATAGGATGAAAGTGCTCCAAAAATTAAAAAAGGAAAATGAACTATAAGCATACCCCTATCAGTACCTGTGAAGATATAATAATAAGCAAATAGAACTTCTACATTTTTGGGGAAATACATATGCATAATATTTAGATTCATAAAATTCTCAGAAGGAAAACCTTTTTCTATCACAATCCTTGAGACAATTGGTAAATGGTATATGTAACTATCCCATCCTTCTGGAGGATACATGAAAATAAATCTTAAAAGGAGGAAAAATTCTAAAAAAATCAAAAGGAAAATGATTAAAAGAAAGGGATCATTTTTTAAAGAAAAAAATAAATTTTTTAATGAATTTTTAAACTCATTATAAAAGCTTAAATAACTTTCTTTTACTTTGAATTTAAAAGTAGAAAAAAATAATGATAAAACTATTATAGAAATTGTGATTACTTTCCATTCATAAAGATTAAAAAAACCAAAAAGTCCATACATTCCTAAAACAAAAGTTAAATAAATCAAAAAACTGAGTATTAACCTATCTATAAAACCAATCTTTTCTTTAAAAAAATATAAAAATTTAAAAATTGAAAAATATAGAATTGAATTTAAAATTAAAAATTCAAAAAGTTTAAAATTAAACATATTTTAATTACAGATTCTTATTTTCCAAAAATCTACAAACGATTTTTTTTATATCATATATCAACAAAATTTTCTTTTTCAAAAGAGTTTGAATTTTTATGTGTTTAGATTGTATATTATTATTATAAAAAGGAGGTTAAAATGAAAAAGTCTTTTCTACCCATGTTGATAATATTTGCCTTTTACATGTGTGCACCAAGAAAAACTGTTAAAGTTGAACCTGTTAAAGAGGAACTTCCAAAGCCTCCTGCAGAGGTGGTGGAAGAACCTAAAGAAGAAGTCCCTGCTCGTCCCCCTCTTGTTCTTAAAACAATTTACTTTGACTTTGACAAATATGATATAAGACCAGGAGATGCTGAAATACTAAAAAGTAATGCTGAATTGTTAAAGTTATATCCTGAAGTAAGTATCGTAATTGAGGGGCACACCTGTGATATTGGAACTGAAGAATACAATATGGGACTTGGTGAAAGAAGAGCAAAATCTACAAGAGACTACCTAATTAAACTCGGCATTGATCCATCAAAAATTTCAATAGTAAGCTACGGAGAAACAAGGTTAGTAGACTTAAAAAATAAACCAAAAAACAGAAGAGCTGAATTTAAGGTAAGAGAATAATAAAAAGACTAACTATTTTATTTATAACCTTTACTTATTGTGCACAAATTAGAACTTTTAAAAATGAATTAAACAGAGTAAGAGACGAAATTGACGAAATATACATAAGAACACAAAAAATTGATACCCTTCAGAGAAAAGAGTATAAAGAAATAAAAGAATTAAAAGCCGATATTACAAATAAACTTGAGATAATTGAAAGAAAACTCTCTTCTATTGAAATAAGATTAGAGGAAATTGAAAATTTAGTAAGAAAAAGAGGTCTGAAACAAATAGAGAAAACTCAAGAATTTAAAAGTGATGAGGAAGAGAAAGTATTTTTACAAGCTTTAAAAGACTATACTACTGGTGAGTACTTAATTTCAATTAATCTATTAGAGGAGTTTATAAAAAAATTCCCAAAAAGTGATTACATAGTAGATGCAAAGTACTATCTTGCTGATGCTTATTTACAGGTTGGAGAGGAAGAAAAAGCTAAACTAATTTTCGAGGAAATAATTAGAGATTATCCAAATTCAGTAATAACAAAATATTCACTACTAAAACTTGGGGAGTTAGAATTAAGAAAAGGAAATTTTAATGCAGCTAAAAGGTATTTTAGTACTTTAATTAAAGACTTTCCAGAGTCAGAGGAGGCAAAGAAGGCTAAAGAAAAATTAACGGAAATTGAATGACTGAATTAAATTTAGACATAGTTATAAAAGGATTCAAAACAGCAAGCCCTTTTGCCAAACTGATACTTATTATCCTCTTTTCTCTTTCAGTTTTGTCATGGGCAATATTTTTTAAAAAATTCATTGAATTTTTTATATTAAAATGGAAAACCAAAAGAATTATTAGAAAATTTAACGATTTATCATTCGAGGATTTAATTGAAAAAAACCCCATTTATTCTGATAAAGGAATTTTGCCCTCTTTAATTTTGAAAACAACAAAAGAAGAAATAAAAAATTTAAAAGATGAAAGAATAAAGGAACATTCAATTACTATTCTTTTTGAAAAAATCGAGAAAATTTTTAAGAAAGAAATAACTAAACTAGAGAAATATAATATAATTCTTGCTACTGTAACAAGTGTAAGTCCGTTCCTGGGTCTTTTAGGAACTGTTTGGGGCATAATGGAGGCTTTTCTTGAAATAAAAAGAACCGGATCAGCTCATATAAGCGTTCTTGCACCTGGAATTGCTGATGCCTTAATTACTACAATTGCAGGGCTTCTTGTTGCGATTCCGTCCCTTGTTTTCTACAATTATATAACTAATGAAATTATAAGATATGAAAATTTATGTGGTGATTTTCTATCAGAACTGAAAATAAAAGTGAAAAAGTATCTACTTTTAAATGAAAAGGAATTACATCTCTGAAATCAACATAACTTCTTTAGCAGATGTTAGTATTACTCTTCTTGTTATATTTTTAATTACAAGCCCACTACTACAAACAGGCTTTGAAGTTAATCTTCCAAAATCTAAAAAAACAGAAGAACTAAAAGAAGAAGGAATTAGTATCACTTTAACTAAAGATAAAAAAATTTACTTAGATGAAAAGGAAATAACTTTATCAAAACTTCCATTTTACCTTGAAATGCTATCAAAAAAGGGGAAAAAGAAAGTATTTATCAAAGCTGATAGAGAACTTAACTATGGATTTGTAATGGAAGTAGTAGGGGAAATAAAAGAAAAGGGATTTGAAAAAGTTGGTTTTATACTTGAGACAAAGAGATAATGTTAAAGGGATTTTTTCTTTCCTTTATTTTTCACATTTTAATTTTAGCTCCATTTATTTTTGAAAAGGAAAAAAAGAAGTTATATTTTCCACAAACTGTTTTTTATATAGAATTAAAAGAGTTAGAAAAAGAAGGGGAAGCAAAAATTATTGAAAAAGAAAAACCTCAAGTTATAGAGAAATTGAGAGAAATATCACAAAAATCAAAAAAGAAGAAAAAGGAGAAAAAAACAGAAGAAAAAACACATCTTCCACTTAAAGGTGGCGGTAAAGCAAAATTAACTCTTGATTTACCCTATTCTTATTATTTTGAAGTTCTTTTAAGAAAAATTAGCGAAAATTGGAGTTATACATACTTTAGTAATGATACTTTAAGGGTAACAATATATTTTGTAATATTGAGGGATGGAACCCTAAGAGATATAAAAGTTGAAAAAACCTCAGGTGATATTATTTTTGACCAACAGGCGTATAGGGCAGTTTTTTTGACAAAGAGGGTTCCACCACTACCGGATGAGTTTAATATGGATTATTTAAAAGTTTTTCTTGAGTTTGAAGTTCCATGAGAAAATTTGTATTTTTTTTCTTACCTATTTTTATTTTTGCACAAGGAGAAGTTTACTTAAAGTTAAAAGGAGGAGAAATAAAAAAACTTGATATTGGGATTTTCCCCTTCGGTATCTTTGAAGATCTTTCTGATGAATTAAAACTCAGATTAAGAGAAATTGAAAAAGTTCTAATAAGTGATCTTGAATTTTCACTTTATTTTACATTAACAGTTCCAAGCTTAGACATTTTAGAAAAAAACCATTATGGTGATTTTAGTTTTTGGAAAGCCTTAGGGGCAAATGTTCTTTTAAGATCAAAAACATTAGAAAAAGAAAATTTACTAAATATAGAACTTTATGATGTTATTCTTGAGAAAAAAATTGCTTCTGAAAATTTTTCACTTTCTATTCCTGATAGGAAGGTTGCTCATAAAATTGCAAACTTTGTTGTTAAAAAATTAACTGGAGAAGATGGAATATTTGAAACTTATATAGTTTTCTCTATAGATGTTAATGAAAAAAGGGAACTTTATATGATGGATTATGATGGATATAATTTAAGAAAAATAAAGTCAGAAGGAGAAAAAAAACTTTTTCCAAGAGTTTCATATTGTGGAAATAAAATTATTTACTCAACTTATTTAAAAAAGGATGTAATGGGAATTTATTTAATAGATCTTTCTAATAATAAATCCTTCCTACTTTTTTCCCAAAACAATGGAATTGTGCTACCTGGGGGATTTTTTCCAAATTCAAAAGAGCTTTGCGTTACTATTTCAAAGGATGGAGATCCTGAAATTTATCTTTTAAACATTGAAAATAAAAAAATTAAAAGATTAACATATTCGCCTTTTATAGATATATCACCAAGTGTCTCAGGTAAGGGAAACGAGATAGCTTTTGTCTCAGACCGATTAGGTTCTCCTCATATCTTTGTTATGGATAGGGATGGTGTTAACTTAAGAAGAGTAACTTTTGAAACAGAATTTAACACTTCACCTAATTTTTCACCAAAAGGTGATCTTATTGTTTATGTAGCTCTTGATGAAAAGGGAGAGAATCAGATATATCTAACTGATTCTTTTGGTGAGAAAGTTTTTAAACTAACAAGTGAAGGGAAAAATGAAGATCCTTGTTTTTCTCCTGATGGTTTACACATAGTTTTTGTTTCAACAAGAGATGGTGCTTATGACATTTATGTAATGAATTTAGATGGATCAAATGTAAAAAAATTAACAAACCTTGGTAACTGTCACTTTCCATACTGGTCAGGCATTTTAAAAGATTAATTAACCCATGTTTGTCAACTTAACTTAAAAAACGTTGAATATCAGTCATTTTTTTTCCTCTTGTCCCTATCTAAAAATATTTCCTTTTTATATCTTCTTTTTGAAAATTAAAAATTATTGAAAATCAAAGGATTTTTAAAATAATAAAAAGCCCAAAAATTTTTAAGGTAAAAATGGCAAACATGGGTTAACTTTTGAAATTGAAAGGTGTTAA
>JBCNUW010000036.1:0-6673 GCA_039630575.1 Caldifarciminales bacterium
TGATGACTTAAAAATTTTCTTTAAAGAAGATTATCTCAAAACTCACGAAAACCTATGGAATTTTGCCAAAAATAAAGGCGAATCTCCACCAAACATAGGACTTCTTTATGAATTAATCTACTCCACCCTTGAAAAATCTATGGGAGCAAGGAAAAATGTAAGAGAATTTAGGCAATCAGTTATAGTAGATAGTGGAAGAAAATGCTCAGTTTGTGGAGAAAGAGATTTAATATTTTTTAGAGAGTCTGTAAATAAAGAGAAATTTTTAAGATTTAACAGATTTGCTGTTGATCTTACAGAAAAAAAATTAGTTTCTCCTAAATTTTTAGCAGATGGAGAGGGGCTATGTGCTGTATGTTTTATAAAAAGAACTTTTGAAATTTATTTAGAAAAGGAAGTTTCCCAAGTATTTAAAGACATAACTTTTCCTTCAACTGCAGAAATTGCCTCTTGTGATTTTAAAGAAAGAGCTCTTCAAAAAGCAAAAGAGGAGTTTATAAATTATCAAAAAAAATTGAAAGGAATTCTCTCAACTTTTCAAGTTGAACCATTACCTAAGCTTAAAAGGAATTTTGAAAATATAATAAATATCGAGGGTGCCTTATTTTATGATGAAAATCTTCGCATAAAATACTTTAAAGATGAGTTTGGAGTTGAGGTAGATGAGAGAACTCTAAATGAATTAAAAAATTTACTGAAAGATATAACCGATAAAGTTGGAAAACCCAATTCCTATTATGCTATCTTATATCTTGATGGAGACAATATGGGAAAATGGCTTTCAGGTGAGCTTTTACCTGAGATTGAGTTTAGTTATAATTCCAGTGTCTGGGAAAAACTAGATGAAGACTTCAAAAATAGACTTAAAGAAGCTCTTCCTTTAAATAACTTTTTTAAGCCAAGAAAAATTTTAACCCCGGCTGTTCATGCATCTATATCAACTGCTTTAAGAAACTATGCTTTGGAATTTGTAAGAAAAATTGTTGAGGAGGAGCATCTTGGAAAGCTTATATATGCTGGCGGCGATGATGTGCTTGCCTTTGTTAATTTAAAAGATCTGCTTGATGTGATGCATAAGTTAAGATGGGCTTTCTCAGGAAAGATAAAAATTGTTAATGGAAGAATTGAAGTAGATTTAACTGATAACACAGGTTTTGTTGAAAAGAATGGAAGATATCTTTTGACTATGGGGTCACAGGCTTCTGCATCAGTAGGAGTCGTTATTGCTCATTATAAAACACCACTGCAGATTGTAATTAAGAAAGTTTTTGAAATGGAAAAAGAAGCAAAATCAGAGGGGAGAAATGGTTTTGCTATTTGTCTTATGAGGCGCTCCGGAGAAGAGAGAGTGGCTAAAGCAAAATGGGTGTATGAAGAAAAAGACACAGTAAAAATTTTAAAGAATTTGATTAACGCCTTTGATGAGGAAAATCAAGATGGATATATAGCAAAAAGTTTTATTCAAAAAGTTTATAATAATTTTATTCGCTTAAAAGAAAATGAAAGGTTCATCGCAACAGGTGAGATCTTTAATGTAGAACTCTCAAGACTTCTTAAAAGATCATATAATTTGCCTAAGGGGATAAAAGTTGAAGAGGAAAAGAAGAAAGGTTTTTTAAATTCGGTTTTTGAAAATATGAAAAATTTATTCTGGGATACAGGTGAAAGTTTAGATAATTTTGTGAATTTTTTAATTATTCTAGTATTTATACTTAAAGCGGAGGAATAAAGATGTGGATAAAGATAATTCCCAATGATACCTTATTTTTCCGTACAGGAAGACCTTTTTTAATGGGTTTTGATACCTGGGCAGATTGTATTTTTCCACCTTACCCTTCAACAATATATGGAGCAATAAGGACATTTTTGTTATTTCTGAGAGGAAGTTTAAAGGACTTCAAAGAAAAGGGCTATCCAGATATTGGGTCATACGAGAAAAAAGGGGATATGAAAATTACAGGACTATTTTTGGGTGATAATCAAGCACTTTATTTTCCAATTCCTCTTGATCTTGTAATGGAAAAAGAGGATAAAGATAGACTTCTCATTTTATCAAGAATACTCAAAAAACCAATGAATAAATCCCAGATTTTCTTTTCAGACTATATGTTAGAAGAGCTATTGGTTTTTACAGGGAGGAAGAATGTGGAGAATCCTGATGGTTTTTTAGATGACCTTGAGTTGAAGGAATATCTTGAGAATAAAAAACAGGAATTTTTTTATGTTAAAAGAAAAGCTCTTTTTGGTTTGGAACTAAAAACAGGTATTGCAAGAGACAAGTTTACCCTCTCATCGCGAGAAGGCTATCTATATAGAATTCAAATGGTAAGGTTAAAGGAAGATATAGGAATTTTTGTAAATCTCTCTGATGATGTAAAAGATATGCCTCAAAATGGTGTTTTTCAACTTGGTGGTGAGGGTAAAACTGTTTGTTTTGAAAAATTAGATAAAAATCCTTTAGAGAAATTAGAAAAAATAAACCTGGAATTGAATAATGGACTTTTTAAACTTTATCTTGCAACTCCTGCTATTTTTGAAAAGGGCTGGATACCAAAATGGATTGATGAAAATGATTTAGTGGGAACAAAAGATGGAGTTAGAGTTAAACTTATTTCTTGTGCTATAGGTAAATACGTAAAAATTGGTGGTTGGGATATAGCAAAGGGAAGACCAAAAACAATGAAAAAAGCTGTCCCTGCGGGAAGTGTTTATTATTTTAAAGTATTAAATGGCAAAACTTCTGAAGATATTAAAAGAGCATTTCATCTAAAAAATATGTCAGACATAAATCCTGAAGAAGGGTTTGGTTATAGTTTAGTGGGAGATGTGAGATGAAAAAAATAATAACTATGGTTGGGACATCAATTTTTGAGAATTATCTTGAAGAAAAAAGAGATAATAATTTTGCGAATCATTATAACAATTTGAAAAAAGAATACAAAAGAGCAAAAGAGTGGGAAAATGAGAGGGAAAGATGTGAAAGATTAAAAAATATCATAAATTCTTGGGTCAGTGAAAAAATTAACTCAAAATCAGAAAATCTCTCTGCTGAAATTAAAAGTTTGATAAAACTTAAGGAAGAACTTAAAGATGACTTTGAAATTTATCTTTTGTGTTCAGATACCATTTTAAGCAAACTTGCTGGGGAAATAATTAAAGAAATTTTATCTAACCTAAATGATTTTAAAAACTACAGAATTGAACATAAGGTAATTAATGGGCTTCAAATCTGGGATAGAAAAGAATTCAATGTAGGTATGTCAAATTTAATAGCTGAGATATATAAGATTGCGAATGAATACTGGAATAATGTAATCATAAATATCACCGGTGGATATAAAGCAACTGTGCCCTATCTTACTATTTTAGCACAGGTTAATAGATGTCCAATTTACTATATTTTTGAAGATACGGATGCTTTGATAAAAATCCCTTATATACCGATGGATATAAATTGGAATGTCTTTAGAGATAATGAAAAATTTTTCTCTAAATTAGAAAAAGAAGAGGTAAGAGAAATAGAGGATGAGAAAAAAATAAACCCTGATATAGCTTCCCTTCTTGAATTTGCTGATAACTTATACTGTTTAAATCCTTTAGGAGTTGTGCTATGGAAAAGATATAAATCAAGATTTGAACTTTTTTATATTTCTCAAGAGATTAAAGATTATCTAAATAGAAATCCCGAAAGAAAAAGGATCTTTGAAAAATCAATTCTTGAACTTAAAAGAAGGTTGAGGGAAGAACCAAATCATCCTGATCTTAATCATTTCCTTAAGAACGTAAACTTACCTGAGGGATACAAAACTTTTAAACACAAAGAAGAAAATCTACAAGTTAGAATTTTATATAGGGTTGAGAGTTATGAGACAAGATATGGCTCTAAAGAGATAGAAGTTTACATAGGTTTGGTAGCAATAGGAAGTGAGGTTCACAATGCAGAAAACGAATATGTTGAATTTTTTAGCAGATTTAAGGAGAGTGTAATTAATCTTGAAAGTTATCAACTATATAGAATCGAAAAAAGGGAGGTATAAAACTATGTTTAAAGAAAAAAGGGTATTATTTTTAATAGCAGAAACACCGGTTCATGCAGGAAGTGGAAGCGAAATAGGGATTGTAGATTTACCAATTCAAAGAGAAAGATACTCAGACTTTCCAAAAATTGAAAGTTCTGGACTTAAAGGTTGTATAAGGGAAGCTTTTGAAAGTGCTAATAAAAAAATAGAGTTATCCAACCAGGACAGAAAAGAACCACAATACTCAGCTTTTGAAAGTGCAAATAAAGAAACAGAGGATAAAGGAACTACTGTGAGACCAAAGAACAAAATAAAATATAAAAAAGGCAATCAGGATAAAGAAACAGATTATGTTTCCTTACTTTTTGGTCCAGAGGAGGAAGAAACTCATGCAGGTGCAGTGACTATCACCGATGCACGAATTCTTCTTTTCCCTGTGAAATCACTTAAAGGAGTGTTTGCCTGGATTACTTGTCCCCTTGTTCTTGAGAGATTCAAAAGAGACCTTGAGATGGCAGAAATAAAAAATTTTAATTTTCCTAATTTTTCCAATCTTCAGAATACTACACCTAGAGCATCGAATCTTGCAATTTCTTCTAAGATTGTGCTTGAGGAATTTACCTTTGAGGTCAGGGAAGATGAAGAGACTACAAAATTAGCTGAATGGCTTGCTGACAAGATTTTTCCAGCTACTTCTTCATATCAATTCTGGAAAGAAAAACTTAAAAAAGATCTTGTAATCTTAGGTGATGATGATTTTAAGCAATTTGTAAAAACTTCAACTGAGACGATAACAAGAACAAGAATTGATGATGTAACAGGAACTGTTAAATCTGGAGCACTCTGGACAGAGGAATACCTGCCACAGGATACAATCATGTATTCAATTTTAATGTTTACTCAACCAAGGGTTGAAAGTGATGACCAAAAGGGAATTTTTAAGAGAAGTACACCAGAACGTGAAGCAAAGCGTGTTGCAGAATTTTTTGAAAAAGGGCTACCAGAAATAATTCAAATCGGAGGAAGTCAAACAATTGGAAAAGGATTTATGAGGGTTAATTTCTTAAAGTAAATAAAAGGGAGAGGGGCCATGCCAGCCAATGAAAATTTAATTACAAAACTTGAGAGAGGAAGGGCAGAGTTTGCATATGAGTGCGTAAAAAGTGCTATAAATAGTTTAGACGAAAAACGAAAGAAAGAATATCGCTCTTATGTGAGAAGAATTCTCCATATGATTCTTTCAAATGGGTTAGGACAGACACTTGCATTTGTCTATGCTAAAAAAGAAAGTGGAAATGCTTATGATTTGATTTATAAACAATTTACAGATTACCTCAAAAGTGCCTCAACAGCGAGAATAACTATGCCACATAGTCAAAAAGAGCTTATTGAATGGGTGATTTCTCTTGACTCTTATCAATACCGTTATGTTACAGAAGAGCTTCTTGCTTTTTTAAATTGGCTTAAAAAATTTGCAGAAGGCATGATTGAAGCAGAGGAGGTAGAAGAATGAGTATTAATTTTCCTCTTGGAAATAAGTATTTGCCTCGTGATACATTTTCTATACTTTCACATATAAAGACAATCCATGCTTCTCAATATAGAGAATATAATTTTTACTATCTTTTCAACTTACCACAAGTTATTGGAAGATTACCTGAAAAAATAAGGATAAATGAGGAAATTGAAAAATTTAGATGGGATAGAAGTTTTTTAAATAATATAAAACATCGTAGAGATGAATTTGTTAACTCTTTTAAATCCTTAGGTTTTTATGTTGAAAATTTTAGTGCTAAATGTTTTTGGAGGCTTGTTATTGGTTTAGGTGCATCACATCCACAGGAAACCTCAATGACGCTTCATCATATTTACGGTATCCCCTATATTCCAGGGAGCGCAATAAAAGGTATAACAAGACATTGGGCAGTTTTAAAGTTTGCAGAGAGGGATAAAAAAGGGGATGAAAAAATTGAAGATGCAATAAATAGAGTTTCAAAGGCCTTAGAGAGAGGAGAAAATTTAAATATTGAAGTTGATGGTATTAGCTTTAAAGAATTAATTGAAATATTTGGCACACAAAAACAAGCAGGGAAGGTAATCTTTATGGATGCATATCCAGTAAATAACATAAATCTTAAAATAGATATAATGAATGTTCATTATCAAAATTACTATTCAGGGAAAGAGCCACCTGCTGACTGGCAAAATCCAAATCCCATAAAGTTTTTGACTGTTGAAAAAACAGAATTTGATTTTATCCTTTTTTCAAAAAATCAGACAATTCTTGAAAAAGCAAAAAAATTACTGAAAGAAGCACTTAAAGAGTATGGAATTGGAGCAAAAACATCCTTGGGTTACGGTATATTTGAAATTTAAAGGAGTTAAATGATGAAGGAGTTTCATATTATAAGTAGCGGTGTTTCGTTAATACAGAATGCTCAAAAGGCAAAGGTTATTTCTCCAGATGTAAAGATATCCGAGGAAGAGTATTGGGCTAAGCTATTAAATACTCCTTTTGAGATAGAGAGGTTAAAAAATTTTTTAAAAAGTGATCCTTATAAAAATTCGGCTGAACTCAATACCTTTTTAAGAGTTGTGAAAGGAAAAGAGCCATCGCAGATTGAGGTATACCTCTTTGGCACAAAAACAAGTTC
>JBCNUW010000037.1:0-6568 GCA_039630575.1 Caldifarciminales bacterium
ATTTTCTATATCATCTTTTCCGTTAAATGGATCAATTAGTTTTATTTCAGGAAAAAGACAAAGAGCAATTGAATTTATTGTAAAATCTCTTCTTTTTAAATCTTCTTCAATCGAGTTTACTTTTTCAATCGTAGGTAAATCCCCTGGATTTAAATAGCTTTCTTTTCTTGCCACTGCAAAATCAATCTCAAAATCTTCAAACTCAAACTCATACGTATTAAAGGGATAACTCTTATAATTTTTCCCCCAAATTTTTGATAACCTATTAACAATTTGAAAGGGATCATCAAGTAAAACGAAGTCAAAATCCTCTATTTTTTCTTTACCTAAAATAAGATCTCTTACAGCTCCACCAACAAGATAAATCTCTCTCCCCAGTTCTCTTGTTACTTTATAAACATCTTCTATAAATCTATTTTTCAGTATTTTATCAACAATATTATCGATATTCACCCTTTCCTCTTGGGTGATATTTTTCGATTACCTCATGTAGATGACTTTTTGTAACATGGGTGTATATCTGTGTAGTAGAAATTGATGAATGTCCCAAGATTACTTTTAAAGTTTTTAAATCACAGCCATTTAGTAACAAATGGGTAGCAAAAGTATGTCTTATAATATGAGGGTGTAAATTATTTAGTCCTACTATTTTTGAGTATTTTTTTAGAATTTTCCAAAATCCAACTCTTGTTAGTTTTTTACCATTTTTGTTTAAAAAAAGAAAATCAGAGTCCTTATCTTTTAAAATTTTTTTTCTTTCTTTTTCAATATATTCATTTAAATAAAATAAAGAAATTTTATTCAAAGGAACAATTCTCTCCTTTTCACCTTTACCTTTTATTCTCACTATTTCCTCTTGAAAATTAATATCATTTCTTTTAAGTGAAAGGGCTTCACTTACTCTCATTCCAGTAGCATAAAGTAGCTCAATTAAAGCTCTGTCCCTTAACCCCAAAAGTTTATTTGTATCAATTGAGTTTATTAATTTATCAATTTCTTCATAGGTTAAAAAAAAGGGAAGTCTTTGAGGTTTTTTAGGAAGCTCGATCAAAAGAGAAATGTCCTTATTGAAATTTTCTCTTTCTATTAGAAATTTAAAAAAACTTCTTAAGGATGACAAAATTCTTAAAATAGTATTATCAGAATAATTTCTTTTTTTTAACTCTGCAACAAATATTGTGATATGAAAATTTTCTATTTCAAAAAGATCTATTCTATTTGATTCTGTATATTCGAGAAATTTATCAAGATCATCTTCATAACTTTCCTTTGTGTTAACAGAATATCCTTTTTCAAGCAGAAGGTAATCAAAGAATTTATTTTTTAATTCTTTATAATTCAAGATCTTTAGGTATGCTAAATTTAATATCTTCTTCTACTCCCTTTATTTCTATTACTTCCTCTGCTCCACATTTTTTTAACTCTTCAATAATTTCCTGAACAACATACTCAGGAGTGGAAGCTCCAGAAGTTATTCCAAGAGAATTAATTTTTTTTAACTTTTTAAAAGGAATATCGCTTTTGTCATTTATAAGATAGGCTTTTGTGCCATTTTTTTCTGCTATTTCTTTTAATCTGTTAGAGTTGGAACTTTTCTTTGAACCTATAATTAAAAAAAGATCAACGAAAGGTGCAATTTTTTTTACCATATCCTGTCTATTTTGAGTTGCATAACATATATCTTCAGCCCTTGGTCTAACTATGTTTTTAAATTTCCTTTGTATTTCGCTTATTAACTTTTTTGTATCGTCAACAGAAAGTGTTGTTTGGGTTAAAATAGCAAGTTTTTCAAATTTTTTACCCTTTAATTTTCTAAGATCCTCTCTTTTTTCTATAAGTATTATGTTTCCCGGTGCTTCTCCCATAGTACCTTCAACTTCCACATGGTTCTTATGACCTATAAGAAGTATAAGGTAATTTTTTTTAGCGAAATATCTTGCTTCAAGATGGACTTTTGTAACAAGTGGACATGTTGCATCTATAATTTTCAAATTTCTTTTTTTAGCCTCTTGTCTTACTAAAGGTGATACTCCATGAGCAGAAAAAACTACAACACTCCCCTCTGGAATCTCATCGACATTTTCTACAAAAATTGCTCCCTTTTTTTCAAATTCCTTTACAACCTTTTCGTTATGAACAATTGCGTGTTTTACGTATATTGGTGGACTGAATTTTTTTAAAGCCAAATCAAGTATTTCTATAGCTCTTTCAACTCCTGCACAAAATCCACGTGGTTTAGCGAGATATATCTTAAAGGGCATTAGGTAATATTAAATTATAGGTTCTTATGAGATATTATTAAATGTTATAAAAATTCCAAGAGTTACCATAACAAAAAGCCATATTATCATAATTGAGACAGCTATCTTGCCCCATTTTAATTCCTTATCAGTGGAAGTGTATAAACCCTTTGTTTTACCTGCCTTATATGGTATGTAAATTAAAAAAGAAATAACAATAAGACCCATAATAAAAGTTAAAAGGAAAAGTAAAGTGCTTCCAATGTCTAAGTTTAACTTGTAGTCAAAAATTGAATAGTGAAATTGAGAAAGATAAGTTGCTCTTAATGACTCTCGTGAATAGCTCATGAAAAACAGGATGAGTAAGGCTAAGAGGGCTATTATTTCTCCTTTAATCTTACCTTCCTTTAGAATCTTAAATAAGAGAAAAGCAAGAATTAAGGAAAGAATTTTTCCTACTATAAGGAATGGATTTAAGTAAAACCTAAAAGTAATTGGAATATCAAATAAAAACCATAATCCAACTATAATCTGCAATATGATGAAGTAAAATGAAAGTTTTGCTCCCGTTTTGTATACAAATTCAATATAATTTTTTTCCATATCCTCCCTTTCTCTATAGTATTCTGAATAAAGCATAAGGAAGATGCCTAAATTTATAAAAGAAGGGATTATGAAATGAAGAAACCTTGATATCTGAAAGTATTTAAGTTGAGAACCAGAAGTGTTGACTGGTTCGGATGAGGTGAAAATTTCCATCCACTTTTCTGGTATAACAGATAAAAAGCTAATTGAATGCATTACAAATCCAGAAAATAAAAATAATGTAAAAGATATAAAGGTTAGAATTTTAAACAATTTTTCATTTTTATCCTTTTTAAAGTAAGATATGTAAATTAGAGTATAACCAAGCATCATCGAAAATATGAATAAAATTACATAAAGACCTAATAGAGAACTTGCTGTATAAAAGAAGGCGTCGTATATTACTTGCACAAAAAGCAAGGGAGCAACCCCAAAAAGTATTGACATGGAAATAAAAAAGGGAGTAACCTTTATTAAAGCAGTAGATAGTTTTTTACTATATATGTTTCCTTTTAGGGATAAGAAAAAGCTCATGAAAACTGAACCAACAGTTAAATTGACGAAAAGTATATGAATAACAAAGGTTAAAACTAAGAGAAATTGAAACACTAATGGGAAACTTGGTATTCCCATCGGATCAATTAAATTTTTTATGATGTTTGTTACATCCATTATTTGCTTCCTCTTAGAGAAATTAAAAAACTTGCTAAAGCCCTTTTTTCCATCTCATTTCCTAAAAAAGGTGGCATGTATATGTAGTTTTCTCCCATTAAATCAAGGAATTCCATTGCTGTTTCAATGCTATCAAAACCCATTTTATCAATATAGTATTTTAAAGGTCTAACTCCAGCTTTTTCTACAGAATGACAAGATGAGCACTCTATAAGAGCAACAAGTTTACCTGCTTCGAGGATGTTATTTTCATTAATATTTTTTAATTCAGAGGGAGTAAAGGGAAAAATTTCAAGGATACCATTTCCGTTTTTTACTTTTGTTATGTCGCTTATTACACCTTTTGCTTTATGATCTTTTGCTATAATACCGTTTGAATACACATAATCTGGTATTAAGTAGGGTTTTCTTAATATCTCTCTTATTCTTTCACCTACAAATATACCAAAAAAAATAACTATAATCATAACAAGTGAAGGTATTAACTTTGTTAAAAAGTTTGTAAAAAGATTTAAAAGAAAATATATGAGTACTAATAAAATTGGAATGATGAATCCAATTTTGAGTCCAGGAGTTACAAGGAGATTATAGATTTCTTTAGATTGTAATGGAATTGAGTTTAGATACACATACAGAGTTGGAAAGAAAAGAACAATGCTCAAGGTGCCAAATAGGGATGCCTTTTTTATTATTTCCTTTTTTGTAATTTCGTTTCTTACAAAGTTAGATATAAATGTAGCGTAAAGAGCAGTCACAGCAAACATGAATATCGTTCTTAAGATTAGGTGGGGGAAATAGTTTCTGTTGAAGAAACCATAAAAGAATGAACCGTTTTCTATCCATTTACCAGTAGAGATCATAAAAGAGAGAATTCCTACTATTATTACCATGGTTGTCCAGGCTCCAATTGCAAAGATTAGGCCTATAATAAGGTGTGTTCTTCTATCGACTTTGTCAAAGGTATAGTAGTATACAAAAACTCCAAGGACTTCTATAATGAAGAAAACCCATTCTGTTGCCCATCCCCAGACATAATTATGGATTAAGCTTGAAATTCCTCTTGGTGAAGAAGCCATTGTGGCGAACCATATTCCAACACCGGATAGAGAACCAAAGACATAAGAGAAGACAAGCAAAAGTAATGTAAATTTTTTTACAAATTCAAGTAATTCTTCTCTTTTTTCTTTATAGGCTTTCCATTCAATATATACGTTGAACCACATTGCTGAAGTTACAAGATGAGAAGGTAAAATATGGAGTGTAGCAAGGATTGCTATTATCCAACCAGATGTTAGATATGGAAAATAAAAAATTGGATACATTTTAAAATCTCCTTAAGACTCCTTTATAGAATAATAGCAACTTTTCGGTGTTATAACTTTGCCCTCTTTTTTAAGTTTTTGAAGTATTTTTGAAACTTCTTTTGAATCAAGCCCAATTTTTTTTGCAATATCAGACGGTCTAAGTGGTTTTCCTTCTTTTTTAAGTAGATCTAAAATTTTCTCTTCCATTTTAGACTTTTTTTTTAAAGGAGTTGAACCTTTATTTAATTATAATTTTACAACTTTTAAAAACTTTTTTCAAATTTAAATTTTTTTCAGTATAATATATGCCATGAAAACAGCAATTTTATTTTTTGCTTTAATCAGTGATTTTAAAAGGGACGAAGTGGTGGTAATATATAGGGATGGTCAAAAGTCAAAAATTATTGAGCAAATTCAGGAAAAAGGTTACACCATCAGTCATGTTAGCCAGTATTTACCTTTTGTTGTTGTCAAATTTGATCCGGAAAGGGAGAATATTGAGTCGGTTATGGAGAATCTGAGGAGGTTACAACATGTAGATGAAGTTAACAAAAACGCTATCTTAAAGCCTTTTTTTATACCTAATGATCCCTATTATACTTATCAATGGCATTTAAAGAGGATAGGAATGGAGACAGCTTGGAATTTTACTTTTGGTTCACCTTCTATTAAAGTAGCTGTTCTTGACGATGGATTTTCTTATAGGTATGGCTTAATACCTGATTATGAGGCTGACGAGGTTATAAGTTCTGATGGTTATTACTATATTGCTCCGGATTTATCAGGTTTGCGAGTCGTAGCTGCTTATGATTTTTTTCATAATGATCCTTACCCAGATCCTTCTTCTCCCCATGGTTCACACGTTCTTGGAACAATTGCACAAACAACAAATAATTACTTAGGAGTGGCTGGAATTTCTCCTGGTGTAAGTGTTATTCTTGTGCAGGTTTTAGGTCCACAAGGTGGTACTGCTGCTCAGATAGCGGATGGTATTTCTTTTGCAATCCAGAATGGTGCAAGAGTGATAAACATGAGTTTGGGTGGTCCTCCTGGAGATTCTTCAGGTATGAGAGTAGTGCACATGGCAATTAAAAATGCTTATAATCAAGGTGCTTTCCTTGTGGCAGCGGTTGGAAATCAAGGGGTTTCAAAGCTCTCATATCCTGCTGGTTATCCAGAGTGTTTTGCAGTTGGTGCAACAGATTATAGGGATTCACTTTCCTACTATTCACAATACGGAAAAGGTATTGATATAGTTGCACCTGGTGGAGATGTGAGAGTGGACTTAAATAATGATGGTTATGCTGATGGTGTTTTGCAAAATACCTGTGATGAGTATCAAGGTAGGCCTGTAGTAGATCGGTTTGTATATATTTTCTATCAAGGAACCTCAATGGCTGCGCCTCATGTAGCTGGTGTTGCTGCCCTATGTTTATCTTTAGATCCCCAGTTAACGAATTTAGATTTGAGGAGAGTTCTAACAGGTACTGCAGTTGATCTTGGCCCAAGAGGTTATGATACAATTTTTGGTTTTGGTAGACTTGATGCTTCTGCCAGTGTTGTTTTTGCTGCACAGAGTCAATATGTAGTTTATCCAGGTGATGCTGATGCTAACGGAGTTGTTAATGAACTTGATGTTTTGCCCTTGGGTGTTTATTTTGGTTTGACAGGACCAGCGAGAAACATGGGGGATCAGTTTATTCCTCAGCCTGCTCAGAAGTGGGTTCCAAGGATGGCAACTTTTGCAGATTGTAACGGCGACGGAGT
>JBCNUW010000038.1:0-6408 GCA_039630575.1 Caldifarciminales bacterium
TGAGGATAATGAATATAAGGATCTAAAATTGCATTCTTTCCTAAGAGAAAATACAGGAATAAAAGGAAAAGTAAAGATATAAATAAAAAGACTTTGATTTTTTCTTTTTGTACAGAAATTTCTTTTTTCAATGACTTTTTAAGATCTGTAAAAATAATGGATAAAAGTATTATAGGAACCGATAACAATAGGAACGTATAATTTGCTGCTTTAAATTTAATTGATAGTGTAGTTATGAAAATTGAAACGGAAAGTACATAGAGGCTGTATCCAAAGGTAAAAGATAAAAGTAAAGTTGTTAAGAGGTCTTCTGATTCAAGTAAAATATGGGAAAGGGCAAAGCCAAGAATGAAAAGTAAGAGGGGAAAAAGTATAAAATTCCAGGGTCCCTTGGTAAAAATTAAAAATATTACAAGGATAATATAACTTATAAAAATTAAAATTTTAGTTTTCATCTTTTTAATTTATAGATTTCAATTATCTTTTTACCTTTCAACTTTATTTCTTTTATTTTATCGTAGTTTTTGATAATAAAGTCAAATACTAAATCTTTACTCCAATCTTTTGGGTAATTTAAATTTATTTTTTGTATCATATATTTTATCTCTTTTTCTTTTATATCTTTTAAAATTCTTTTTTGTATTTCCATTGGGAAGTTTGGTTCTATAAAGTCTCTGTAAACTGGAATTTCTAACTTAAATAGAAAATAAAAAATTGCTCCATTGTCTAGGAAAAATACTTTTTCGTCCGTTATTTCTTCATCTAAAAATTTTTTAAGTTCAAGATAACCACTTTTTTCGTCTTCTCTTACAAAAACTTTTGCTCTTTCTAAATTAAGAAAACTTTTTTTTGTTGTAAAAACATAATGAATATGTGTTAAAGTTCTAAGTATCAGATAAAGAAATATAATAATTACAAAGATTTTTAAAAAGTTTTTGATTATTAAATTTTTAATAATAGTAATTTTTTCAATAAGTAAAAATAAAAGTATATATGTAAAGGGTAAAAAGCTAAAAGACCTTAAGATATCCGGACCCTGTATGAGCATTGAAAGGTATTGAAATATACTAGTTAACAGTAAAAGATAAATCTTTTTTTCTTTCTCTAATGCAAAAGGAGTTAAAATAAAAGTGAATATTGGCATAAAAAAGTTAAAAAAGGTTATAAAAATACGCCAAAGCTTTTTTATATTTAAACTAAAAACTGAAAGGAAGGTTGATTTTAAAGTATCTAAATAATTGAACCAGTCATTGTTGTAACTCCATTGTGATTGTGTATAATTCCCAGTTAAGACCATAAGGTAAAAGTTTTTTATGTAATCATCTAAAGTTCCTTGAAAAAAAAGTACTATAATCCAAAAAAGAGTTACAAGTAAAACCCCTAAAAGGTAAAATATAATGCTTTTAAAATTTTTTAAAAATAAGTAAAGAAATATAAAAGTACTTATAGTTAAAAAAATGCCATAATTTTGCATGTTGAAAATGTTTAAACCTGTAAATATACCAGAAAGGACAAGATATGAGTTTTTTTCATTTTTTATATAATTGATTAAGAAGTATATTGAAAGTACATTAAGAAAGGAAGTGTACCATCTTAGAGAGGGTATAATTAATGATACAGTGATTAAATTTAAGATAAAAAAAATTAACATAAGTGTTGAATTTTTCTTATTTAAAAATTCTTTAGATAATTTAAAAAGTATAAGTATTTCAATTGAGATTAAAAAGGAAGTAAATACTCTTGGAAAAAAAAGGTTTTGGGGCAGAAATTTTAAGACAGGGTAGTTGATATAGAAGGCAAAGGGTCCCCAAAATTCAAAAAGTTCTTCATAGATTTTACCCCCTTTTAACATAAATAAAACGGCATTTAAAGGGATTCCTTCATCATCTGTAATGTCTGAAAAAAGAGAAAATAAAGAAATTGTTAAAAAGGTAAAAATAAATATAAAAAAATTTATTAGTTTTTCTCCTTTACTTAAGTACATTTTATATGGGTAATTCTACTTTTTTCTTTTTAATTACGCTGTAGGCTTTTTCAGGATTTTCTACGATAATTAAAATTAAAGCCTCTTTTCCCTCTGCAGTTTCCATAGCAAACTGAATCGCTTCCTCCTCATTTTTCTTTATAAAAATTTTACTTTCATCAATTCCATTTCTTAAAAGGATTCTTTTGAAAATTTTTGGAACTTCTAAAGGCTTTCTTCCTCTTAAGTCTTCATCGTCTCTCAATATAAAAAGATCAGCCTTTCCTCTTGAGGCTATATCAGCCATCTTTTCAATATATATATCCTTTCTATCACCGGGTGCTGCTAAAATACATATTTTAAAATCAGATTTAAGAAAATTAAAGAGAGAAAAGATATTTTCATAGGCTGCAGGATTATGGGCATAATCTAAGATAATTTTCCATCTTCCTGTTGAGATAAAGTTTGCTCTCCCAGGATTTTCGTTAAAGTCAGGATAAAATCTTCTAAGTCCTTCTGATATTGTCTCTATTGAAACTCCAGAAAGAAAAGTTATGAGAGTTGCTGCAAGTGCATTTTCAATATTAAATTTTGCTTTTCCCCAGAAAGAAGAGGGCATATCAATAATATCAATCACAGGAATCCTTAAATCTCCCTTGACTATATATATGGTGCCATTTTGTAGCAATGTACCTATACCCCCTCTTTCACAATGCTCTCTAAAAAAGTCATTTTCTTCCATACAGAAAAATGCTCTCTTTGCTTTAGTTCTATCCTGCAGACTTCTTACCAATTTATCACATGAATTCAAAACAGCAAAACCATTTTCCATAACAGTTTCTATGACTACTGATTTAACTTCTGCCATTTCTTCAACTGTTTCGATCCCTTTAGAGCCCAGATGGTCTTCTGAGATATTTAAAATTGCTCCAATGTTTGCTTTATCGTAGCCAAGCCCCTCTCTCAATATTCCTCCTCTTGCAGTCTCAAAGACTGCGACTTCAACGGATGGGTCTTTTAATACTAGCCTTGCACTCCAGGGACCAGTCATATCACCTTTTACAATAAGGTCATTACCTATGTAAACACCCTCTGTTGTAGTAAAACCTACCCTTTTAC
Organism: Caldifarciminales bacterium; assembly: GCA_039630575.1. GTDB lineage: Bacteria > Hydrothermota > Hydrothermia > Hydrothermales > JAJRUZ01 > JBCNVI01. The sequence continues at coordinate 3,083 of JBCNUW010000038.1, forward strand.
CTGAAAGTTTTAAAATATGAGCAACCATCCTTACTGTTGTAGTTTTCCCATTTGTCCCTGTTATTGAAATAATAGGGATTCTCGCTTCCTTTCCAGGGGGAAAGAGCATATCTATAACATAGGAGGAAATATCTCTTGGTTTTCCTTTTGAGGGATATATATGCATCCTAAAACCGGGCGCAGCGTTTACTTCCACCACCTTTCCTTTTGTCTCAAAGAGGGGTTTTGTTATATCTTCACTTATAAAGTCAATCCCTGCAATATCTAACCCTACAATTCTTGCCACTCTTTCAGCAAGGTTTAAATTTGTAGGATGAGCAATATCCGTAACATCCTCTGCTTCCCCACCTGTTGATAGATTTGCTGATGTTTTAAGATACAAAACTTCACCCTTAGGTAGAACTGAATCAAGAGTTAATTTTTTCTTCTTTAAAATTTCCAAAGTCATTTCATCTATTTTGATTTTCGTTAAAGGTTTTTCATGACCAATACCTCTTCTTTCATCACTGTTAACTTCATCGATTAGTTCTTTAATTGTTTTTTTTCCGTCACCTATTACATGAGCTGGTGTTCTTTGGGCGCAGGCTACTGCTTTTCCATTTATCACCAAAATTCTATAATCTTTTCCATTTACAAATTCCTCTATGATTACTTCCTTTGAATACTTTCTTGCATATTTAAAGGCTTCTTTAAGTTCTTTTAAATTTTTTACACCTGCTGTAACACCTTTTCCGTGATTTCCATTCACAGGTTTTACGACACAGGGAAAACCGATTTCATTTACTTTTTCCTTTGCTTCTTCAAAAGATCTCACTAATGAGCCCCTCGGTGTAGGTATTCCACAGTCTTGTAAGATTTTTCTCGTAATTTCTTTGTCACAAGCAATTTCTACACCTATGTTTGAAGTATAATGAGTTGTTGTTGCCCATATTCTTTTTGAATTTTTTCCATAACCAAGCTGCACTAAATTACCCTCGTTCCATAATCTTATAACTGGGATTCCTCTTTTCTTTGCTTCATCTACAATTGCCTGTGTTGATGGTCCAAGTGCCCATTTTTCTCTTATTTCAAGTAGTTCGTTTATGTAATTGCTTATGTCAGGAATCTCTCCATCAACTAACTTTTCTGTTATCTCAATTGCAAATTCTCCAGCTTTTTTTCCTGCTTCCTCAACTACATAAGAGAAGACAACTGTATAAACGCCCTTTTTCCTATACTCCCTTGTTTTACCAAATGTTGTTTCCATTTTAGCTAAACATTGTAATTCAAGTGCTATATGTTCAACAACATGTCCAACCCATGTTCCCTCCTCTACTCTTTTTAAAAATCCACCTTCCATCCCATAAGAACATCTATGTGTTTTTATTGATGGTAGGGTTTTTTCCAAATTTTCTCTAAACCCCTTAATTTTGTTAGTTGGTCTTTCTTCAAGTTCGCCAATGTCAATTAGCATAAAAATACAAGGTTTTCTTAAATGATAAATATTTGGTCCTCTTAATGCTCTCATTTCTAAAATTTTCATATACTTATATTCCTTCATAAAACAACAACCTCCCTTTTATTTAAATCGAATACTCCACCAGGAGATAAAATATCAACTTTTATATTCTCAGCTCCAAAAGGTTCTCCTGGTTTTTTATCAGGCATGTTTGTTCTTTTAATTTCTATACCATTCACAACCACTACCACTTTTTCTCCAACTACCTCAAACTTATCTTTTTCTACAAATATTGATGTGTTTTCTGAGATACCGATTCCAAGAAGGGATGGATTAGTTATTACAACTTGAATGAGTCTCAAAAGTCTACCCCTTTCTGTAAAATGTGTATCTATTACTACATTTTCAATTAAACCAAGTCCTTTTGTTAGTTCAACACCACCTTTTAATATTCCATTTTTTGCAGGACCGTCATAAATCATAAGGTCTCCAAGAAAGGCAGCTCCTGCTGAGGTTCCTATTATTGTTATATCTTTTTTAACATTCTTTAAAAAATCAAAAAAGTCTGTGCCACCTAAAAGTGTAGTTAACTTCAATTGATTTCCACCTGTAAAGAATATTATTTCCGATTCGTTCATATTTTTTTCCAAAGTTTTAATATCAATTCTTTCTCTGTTATTGGGATATAAAAAACTTAAAATGTTATCAATTTTATACTTTTTAAAAAGCTCTTGGTAATAAAAATATGTTTTTAAGGGATTGTCAGAAGCATAGGGTAGTATCAAAACTTTTCCACCTTTATATTCTTTTGCTATTTTTTTAAAAATAGGAGAGTTCTTCTTTACGTTCCCTCCTGTCAAGATTAATCTCTTCATAAATTTATTATAATATAAAGGGAGTTTATCTTAAAATGTTAGATAAAGTTAAATTTTTGAAAAGAAAAACTTTATTAAAGAGTTTCACTTTTTCATCAATTATCGGTTTTGGGATCTCTCAGGCTTTTTCTCTAAAAATTTTTCCTTTGTAAGAATAGGTAAGTAAATACTTCTCCTGCCAAAACTCTTACGCTTTTTATACTCAATTACATCTAAACATATAACTTTTCCTAAACTCCAAATAATTAAAAGACACTCTGCATGAAGTTTACCCAAAAAGATTTTTAATATCTACTACAATTCAAAGTTTTTTCATTTACCTTTTATGCTTTTTTGAAAAATTTTAGAGAGATATTGGATAATTTGAAAAATGAATTAAAATTATTTTAAAATTAAAATATAAAAACTAAAAAAATTAAAAAGAAAATTAGTGCAGAGGAAAAATTAAAGGAGATCGCTTTAAAAAGGCCGGAAATTATCAGGTTCTTTGATAAGTATGGTGTGCAGGCGACAAAGGATGCTTTTGGAGTAGCAAGATCTACTGTTTATTTATGGAAAAAGAAGTATAAAGACTCTGGATATAAAATAGAATCTCTTATTCCCTAAAAGAGGAGCACCTATAAGAAGAAGACAAAAGACTCTTTATCCTCAGATAGTAGAATTTATAAAGAAAAAAAGATGGGAATATCCAAGAATGGGACAAGATAGTTTGAAGGTGCTACTTGATGAGTTTTGTAGAGAAAGAAATTTAAAATCTCTTTCTGCATCTACTATTGCAAGGATTATAAGATATTTAAAAGACAGGAATGAAATACTAAACCCGAAAGCAAAAATATCTTTTTATAGGAAAACGGGAAAAGTAATTATAAGAGAAAAAAAGAAGAAGAAAAAACTAAGAAGAGGAAATTATACTCCTTCTTTTCCAGGAGATTTAGTTCAAATGGATAGTGCTATTATTTTTTTAATGGAATGAAAAGATATATTTTTTGTGCAATTGATTTAAAAACAAAATT
>JBCNUW010000039.1:0-6031 GCA_039630575.1 Caldifarciminales bacterium
CTGCAAGAGTTAATGATTGAATTTTATTTTAAATTCAAAAACTTTATAATTTAAATATGGGACAAATTATTTTAACTATTTTTTTATTTTCATTCGAGAGTAAATTATTTTCGCAAAGATGTGCCCTGCAGGAGGATATAGAAAGAGTCACAAGGAGTAAATCTACTTTTAAAGAGTTTAAAAAAGGTTCTGGAATATACCATGGAAATGGAAAGATTTTTTATTTTCAAAGGAGTCATCTCAATTTTATAGAACCCAAAAGATATAAAACATATAAAATATTAGAAGAGATTTCAAATATCATGGAGGAAAGCTGTTATGGAATTATAAGTGGATTTCTTGGTGGCTTGGGTGGTTGTTATATAGCTGGACAATTTAGTTTATTTTTTATAAGTTACGATACTTATGCTAGGATCTTTACAATAATGGGAGGGGTAGCAGGAATAAATCTTTTTGTTCCAGCAGGGATATGTGCAGCTAAAAAAAATGCAAAAAAGTCGGAGCACTTATTCCGTGTCACTTGGGTATGTAGTACTATTGGAGAAATACTTGGTGCTGCGCTTACTTGGAATTTGAAAATGATGTATTGGAGAGATCAAGAAGTAGATATTTTTGAATTAGGATTAGGAGCAATTATAGGAGGAACAATCTTAGGGGTGATGGGCCCCAGAATAATGTACGTTTCTTTTTGAATTCTATTTATTTTAGCCAAGTGTAAATTTGATTATTACTCTGAATTTTAGTTTTTTTGATTTTAATTTTTTAAAAACTGAAAGTAAAAAGAAAAAACTTTATGAATGATTTGTTACAAATATTGTCAAAATTAAAAAAACTATGAGTTATGTAATTAAAAATATCAACTATAAAAGGTAAGATCTTCACATATCTTCTACACCATGGGTCCATAAGTATATCACCTTTCTAAATAAGGATTTGGGTTAAGATAGACTTTTATTTTTCCTTCAAATTGTTGCCCCCTCGTACCTTCTTAATCCTCTTTTCCACATTAATTTAAAAATTAAAAAGAATATAAAAAGAATAAAAATTTGATAAAAGAGGAAAAAATAATTTCTTTCCTTTAACAAAAATTTTACAGGATAATTTGAAAGAATAATAACTGGAATTATGGTTATAAAAATTTTTCTGAAAATTCCTTTATAAATTTTTTCAGGATATCTTGCAAATTCATAAAAATCATAAATTATGTAATATAAGTTGTAAACTTCAATTATCCAAAAAGTTAAAAGAGTTATGTTATAGGAAAGAAAGATATAAATAAGAGAAGAAATAGAAAAAGAAGTAAAGAATAAAAGTATATCAAAAAAGGAGGGAAAAGTTTTTAAAAGATAAAATCCATAAATAAAAAGAACAAAGTAAGAAGGCAATCTATAAAACATATCAAACCTCGGCTCTCTGAAAGCAACAAGAACATTTGGCTTAAAAGGTCTTATTAAATATTTTTCAAGCCTTCCTGACTTTACAAGAATTGAAAGTGAAAAAATACCGGTTCCAAAAATACTTCTATGTAATGTATCAAGTAAATAGGCTGTCCCTGTTAAAATATAGATTTCTCCTTTTTCAAAACCAACAACATTGTCTACATAGGAATAAATAACATTAAAGAATAAAAAAGCAAATAAAGTATCTAAAATACCAAAAAGTATTTGTAAAACTGTATCAGTGCGAAAAGCTATGTGTGATTTGAATTTTAAATATAAAAATTTTAAAATAATTTTTAAACTTTTCATATACTTCCGGGTGCGCTATAAGATTTTCTACCTAAATAAAGAATAATCTGGGAAATAGAGTAAAATAGGATTATCCAGAAAAAGAGAATGAATAATTCATTTAGAATATTAATATTAACTTCTTTTCCGATAAAGATTCTCGCAGGGAAAAAACTTATATATTTAAATGGAAGAAAAAGAAAAACATTTTTAAAAGGAAGTAAGTCAAGTGGAATTATTGCACCTGATAAAAAATAAATTGTTAGGTCAAAAAATCTTAAAAAAGCAAAAGGTCTTTCAACCCAAAAAGCAAGCAAGTTGAGAATATATTCAATTATAAAACCTAAAACACCACCAAAGAAGCTAAATAAAAGGGAAAGAAAAAACGGCAGAAGACCATAAGGTAAAATTACATAATTTTTTAAAGCAAAGAATAGAATTACTACACCAAAAACAGCCGTTATCCACCAAACAAATAAATAGGAGTACTCAGAGAAAAAATAAAAGAAAAAATGATTTATTGGTTTTGTTATATATTTAGAAAAGCCACCATTTTTTATTGAATGTGCTATATCCCACGGTGCACGAGGTTTTGTTTCAAGAAAAAAATAGGTAATTATATAATAAGTAATTATTTCTCCTAACTTATAATTACCGATGATTTCTTTTTGAGTATAAATTGATTTCCATAAGAAAAAATAAGCAAGAGGTGGAACAAGTATAACTGATAAAAGAAAAAATGTATTTATTTTGTACTGGAGTGCATCAAGTATCATAATCTCTGAAACGGCTATATATTTACGAAGAACTTTCAAAAACATCTCTTAAAACCTCCTCAAGTTCTGGCTCTTCTATTGTTATATCAGTTATTTCAAAATTTTGAAATAAATTCTTTGTTATTTCAGAGGCAAAAGATTTAGGAACAAGAATTCTATAAATTCCTTCTTCTTTGTCTTTATGTATTTTAGGATAGAAATTTTTTAATTTTTCTTTATCCCTTTCGTCTTTTAAACTGAATTTTATTAATTTTTTACCTGAAAATTTTTCAATTGCACCTTGAACACTTCCTTCATAAATTATTTCTCCATTATTTATAACTATTAATCTATCAGAGAGTTCTTCAACATCTTTCATATAGTGGCTTGTTAAAATGCAAGTTGCCTTATTTTTTTCTACATAATACTTTATAAACTCTCTTATATTTTTTTGAGAAACAATATCAAGTCCAAGTGTTGGTTCATCTAAAAATAAAACTGAAGGGTTATAAATTAAACTTGCAATGAGCTCAAGTCTCATTTTTTGACCTTTTGAAATTCTCCTTAAAGGAACATCAAGAATGTCTTTAACATCAAGGATTTCTACCATTTCATTTAAATTCTCTAAAAATACTTTATCATTAACTTCATATAAATCTTTTATAAAATATAACCCATCTCTTGCTGATATATCCCATACAATTTCTTCTAAAAATCCTTCAAGACCCATAACAAAGGTTATTTTCTTTAAAAATTCTTTTTCTCTTTTAAATGGGTCAAAGCCTAATACATTTACATATCCTTTTGTCTTGTAAAGGACACCTGAAAGAATCTTCATACAAGTTGTCTTACCTGCACCGTTAGGACCAACAAATCCAAGAATCTCTCCTTCATACACTTCAAAACTTATGCCTTTTAATGCATGAACTTCTTCATATTTTCTCTTAAAAAATTCTTTTATACTTCCTTTAAGTCCTTTTTCCTTTATAGGTCTTCTGTAAATTTTATGAAGATCTTTTACTTTTATGACTTCCATTAAAAAGTTTATTTAATGATTTACATAACCAAATCCTATATAATAACCTATAGCCTTAAAATAATTATGAGTATACACTCCTTGTGAAATAGTGTATTTTTTAAAATTATAATTTAAACAAAAAAATTGAGTGTAAATTAATCTTGTTCCTAAAGCAATTGTAATTCCTTCATTCTCAGGATACCCAAATAAAAAAGAAAATGTAAAAAGAAAGGGGTAATTTAAACCTACCATATATCCACAAATTCCTAAATAGCTGCCATCTTTTTTATCTTTGCTTTATTAAAATTACAAGGAGGGATACAGGAAGAAAGAAGAATTAAGGGGATTATTAATTTTTTAAATTTATTCATTTCCCTTCAAGTATTAAAAATCTTTTGCCTTCGAGCTCTTTTATCTCGGGAATCTTTTCACCTGCTATTGCCTTTATTGAACCATAGAACTTAAACAAATTATCTAAAATCATTTGAAGTTGTTTTTCTCTTTCAGCCCATAGTTTTATCATTTTTGTTCTTTCATCAATATAACTTTTATAAAGGGATTTAAAGCCTTCTACAAAGGCAGAAAATTGATTTTTAAATTCGTTACCTGTTAAATAATTATAAAGCATTTCCATTTTTGTTCCTTTATCTTCCTGTGAGATTTTTAAAGAATGTAGTTCAATTAAAAAGTGTCTTAAAATATAAGATAAAGGTTTTAATTCAAAGAAATTGCAAATCCAAACACCATCTTTATAAAAAAATATATCACTTTCTTTTGGCATTGTTTCAGTAACTAAAACTAATACATCTGCGTTTAAATTGAGATTGTCTTCTTTTAATTTTGTTATCCATTTATTTTCAAAGTTCTTTGTTCTTTTACTTTCATAATAAATTTTACCACATATTTCACCACTTTTATTTCTTACAATCTGTATAACATCTGCTCCATGTTGTCCCTTCCCTAATCTTATGATTTCATCATAGGGATATTCAAATTTTAAAAACTTTTCAATTTCAATTTCCTGGATTTCTCCTTTTAACCCAACTGATGCTTTTTCTGCTCTTTCTTGGGCTTCTTCAAGTTTTTTCTTCAAGTCTTCAATTACTTTATCTTTTTCTTTTAATTCAAAATAAAATTTTTCAAGCACCTGCTTTTTAATCTCCTCTGTTTTTTCAACAAGTTTTTGAGAAAATTCTTTTTCTTTTTCCAATATTATTTTCTCTTTTATTTCTTCTTTTTCTCTTTTTAATCTTTCAAGATCAGCTTCTAATCTATAATAATTTTTTAATTTCTCACTTTTTTCAGAAAGTTCTTTTTCGAGCCTCTTTATATATTCAAATTTTTCTTCTTCAATCTTTTTCCGGATTTCCTCTTCAATCTTTTGTTTTTCAACTTGTATTTTTTTTCCAAACTCATCCTCATATTTTTTCTTAAGCTCCCTTTCAATTTGTTCATAAATAATTTCATTAACATCAATCTTTGTTCCACATTTTGGACATATAATTATGTTTTTCAATGTTGTGTTTTATATAGATTTCATTTATTCAGTTCTAAAACCTATTAGACTTGTTTTAAGATTTTCGCTTATGTGAGCAAGTTCTGATGTGGAGGAAGATATTTCTTCTAAGGATGCGAGTTGTTCTTGCATACTTGCTGCAATTTCTTGACTTGATTTATGTACCGCTTCGACTAAGACACTAGCCTTATCCATAAAATGGGCAAGTTTTTCAATTTCTTCTCTTTCTACAGAAGTAAATTTTGAAATTTTTTGCACCTTTTCCATTGCTTCTTCTTTTTGGTCAGCGATTAATTTTAACTGGTCGGCTGCTCTTAAAAGAACTTCTTTTGCACTTTCTATTATTTTTTGGTTTTCTACTAAGCTTTTTGAATATTCTTCAAGTAGTGATTTTATGTTTTCTACAATATTTTGAATTCTTTCTGAATATAAAAAGGAGTCTCTTGCAAGTCTTCTTATTTCGTCTGCAATTATTGAAAAGCCCTTTGCTTGAGTTTGTGCTCTTGCTGCTTCAATTGAAGCATTTAGTGATAGTAAATTGGTTCTCCTCATAAATGTTGTTATGGTATTTGAAATTTCAAGAATATCTCTTAGGAAAACTCTGAAATTTTCTGTACTTTGTTTAAGTTTATTCATTACATTTGAAACTTTATCGAGTTCTTCTCTTATACTTTCTGAAATTTTTCTGCCTTCAAGAGCAAGACTATAGGCATAACTTTCAATATTTTGCATTTCTTTAGCTTCTTCGTCTGTGTTAAGTGCTATATTTAAAAGTTCTTTAACGGATTTTGATGCATCAAGGATACCTTTAGCAGCATCAGTAGAGATATTTGCGAGTTTTTGAACTGTTTCGGTTACTGTGTTTGATGAGGCAGTGAGCTCTTCTATTGCACTTGACACATTTTCAGAGAATTCACTAACTTTAAGAGCTGCTAATTTTGTTGATTTAATTCTCTCAGAAAGGCTTTCAACAAATTCGTTAAAAGATTCTGCAATTTCCTTAAATTCTATATCT
>JBCNUW010000004.1:0-120148 GCA_039630575.1 Caldifarciminales bacterium
CACTTGAAAACCAAACAGAAAAAATCGATAAATACCTCCTCACCATAACAATAGAAGAAATCACCGACTTTTTAAACCATCACAAAATAAACTACAACAAAAAAGACATCCATAACATCATATCAAAAACAAAAGGCCACGGACTCTTCACAAGAATACTCCTCTCAGAATACCTAAATAAAAAAACTGTCCCAGAAAAATTAGAATCTGAATACATAGAAAAAATACTAAAAGAAAAACTCAATGAACTTGAACCAGTAAAAAGAAGTTTGCTCCTCGGATTATCATGCCTCGAAAGATTTAAAAAAGATGAACTCGAAAAAATATTAGGCCTAAAAAACCCAGAAAATTTCATCAAAGAAATAACAGAAAAATTCCTATTCATAGAAAAATCCGGCGAATACTACTTCCTAAACCCAATATTCAAAGAATTCCTACTAAAAGAACTAGAAAAAAACCCAAAAGGTCTCATACTTAAAAAATGGATCCTCGATAACGCCGTAGAATACTACCTAGAAAAAGAAGACTTCTTCCAAGCTCTCTCATACCTACTAAAACTTAAATACTACTCAAAAATACTTGATGTACTGAATAAAAAGATATACGATATACTCGATACCACCATCTTTTATGAAATAGAACCTATAGTTGAGAAACTACCTGAGGAACTACAAAAAAATTTTCTTATAATTCTAATTAAAGCAGAAATTCACTATTTATCCTATAGATTTGAAGAAACCCTAAAAGAACTTGAAAAAATTGACGTCAGTAAGCTTGAGCCTGAGTATCGAGGACTTTTTTTCTTTTTAAAAGGTGGATCTTTTTATTATCTAAGTAACTACAAGGAAGCCGAAAAATTTGCCTATGAAGGACTTCTTTATAAAGATAAATTAGAAAACAGAATCTTATATAGACTTAATACCCTTTTAGGTGCGGTCAGTTCAGCAAATGAAGAACTTGAAAAGGCTGAAAAGTTTTATAATGAAGCACTTAATATAGCAAAAAATATAAGAATAACAAAAAGGGGGGTTGCTTTACTTCTAACTAATATTGGTGTTGTGTATTTTAAAAGACTCAAATTAGAAATTGCAGAGGAAAAATATAAGGAAGCCTTAAGTATAGCTGTTGATGAAGACTTAATTACCTATATTCTTGGAATGCTCTCTTGGTCATATCTTTATACAGGAGATAAAGAAAAATTACTTACAACTTTAGAAGAAATGAAAACCTATATTGAAAAATCGAGAACTTATTACTATTACGACAATTATTATTTTTTGCTTAAAAATTACTATATACTCATAGGAGATATAGAAAAGGCAAAGGACTGTAATTCTAAGTTAAGAGAACTTTACGAAGAATACAAAGATCCTGATACACTACTTGATGTAATGCTCTTTGATTCTTCGTATGAACTTATAAAGGGAAACGTACAAAAGGCATTAAATATAGCAAAATCTATTCAGCCACACAGTGAGATATTCGAATGTGATAAAAATATTTTACTTGCAAAAATTTTTCTTGTTTTGGGCGAAGTAGAAAAAACTGAAGAATATTTTAGAAAAAGTCTTGAAAAATGTCATAAAAGTCCTCTTAGAGAAATTTCTTATTATATACAATATTTCTTATTTCTCTTTTACATGAAAGATTTAGAAAGAGCAAGTGAAGAAATAAAAAAAGTAGTAAAAAAATTTTCAGATCTTAATCATTTCTTTTACAATTTAAGATATGAAATCAACATTTTTCCACTACCGATTAAAGAAGAAGAAATAATAAATTTTCTCAAGGAACAAAAGATTATCTAAAATAAAAGAAAAAAGATCTAACAATTAAAATTAAAAAAAATAAAAGGGAAAAAAATTTTTCAGTTAAATTACCGTATTTTAAAAAATAAAATAAAAAACCTCTTGCAAAATCAAATTTTTTTAAGAACTCATATTTTCTTAAAAATAAAACAGAAGAACCAACATGATAAAAGTATTTATCTGAGAAGGTTATATCTTCTACTTTAAATCCAATTTCATAAAACCTTTTAAAAAATTCAACATCCGTAAAATACACAAAAAAATCCTCATCAAAACCCTTTAATTTATCCAATACAATTTTATTTATAAAAATAGCTGAAAAGGCAGGTTGGATTCTATCACCTTTTTCTATTTTACCTCTATTCCAACGTAAAGTCAAAACATTCCAAATAGAAGGTAAAGGTCTTATAAAATAAAAAGTTTCTCCTTTCTTTTTTAAAAGAGGAATTAATACTAAGGGTTTTTTCTCCTTAAGCTCTTTTATTACATCCTCAAAAATAAATTTATCAAACGAAACATCAGGATTGCAGAAGAAAATATACTCCCCTTTTGCCTTAGAGATTGCATGATTATTTCCCTTTGCAAAACCTATGTTTTTTTTAAAAAAATACCTTGATGAATTTTTAACACCTTTTAAAATAGAAGTAGTTTCATCCTTAGAACCAGAATCTACAAATATCCACTCAATATTTTCGCCTAAAAATCTTTCTGTTGAATTTATTAAATTAAAAATAACCTTAGAACTGTTAAAACTAACAGTTACCCCTGTTAAAAATTTTCTCATTTATCAGATTCAAAAAATCCATACAAACATCTTCCCAGGATTTAGAAATATTTTTAACGGACATAGGATTTTTAATTAAACTTTCAAGATAATCAATCATACTTTTTTCTTCACCCCAAACAAACCCCTTTCCCTTTTCGAAAGTTTTAATGTATTTAAAAAGATTTGAACTTTTTCTGAAATAAGCTAAAACCGGAACATCACCACCTGAATATTCAAAGAATTTTAAGGGTATATAATTTTTAGTATCACTATCTCTGAAAATGATAAATAAATCAGCAATCTCAAAATAATTTATTAACTCATCATAATTAACATAACCTGGGGTAATAACTCTTTTATCCTTTACTTTTATATCAGAACCTAAAAGATAAAGTCTATAATTTAGATTTTTTGTATATTCTATAAATCTAAAAAAACTTTCCTCTGCGTTTTTAAGTGTTCCTGTATAGACAATATTAAAACCTTCGTGATTTTTTCTCTCAAACTTTATTGCTCCAGCCTCCAAAACATAACCATCTATTCCAAAGGTTTTTAAAACATACTCATGAGATCCGATAAATAAATCTACTATCCCTTCGATATTTTTGATAAGTCTTTTAAACCTTTTACCACTTTCAAAATCAGCTGGATCCCTTATTTCACATATAAGGGGCAAATTAAATCTTTTTTTTAAAGATACTCCAACTTTTAATAACTCAAAAGGCGGAACTGTTAGTGCAATAAAATCAACCTTTTCCTTTTCTAACAAATTTTTTGCTCTATCATAAAAAGGCTTTAAAATCCTTTTAATTTCACGTCCAGAACCTCCTTTAAATTTTAAAAAAGTCTTTATATAAGAAATATAATCAAAAACTCTTTCTACCCTTATTCCACTTAAATCTTTATAGAGTGAGTTATCTTTTATTGAAGCTTTTGTAATTCTTTTAGTTAATACATATGGCTTAAAAAAATTTTTTAAATACTTGATATAGTTATAAGCTCTTATTGATGCAGCATAAGGTTCTGGTGGAAAATAATAAGCAATAAACAAAAAACTTTTCATCCATAACTTTAGTAGTTAACGATCTTTAAAACACAACTTTCCTTATCTGTTTTTAACTTTAAGAAAAAGACACCTCTTCCAATTTCCTCTGATTTCAAATTTATAAAATAAATACCAGCATCTTTTTTACCACTTTCTATATTTCGTACCAATCTTCCAGAAAGATCAAAAAGATCAAGAGAAACAGAAGAGTTATAAGGTAGAACAAATTTTACTTTTAAACCGTCCATTTTTCTGTAAGATAATATTGAAAGATCCATCCTAAGATCCTTTATTAACTCTTTAATATCTGTATAGTATCGGTTTGTTATCGAATCTACATTTTGCTGTAAATTAGTTAAACTGCTCCCACCAACAATTGCAAAAACAACTTTTTGAGTATCATTGGGTGAAAGATTAAAAGGACCATAGGATGCTACAATTGACCAGTCAGCTGCTTGATTGGTTTGATCTAAACCAATCTGACCTGAAAGAAATTGATATTTTTCTGCTTCTGTTGGTCTTCCAGTAGGATAGACATAAGTGGGATTATGCATAAATTTGCCAATAAATCCAGTCTGAGGTTCAATAAGTGAAACCCCGATATAAGTTGAGCCATAGTACATGTAAATGAGTCTTCTTGATAAATCCCTATTACCATTATTACTACTATAGGGATTTATATCAAAATCCATAAAAAGACCTGTGTAAAGTCCTGATACTGTACTTGATCCCTTATTTATGATAGATAGTTCAACTAAAACTCCGTTTCCAGGTCCCGGATTGCCTGGTTTTGAAAAGGCATAAGCATACTGTGTTATGTATATACTTTTTGGAGTTAAATGGGGGCTATCATCATATCCGGCTCTTGTCAATGTATCGCCTTTAAAAGCTGGGCTCACCCACCAAATTCCGTCTCTTGCAACAAAGTCATCATCAAAGACATCGTTTGAATTATAAAAGGCATCTGCTACATAGGTTGTACTATTTGCAAGTCCTACAGAACCATAATACAAATGATTAGATCCAGTTCTTGGCCACCTAAATCCTGTTCCACCTCCAAAGTTTCCATACTCATCTTGAGAGGGCAATCCACCCCTATTTGTAACTGTTAAAATTGCATTTCCAGCTGGTATATCAATTAAAGTTGGTCCAAGTTGTCCAACCTTTAAAGAAAAATTATATTGCCATGTATAATTATTCCCACTGTTATCGGTTCCATTTATATAAAGTGTAAAATTAACATCAGTTCCGTTTGGAGTTCCAGGATCCGAAATAGCAGAAAAATTATCAGTATTAGTAGCACTTTGACCAGATTGCAAATCAGGCCAGCTTCCAATTGAATCAATGATAGTTACATAGGGACTAGTTGTTCTTAACTTACCTGTAAGTGAATAAGCATCAGCTTGACCCATATTTTTTGCAACAAAATCAAAAATAACTTGTTCTCCAGGATCCCATACTGGTCCTGTATTAGAAGTATCCCACGAAGCAACGGTGACTATGGGTTTACCAAGTTGAGTTTGTATTGCCTTCCAAACATTCACGATACCCCATCCTACTCTGTCATTTGGATAGGTATACCCACATGTTGTAGGTTTTGTTGTTGTATTTATTAAAATCATGTAGGCACTGTCAACGGTAAGTGCGGGGTTTGCCTGGAATAAAAGTGCAAGAGCTCCTGTAATATGAGGGGCAGCCATCGAAGAACCGTCCCACGTGGCATAACCACCACCAGGAACAGAGGACCTTATTCCTGAACCTGGAGCAGCAATATCAGGTTTTAGTAAATTCCATGTGGGGTAAAACCAATTGTCTTGAACATTCCAAGGACTTTGATTTGGTGCTGGTCCTCTCTGTCCAACACAATCATGACAGCCACTTGTATTAACAGTTCCAACACCAATTACAGTAGGATAGTTTCCCGGTGTTCCAGCTGTTCCTGTAGCACTACAACTGGTTCCACAATTAGCATTGTTTCCAATTGCAAAGACAGGAAAAATCTCAAGAGCTCTCCAACTCATAATAGCTTGCCAGTAAGCAGTTGAGGTTTGAGAACAAGAGCCCCAGGAATTGTTTACAGCCCTTATGTTTATGTTCGAGTCAGCCTTTAAAGAAGCAATCCATTGAAAAGCAGCCGAGATATTACCAGCATAGCATGAATTATCAAATACTTTTGCCATTACAAAATAAGGAACATTTGGAGCAACCCCAATATCATTTGTACCAAAATTACCTGTTCCTCCTATTATTGTTCCAGAAACATGAGTGCCATGCTGACAACCATCATAAAAAGGGTTTCCATCTGGTGTAAAAGCTCTTCCCTTAAATTGAACCCCAGAAAAGGTAGGGTGAGTTCTATCAACACCTGAATCCATAGCTCCTACTATCACTCCCTCTCCTCTGAAACCATTTGCCCAAGCTGAATCAGCTTTTATTAACTGCATATTCCAAGGAGCAGCTTTAGAGTCAAAAAAAGTATAATCTACATCAGTTTTTTCAGGTTTTATAAGAAATACCTCTGGCTCAAGCTCTATTCTTAAAACATCTTTTCTTTCTATTAACTCTCTTATAAATTTATTTGTTGCTTTAGCTCTGATACCATTATATACCCAATAAGACTCGTAAAATTCAACTTCAGAATTTAACTTTCTTGACAAAAAATTTAATATATCTCTCTGTGATTCATAGGAAATTGTCTTAAGATAATCTGCCCTTGATTTTATATCAGGAATTTTCTTTATAAATTCATAATCTGGAGAAGGATTCATAAGAATTATAACTGTTAGCATCTCTCTGTCAGATGTCTTATAAAGCTTTTCCATAAGATCTTGAGAAACTTTCTCAAAAGATGGATTAAAAGGATTTATAAAAGAAAAGAAAACAAACAAAAAATTAAACATAAAAACCCCTTTTTTTTAAATAGGGCTTTGAACCCTATAATTGATTCCCAAATTTAAACCCTCTCTAAAAACCTCTAAAACTTCCTCTTTTGATTTTCCATATTTTAATACAGATTTTTCAAAAATTTCACTTCCGAACAGATTGAATTTACCAAAAAGAAAACCAATTGAAAAATAATTTGGTCCACCTCTTACCTTTAGGTATTTTCTTGCTGGTATTCTTAAATAACCTTTATTCTCGCTTAAGGACTCGTCTATTATTACATTTTCTGAAACATTTAAAAGATTTTTAACTCTCTTAAAACCATCAGAACTTGTTATGATTAAATAAGTAGGCTTTTCAATTCCCGAATACTTTATATTTTTTTCTGATATTATTATTTCTGAAATTGAAAATCCACTTCCTACTGTAACTGGATTATCATTTTTCTGAGTTGCGTTTAACCCTGCTAAAATAGAAGAGTAACAGAGTAAAGAAGCAGCAAGCTGCACACCCTCACCAGCTGATCCTGCTATAACAATTTTTAAAGGCTCTTTTAAAGAAATCCTTTTTTCTATTTCAATACCTTTAAATTCAAAATCTTCTTTACCATTAAAGAACTTACTCTTATAAAGTTCACCAAAACTTTCTTTTTTTACTTTTACTTTAATTTTACCACCAAAATAATCGAGAATATTTTTTAAATCTGAACCTTTCATCTCATTATATCTTGTTGCATAGCCTGTGCATAATTCAAGTATTTCTACAGCAGCAAATCCCTTATGTGTTAAGGCTTCTTTTATTATCTCCTTTAACTCGGGATCCTGAGAATAAGTACGAGCATAAAAAGTTGCTCCTGAATTTCTTAAAATATCTATTATTTTAAGTGCCTCAAAGGGGTTACCTTTTATAGTTGTTGAAGTTTTAAAATCCTTAGGAGTTAAACCAGAATGTTGGCCACCAGTCATTCCATATAAAAAATTATTATGAATTAAAACTTTAATATCTACATTAGTTTTTGCAGCCTCAACTAGATGCAAAAGACCTATAGTGGATCCACCGTCACCTATCATTACAACTACCTTTAACCTATTATCAAAAAGAACCTCATCGACCATTTTTATGCCTACTGCAACAGCAGTGGATCTACCATGAAGAGTGTGAACTGTATGAACACTAAAGAGTTTATCCACGAGTCCCACACAACCTATATCGGAAACGATAATAAAATCCTCATTTTTTATATCTAACTCAAATATTGCCCTGGCAAGAGCCATATCAATTGCAGTATGACCACAGCCAGGACAATAGGGAAAATTCTGAGGCCTATCTATAATCTCAAATATATCTCTCATAGCGAATTTAAAAATTTCTTTATCTCAAAGGGCGATATTAATGACCCTATTTTTGTTAAGGAATAACCCTTATTATCAAGAAGATGTCTAATTAAAATATAAAGTGATCCTATAATGTTTTCTTCAATCACAACTATCTTTTTATACCTTTCAAATATTGATTTTATAATTTCTTCCTCCAATGGATAAAGTGTTTTTAAAATTAAATAACTTAAATTCTTTTCCTCTGAAACTTCCCTCACACTCTCTGAGGTGATTCCATAAGATAAAAGTAAAATATCAGAGCCTCTTTCAACATATTCATAAAAGAAAAATTTATGAATGTTTTTTATTATTTTTTCCTTAAGATGATAAAGTACTTCAAGAACTTCAGGATCGTCCTTTTTTAAATCACCCTTTTTATCATGAGCACTACCAGTATATCTTGTAAGATATTTACCACCAACTGGAGAAAATAAAGGAACATCTTCTAAGGTTTTAAAATTGTAAGTTTTAAATTCACCGTCACCTTTGTAAATTTTTCTTTCTAAAATTTCAGGTTTTTTTAAAGAACTTAAATCAACACTTTTTCTTGTCATTGTTACTTCTTTTTCTGTTAAAAATATTGAGGGAGTCCTTAAAACCTCTGAAATGTTTACAGCATGTACTATAAATTCATAACTTTCCTCAATAGTTGATGGAGAAACAATTGGAATAGGATAACCACCTGAATTGGAAAAAGCTGCCAAAAGTAGGTCTCCTTGTGAGGTGGTTGTAGCACCACCGGTTGCTGGCCCTAACCTTTGTGCCAAAACAATAGTTACTGGTATTTCAGACATTAGAGCAAAAGAGACTGATTCAATCATTAAAGAAAATCCAGGTCCAGATGTAGCTGTCATGGATTTTATTCCCATAAGAGAAGCACCGATACAATAAGAAATGGCTGAAATTTCATCAGAAGCACCAACTGAAACTCCTCCTACTTTTGGAAGTTCCCTCATAATTGGCTCATATATTACAGAAGCTGGTGTTATTGGATAACCTGCAAAAAACCTTACACCTGCATCTAAGGCACCTTTAGCAATAAGTTCTCCACCACTTACAAAAATTTTCATTTCATTTCATAAATTTTATTTTCATCTATTATATGTATTACCTTAAAACTTAACTCCACAAGTGATTGAGAAATGAATTTTCTGTGACATTTAAAAAATAACTTTTCAGCACACATAATACAAGTTTTTTTATCTGAAAGATCCATAACTTTTTTAAGTCCAAATTTATAATGATCTTTCAACATATAAGCTTCATATCCCTCCTTTCTAAAACCACCTAGCTCTTTTCCCAACCAATAATAGGAAATATTTTCTTCCTTAAGTGCTTTTAAGAGATTTTCTCTATTAAACCACTCAAACTTTTTAGAATAGGGAAATCTTCTTACATCAATAAGATTTTTAATTTCATAGTACTTTAATAAAGAGATAAAATCCCTTAATTTTCTATTTGAATGACCAATTGTATAGATCACCTTTATATTTTTAAAATTATTTCATCTGGATCTAAAAATGAAACAGATTCAACTTCCTCTTGAGTTGGTTCAAGGGTAAAAGTTCCCTCATCTTGCTTTAAAAGTTCAAGAACATCTTTTTCAAGATTCTCCTTTATAAATGTTCCATCCTTTTTCCTTAGTGCCACAATCATTCCTTTAGCAAAAAAGATCTCACCCCTTAAATATTTACCTTCTATAATCAATTTTCCCGATTTTGAAAGTCTTTTAATAAATTTTAAAATATCTTCAATTCTAACGTCCCTTAAATCTCCAATAAGTGCCATCTATCCCTCCTTTCCTTCAATTCCCAGTATATTTAAAACTTTATTCACAAATTCCTTAAGTTTAAAGGGTTTTTCAAAATAAGCTTCAACTCCAATTTTTTCTGCCTCAATATGCACAGCCTCTGAACCATAGGCTGTCATTAAAATAAGGTGGGTATCAGGATACTTCTCCTTTACTATTTTTAAAAGATCCATACCATTCATCTGTCCAGGAAGTTTTAAATCTGAAATAACAAGATCAAACTTTTTCTCTTTTATTTTATCAAGACCCTCCTCAGCTGTTTCACAAAGAACAACCTCAAAGGCACCTGTAGCAGAAAAGAGAATCTCATACAGTGCCATTCCGAGTAACTTTTCGTCCTCTACAATCAAGATTCTTTTTTCTGGTTTCATTTTTTGAAATTTGCTATGGATTTGAACCTTTTATAAACTTCTCCGGTATATAAATTAAAAATTTTGTTCCTCTATTTATTATACTTGATACCTTTATTATAAATCCATGAGAATCAACTACCTTTTTAACAAAGGACAATCCTAATCCAGCTCCCTTTTCTTTTGTTGTGAAAAATGGTTCAAAAATCTTTTCTAGATATTTATCTTCAATCCCTTTTCCATTATCTTCAATTTCAAGAATAAAATCTAAATTTTTCTTAAAATTAATTCTGATCTCCCCCATCTTTTCTATTGCCTCTATTGAATTTTTTATCAAATTAATAAGTAAAAGCTCAAACTTAATTTCATCACATAAAATTTTTATATCTTCGGGAACATTTACATCAAAAACTATATTCTTACCTTTTACGAAAAACCTACTGAGAGAAACAGATTTCTCAATGATACTCTTAAGAGAATTCCAACTTAAATTAACTTTAAAAGGTTTTGAAATCTCAAGTAAAGAGGAAAGTAAATAATTCATAGTGCTACTTTCATCTTTTAAAGTCTTTAATAGTTCTTTTATTTTTTCATCTTTTACCTTTAATTCAAGGAGCTCAGCTAGTCCCAAGATACCTGAAATTAAATTTTTAAGCTCGTGAACAAGTCCTGCTGTTACTTTTCCAACAAAAGCAAGTTTTTCTTCTTGTGTTCTTTTTTCAAGTAAAGTTTTTAACTCTTCCTCAAGATTTTCCTTTTTCTCTCTCAATTCTCGTATGAAGTTTACATTTTCTATCGTTATTGAAAGGGTATTAGCAATCATTTCTATGGTTTTTATCTCTTCTAAATCAAAAGTTCCCCTTTTCTTTTTTATATATAAAACTCCATGAACAAAATCCTTTGTAGGGACAAGCACTGAAAGCTCAGGTCCCTTTAAAATTGTTTTCATACTCATTACAGCCTCTCCAGGAATTGAAAGTTCAATATTTAAAATTTCAAAATTATCTCTACCTATGAAAGAGAAAGGAATAAGAAAGTTACCTTTGACCTTATAAAAACAGAGTGATTCTATATTATCCAAATTTTCATATATATTCTTTATGATATAATCTGAAACCCTTTTCTCATCCTGAACTCTTGTAGAAAAAAGAATAAGATCATAACTTAACTCAAGTCTTTTTTCAGATTCTTTTCTTTTTTTATAAAGATAAGAGGTTAAAAAAATAGGACCTATAAAGGATGAAAGGATCTTTAGGTCAAAAATGGTATTCTCTTTAAGCTTGTCTTTAAAATCAATTAAAATAAATCCAAAAAGCTCTCCAAAATGATAAAATGGAAAATAAAATGTATAAGATGACTCAGAGACTAAATTTTTATAAAAGGGAATATTTTCAATCTTTTCAAAAAAGGGATCTTTTATGTTAGAAAAATAACTTATTATTTCACTCTCATTCTCATAACTTCTAAACAAGGGCTTAATTTGGTCTTTTTTTTCACCAATAAAAACATCAAAAGAAGAGTATCCCTTAAAAAAGTTTCTTAAAAAAGCTTCAAGAAACCTCTTTACTCTTTCAAGGTCTATTTCTGCTGAAATTTCTTTTATAAAAGACAAAAGTATAGAGCCTTCCATCTTTTAATTTTAAGACTATTTTATTTTAAATTCTATAATTTTTTTTTCATTTTTCATCGTTATATTACCCCAAAAAGTACCAATTATCATTCCTGCAAGAACATCTGTTGCCCAGTGTCTATCTAAGTATATTCTTGAAATTCCAACTAAAAAAGCCCAACTGTAAAGTAAAAATTTTAGATCTTTATGCCTTTTTGAAAATATGTAGGCAAAGGCAAAGGAACCAGCAGCATGTCCAGAAGGAAAGGCGTAATCAAAAGTACTTTTAACCTCTCCTGAAGGTCTTTTTCTTTTAAAAAGATACTTTAAAGTCAATACTGAGAGAGAAGAAAAGCTTACACCAAAAAGTAATAACTTAGCATCATCTTTTTCATGATCTGAAAAAAGATTTGAAAGTATAACCTCACTAATAAGAAAAACTTCCTTATCTGCCGTTTTTGTTAGAAAGGTAAAAGTTTTATCAAGAAAGGGAGTTCTATTTCTTTGGAAAAATTCCCTTACACTCCTATCAAAGGGGTTATCAAAAATTAAAAAAATTAAAAGTATCATCTTCCATATAGAAGTCTATCACCAAGGAACTGTGGCAAGCCATTTTCAATAATCTTTTTTCTTGCAAGATCCACATTATAAAAAACTCTATAAAATAATAATTCTTTTTTATCAATGTCAAAAATCATAAAGCAAGATTTGGGATCACCGTCTCTGGGTTGACCAACACTACCTGGATTTATAAGATAATCAGTATCGTCTTCAACATTATATTTAAAAATAAAAAAATTCTTCTTTTTTTCATAAGTTATATCTTTATAACCAAACTTAAAAAACTTTCCCTCTCTTTTTCTTTTATAAATTGATGGAATATGAGTATGACCAAAAAAAACTAACCCCTTTTCAATACTTTGAAATTCAAAAATAGCCTCTTCAAGAGAAAAAATATAAAAAAAGGACTCAGGAGCTGAAGGAGCTGTATGGACAATTTCAAAATCATCACTTACTTTTTCCCTAAAATTTAATTCTTTTATAAAGTATTTGTTTTCCTCCTTTATTACTTTATAAGTCCATTCAATAGCCTTGAGTGCATACTCATTTAGATTTTTCCTTTCATCTATATTAATTAGAGCCAAGTCATGGTTACCAAGAACAGTGAGTTTTGCATTTTCTCTTATAAAATCAGTGCAGAGATTAGGATCAGCACCATAACCTACGATATCTCCAAGGCAGAGTATTTCGTCATATCCCTCGTCTTTCGCGATCTTAATAACACTCTCAAGTGCCTCGTAATTAGAATGTATATCAGAAAGAATAAGATATCTCATTTTCTTATGCTTTTACCTATTTTATCAAGAACCCCGTTTATAAACTTGACTGCCTTTTCATCTACAAAAATGTTTGTTATTTTTAAAAGTTCTTCAATTATCACTTTAAGTGGAGTATCAGGACAAAAAAGAATCTCTCCAACTCCGAATCTAAGAACAGACTTCTCAAAGGGTAAAACTCTCTCAAAATCCCAGTTCTGTAAATTTTTTTTTATTAAATCATCAATGACATCTAAATTTTTACAAAATTTTTCAAGATAAATTTTAGCAATCTCAACCTCTTCTCCTTTCTCTTTTTCAATTAAATACAATGGATCATCACCTAAAAGTTCACTTCTATATAGTAAATTTATAGCAAGTAACCTTCCTTTTGTTTGTTTACTTAATTTAACTTTTAAGGATTTCATTAAGAGATCTTACAAGCTTTATATTGTCAACTCTTCTTCCAACAGTAATTCTAAGTGAATTTGGAAAAAGAGATTTAGGTAAAGGTCTTGTTATTATCCCTCTTTTGAGTAGTTCCCTATAAACAATCTCTGAATCCTTTTCAAATTTTACGAATATAAAATTAGCATCTGATTTTAAATAGAAAACATTCATCTTATCAAAATTTCTATACAAAAATTTCTTTTCTCTTAAAATTTTCTCTCTTAAATTCTTTAGAAAATCCTCATCATCAAGGGCATAAAGAGCAGCAAACTGAGCTAACCTATTCACATTAAAAGGAATCTTTACTTTATATAAAGCATTAATTATTTTAGGTCTTGCTATAAGATAACCTATCCTTAACCCAGCTAAACCGTAAGCTTTAGATAAGGTTCTTAGAATTATTAAATTTTCATATTCTTTATAAAGTTCGAAGGCGTTGGGGAAATTCTGACTTTCAACAAAATGGGTATAGGCCTCATCTAATACAACAAGAGTATCCCCTTTTACTTTTTTTAAGAGATACTCTACATCTTGATGAGAAAAACTTGTTCCTGTTGGATTATTTGGATTAGCAAGAAAAATTAATCTTGTGTTACTTCTTAGATTATCTGCAATTTTAACTGGATCACAAGAAAGATTTCTTTCATTTAAGGGAATCTCGACTACTTTTGCATTAAATATTTTTGAGACAATCTTATACATTGGAAAAGAACCACTGTTATACATCACATAAACATTTTCATCGAGAAAAGCCATTCCAAGATAATACAAAAGCTCAACAGAACCGTTACCCACAATTATTTCGTCCTCCTTTACCTTATGTTTTTCAGCAATTTTTTTTCTTAAATAATAACAAGAATCATCCGGATATAAATTCATCTCATTAAGATACCTTCTCATTGCCTTTTTAGCATAGGGAGAAACTCCATAAAGATTTTCATTTGAGGCTAATTTAATAATTTCTTTTAATCCATATTCTCTTTGCACCTCTTCAATTGGCTTTCCTGGCTGATAGGGTTCAAGGTCAACTAAATTTTTCTTTATTAAATTAGAAATTTCCTCCTTCATAATATTCCCTCCTTAATGCTTCAAGGGGAGTATCCTTTTCCCCTAAAAATTCAGCGCAAGTAAAAACTCTATCTCCATAAACTTCTCTAAAACTTTTAATGTAATTACTATAACTTAAATCTCTCACAAAGTGGTGATCTAAAACTAATTTTGATTCATTTAATTCCTTTAAAATATCTGATATATCTCTAACAAATTCATCTATTTCAGATTTTTTGCTCTGATAAAGAGAAGGACCGTCAACAAAAAAATAATCTATCCTCTTACCTTTCAGAAACTCCCTTAAAGTTTTATCCCATAACCCTTGAGTGTCTGAAGAGTAAAAAAGGCTTTTTTTTTCCTCTATGATAAATCCGATTACTTTTCCCTCTCTCTTTGCTCTACCATGCCATAATCCATCTGAAAATAAAATTTTTGTTCTATTAAAACTAAATTCTTTAAAATCAGCAAAAAAATATCTAACACCCCTTTTCTGCAACTCTTCTACAAATTTTTTTGCTCTTGTTACTTGCATATAATTCATGTCCTTTTTATAATCCTTTATTAAAAGAATTTTTCCTAAAAAAATATCTAAATCAAAAAAGGGATAATGATCGTTATGAAAATGGCTTATTATAACAATATCACTCTGTAAAACATGATATCTAATTTTCTTATAGGTCTCATTTAGATTGTAAATCTCCCGGGGTGTAGGAGGATAGCCGTTTCTTCTTGGAGCAAGAGCACAGGATGGGTCAACTGTTATTTTTATGTCAGAAGTTTCAACATAAAAAGAAAAGGCTCTCGTTCCAAGACTATCCGCTCCCAGTGGAACAATTCTCATAATTCGAAATTTTTTTAACCCTTAACTCATGTCTTCCACCCTCAAAAGGAGTGTTAAGAAACTTAAAAACAATATTTTCAATCTCTTTAATATCACTTAAATCCTTTGCCCCAAGTGTTAAAACATTAGCATTGTTATGTGCCCTTGCAAGATAAGCATCCTCCTCATCTCTACAAAGAGCAGCTCTTACACCCTTTACCTTGTTTGCAGCTATGACCATACCAATTCCTGTCATACAGATAAGAATTCCAAAATCTGCCTCCTTTTCCCTAATTTTCTCACCTACCCTTATTGCAAAATCAGGATAATCAGTTGATTCTTCTGAAAAACCTCCCAAATCAATTATTTCGTAGTTTTTTTCAATTAATAACTTTTTTATGATTTCCTTTAACTTAAAACCCCTGTGATCAGCTCCAAGTGCTACTTTTATTTTAGAGGTGTAAGCCATCCGTACTTATCCTCTATATCACCGTTTATATAACTGAAAAACAGTTCTTGCAGGTGTTTCGTTATCTTTCCCCTTTTGCCATCACCAATTATCATTTTATCAATACTTCTTATTGGTGTTATTTCTGCTGCAGTTCCTGTAAAGAAAACCTCATCAGCTATGTAAAGAAATTCTCTCGGTAACATCACCTCTCTCACCTCGTAACCTGCGTCCCTTGCAAGTTTTATAACTGTATCCCTTGTTATTCCAGGCAAGATACAGGCATCAAGAAAGGGGGTGTATATAACTCCTTCTCTTACCACAAAAATGTTTTCACCTGAACCCTCTGAGACAAAACCCATCGCATCAAGAGCAATACCCTCTGAAAATCCATATAAAACTGCCTCCATCTTTATAAGTTGTCCGTTAGCATAATTACCTGATGCCTTCGCAAGAGGAGGTACAGTGTTGGGAGCTATCCTTGTCCAAGATGAAACCATAACATCAACTCCTTTTTCAAGAGCCTCAGGTCCAAGATACTTACCCCATTCCCAAACTGCAATAACAACTTCAACAGGACATTCAAGAGGATTAACACCTAAAGAGTGATAACCCCTAAAAACTATCGGTCTTATATAGCATTCTGAAAGCCCATTCTCTAAAACTGTTTTTTTACAAGCTTCAATCATTTCATTAAAGGAAAAAGGAATTTCCATTCTATAAATTTTCGCAGAATCAAAAAGTCTTTTTATATGTTCTTTCAATCTGAAAATATATGGTCCCTTTTTAGTATTGTAACATCTTATCCCTTCAAATACTGAAGAAGCATAGTGTAGAGCATGTGTCAAAACATGTATCTTAGCCTCTTTCCAGGGAACAAATTCTCCATTCATCCAAATGTATTTTGCCTCTTTTAAGGAACTCATTTTTTTAATGTTTTTTTAAAGGGAATTAAACCCTTTGAATAAGATTTTTTCAATAAAAGACTTTTCAAAACCCCTCCTTAGAAAATACCTATATATGTTTTCCTCAGTTAATCCTTTTCTTTTAAAATTTTCTAATATCTTGCAAGATGTCTCTAAAATAATATCCTCATCATATTCTTTTTCAACAACTTTTTTAGCAGTTTCTAAAGTCACACCCTTTTTTAAAAGTTTTTCTATCAGTAAGTCTTTTGAAACTGGTCTTTTATTTATCTCTTCTATTACAAATAATCTCGCAAATTTTTCATCATCAATAACACCCTCTCTTTCAAGTCTTTCAATTTCTTTTTTAATTTCTTCCTCATTAAATCCCATATTTTTTAGTCTTAAATAAATTTCCTTTCTTGTTCTTGGTCTATATTTAAAAAGTAAATCTATGTATTTTTTTACATCCTTTATTTTTTTCACCTTATTCCTTCCCTTTTTATTCTCAAAAGTGGAACAAGTAAAATCGGGGCAAGTAAGGTAGTAATAAAAGTTGCCATTATAGCTACTCCATAAAGATCATGTGATATAACACCTCTTGCAAGAGCAACTCCAGCAACAATTAGTGCAACCTCACCTCTTGGTATCATACCAACTCCTATCCTTGTTGCTCCAAGTATATTAAATTTAACTATGAAAGCAGGAATACTACAACCTACTATTTTTGAAAGTATTGCAATCAGAGTAATTATGACACCAAACAGCAAAGATCTAAACATAGAACTTAAATCTACAAGCATTCCCATAACAACAAAGAAAATAGGAACTAAGAAATGATACACACCTTTTAAATCCTTAACAATTTCTTCTTTTAATTCTGTAGTGGAAAAAGCAAGACCTATAGCATAAGAACCAATAATCATAGCAAGACCAAAGT
The DNA here is from genome assembly GCA_039630575.1 of Caldifarciminales bacterium. Lineage (GTDB taxonomy): Bacteria > Hydrothermota > Hydrothermia > Hydrothermales > JAJRUZ01 > JBCNVI01. Next base: position 17,574 of record JBCNUW010000004.1, read on the forward strand.
ATTCAGCAATATAGGATGAAAAAAAGGTAAGTGATAGCACGATTGAAAGCCAAGCACCTTCTGATTTGAGTTTTTTTAACAACTTTGTAAGTGGTTTTACAACAATTAGACCAACTGCAAGTATAATAAACCATATAGAAAAAGCCTTTAGTGCTATAAAAGAAGCACCCTTTAAGGAAACCTCTCCACTTTCTACTATACTCACAACAATTGTAAGAACAAGTATCCCCAGAACATCATCAATAACAGCAGCTGCAAGAATTGAAACACCCTCTGGAGTATTAATTTTTTCCATATCAGAGAGAATTCGTGCAGTTATACCTACTGAAGTGGCAGTAAGTATTGCTCCCATAAAAAGTGCCTTAGGGTCAATGAAAGAATTAGCAAATCCGAATATGATCGTAAAAATATCTCCCAAAATGAAGGGTAAAAGAACACCACCTACACCAATAAGGAATGCTGGACCAAAGTATCTGAAAAAAAGAGAAATATCTGTCTCCACACCTGCTATAAAAAGAAGAATTATAACAGCAACTTGAGCAATTGCATAGAGCTCTGAGGAAATTCCGAGAATGTTGCTATGCTCAACAGGGAACACAGGAGAAAAACCAGGAAGTTTTATATGTTTTCCAAGAAAAAAGGGACTAATTAATATACCTACCAAAAGTTCTCCAAGAACAGATGGCTGTCTTAGAAACCTCTCGAAAATCTCTCCACCCAACTTTGCCAAAAAGATTATTAAACTAATCTGAGTTACAAGATGAAAGGCAATTTCAGTTAAATTTGATTCCATTAACTTATTAATTTTATGGTCTTGGGATTTGGGTTTTCAATTAAATTCTTTACTTTATTGGTACTATTTCTATGCTGTATGTAATATCAGCAGTTTCTTTTAACATGTTAGAAACAGAACAGTACTTTGATAACGAAAGTTCTATTGCCTTTAAGAGTTTATCCATGGGTAAGTTTTCTCCACCAAAAAGATACTTAATATGTATTTTCTTAAAAACTTTAGGATGTTCATCTCTTCGTTCTCCTTCAATTTCGATTCCAAAATAACTAAAATTCACTTTCATCTTATGAAGGATGGAAACCACATCCATACCGGTACAGCCTCCAAGAGCAATCAAAACAGTCTCCATAGGAGAGGGTGCAGAGTCAAATCCTCCTAAATCCTTTTTTGTATCAAGAAAAAGTTCATGTCCTCTTTCATTTTTGCCCTTAAATTTAAGACCCTCAAGGTTTTGCAAAGTTACTTTCATTTTCTTCCTCCTTTAAAAGAGATAATGAAAATTCCTTTTCAAATTTTGAAATTATATCGAAGTTTTCTTTTCTTTCCTTTTGTTCAATTTCAATTTTTAACTCAAAATTACTCCCTAAAGTTCTTCTAATTATATCTTTCAACTTATCCATTTCTTTTTCAACTATTTCCTTTTCCACTCCGTCTTTAATTTTTAAATAAATAATTTTATCCTTAAATTCTGCCTTTTCCTTAAAAATAGAATAAACAAGTATTCCAAGGTTTTTAAGCTCAATTAGGAAAATTTCATAAAGAGATAAATCTTGGGACTTAGCTTGTATCTTATCTTCCTCCTTTTCTTTTTTAAATTCTCTATCTATTTCAACAACTGCACCACCTTTTTCTATAATATCCTCAATTTCATAACTCCTTGGCAGGTAAATCATCTTATAGAAAGCATGGCTGGTTAAAATCCTGGGATCGGAAATAAAGTAAATTGTTTTCTGAACATCAAAAATATGATTCATAAATCTAATTATGTCAATCTTTGATAAATTTTTATAATATCTTTTATAGATATTTTTTTCCATATTTTTTAATACATCCTCTAAGAAAAATAGGAAAGATCTTAAAATGTCTCTTTCAGTGTACTTCATCAAGATTTCATCTAAAAATTTTAGAAGCTCTAAGCCTTTTCTTTCTGAAATTAATTCAAGTAAAGTTTGCATTGATTCTTCTGGCAAAAAACCTATCACTTCCCTTACTTTATTTTCTAAAACTTCTCCACCAGAGAAGTAATGGGCTTTTTCAAGAAGTAAAAGAGAGTCCCTTAAACTTCCACCTGCACTTTTTGTTATAAGTCTTAAAGCTCCCTCATCATATTTTATGTTCTCTGTTTCACAGACTTGTTTTAGCCTTTCGAAAATTTTTTCTTCAGATATAGGTGTAAACTCAAAAACAAGACATCTTGATTGAATTGTTTCTGGAACTTTATAAAGCTCAGTAGTAGCAAAGATAAAGAAAACCTTTTTTGGTGGTTCTTCAAGAGTTTTTAAAAGAGCATTAAAGGCATCCTTTGAAAACATATGAACCTCATCAATTATAAAAATTTTATACTTAAACTTAGTTGGGACAAGTTTTGTCATTTCAATAATATTTTTTGCTTCCTGTATCCCTCTATACGAAGCACCATCTATTTCAAGAACATCCAGTGAGGATCCCCTTTTGATTTCTAAACAAGGAGCACAGCTATCACAGGGTTCACCATCTTTTGAATCTTCGCAATTTAAAGCCTTTGCAACTATCCTTGCAACTGAAGTTTTACCACTTCCTCTTGGACCAGAAAACAAAAGTGCCTGAATCTCATTTCCAAGTTTACCCATTCTTATCGCATTTTTTAGAGTGATCTTTATCGTATCCTGAGAGACAATTTCACTGAATTTTTGTGGTCTATATTTCCTTGCAAAATTTAGATTAACTCCCTTATTTTCCTCTCCCATTCATCAATAGCCTCCTTTTCCTTTGATTCCATTATAACCCTAAGAACAGGTTCTGTATTTGAAATTCTTATATGAATAAATCCTGAATCAAACTTTAATCTTAAGCCATCTTCCTCATTTATCTCTAAAAAATTTGATTTTTGAACGAAATTAATTATTTTTTCCGGTATTTTTCTCTCTGAAATGAAAAACTTTAGCTTTTTGATAAACCTTCTTCTAAATAATTTCCTAAACTCTCTTGAGTCGGAAAGTTGAGTTAAAAATGAAAGGATAATTGCTGTGGCAAAAAAAGCATCTCTTGTCATGTTAAAACCTTTAACAATAACTCCTCCATTTCCTTCACCACCATATTCTGCACCCTCATCTATCATCTTTTTCAAAACATTGGCTTCTCCAACTTTAGTTCTATAAACCTTAACATTAAACTTTTCTGCCACATCCTCAACCTGTTCAGTTGTAGAAAAATTTGTAACTATATCTTTTTTTTCCCTTGATAAAAGATAAAAAAGACATATTGGTAGAGTTTCTTCCTCAGAGAGAATCTCTCCGTCTTTAGTTACGATCTGCAATCTATCCCCATCGGCATCTATAGCAAAACCAACATCTACTTTCTTTTCTTTGACAAAATTTCCAAACTCTTTCAAATTATTTATGTTAACTTCAAAAGGTCTTTCAAATTTTCCCATCTGAACATTAAAAGGTAGAATTTCACAACCTAGTTTATTTAAAAGAAATGGAAATGAGTTAGAACCAGCTCCGCCTCCTGTATCAACAGCTACTTTAAATCTTTTTTCTCTTACAGAATCTTTTAAAACAAATTTATTTTCAACAATATCATCTATATGCTCTTTAACAGGATCAAATTTTTCTAACTTATAAACATTTTGAATTTTTTCCCAGGCAAAGAAACTTATCTCATTTTTAAACCTTTCGATCTCATTCTCAAAAAGGAATCTGCCCTCTGGATGAATAAATTTTAAACCATTCCATTCAGGTGGATTGTGGGAAGCACTTATTACAATTCCGATAGAATTTCTTTCTCTTTTTTTAACAGCATAAACGATTGATGGTGTTGGAGCAATTCTACCATCTAGAACAACTTTTCCCCTTGATAGAGAGGCAGCAATAACTAAATGAAGAAAACATTTACCAGAGGGTCTTGAATCTCTTCCTACAATCAAAAAAGGAACATCAAAAAGATTACAAAAAGTACCAGAAACTTTTAATATATATTCAGGAGTAAGAGATACAAATGATATTCCTCTTAAACCGGAAACTGAAAAAAAAAGACTCAGTTTAAATTTTTAAAAGAGCCAGGGACGGGAGTTGAACCCGCAACCTTCGCATTACGAATGCGATGCTCTACCATTTGAGCTACCCTGGCAATGCCCATAATTTTAAATTTTAAGTTAGAAAAAGTTATAATTAAAATAGATGAAATCTAAATTTATAGCGGTAGTTGGTCTACAGTGGGGAGATGAAGGAAAAGGGAAAATCATTGATGCACTAAAAAATGAATACAAAATAGGAATAAGATTCCAGGGTGGTGCGAATGCTGGGCATACTGTTTATAAAGGTGAAGAAAAAATAATTTTACATCAACTGCCCTCGAGTATTTTGCATCCTGACAAGGAGGCACTTATAAGTTGTGGCTGTGTTCTTGATCTTGAGGCACTTCTAAAAGAAAAGGAAGATTTAAATAAAAAAAACATTAATATAGACAGAAGACTTTTCATAGATGAAAGAACACCTCTTGTATTTAATTTTCACAAAGAGGAAGATATTTTAGAAGAGGATAAAAAAAAAGAAAAAAAGATCGGAACAACAGGTAAAGGTATAGGACCAGCCTACAGAGATTTAATTTCAAGGAAAGCTTTAAAAATAGGAGATCTAAAGGATAAAGATTTTGCCTATAAAAAATTTAAAGAGTTATGGGAATTTGCGAGCGAAATAAGAGGAGCAAGATATGGAAGACCAATGATTCCGCCAGATGAAATTTTTGAAAAAAATTTAGACTTATTTTCAAAAGTAAAGGAATTCATAACTGATGGTATATTATATTTAAAAGAGAAAGAGAAAATCGGTGAGCCTATGCTTTTTGAAGGAGCACAGGGAGCACTTCTTGATATTGCTCTTGGAACCTATCCCTATGTAACATCTTCACATACTGTTTCTGCTGCAATCTCTCTGAGTACAGGCATCGCTCCCTGGAAATTAAATAGGATTATCGGTGTTTTTAAATGCTATAGCACAAGAGTAGGAGAAGGACCCTTTCCAACCGAAGAGAAAGGAGAAATTGGAATTTATCTAAGAGAAATTGGACAAGAATTTGGAGCAACTACAGGTAGACCAAGAAGGTGTGGATGGCTTGATTTACCTCTTTTAAGATACTCCATAAGAATAACAGGTGCAACAGAGCTTGTGATAACAAAAATTGATGTTTTAAAGGATCTTAAAAAAATAAAGGTTTGTAAAGCATATGAATATGATGGAAAAAAAATTGACTACCCTCCCCCACTTTCACAGCAACTTGAGAAAGTAAAACCTATATATGAAGAATTTGAGGGATTTAAACCTGATGAAAACGATAAAAATTTAAGAAACTTCCTTAAATATATAGAAATAGAAACAGGAATAAAAATTACATATTTTTCTGCAACAAAAGGTGAAGAACTTAGAAAAGTTAAGAATAACAGCTGAATTTAAAGAGGCAATTGAAGCTTTTAATCTTATTGAGAAAAACGATAAAATACTTATATCATATTCAGGCGGACCTGATTCAACTTTTTTAACACTTTTACTTTTAAAAATTAAAAAAATATATAACCTTGATCTTTCAATTTTTTATCTAAATCATAAACTTCCTGGAAGTTTGGATTCTGAGAAAGTAAAGGAGTTTGCCTTAAATCTTGGACTTAAGTTTTATATTTACGAAGAAGATATTGTTAAATTTTCAAAAGAAAATAAACTTAATATTGAAGAGGCTGGGAGAATAAAAAGGTACTCACTTTTAAAGGAGATATCAAGTAAATATGGTTATAATAAAATTGCAACAGCCCACACTTTAAATGATGCTCTTGAAAGCTTTATAATTAGATTCTTAAGAGAGGGCTTCTCGCTTTTAACTCCTCCTATAAAACCAAAATTTAGAAAAGTCATAAGACCTTTAATTTTAACTCCACGGGAAAAAATTTTAAAAATTTTAAAAGAAAACGATATCTCTTACCATATAGATATTGAAAATTATAGTCTTATAAGGACAAGAAATAAAATAAGACACATTTTAATTCCGATTCTGTCTAAGGAATTTAACTACAATCTCGAGAAGTTTAAAAAATTTTATTTAAGAATTATTGAAGAAAGTGAATTTTATGAAAGGAAAATAAAGGAGGATATAAAATTCGTTACAGAAGAGGAAAATCCATTTTATTTAAAAATTAATAAGGAAAAAATTCTTAAGATGGATTCTTTTAAAAAGAGAGAACTTTTAAAAAATATATTTTATAATTTTTATGGTGAAAATGAATTAGGACGGGAAATACTTTTTAAAATGGAGAAAATCTTAGAAAATGATGGTAAAATTGAAGTTAAAAAGAATATTTTTTTTATATCAAGGGGAAATTACGCATTTTTTATAAAAAAGATTACTAATTTTGAAATCACTTTAAAAGAAGGGGAGTTTGAAATAGAGGGTTTAAAAATAAAAGTAAAAAAAGATAAAGAGAGAGGATTTTTACCTCAAAATATTTTAAATGAAGCTAAATTAAGATTAAGAAGAAGTGGAGATCTGATTGAGACTGAGAAGGGAAAGATATTAAAATTAAAAAAATTTCTTGAAAATAAAAAAGTACCCTTTTATTTGAGAGATCACTTAGTTGTTTTAGAATATAAAGGGAAAATAGTTTGGATAGAAGGGTTTGAACCTTTTTTAAAAGGGAAAGATGTAAAAATTGAGGTAATAAGATGGAACTAATTTTAAAAGAAAAAGACATCAAAAAAAAGGTAAAAGAAATTGCAAAACTATTAAAAAAGGAATATAAAGGGAAAAATCCTGTAATAATTGGAATTTTAAAGGGGGGATTTATATTTCTATCTGACTTAATAAGAGAAATGGGAATAGACTGTACTCTTGAATTCATAAGACTTTCAAGTTATGGGAAAAAATCAAAAATAACTGAAAAGGATGTTAAAATAATGTGGGATCTACCAGTTAATATTGAAAATAAAGATGTTATATTAGTTGAGGATATAGTTGACACGGGCTTTACCCTTAAATTTCTCAAAGAAAATCTCCTAAAGAGAAAACCAAGATCTTTGAAAACGGTAGTATTTCTTGATAAGTATGAAAGAAGAGAAGCAGATGTAGAAATTGATATAATTGGTTTTAAAGTTCCAAACAAGTTCCTTGTAGGTTATGGGCTTGATTACAATGAAAAGTTCAGGTATTTTAAAAATGTATACGGACTTAACCATGAAGAAATAATAAAGTATGGAAAATGAACGGAAAAGATAAAAAGGAAAATAAAGTAATAAATTTCTCAACTTTACTAACTTGGATACTAGTGTTTTTAATTGCTATTTTATTTTTAGTTTATTATACAGAAAAAAATTTAAGAATTTTAAATTTAACCTACTCTGAATTTATTCAGGAAGTGGAAAAGGGAAATATAAAGCGAGTTACGGTATCAGAAAGAGAAATTCAAGGTGAATTTAAAAATTCAAAGGTAGTAAAAGGTATTCCCTATAATGAGTTTAAGATTGCTCTTCCTATGGAAAAACCTGACATTTTAGATTTTTTAGTTAAGAAGAATGTTACAGTTGAAACGAAGGTAAAAAGTCCTTTCTTAGATTTTCTTTTAGGATACCTTCCTTGGCTTTTATTACTTATTGGTATATGGTTTTTATTTTTCAGGCAGATACAGGCAGGTAATTCAAAGGCTTTTTCATTTATAAAGGTGAGAGCAAAGCTTTTAACTGATAAAAAACCAAACGTAACTTTTAATGACGTAGCTGGATGTGATGAGGCAAAGGAGGAATTAAAGGAAGTTGTAGAGTTTTTAAAAAATCCTCAAAAATTTCAAAAGCTTGGAGCAAAGATTCCTAAGGGAGTTTTACTTGTAGGAGCACCTGGTACAGGTAAAACACTTTTAGCAAAAGCAGTGGCTGGAGAGGCAGGTGTTCCTTTTTTGTCAATTTCGGGATCTGACTTTGTTGAGCTATTTGTAGGTGTTGGGGCAGCAAGAGTTAGGGATCTATTTGAGCAGGCGAGAAAAAATGCACCCTGTATAATATTCATTGATGAGATAGACGCCGTTGGAAGGCTAAGAGGAGCAGGTCTCGGTGGGGGGCATGACGAGAGAGAACAAACATTGAACCAAATACTTGTTGAAATGGATGGCTTTGATACAAGGGAAGGAATCATAGTAATGGCTGCAACAAACAGACCAGACATACTTGATCCAGCTCTTTTAAGACCAGGAAGATTTGATAGAAGAATAGTTTTACCAATTCCTGATGTTAGAGGAAGAGAAGATATAATAAAGATACATGCAAGAAATAAACCAATTGGTGAAGATGTTGATTTTTCAGTTATTGCAAAGGGAACTCCTGGATTTTCTGGTGCTGATCTTGCAAATCTGGTAAATGAAGCAGCCCTACTTGCAGCAAGAAAAGGTAAGGAAAAAATCACTATGGAAGATTTTGAGGAAGCAAAGGATAAAATCCTTATGGGCGTTGCAAGAAAGAGTATGGTTTTAACTCACAGGGAAAGAGAACAAGTTGCCTATCATGAATCAGGTCATGCAATACTTTCTCTTTTACTCCCAAACGCTGATCCAATTCATAAGGTCACAATTATTCCAAGGGGTCAAGCTCTTGGAGTAACTCAGCAGTTACCAAAAGATGATAGACATATCTATTCAAAGGAATATCTTTTAGATCAGTTAACAGTTCTTATGGGAGGTAGGGTAGCAGAAAAACTAATATTTAGTAGTATTTCAACAGGTGCTGCTAATGATATAGAAACAGCTACTCAAATAGCAAGAAAAATGGTCGGAGAATGGGGAATGAGTGAAAGAATAGGTCCAGTTTCTTTTGGTAAACAGGAAGAAGAAATTTTTCTTGGAAGGGAGTTAGGACTAAAAAGAAATATTAGTGAAAAAATTAGTGAATTAATTGATGAGGAAGTTAAAAGAGTCATAGAAGAAGCAGAAAAAAGAGCGGAGAATTTACTTTTAGGTAAAATTAATGCTCTTCATAAACTTGCTAAAACATTGCTTGAAAAAGAAATTCTTGATGCTGAGGAAATAAAAAAGATTGTTTTAGAGGGTTAAATTAATATTTCTTAAAAATCCCTTTAATTTTATTCTTTTTAATGGGCTTTCTTTAAAATATTTTTCTGGGTTTTTAATAAAATGATCTAAATCGAAGTTGGAAACATAGGGGTGAAGGGGAAAATCTGTAAGTTCTGTTGGATTTCTATTCCATGGACAAACTTCCTGACATATATCACATCCAAAAATCCATCCATTTAATTTTTTTGAAATTTCATCAGGAATTTCTCCTTTATTTTCAACAGTGTGATAGGAAATACATTTATTTGAGTCCAAAACAAAGGGCTTTATAATTGCCTTAGTTGGGCAAGCTTCAATACATCTCTGACAATTTCCACAATAATTTTTTTTAACTTCTCTATCAGACTCAACGTAACAGTTCATAAGAACTATACCCAAAACTAAATAGGAACCTTTTTTAAAGGAAATAAGCATTGTATTTTTACCTATAAAACCGAGACCTGCTTTTCTTGCAAACATTCTCTCAAGAATTGGTCCTGTGTCAACATAAATTTTATAGTCAATATCTTTAAAGTTCTTTTTCGTTTCTTCCATAATTTTTTTCAATTTATTATAGAGAAACTTATGGTAATCAACATGTAAAGCATAACTGGCAATTTTAAATTTTTCAAAATATAGCTTTTTGTAAGGAACAGCAACTACTAAAATGCTTTTAACATCGCTGTATACTTTTTTAACATCAATCCTTTTATCAAGTGTTTTTTCCATCCATAACATTTTGGCGTGATATTTATTTTTAATCCAGTTTATTAGAGAGAAAGCATCATTTTCATCTACACATGGATCTGTAAAACCATAAATATAGATTTTTTCTTCTTCTAATTTTTCCTTAATGAATTCCTTTAAATTTTTCATATAAAATAATAAAATGGATGTTTTTGGGCATAAAAATCAAATTAGCTTTTTTGAAAAAATTATAAAAGAAAATAAACTTAAAGGTGGTTATATACTTTCAGGACCAGAAGGAGTTGGAAAACTTGAAACTCTCAAATTTATATTGATGAAATATGTTTGTAAGGATAATGTTCCCTGTTTTGAATGTTTAATGTGCAAAAGATTAAAAAGTCTAACAATTCCAGATATAAATTTTATATTACCCGACAAAATAAGTGAAAACTTGAATGAGTTATATGAGAAAAAGGAATGGACATTCGAAAATTTAAGAACTGATTATTTTTCAAGGGAATTATCAATTGGAATAGACACAATAAGGAAAATAGAAAATGAACTTTTAGTAAGACCAATTGAACTTAAAAAAAAGTTCTATATTTTTCTTGATGCTGATTTGATGGGAAGAGAAGCTCAGAATGCTTTTTTAAAGATATTAGAGGAACCACCAGACTTTGTAACTTACTTCTTGATTACACCTTTTCCGGATTCTCTTCATCTTACCATAAGATCAAGATGTATTCAAATTCCATTTTTTAATTTAAGTTTAAAAGATTTTAAAAAATATTTTGATGGAAGTAAAAATATTTATTTTCTTTATAGAATATCATCTGGATCAATAGGAAAGGCAAAAAGAATTCTTAAGGAAAATTTGTTAGACGAGTATGGAAAATTTTTAAAAGAAATGATGAGAAATGAAGAGGAACCTTATTTTTCTTACAGAGAGGAAAGTAGAGAATTTTTAAGGGATAAAATTTTTCTTTTTGGTTTTTTTTTGAGAGAAATAACAGAACTAAAACTTGGGAATAGAGAGATTTTTAAGGAGCATCCTTATCCTTCAGAGATAGATTATTTAAATAAAAGAATAGACGGATATACTCTTGATCTTTTATATGAAAAATATTATAAAATTCTTGAAGGCTTAAAGAGAAACATCCCAAATTATCTTATTACATATCTTATTGATTCTATTAGATTTGGGCTCGCATAATATATAATGGAAATAAAGAATATTCTTTGGGCAACTGACTTTAATCCTTTATCAAATTATGCTTTCGATTGGGCGAAATTTTTTTCTTTAAAATTTAAGGCAAAACTGTATGCTATCCACATAATTCCAGAAACAGAAAAATTTATATCTGAGAAAAGAGAGGAAATTGAAAATATGTTCAATCTTATAGAAAAGGAAAAAATTAAATTAGCACAAAAAACTTTTGAGGCAAAAAGAAAGGAGATAAAGGAAGAAATAGAATTTGAAACATATATTTTTAAAGGTGAAATAAAGAGCAAAATTGTTGAATTTGTAAACGAAAAGGGAATAGATCTTTTAATTTTAGGTGCATCAAGTAATGAAGAAAAACAAAAAATTGGAACGACAAGTTATAGAATTCTAACTGAAATAAGGATTCCGGTTTTGGTAGTAAAGGAAAGAAAAAAATTAGAAGTTAAAAAGATACTTGTGCCAATTGATTTTACAAAATTATCATTTAAAGCACTTGAGTATGCTATTTTTCTCTCTGAAAAATTAAATTCAGAGATCCATGTTTTACATGTTATTGAAATTTTAGAGTCAATGGGATTAAAAGAAACTGAGGAGAAATTAATCGAGTTAACAACAAAAATTTTAGAAAGGGAAAAAGAAAAGTATGGAGAAAAGTATAGGATTTTTGTAAATGCTATAAAGAGGGATGCAGCGGAGATAGGAATAGTTGAATTTGCAAATGAAAACGATATTGATATTATTTGTTTAGCTACAAGGGGTAAAAAAGGGCTATCACATTTCTTTCTTGGTTCTATAGCTGAGAAGGTTTTAAGGCTATCTGAATTACCAGTTCTTGCTTTTAATCCCATATGATCTATTGATTATCAGTAGAAATTCTTATATAATTGAAAATAGAATTTGGAGGGGTGGCCGAGTGGTTTAAGGCGGCGGCTTGCTAAGCCGTTTCTCCGATAAAAGTCGGGGACGCGGGTTCGAATCCCGCCCCCTCCGCTTTCTCTAACCTTTGGAGGTAAAATGATATCTAAAGAAAAAGTACTTGAAAAAATGAAAAATGTATACGATCCAGAAATACCCGTAAATGTTGTTGACCTTGGACTTGTATACGACATAAAAATTGAAGATGAGGGTAAAATAAACATATTAATGACTCTTACAGCTCCAGGTTGTCCAATATACGGATATATAGCTGAGCAAGTAAAAAAAGAAGTGAAAACTCTTATAGGTGTAAAAGAAGTGAACGTCGAATTTACCTTTGATCCACCTTGGACACCAGAAAAAATGACTGAAGAGGGTAAAGAAGCACTAAGATCTATGGGATTTAATATATAGTAAATTAATAAATCTGACAAGAATCATATCAAAAGTTGATAGATATATACTTTCTTCACTGATCCCCCCTCTTTTTTACTCAATTGTTTTACTCTTGATGATAATGCTTCTTGATAAGATTTTTGATTTAGCCGATTTAATTTTTAAAAAGAAAATTCCTCCTCAACTCGTTCTTAAAATACTCTTACTTTCCCTCCCATATATGTTAGCTCTTGTAATCCCAATGAGTGTGTTAGTTAGTACTTTATATGTATTTGGAAATATGGGACAAGATAAAGAAATTTTGGCTCTTTCAACAAGTGGAGTCTCTCTTTTTAGGATAACGAAAATACCACTTTTGTTTTCAATAATACTTTTTTTATGCTTAATATACTTTAATGGTTTTTTTGTTCCTCAAGTTAATCACCTACTTAAAAAGAAAATCTACTACATGTATAGATATAAACCATCCATAGTGTTAATGGAGAAAATTTTTAACGAAATAGGTGGAATGAGTATATATGTGGAAAAAAAAGAAGGAAATGGAAATATACTTAAAAATATTAAAATTTTTCAGAAAGACAGAGAGATTTCTCAGATTATAAACGCAAAAGAAGGTTTAATAAAGAGGATAAAGGATGGTTATATTTTAATTTTAAAAGATGGAATAATAAAGGAGAAAAAAGAAGGTGAAGTGAATGTAAGGAAGGTTGAATTTAAAGAGCACAGAATATACATTGCGGATAAGAAAGAAGAGGAGACTGAAATTTTGTATAAAAGTGATAGGGAGTTAACTTTAAAGGAACTTTTTGTTAATATAGAAAAAAACGTAGAAAAATTAAGAAAAAATAAAGGTGATAATAAACTTTTGTTTTTACAAACACAGCGTTATTGGGTAGAAGTTCATAAAAAATTTTCTATTCCTTTTGCGAGTATAGTTTTTGTAATAATTGGTATCCCTCTTGCAAAAATATTTGGAAGATCAGGGTGGGGATCTGCCTTTGGAATCTCAATTATAGTATTTACTTTTCATTATATTCTTCTTGTAGCAGGTGAGGAACTGGCTGATAGAGGTTTAATTTCAACCTTTTTAGCGATGTGGACCGGAAATATCATCACACTTTTGACTGGGATTTATCTTATTTATAAAACCAGATAAATAATCGTAAAATTTTTTTTCTATATTTATTTTAATTTCAGGATAAATTATAAAATCCTCTCTTAAGGGCATCCTTACAAGATCTTTCTCTGTTGTTATTATATAATCACATTTTAATCTTTCTTTCAATTTTAAAATTCTATCTACGTCTTTTTGACTATAATAGTGATGATCCATAAACTTTAAATGTTCCACAAGTATGAAATTTTTTGCTACAAATCTCTTTAAAGATGTAGGATCAGCGATTCCTGTAACAAGTATCACATAGTCTCTTCTTGAAGGATTAATCACTTCTCCCTTAAGATTTCTAAATCCAATAAGAATATAATTTGCAAAGAAGTAAACTTTTTTTCTTTTATCAAGAAAAGGAACTTTGTAAGTGTCCATTTCTTTCATTTTTCTGTTAACGATGATAAGGTCAGCAGAAAATATTTCATGTCTAAAGTCTCTTATTGTTCCAACTGGGAAGAACCTTTCATGACTTAAAATTTCTTTTTCATCAGTGATATAAATATTTAAATCAAAGTAGAATTTTTTTATCTGGAGAGCATCATCAAGTATAAAGACTGAAACGTTTTTCTTTTTAAGAATTTCTTCTGCAGCCAACAATCTATTTTTGTGAACACCGATTGGTATATTAAATTTTTTGAAAATAAGAAAGGGTTCATCTCCTATTTCAAAGACTTCGACTTTTGAATTTTCAAAAATAGTTTTTAATTTTTTCTCTTTTCTTTTGTATCCTCTTGATAGGAGAGCGATATCTATTTTGTTTTTAAGAAAAAATTTTATTATTTCCATCACAAGAGGAGTTTTTCCACTTCCTCCCATTGAGATACCACCAATTCCTATTGAAGGGTACGGAAATTTTTTTCTAATACTTTTTAGAATTAAATTTCTTGTAAAAATAAAAAAAATTGATGGGTTCATTATATACTATTATAATGTAAAAATAAAGTGGAGGGGTGCCCGAGTCTGGTTCAAGGGGTGCGACTCGAAATCGCATTGTCCCTTAAGGGGGGACACGCGGGTTCAAATCCCGCCCCCTCCGCTTATATCAAATCTAAGAGGTAAAAAGTTTTACCATAATATTTAACCCAAACTCCATAACACTCCATGGTGTACCTGCATGAAAAGGTCTTAAATTCCTAAATCTCCAAGGTAAATACATACCAAGTAGCTTCTTTCCCAACCTCCAAATCCCTGATGATCCCACTCTATAATTTTCCATTTCAGATTCCTTGACTCTTACAGGTTGTTCTGATAATTGGGTAAGTTCAAGCGGAACCTTAGCAAATGTTGCCTTATCAAATTGTTCCATTATACACATACTAGTTGGAATAAAAAAGGATTTAAAATTTTTTTTCTCTATCTCAGAATATAAGTGCTCAGCTACTGTATCACCCTGTAAAAGAGCCAAAAAAGCTTGTTTTACTGGAAAATCTCCAACATCACCCACAGCATATATATTAGGATAATCAACAGTTTGTCTTGTATCAAATTTTGTTTTTATAAAACCTCTTTCATCTGTTTTTAAATTAGAAAGTTTCACAGAAGAAAAATATGGAGGAAAAGAAATAAGAAGGTCAAAAGGTAAAGATTTACCATTTTTATATTTAACTTCTTTTGGTTCAACTTTCTCCACTACATACTCCGTATAACCTGTAATCTTTCTCTTTTCAAACTCCTGTGAAACCAAGTTATGTAATCTTGGTCCAAAAGCCTGAATAAAGCTCCTTTCATAAGTTGTGTAAACTATGTTTACCATATCTCTTACATTCTTCTTTCTTAAGTATGTGTCTAGCATAAAAACTATTTCATAAAGTGGTCCGGAACATTTGTTGTTGGGTGGAACAAGGAATAAAACCTCTTGTCTTTTACCTTCCTTTGCACCATCAATTAGCTTGTTTATCGATTCCCTCAACTTGAGCATTTCTTCTGGAGTCCATATTGTATTTGCATACTCTGAAAGACCACTTATCTCCTCTGGTGTCATTTTCGCTCCTACTGCTATAACTAAATAATCATAATCAAGAGTTTTTTCATCCACATAAACTTTTTGTTTTGACGGATCAACATCTAAAAGAGTTGCTTTTAAAAAATTTACTCCTAATTTTTTTGCAGCATCAAGATAACTGAACATAAGCTCTTTAGGATCTTTTCCAAAAGGTATGTAAATTGTGTTAGGCTTAAAAAGAAAATAATCTTTATCGGATACAAGAGTAATATCAACTTTTTTTGTTAGTTTATATAGGAGGTAAGAAGCAACCTCAAGACCTCCAAATCCACCGCCAACTATCACTACTTTTGTATTTTTCATTTTGATCCTCCTTTATATTAAATTGTTGAAACTAAATTTGAAATCTAAAAATGTAGGGGTGCAAACCGGAGTAAAATCAGCTGGATGACTAAAAAGGACAAACCATTTACCCTTAAAGCTATAAGGCAGATCAAAAGCTCCAAAGGCTTTTATAACTTTTATTTTGGGGAAACTATCCCCAAAAAGAGAGATCCTTTTAAGTTCCATTTTTACCTCCTTTTTTAATTTTTGAAAAATTTCTGTTATATAGAAGGGATAGGTTAAGTTACTTTTAGAAATTTCTAAAAGATCTACAAATTGATTTTTATTATAGGAAAGAAATACAAGAGTTTTAATTGCGTAATTTGTCTTTCTTTTTATAAGCATATTAGTTAAAATAGGACTTTTTTAATCCTATTTATAATAAGTTTTTTTTAAAAATTTTTCAAAAAGTAACATTAAAAAAATTTGAAAAAAAAACCTTTCTACTATAATATATAAAATTAAAAAGGAGGAATAAAATGAAAAAATTAATACTAATAATAAGTATAGCACTAATAGCTACAAAATGTAAAGGACCAAAGGGGGAAAAGGGGCCACCAGGACCTATAAATATTTATGTACTTGGTTTTGTAGAACATCACAAGTACAATGATACTTCTGAGGCAGAGGTTGAAGTATCATTTTCTCCCTCAATTCCAGATGTAAAAATTAATGATATTGATATTCCTATTTACTATTTCTATGGTAGCTCCTTTTCTTTTTATAAAGATAACATAACAACGCTCTCTTCAGGTACTAACTTAAATCTTAAAGTAACATATAAAAAATCTGATGGAAATCAAGGAGAAGCAATTGCAACTGCGAAGATACCTGGTATTTTTGGTATCACAAGCCCCTATCCAGAGGCTTCTATACCAGTGGGAGGTTCTTTAAATGTAGTTTGGTCTCAATCTTTAAATGCAAATTTTTACTTCGCGAATCTTTACTTGTACTACGAGTATATTGATTTGGTAGGGAATCATAGTAGATTTTCTTGTGATGTAGAAACAACATTAACACAGACTTCGATCACTTTCCCACCAAGTGTACTTTTTCCTGACCTTAATGAAATTGATTCTATCTACTATAGTATTGGATATTTTTATGTTTTAGGAATAAATGGTCCAAAGTTAGAATATGGAGAGATGGGTAATGTGGAAGGTGATGGTTCTGGATTTTTCTGGGGAGTAATGCTTGGAGATGAAATTTATGTTTACATAAGCGGAACAGAATTAATCACAATCCAAAAACCCTCTCCATCTGAAAAACTAAGATCATATTTAAAAAATAAATGTTTAAGTTTTAAAATTAAAGATTAAGAGAAAAAGGTATATTTTTAGAAATGATCGATAGATATCTCTGTAAAGTGAAAGTTGATGATAGAGAAAAAAAAGCCTTTCTTCCTGACTCTATAAAATTAAAAGATATAATTGAAAGGGGCAGAGAAATAATTTTAGTCAATAAAATGTGAATAACTCGTGGGTATTTTTAGATAATATTATTATTAATTTTTTAGAAGAGGAAATTGAAAGAAGGAGTTTACCTTTTTTTAAAAGTTGGAAAATTGAGAGCAAGAAAGTAAAAATTAACGGTTTTAGAATAGATCTTCTTTTGAAAAGAAAATCTAAAAAAATGCTTTGCAAAATAAAATCGTGCATAAACGCTATAAATGGAATAACATTCTTTCCTGATAAATCAAATTTAAGAGAAATAGAGGATTTAAAAGTACTTTTAAAAGAAAAGAAAAGGGGAAATTTATCAGCTATTATATTTGTTGCTCTAAGAGAAGATGTTAAAGATTTTGCTCCGAACTCCATAGTTGATATAAATTATTCAAAAATTCTATATAAGGGTATACTTGAAGGAATACACATCTTTCTTATTGTAACAAGTTTTAATCCTGATGAGCTTAGTTTAAAAGTTATCCTATATAAAAAGCTAAACCTCCTTGAAATTCTTAAAAATGAATATCATTTGTGGAGGTATCCTGAAGTATTTATTAGTAAGTTAGAAAGGATAAATAGAGAGATTTATATAGAAATGATTGGAACTACTTGCTATCATTGTTCCTTTGAAGAAAACCTTTTTGATTTCTTAGAATTTGCAAAAGAAAGAGAATTAGATTTCAAAATAAGAGAAATAAAAAGTGAACCAGGAGGACTATCAGCAAAACTAAGGCTAAAATATGGTTGAAATTTAACAAAATTCATTTTTATTATATAATTATGGAAAAGGCAAAATGTCCACTCTGTGAAGCTCAAATAAGCGTTCCAGTAAAAAAAATTGGTTATGAATTCTCCTGTCCAGAGTGTAATGAAAGAATTGTGGTAAAACAGATTAACCCACTTATACTTGACCTTGCACTCGAGGATTATGAAGAAGAAAATACAAAATTTGAAAAAATGTAAAGTTGACTAAATTCTCTCTCTTTACAGTTGGTTGTAGAACAAACATAGCAGAGAGTGAAAGATTAAGAGCCATCCTTGTATCTAAAAATTTTAACTATACTGAAAATATAAAAGAAGCTGACCTCGTATTTATAAACACTTGCACTGTTACCCACAAAGCAGATAGAGATTCAAGAAAAATTTTTAACAGAGTAAGGAGAATAAATAAGAATGCAAAAATTTTTTTAACAGGCTGTGCAATTGATAATTTTAAAGAGGAAGAAAATGTAAGGGTCATTAAGTTTGAGGAGCTTTTAACAAATTTAAACCAAGAACTCAAAGAGTTCAAAATTTTGTCTCCAGAGGAATCAGGGCACTCAAGATACTTTTTAAAGATCCAAGAAGGGTGTGACTACACGTGCTCCTTCTGTATTGTTCCTTTAAAAAGAGGTAAATCAAGATCAATAGACCCATTTGATCTATTAAAAGAAGTTGAAATGGCTATATCAAAAGGTTACAGGGAAATAGTTCTTACTGGAACACAAATAGGAGACTATGGAAAGGAATTAGACAAAAACTTTGATCTAAAATTTTTAATTAAAGAAATTCTTAAAATTAACCAAGATTTCAGAATAAGATTATCCTCTCTACATCCATTCCATGTTAATAAAATTTATGAAATTCTGACAGAAAAAAAGATAACACCTCATCTTCATATACCTCTTCAAAGTGCATCAGAAAAGGTTCTTAAAGATATGAAAAGACCTTACACGCTAAAATTTTTTGATAAAATTTTGGAGAAAATTTTAAAAATAAATAGAAAATTCAGTATAGGAACAGACATTATAGTAGGTTTTCCAACAGAAAAAGAAAAAGAATTTAAGGAAACATTAGAATACGTTGAAAATGCACCCTTTTCCTATATTCATATTTTTTCATACTCAAAAAGAGATAAAACAGAGGCTGCAAAACTAAAAGGTCTTGACCCTATGATAATAAATGAAAGAATGAAGATAATAAAAGAAATAGACTCAAAAAAAAGAATAAATTTTTTAAATTCTCTTCTTTATAATATAATAGAACCAGTTTATGAACAGAGTGAAAATGAGTTTTTGAAGGGTCTTTCTGAATATGGCTTTTTAGTAAAATTCAAAGGTAACAATCTAAAAAAGGGAGAAATAACAAAAGTATACGTACATAAAATTGAAAATACTTACCTTTTAGGTTATAAAATTTAAATTATGAAAATCTTAGAAGAAATAAAGAGGGAAATTCAAGAATCCTATAAATCATTTTTAAAGAATCATGTTACTTTACCTGAAGATGAAAATGAAGAGTCAGAAAAAGAGGAATTTCTCATCTTTGAAGAGGGGAAATCCTCCTTTAGCTTTGAAATAGAAACTGGCAAAGAAAAAAAAGAAGAAATAGAGGATATCTTAAATCTACTGAAAATTGGACAATATGACAAAGCTATAGAAAAAATAAGAGAGTTAAAATCAAAAGAGACTCCGAAAATATTAACAGATGATTTAAGAATATCGAGAGACGAAATAAATCTTTAAGACTAAACTAATTTTTCCTCATAAAAAATTTTCTTTATAGCCTCTTCAAAATCTGTTAAAGGTATCTTTAGAATTTTTTTTATTTTCTCAGAATTTAAAACATCAACGCCCTTTCTCTTTTTAACAAACTCAACTTTAAATTCTATTCCTTTTAACTTTTCAAAAATATTTTTTATCTCCTCTACAGATTTTAAAACTCCACTACCACAATTGTAAATACCCTCTAAAGAGAGCTCCATTACACCAATTACATATTCTGCAGCATCATATGAAAATATATACTCATACCTTGCATTATAATCATCGTAGAGATAGACAGTGTCCCTTTTTTCCCTTAAAGCTTTTAGAAAATCTGCTATAGGATTTCTTTCCATAAATGGTCCAAAAATCCTTGGAAATCTGAGTGATGTAAACTTTATATTCTTTTTCTTACTTAAAACATACAAAAGACCCTCCCCTGCAAACTTCTGCGAACCGTATAAATTATTGTGAAACTTTGCCTCTTCCTCTTCTGGAAATAAATTGTTATCATAAACACTTGCCGATGAGATGTAAATAAAATGACCACCACTTATTCGGTTAAGAATTTTAATAGGGTAAATCAAATTAACCTCTAAGGCCTCTAAATAATTTTTTTCTACTTGAAATTCTCCAGAAACAGCGGAGAGATAAACGAAATAATCAGCCTCTAAAGAAATATCAAAAAAATTATCAAAATAAAAAAATTCATCTTTAAACCAACTCTTTTTTCTCCTTGAAAACGCCTTAATTTTATAATTCTTTTCTTTTAATTTTTCATAAAGTGATCTTCCCAAAAGATCTGAAAGACCAAATAATATAACTTTTTTTTCTATTTTAGTAATTTAAAAGAATTGCACCGAGAAGTGGTAAAAATATTTCAATATGTAAAGTAAAAGAAACTCCCTTACCACCATCCTTTGTTGGCCTTTCAACAACATTTTGAAGGGGTCTATAATGTTGAATCTGATCAATATTGCATGCAAAAAAATTATAAACTCTATATCCAAGATTCCTTACCACTGAAAGACTTTTCAAAAAAACCTCTGGCATTAAGACAGCTGAAGCAACATTAATCACCACTCCACCTCCCTCAAGTTTAGAAAGATAACTGATAAATCTTTTAAAATCCTTTAAAGTAGTAAACCCAACCTCATCGCCCTCAAGAAAAGGAAACATATGAATTATATCAGTACCAACAGCAACATGAAAACTCATTGGAATTTTCCTTTCATTTAAAAGACACATTAAACTTTTATCACTGTAGGGAGGACTTTTCTCTAAAAGAACTTCAGGCACAACTTCTCCCATTCCCTTTTTTTCCTTATAACCTCTTTTGAGTGCTTCATTAAAAAATTCCATAGTCTCCTTTGTCATTCCAAACTTTCCATCTCTTATAGTCTCTTCAACAAATTCAGAAGTCTCACCAAACATAGCTATCTCAAAGTCATGAATAGCAACGGCACCCTGACCAGCAAGCCAGGTAATATAACCTTCCTCTGCTAACTTTGATAAAAGAGGTGAAAGACCACATTTTATAACAGCATCACCAACCATCCATATGATCGGTTTTCTTTGATCCCTTGCATTTTTTAAATTTGAAACAAATTCCCTCAAATCGTTAGCCTTAAAAACCGCCGGAAGATAATCAAGAAACAGAGAAAATCTATCTGGAATACTATCCTTTATAAAATGGGAAACATTTAGTTTATTCCTCCTGTCCTTTATCGATATAAGTTTTAAATTAAAAATTTCTTCTTCCTTCATATTATTACCTCTCCATCAAAATTGTCTTTATAGTTTATATTTAGTAAATTCAAAACTGTGGGAACAAAATCAACAATTTTAACATCATCTTTAACAATTTTTCTACCCCTTATGTATATAAAAGCATCATCAAAAGTATGGACTCCCTCTATAGGTGAATCAACATAGGGCTCATCTAAATCAAACTCTGCTTTAAGATCATAACCCATTTCAGGTATAATAATAAAATCAGGAGCTTTACCTATAAATTCTCTTCCAAATATTTCTAATCTTTTTTTATAACCCTTTATTCCTTCATAACTTATAAGTTCATTCAAAAAATTTTCCACTTCTTCTTTTATTTCATTTTCCCAGTATAAGGCTCTTGAGAATCTTTCCTTTTTAAATAAATAAATTCTACCTGGTGCAAGCGTAAAAACTTTCGAAGTTTCAATAATGTTATTGTAATTGTAAAGTAAATCTCCTTTAAATTTTAATAAACCCTTTGATTTTAAAAAATAAAGAATATTTATACTTTTTTTCAACTCTTTAAGACCGTGATCCGAAAGGATAATAAGCTCATCCTCCTCTTTTAAATTGTTTTCAAGAAAGGACATAATCCTTTTGTCAAGAAAAGAAAAGTAATCTTTCAATTTATAATAATCTTTAATGAAAAAATGAAAAAGCCTGTCAGTTTCCATAATATTTAGGATAATAACATCAAAAATCTCATTTTTAATTATTTCCTCACAAACTTTGAATCTTTTATCTGTTACAGTAAATAACTCATTATAAAAAACTTTTTTCTTCTTATCATCCCTTGCCATCCATGGGTCAAGATCAATAACATATTTTTCCTTTAAAAGAAAACTTTTCAAATTTTTTGGATAAACTGCCTTATCAATTTTTGGAGCAAGAAACCCTGAAATACAAACTGTATTTTTAACTTCAGGTGGAGGATAGGTAATAGGTAAATTTATATGTAAGACTCTTTTATTAAAATCCGATAAAATTTCAATAATGGTCTTTGTTTTAATATCTTTATAATTTGGTATAAAAAGAGTAAGATCATCTTTTATATCAATGAACCCAAAAATTCCATGAGAACCAGGAAGTTTACCAGTTAAAAGAGTTGCCCAGGCAACTGAAGAAATGGTAGGATAAACTGAACACATCTTCTTTATATCACCGTCTCTGAAAATTTTTTTTAAATAGGGTGTTATATTTTTTTCGCAAAAATCAATCAATAAAGTAAAGGAAACACCATCAAGACCTAAAACATAAAGTTTTTTTTTATTCATTACTAAAGTTTTCCTTTAAAACTTCAAAAACTTCTGGTCTTAAAATTTCTTTAACTAAATAAGCCCCACTCTTAAGAGCATCCCTAATTTTGGTCATACTTATATACTCTCTAAAACTATCATCATGAGGACATGTATTCTCTGAAACAATTCCATCACATTTTTTGCATAAAAAAACAGCCTTTACCTTTATAATTTCTATACCTATATCAGGGTATTCCTCAAAAATTCTATGAGCAGCATATGGGTCATAAAAGTTCCCAACCCCTGCGTGATCCCTACCAACTATAAAATGAGTTGCGCCATAATTTTTTCTCACTATAGCATGAAAAACAGCGTCTCTTGGTCCTGCATACCTCATTGGCGTAGTAAGACCTGATAGAACTACTCTCTCTTTTGGAAAATAATTATCTATAAGCACACGATAACTTTTTAAAATTACATCATTTGAATAATCTCCCTCTTTTTTTCTTCCCAAAATTGGATGTATAAATAGACAGTCTGTTATCTCCAAGGCAATTCTTTGAAGGTATTCATGAGCTATATGGGGAGCATTTCGTGTCTGAAATGCACAAACAGTTTTAAAATTTTTTTCCTTAAAAATCTTCCTTGTTTCTTGCGGTGTAAGTTCATACATAGAGAAAGGATGTTTCGGTCTTTTAAAAAGCCATACTTTACCTCCTATAGCATATTCTCCTTTTGATTTAAAATAAAAAACACCTGGATGCTCATTTGAATCAGTTCCAAAAACTCTTTTAGAAACATAATTTGAATCAAATCTATAAACCTCCTCAATTTCTACCATTCCGAAGATTTCATCCTTAAAAGAAACTAAAATCTCACCACTATGGGGTATTTCTTTGAATGTTTTTTCATCTATTTGTAGTATAATCGGTATAGTGAAAGGGTAATTATTTAATAATCTTCCTCTTTCACAAACACTTTCAAGTTCATCCTTTATCATAAAACCTTCAAGTGGAGTGAAGCTTCCTATTGCAATCTTTTCAAGATCGAAAAGAGTATCCTCATCAACTTCAACTTTTTTTAGATCCTTTACGATCGGGATTTCTTTGTCCTTAGGGATTAATCTTTGAACAAGTTCCATTTTTATTTAAAATTTGAAAAAAAAAATTTTAAAATCTTATTATATAAAATCTTAATATTTGGGTTCAATACCCTAAATAGATTGCAGGTATAAAATGAGATTAAAATTAGCCCTTTTATTAGGGTTTACATTTTTGGCCCTAATTCTAAACTGTGCTCCAAAAATGGCTTCAAAGGAAACACTACAGAGAATTGAGGAGCTTAAGGCTCAAATAGAGAAAATTAATTCGGAAATTGCTGCCTGTGAAGAAGAAAAGAAAAATCTTACAGCAAAAAAAAGTGAAAAGATTAAACTAATCGAAAAACTGAAAGTAGAGAGAGATTCTTTAAGAACCCTTCTTGAGCTTATAAAACAGGGATATTAAGGGGAGGGGAAAATGAAAAAATTATTTATAATTCTTTCATTTACTTTTTCTCTTTTAGCTCAAGAAAAATTGACTGAAGAAAAAGCCAAAGCACAAATTGTTGAACTTCAAAATCAAATTGAAAAGTTAAAGGAAAGTTTAAATTCATGCCAGAAAGAACTCGAAGAGATGAAAAAAGAGCTTTTGCCTCTCGATAATGAAATTACTTCAATACAGAATGAAATAAATTCTCTAAAGAATGAGTTAGCTAAGTATCCATCTGAATATGAAGTTAAAAGGGGTGACTTCCTTGCAAAAATAGCAGCATACCCTTTTATATATGGAACTCATAGGGCATGGCCAAGAATCTGGAGAGCAAACAGAGATTTGATCAAAAATCCTGATCTAATTTACCCTGGTTGGAAATTAAAAATACCACACGGACTTGACAAAACATACACTGTTATAAAAGGCGATTACTTATGGAAGATAGCAGCATTCTGGTGGATCTATAGGGATGGAAGAAAGTGGAAAGCAATTTATGAGGCAAACAAGGATAAAATAAAGGATCCAAACATTATATACCCTGGACAGGAATTCATAATTCCAAGATAAAGAAAAAAATAAATACATATAACATCTTTACATTTATGTGTGGAGATTAGAGTTTTTACTTTAAAACCTAAAAGAGTAAGAGAGATTTTAGGAATTTTAAATCAAAATTTAAAAGTATTACAGACAAATTTCTCTGGAAAAATTACTGTGAGGGGAGAAGAAATAAAATTTGAAGGAACAAAAAAAGAATTTGAAAAATTGAAAGATCTTTTTAAAAAACTTGAATCAAAAGCAGAGGAGGGAAAATTTTTTGAACCGGAGGAAATTGTTGAAGTTCTACATAATAAAAATTTTTTAAACGAAAGGGAAAGGGGGAAAAATGTAATTATAACACCAAAAAAAATAGTTGAACCCAAAACAGAAAATCAAATCCTCTATGTTGAAGCCTTAAGAAAATACCCGATAACTTTTTCAATAGGTCCTGCAGGAACGGGTAAAACATACCTTGCCGTAGCTGTTGCTCTTGAAAGTCTCATGGAAGAAATGGTTGAAAGGATTATTCTAACAAGACCAGCTGTTGAAGCAGGAGAATCTCTTGGATTTTTACCTGGAAGCTTTCAGGAGAAAGTCGATCCTTACCTTAGACCCCTTTATGATGCATTGTTTGATATGATGCCTTATGAAAGGATAAAAAAATTGATGAATACAGGTGTGATAGAAATTGCTCCACTTGCCTACATGAGGGGAAGGACACTATCAAATGCCTTTGTAATTCTTGATGAAGCACAAAATACAAACTATTTGCAGATGAAAATGTTTTTGACAAGAATGGGAATAAAAACAAAATTAGCCATAACAGGTGACGTAACTCAGATTGATTTAAAAGAGAAGGAAGAATCAGGTCTTTTAATCGCTGAAAAAATTTTAAAAGATTTAGACGGAATTAAATTCATATACTTGGGACCAGAGGATATAATAAGACACCCTATTGTAAAATCAATAATAATTGCTTACGAAAAATATGAAGGAAAGAAAAGAGAAGGAAAAAATAGTTAGAATTTTGTCTTTACTCATTTTCTCAATTTTAATAACAATACTTCTACCATTTTCTGAAAGAGAAACTTACACCATGAGAAAAGGGGAAATCCCCCAAAGGGATATAGTAGCTGATTTTACCTTTGAAATACCAAAAAGTGAAAAAGAATTAGCAAGAGAAAAAGAGGAAATACTTAAGACTTTAACACTTGTTCTATCACCTCTCGTTAGCCCATCTGTTGATATAGACCTTTTAGAACAGCAACTTCTAAGCTTTGATAAAAAAACTAAAGAAAAATTTTTAGAAGGAATAAAAAATTTTTTTACAGAAGTTAAAGACTTAGTGATAGTCGAAGAGCTTGACACAATAAAGAAACTAAATAGGGAATTTGTAATCTTACTAACACCTGAAGGTGACAAGTTTTACCCAGTAGATAAAATTCTTTCACTTCAAGAAATTAGAGATATATTAAAAAAGAGAGCTCGTGAAATTTTTCCATCTAATTTACAACTTTCCTTTTTATTTGAAGAACTAATATCACCCTTTATATATCCGAGCTATAGGATTGATTTTGAAGAAACACAGAGGAGAGAAAGAAAATTGATTGAATCAATACAAAAAATTAAGGAAATAGTGTATAAGGGTGAGGTAATTGCAAAAGCTGGAGAGCCAATCTCTGATACCCAAATTGAAAAACTCGAAGTAATGGAAGCTCTGAGGAGAAAAACTATCCTGTCTAAATTTACCTTAATAATTCTGAGGTATATATTATTTTTTCTAATCATTACTTTCGCTTACTATTCACTGAGATTTATTTTCCATGAAATATACAACAACACGAAATTACTTTTTATTACTCTTTTGAATATAATTCTTTTTTTATTAATTTCAAGTATAGTAATAAAAATTACCAGAAATCCCTTTTTTATTCCCTTTGCTTTTATTCCTTTTTTTTTCTACTTTATAACTGGCAGAAATTTTGCAATCTTGGTTACAATGATCCTATCTATTTTCTGTGCCATATACTCAGGGATGAGTCTCTTTTTGTTAATATATTTTTTATCAGTTGGCATATCAGGTATTCTAATTTCAAAATTCTTAAGAAAAAGAGTTGATCTAATCTACGGATTTTTCATGTTGTGGGTTATATCCTTAGCACTTACATTCTTTTTTAAAATTTATGTAGATTACCCATTATCAAAAAATGAAATTCTTTTAAGTTCAATTTTTTCTTCAGGACTCTCAATACTTGGTAGTATAACCTTTCTGCCATTACATGAGAAAATTTTCGGAATCACAACGGACTTTGTTTTGCTTGAACTTTCATCTCCTGATTACTTCCTTCTAAAAGAGTTAGAAAAGAAGGCTCCTGGTACCTTTGAACATTCCTTGAGAATTTCAGAATTAGCTGGAGTTGCAGCAGAAAGTATAGGTGCAAACCCCTTAATTGCAAAAGTTGGTGCCCTTTATCACGATATAGGAAAAATTGAAATGCCAGAATATTTCATTGAAAACCAAAAAAACATAAAAGAAAATCCCCACACAAAACTTTCACCGTCTCTAAGTGCGACGATAATTCGTACTCATGTTAAAAAGGGAATTGAATTAGCAAAAAAATACAGATTACCAGAAAGTATAATAAGAATAATAGAAAGACACCATGGGACTTTAGTAATGGGTTACTTTTATGAAAAGGCAAAAAAATTAAATCCCAACGTAGTTGAAGAGGAATTCAGATATAAAAGTCCAAAACCCGAAAAAAAGGAGGAAGCCCTAATTATGCTTCTTGACGGAATTGAGGCAGCTGTTAGAAATCTTGAAAAATACAATTTTAAAAGTATTTCTGATGCTATTGACTCTGTTATAAACCATAGATTCTCAGATGGACAGTTCGACAGATGTGAAATAACAAGAAAAGATATTGAAAAAATAAAAGAGGTAATTTTACCAAAACTTGTTCACCGTTACCACACGAGATTAGATTATCCACCACTAATTGCAAAAGAAAAAATTGTTTAACCTTAATTTTTTTAAAACAGTAAAGAAAAAAATACCGATTAGTAAAAATGAAATTAAAAGATTAAAAAGAATTTTTAAAAAAGAAATAAAAAGCAAAAATTTAAAGATAAAGGAAATAAATGTAGTTATGGTAGGGAAAGATAGAATAAAAAGTTTAAATAAAAATTTTTTAAATAAAAACAAAAAAACTGACTGCCTTTCCTTTAACTTAGAAGAAGTAGGAGAAATTTACATATGTTCATGTTACATAAAAAACAAAACAGATTTTTTGAAACTTTTAACTCACAGCTTCTGCCATATATTAGGATATGACCATAAAAGTAAAAATGAAAAAAAGTTTATGGAAGAAAAGGAAAAAAGCATAATTAAGAAAATTAAATTATGATTTTCCTAAACTTTATTTTACTGATTATTACCTTTTCCATCTCCTTTCTTGCCTCTGGAACGGAAACTGCCCTTTTTTCCTTATCAGAGGAGAAAGCATCAAGATTTCCCTTTAAAAAGGAAAGAAAAAAAATAATTAAAAAAATTTTAGTCTTCCCAGGAATAATAATACTTACACTTGTCACTATAAATACATTTGTAAATACTTTAGCCTCTTCAGTTTTTTCAAGCATAACTTTCCAAATTTTCAGTATGGACAAAAAATTAATTGAAATAATAGATACAGTTATCTTGGGTTCATTCATATTTATTTTTTGTGAAACTCTACCTAAAAATCTTGCCTTAAAATCTCCTTACAGATTTTTAATACTATCATTTCCATTTTACATAATAACAATTTACCCTTTAACTTTATTAGCAGAGAAATTCAAAAGAAAAGAAAAAAAGATAATAAAGAGAGATTTTCATTTTTTACACGAACTTGAACTTATTCTTTTTACAGGTGATATAAAGGAAATCTTAACAGAATCTGAAAAAAATCTCTTTATAAAACTTATAGAATTTTCACAACTAAAACCAACAGACTTCAAAAAACATAAAAAAGAAGAGACAAATTTCATAGAAGTTAAAAGTGAGGAACCACTTTTTTTCATCTTAAAAAAATTACTCAAAGAAAAAAAAGAATACGCACTCTTTTACTATGAAGGTAAAAGATATTTTATTTCTAAAAAAGATATAATTCAATATGTCTTTAAAGAAATATAAATATATAAGTAAGAATTTTTTCATTCTATCGACTTTTTCAATAATAGTAAGCATAGTTCCAATCAATTTATCTAACACTCCAAAAGGAAGTGATCTTTTGTTTCATTTTATTTTCTT
Organism: Caldifarciminales bacterium; assembly: GCA_039630575.1. Classification (GTDB taxonomy): domain Bacteria; phylum Hydrothermota; class Hydrothermia; order Hydrothermales; family JAJRUZ01; genus JBCNVI01. The sequence goes on from JBCNUW010000004.1 coordinate 46,700, forward strand.
TTTCATATTCTCTATTTTCTGTGAAAACAAAAACGATAGAATACTGATTTTTTTAATTCCCATATTAACTGAGTCAATACAGTTTTTTCTACCTTACAGAAACTTTAATTTTTATGATCTTTTATCTGATTACTTTGGTATAATCTCTGGTATTTTCTTTTATAATACGATTTTAAAAAACCCAGAAAGAAGATTTATATTTGTAGGTTCCTTTTTTTATTTAGGATATGTTATTCCAAAAATGAAAGGAACCTTCTCAAGTTTTCTGATCCTTAACATTTTAATTTTTTACAAACTTCCATGGTTCACACTATCAATTTTATTTATATTTACCTATATACTCCATTACCTTTTAAAAGACTTTCTTTATAAAAAAGATCCTGATTTTTTTACCCTTGATGAAGTAATAGGGACATTTCCTATTTTTTATCTTCAGACTGAAATTTTTTTATATGTTTTTTATTTTATTCTTTATAGATTTTTTGATATAAAAAAACCTCTATTCATAAAAAATATTGAAAAAATTCATAATTTTAACGGAGTTTTTCTTGACGACTTTTTAAGTGGAATTTACTCCCTCTTTATTACTCTATTGATTCATTTTGTGATTCAAAAAATTTTTCTATAAAATAAAATTATGGAAAATAAAAGATACATTGCTTTGCTTTCATATTTGGGTATTTTATTTATAATACCCCTTATTTTAGAACCTAATGATGAATTTGTAAAATTTCATGTCAAACAGGGAATAGTTCTCTTTGTTTTTTTCATGATTGTATTTATTTTAGGTGGTATAATACCTTTTATAGGATGGTTTGTCCTTTGGCCGATAGGAATTTTCATCTGGATCCTTCTTCTTATAGTCGGAATAATCAATGCTCTTGGAGGCAAAAAAGAGAAACTTCCCTACATAGGTAAATATGCGGACAAGTTAAATTTTTAATAAAATTTCAAAATTGAAAAATTTATATTTTTTAATATCTTTTGTAATATTTATCTTACAACTTATCCTTTACTCTCCTTTAATAAATTTTAAAGGCAAAGAGGAAAAGTTGTTAATAAAAAGGGGAACTAATCTGAAAGAGTTTTTTAAAATATTAAAGGAAAAAAAAATTTTAAATAGTAGCCTTTTTTTATTACTTTTAAAAATTTATAATCCAAAGTTTAAAATTTTTGCTGGAGAATGGAGAATTCTTAACTCAAGGAACGATTTTATTAATTTGAAAAATATAAGTAAGGCTAAAATTAATACACAATTTTTAATTACAATCCCTGAAGGTTATGAATTAAAAAAAATTTTAAAATTAGTTTCAGAAAAAACCGGAATTGACCTTAATGAATTGAAGGAACTTGCAGAAAATACAGAAAATTTCAAGGAAATATTTAAAGATAACTTACCCAAAAATCTTGAGGGATACCTTTTTCCTGATACATACATTCTATCATACTATCTTTCACCCAAAGAAATACTTTTAGTCTTTATAAAAAGACTTTTTGAAGTTTTAAAGGAATTAAATTACGATTCAGTAAAGGATAAAATTGGTTTAAATTTAAATCAAGTTTTAACGTTAGCTTCAATTATTGAGAAGGAAGCAATATACGATTTTGAAAAAAAAATCATTTCTTCAGTATACCATAACAGATTAAAAAAAAATATACCATTGCAGGCTGACCCAACGATCCAATACTTACTTCCTGAGCCACTTTTTCCTTTACCTATTAAGTTTTTGAAAATAATCTCACCCTACAATACTTATATAAATAAGGGCTTACCACCAGCGCCTATATGTTCACCTGGAAAAGCATCAATAGAAGCAGCTCTATATCCATCAGAAACGGATTATCTTTATTTTGTAGCAAAAGGCGATGGTACACACATCTTTGCAAAAACTTATAAAGAACATATTAAAAATAAAAAGCTTGCAAAAGAAGAATGGGTAAAAAAAGGATTAATTAAAAAAAACTATTAAAATTACTTAAATAAAATTTTAAAAAGCCCCATTTGAGCCCACATTCTGTTTTCGGCTTGCTCATAAACTATTGAATAATCTGCATCCAAAACCTCATCGGTAACCTCTTCACCTCTGTGAGCTGGCAAACAATGCATAAATTTCACATCATTGTGAGCTTTTTCTATAAGACTTACGTTTACTTGGTATGGCAAGAAAATCTTTTTTCTGATCTCTGCTTCATGTTCCTGTCCCATAGAAGCCCACACGTCTGTATATATAAATTTAACACCTCTAACAATTTCATAGGGATCATAACTAAAAATTATCTTTGATTTTGTCTTTTTTGCTATTTCATTTGCCTTCTCCATAATCTCCTTTTTAGGCTCATAACCTTTAGGAGTAGAAATTCTTATTTCTCCTCCTGTTAAGGCAAAACCCAAAATAAGAGAATGACAAACATTGTTCCCATCTCCTACATATAGAAGTGGACCATTCAGATCTCCTGAAAATTCCTTTATAGTCATAAGATCAGCTAAAACTTGGCAAGGATGTTCCAAATCAGAAAGAGCATTTATTACCGGGATATTACTCTCTCTTGCAAGAATATTGAGAGTTTCATGAGAATAAACTCTTGAGATAACTGAGTTCACCCATCTTTCGAGATTTTTTGCAATGTCCTTTACAGATTCTCTTTTACCCATTCCAACATCCTGTTGCGAGAGGTATATAGAATGGCCACCCAATTTTTTTATTCCTGCCTCAAAACTTACCCTTGTTCTAAGAGAGGGTTTTTCAAAGATAAGAGCAAAAATTTTATCTTTGAGAAAGTCTTCGCTTTTTCCTTTCTTGAATTCTTCTGAGTAAGTTAGAATTTGTTTTAATTCAGATGAAGTAATATCTGTTATAGAGAGGAAATCTCTTTTCATTTATTTTTTCCCCTCAAGTTCACTTGCTTTTTTAAGAGCCTCAAGGGCTTCTTTATTTTTTCCCAACCTTGAGTAACAATCAGCAATCAGCTTATATATTTCTGATTTTTCTTTCAAAGACAAAGATTTTTTATAGTATTCCAACGCCTTTTCATAGCTATTTGTTAAATGATAGGCTCTACCAATATACTCATAAACATCTGCCTCTTCAGGATTCTTTTTGGCATATTTTTCGAAATAGGCTATTGACTCCTTATATTTTTTTGAAAGAAAGTTTGAAAAGGCAATATTAAAAAGATAATTTATATTTGACGAATCTGATAAGTAAGCTTCCTTAAAAAATTTTTCTGCCTCTTCATAATTTCTTTTATTTGAATATATTTCACCCAACAATCCATAAAACTTTGACTTTAACTCTTTATTTATTTCTTTACCTATGTTATTCTTTGCTATTTCTTCAGCTTTATCTGGGTTTTCTTCCATGTAAAACCTAGCAAGGTAATAGGACATAAGAATATCATCCTTTGCTCTTTTTTGTCCCTCTTCGAGAGTTTCTTTTGCCCTTTTTGCATCACCTTTACTTTGATAAAAGGCAGCAAGATTGATATAAATTTTTGGACTATCTGGTTCAATTTCTTTTAATTTTTCAAAACATTTTATTGCAAAGTCATAATTTTTTTCTTGGTTTGCAACAATTCCAGCGTTAAAAAGGGTTGTTTTATCAATGTCTTCAAGTTTTTTCTTTAATCCCATATCAAAAGATTTAAAAAGATAATTAGCTCCCTCAACATACTTGTTTGTTAAAGTATAGGCTCTTGAAATCCATAAATATGGTTCAGGGTTTTTTGGCTCTGACTTTGCCCACTTTTCAGCCTCTTCAATCATCTTCTCAAAATTCTGTTGTTGCATATAAATTTTAACTGCTGTTGAATGAGGATTTGCTGCACAATAAAAAAATATAATTGAAATTAAAAATCCCAATGATTTTTTCATTTAACTTCTCCTTTTATTTTTGGAGTAGAACCAAATTCTGCTTAATTATAAATAAAAATTTCTGATTTTTTCACATATGTATAAAATATCTTCATCTTTAAGATAAGGATGACAAGGTAAAGACAAAACTTCTTTACAAAGTTTTTCAGTTAACGGCAAATATCCTTCTTTATAGCCGTAAAAACTTGCTGCTGGCTGTAAATGGCATGGTATAGGATAATGTATACCTGTTTCTATACCGTTTTCTTTTAGATACTCCCTTAAATTATCTCTATTTTTAGCACAAATTACAAAAAGGTGATAAACAGATTTTTTATTCTTATCCTCTTTGATTAATCTCACATGCTCTAAATCCTTGAGATTTTCGAAATAAATTCTCGCTATTTCTCTTCTTCTTGAATTCCATCTATCCAGGTGTTTAAGTTTTAAAAGTAAAACAGCTGCCTGAATCTCATCCATTCTAAAATTGAAACCCATTATTTTGCTTACATAACTTTTATCTTGTCCATGAACTCTCAAGAGTTTTAATTTTTCATATATATCGTAATCATTTGTAGATACTCCTCCAGCTTCACCTAGTGCACCGAGGTTTTTAGTATAGTAGAAACTGAAAGCTGATAGATCTCCGAGATTACCAACCCTTTTATCCTCATACAAAGCACCATGGGATTGAGCGGAATCTTCAATTAAAACAATTTGAGGGTTATTTTTTTTAATCTCCCAAAATTCTTTCATATCACAGGGCATACCAAAAAGGTGAACCAAAATTATTCCTTTTGTTCTTTTTGTTAGCTTTGATTTTACATCTTCAGGGTCAATTGTAAAATCACTTTCTTTAATTTCAGCAAAAATAGGTTTAGCCCCAACCATCCAAACAGCTTCAAGGACTGCAAAAAATGTAAAAGAAGGTAATATTACCTCATCATTTTCTTTTATACCTACACTCCTTAAAGCAAGATGAAGTGCATCTGTTCCAGATGAACAACTTAAAAAATATTTACTTCCGCAGTACAGTGCAAATTCTTTTTCAAATTTCTCTTGGTGAGGACCCAGATAGAGGTTCATGTCTTTGAAGATTTTTCTTAAGAGGGGAAATAGATCCCTTTTTATTTCAAGATAAGAAAGATAGAGGTTGTGTAGTTTTATTTCTTTTTTTTTCATTTAGAAATTGTGGGTAGATTTAGATTGTTATCTTTTTAAAAAGTCGGGGCGCGCGGATTTGAACCGCGGACCTCTTGGTCCCAAGCCAAGCGCGCTTTCCGGACTGCGCTACGCCCCGCTTCACTTAATTAATTATATTATTAAAATTTTAAAAATACAACTTAATCCCTAAGCTTTCTATGAAGATAAAAAAGATAAAAAAATATAACTGTCCAAACCACAATGTAAGATATATATAAAAATTTCATTTAAGCTCTCTCCAACTTTTCGAATAACCTATAACCTATTTTATACCTCAATAAAAATAAAAATAAAAATAAAAATAAATATGGTATAAAACTCAAAAATAAAGCAATCCTCATAGAAGGTGTGATCAATACATCTCCGGGAGTAAAAGGTGAGGGATGAACTGATCTCCACAACTTAACTGAAAAATAAACAAAAGGAACATCTACATAAATTATTACACCTAAAACAGAGGAAAATCTAGCTCTTTTATCTGGTGTTTCAATAAATCTCCTCAAAAGTAGATATGAGGAATAAAGAAAAAACAAAATAAGAGTTGTTGTTAATCTTGGATCCCAAACCCAGTAATGTCCCCAAACAGCTTTTGCCCATAACATTCCTGTTATAAGTGTGAGAAAATTATATAAAACTCCAATCTCAGCAGCACTCTCTGAATAAATATCCAACTTCAAATCCTTTTTAAAAAGATATAGGATACTAAAAAGAAAAACTAAAGTAAAAGAGATCATAGAAACCCAAGCTAATGGCACATGAATATACATTATTCTAACAAGATCACCCATATTTCTTTCTGGTGGAGTAACAAAAAGAGAAAAATAAAAGATTATATAACCTGTAATTAAACCAAAAATTAAAAGAAAAAACTCAACCTTTATTTTCAAAGTTTCCCAAAAAATTTCTTTAATATTTCTTCAAGAGTTGGTTCACCAATTTCCTGTAATTCATATCTCACTTTTACCCAAGGTTTACCTATGTCAAACAAATTTGCAAGATTAATAGGTGTACCTATTATCACTGCGTCACAAGGTGTTCTCCTTATTGTTTCCCTTAACTCCTCTATTTGAATTTCACTGTAGCCCATAGCTGGAAGGACTTTTCCTGTATTAGGATACTTTTCAAAGGTGGATTTTATTGATCCGACCGCATATGAAATTGGTGACACGATCTCTTTAGCTCCATACTTTTTAGCAGCCACATATGCTGCACCTATATCCATCTCTCCATGAGTAAGAGTTGGACCATCTTCAATACATAAAACTCTTTTTTCCCTAATTACATCTGGATTATCCACATAAATCGGAGATGCAGCTTCAACAATCTTTGCACGCGGATTTAAGCGTTCTATATTTAATCTTAGCTTATATACATTTTCAAAAGGCGCAAAATCTATTTTGTTTATAACCACAACATCTGCCATCCTTATGTTTGTTTCACCTGGATGATAGGTTTCTTCATGCCCTAACCTTAAAGGATCAGCCACAACAATATGCAAATCAGGTTTAAAAAAAGGAAAGTCATTATTTCCACCCTCCCATAAAATTACATCATTCTCCTTCTCTGCTAATTTCAAAATCTCTTGGTAGTCAACACCTGCATACACAACAAAACCCATAGAGATATGTGGCTCATATTCTTCTCTTTCTTCAATAGTTGTTTTATATTTAACTAAATCTTCTTTTGAAACAAATTTTTGGACTTTCATTTTATCAAGATCTCCATAGGGCATAGGGTGTCTTACAACTCCTACTTTTTTTCCTATATCTTTTAAAATTTTCGCTATTTTTCTTGATGTTTGGCTTTTCCCGCTCCCTGTTCTGACAGCACAAACAGAAATAACCTTTTTTTCTGATTTTAGCATAGTGCTTTCAGGACCTAATATCCAAAAATCTGCACCACAAGCTAAAGCTCTCGAAGCACGATTCATAACATAAACATGGGAAACATCAGAATATGAGAAAACAACAATGTCAACTTTTTTCTCTTTTATTATTTTTTCCATTTCCTCTTCAAGGTAAATAGGTATACCCTCTGGATAAAGTTTTCCTGCAAGAGAAGGAGGATATTTTCTTCCCTCAATTCCTGGTATCTGTGTGGCTGTAAATCCTATAACTTTATAATTTTCATTATCCCTAAAAAAAACATTAAAGTTATGAAAATCTCTTCCAGCAGCACCAAGTATCAAAACTCTTTTTACCATCTTATATTACCTCCCTATATATACTTTATAATTAAAAATGCTTTTCAAGAAGTTAATTTTAAATCTTGAAGAAAAGAAATTTCAAAAGGAGCATTTTTTATATTTAATAAGTTCTTTATTAATAAGAGACTTACTTGAAAGTGCTCTTGAAGGTGATTTTAAAATCTTCCGAACTCCCTCCCTTTACGAGTCTCTCCTTTTTACAATACATCACTTATTTTTTTATTCATCCCTTATTTTAATTCTTGTTCTTTTTATTTCATATCTTTTAAAAGAAAAAAAGGAAAAGGTCTTAATTGTTTTTATATATTTTTCACCTCTTGTTATTATCGCTCCAATCTTTGACTTTCTTTTAGGTGGTGGAAAAATACTTTCTTATCCCACCTCAATAAAGGACTTACTATTAGGCTTATTAAAAGGAGAATTCGAAAAACAAGGTATTTCAGAAGGACAACTTTTTGAGGTAATTACCATATGTTTTTTTATAGCACTTTATGTTTATCTAAAAAGCAAAAATATTTTAAAACTAATTCTTTCTTTTTTGGGTTCTTTTATAATAATTTTAACTTTTGGAGGTTTTCCAGGGTATTTCATTGAAATTTTTAAAGAAGGTGGCTACATATTCTCACATAACTCTAAACAAGGACTTTTATATGCCTTAATAACAATTATAACAATCCCTCTTTTTTTCAAAATAGAAATAACCTATAATGAACTTTTTACTTTTTCAGTGTGGGGGTATCTTTCATCTTTGTTCAAAATTTTACTATTAAAAACAAAATACGATATACCTTCTCCCTTATTTCCCTTTGATTATATTTCAGTTATAGTCTTACCAATCTTAGTCTTGGTTAAAAATAAAAAAAATATTTATTACTTTACAATTTCTCTTTTAATAGTGTTTTTGATTGGTGAAATACCTTTTATTTTCTTTATTCTCTTTCTTATTATCGATAACACTACCTTTAATCACACTGTTAAAAGGATAATTTCAGCAAATGTTATTTTCCTGTCAGGGTCATCAGTTTTTTTTGGTAACTATTCACATTTAGTCCATCCTTTCTTTTTTCCATTTTTGTTATCTTTTTTGGTAATAATTAGAAAAAGATTAATAAGAGAATTAATTTTAAATTCGCTCTTTTTAATTTTAACACTTTTAACTTACGAAAGGAGCTTCTGGGTAAGATCTATAAACCTTAACGAAAATTTCATAACAAAAAGTGAATATAGGCACTATTACCTTTATTTAAAATATTTAGATAGTTATTCCTTCTTAAGAACAGTCAACATTTTAATTGAAACAAAAAATTATGAGAACATACCCTTTTTAATCGAAAAATTCAAAAAAGAAAAATCTCTGGGAGACTATTACTTTTACAGGTCGCTTATAGGAGCAATATTTAATGAAGATATTATTAAGCTAAAAAATTTATCTAAACTTGCACTTATCTTTGGAAACCCCCTTTGTCTTCCTTTAATTTCCAAAATTTTTGACTTATCCGATGAAAATGAGAAAGCTTTAATTTTTTTAAAAAGAAGTTTGAAACATAATATCTATGGAAAATATAATTTTTAAAAAGAGGTTGAAATCCTATCTTTAAAAATTTTTATTAAAAATGATAGAGTTAATTTTAATTTCATATATAGCCATCGGTAATTATAAGTTTGACCCTCTTTCAACCAATCCAGAAATCCCCGAAGATTTAAAGATTAATAAATCAACTGTTTATATTCTCCTTCTGAAATCCCCAATATATGACTTTTATAAACTTCAAATTGAAAAAAAAGGAGCAAGAATTTTACATTATGTTCCATTAAACTCCTTTGCGGTTAGAGTAAAAGATACGTTGATACTGAATGAAATTAAAAAACTTGATTTTGTTAAGGGAGTTTATATCTACCAACCTGCCTTTAAAATTTCTTCAAATATTGGAAAAAAAATAAACATAAAAGGAAAAAGATATGAAAATCCTTACAAGAATATCTATTATGTACACTTTTTTGAAGATGTAGGCAAAGAAGAAGCAAGAAAAATATTAGAAAAATATGGAGCAAAGATCATCTCAGAAATAAAAAGTCTTACACATCCTGTTTTTGTTTTAGAATATAAAGATAGCATAAAAAAACTTGCTTTTGATGAAAACATATTCTGGATAGAAGAAAAAAGACCATTTTTCAAGATGAATGACAGAACATACTGGGTTATACAGAACAATGTTCTGAATACTTCACCCATATGGAATAAGGGAATAAAAGGAGAAAATCAGATAATAAATATAATGGATACAGGTGTTGATACAGCTTCGTGTTTTTTCAGAAATAATAAAATAATTTGGAAAGAAAGCTATTCAGGTTTTTATACAGATGCCTGTAAAGATGGACATGGTACACATGTGGCTGGAACTATAGCTGGTTATGATGTCTCTAATACACTAAATCAGTTTAAGGGAATGGCTTATAATGCTAAACTAACAGTTCAGTTTACAGGTGATAACTTTTTTACATGCTGGGTAGGTGCTCTTTATATTCCAGATGATCTTTACAATGCTTTTTTAAATGCCTATAATGTGGGCGCAAGAATTTTTTCAAATTCTTGGGGAGGTTTAGACACTACAGTTTATACGACTTTAGATCAACAAGTAGATAAGTTTATGTACGATAATAATCACGCTGTTTGCGTGTTTGCAGCTGGAAATTCAGGTGGAAGTGTAGATCAATGGACAGGAGCTGTTCTTGACTCAGTTCATTATAGAACTATTGGTACACCAGGTGCAGCAAAAAATGTAGTTACAGTGGGAGCAACACCACCTCCTCCAAAACACGATATATCTGCCTTTTACTCAAGCAAGGGGCCTACCTTTGATGGAAGAATCAAGCCTGACGTAATGGCTCCAGGCGGAGACTGTGGAACCAGTGCTTTAAATCAAGATCCAAATCTTTATATAAGGTCAGCCGATAATGATACCCTATCGTATCCTACATGTGATACAGCAAGCTATCCCTTTATGGGAACAAGCATGGCTACACCAGCCGTAGCAGGAGGTATAGCTCTTATTAGGCAGTATTTCACTGAGGGATGGTATCCTTCAGGGATTAAGGATCCAAACAATGCCTTTATCCCCTCAGGTGCCCTTCTAAAGGCTATGATAATTTCCTCTGCAGAACAAATGAATGGAACAGATCCCTATGGTATAGATTCAAGAGAGGTTCATCCAATACCTGATTCTTCACAGGGTTGGGGAAGGATCAAACTTGAAAACTCACTTTATTTCCAAGGTGATATTGATCGTCTATATTTAGATGATAACCTTTCTGGACTTTCAACTGGCTCTTCAAAATCCTATATAGTAACTTCAAATGGAGGAAAATTAAAAGTAGTGTTAGTTTGGACTGATTATCCTGCTAATGCTGGTTCAGGGGTCGCACTTGTTAACGATCTAAATCTAATCGTTCAGGGTCCATCCGGAACATATTATGGAAACAGATTCTATAACGGTGAGTCACAAGTAGGTGGACAGAAAGATAATAGAAATCCAGTTGAGGTATTTTATTTATCTAACGCACCTCAAGGAAACTATGTCGTACAGGTTGAGGGAGGAAATGTACCTCATGGACCACAGAAATACGCTATTGTTATTACTGGAAGATTTTCGAGTGTCTTTATAGAAGAAAAAGTATCAGATAAAACTATAAGTATTAAGGAAACCTATTTAAGAAAACCAATTTATTTACATTCGTCCAATTCTTATCTGATAAGATTTGGATTAAAAGAAAACACTAAAGTAAAATTATCAATATTTGATATATCAGGAAAAAAAGTAACTGTAATTAAAGAGGGGATTATGGAAAAGGGAGAATATATCCTCTACTGGAATAAAGAGGAAGTAAAAAGTGGTACATACTTTTTATATTTAGAAACAGGAAAAATAAAATTGAGGGAAAAATTTTTAAAACTAAATTGAATAGGGGGAAAAAATGGCAGGGCATTCTAGATGGGCACAAATTAAACATAAAAAAGCAAAAGCTGATATTCAAAAAGGTAAAATTTTTAACAAGCTCATAAGAGAAATACAGATTGCAGCAAAAATAGGAGGTGGGGATCCAGAACATAATTCAAGACTAAGACTTGCAATCGAAAAAGCTAGAGATCATAATATGCCTTGGGATAATATAGAAAAGGCTATAAAAAGAGGAACAGGTGAAATTGAAGGGCTTAAATATGAAGAAGTTTTTTATGAAGGCTATGGTCCGGCAGGAGTTGCTATTTTCATCAAAGCAACAACTGATAACAAAAATAGAACTACTTCTGAAATAAGACACCTCTTTACAAAATACGGTGGAAATCTCGGAACAACAGGAAGTGTAAGATGGCAATTTGAGGAAAAGGGGGTCATCCACATAAAAAAAGATATTATAGATGAGGAAAAACTAATAGAAATTGCCCTTGAAGCCGGTGCTGAGGATATAAAATCGGAGGGGGAATACTTCGATATCTACACCTTACCTTCAAAATTCTTAAACGTTAAAACTGAACTACAAAAAAGAGGGATAGAAGCAGAAGGTTCTGTCAATATGATCCCAAAGAATCAAGTTAAAGTTCAAGGTAAAGAGGCAGAAAAATTAATTGCACTACTAAACTCCCTTGAAGAGCATGAAGATGTTCAAGAAGTTGTGGCTAATTTTGAAATGAGTGAGGAAGAATTCTCAAAGCTTGTTGGAACAGTATAAAAAAAATAAAAAAATTTTCTTTGTTGGAATTGATCCAGGAATAAAATACAGTGGAATAGCTACTATTGATATAAACAAAAAAATTCTAAATCACTCAAAGATAGATTCAAAAAATTTATTAAAATTTGCTAATGAGGTCGAAAAGATTTTAAAAAAGTATAAGCCCTTAATGACAGCAGTTGAAAATGTTTTTACGAAAAAAAGCCCAAGAGAAGCCTTTAAACTTTGTGAAAACCGTGGTGTTGTCATTTTTTTACTTGAAAAAAATAAACTTAATTATATTAACGTCTACACACAAGAATGGAAAAAAGCCCTAACTGGTTATGGAAAAGCAAAGAGTTATCAAGTTAAATTTATGCTAAAAAAATTTCTTAAAGGTAGTTTAAAAGATAAAATATCGGAGCATGAGTTAGATGCTCTCTCTCTTGCTTACTTCGCACTTACAAGATGTTCTATAGAATAAAAGGGAAACTAACACTAAAAAGAAATTTCTTTTGTGCAATAGAGAATAACGGTGTTGAATTTGCAATCACGGTTCCATTAAAAGCTATGGAAAAATTACCTGAGGAAGGTAGTGAAGCAACTTTGTTTATTACATCTATTATTTCGGAGGAAAAAGTTGACCTTTATGGGTTTACAGATGAAAAAGAAAAGGATATTTTTGAAAAACTCATTTCAATACCAGGTATAGGACCGAAGGTTGCTCTTCAAATCCTTTCCTATTACACCGCTCATGAGTTTCTTGAAGTTTTAAAAAGAAAAGGGGAAAAAGAAATTTCAAAAATTAAAGGAGTTGGGAAAAAAAGAGCAAATCTAATATTACTTGAATTTAAAGATTATTTTTATGAAAAAGAAGTTGAAGGAATTGACATAGAAAAAGTTATATCTGCACTTTGTAAGCTTGGGCTCCAAAGAAATAAAGCAAAGGAATTAGCTATAAGAAAAATAAAAGAAAAAAAATTTGAAAAAATTGAAGACTTAATTCAAGAGATTTTGAAAGAATAAAAATTGTATAAAAATAAAAGGGGGGACTTTGTACAAATCCCCCCTTATGTTTAATTACTCAAAATTACTTAAAATTATAGTGAAAAGTTAAACTCATATACATGTCAGATTTAGGTTTTATGTTATCTTCCTTGTCGTAGAAAACATACTTAACATTTGGAATAACACTTACATCTTTGTGAGGTTTCATAGCAAAGGCAACAAGCACAAAGTTTGATGGAGCTTCAGGGCTAAAAGGTGTATAACTTATTTTTTTACCCTCAGGATTTTTCTCAAAGGTTTTATCATATCTTAAAAGAAAATTAAAAGACTCACTGATGTTAAGCACAAAATAAGAGGAAGCTATCATGAAATTTGTAGTTTTATCGTGATCTTTAAGCTGTGTTTGATTAACGTACTGCAATCCTAATCTAAACTTTTTGTTTTTGAGTCCAGCAAATCCCTGAATTGTATATTTCTGGTTGTGTCCTAGAGCATCAAACCAATCTCCATAGACTTCGAAAAGAAAATTTGTTAGATGAAAAGATAAGGACAAGTAAAGAGCCTTCTGCTTGTTGTTTTCAGATCTGATACCCTCGCCGTTACCAAATGTAAAATGATATTTTATTTTTTTATTCTCTCCAAAACCTCCTTTCAGGCTAAAACCTATATCTCTCGAGGTTCCGATTCTCTGCAAATCAACTGGAGTTTTTTCTACACTTCGGAAACCGTAATGATCCTCTATAACTTCCCAAGTAGGCGTAGGGGTAAGACCAAACTGAAATTCAAAAGCTTCTAATTTCCATTTTAAATAGGCATCCTTTATGTAATCTGTAAGATTTTCCCTTTTCTTATAATCACCTGGACTATTCATTTCAAATCTCAGTCTTGAAGAGAAATTCTCATTTATTTCGTGATCATAGGTGAAATAAATTCTTCTAAACCAGAAACCGTTCATACCTTTAATTGAATCGTTGTGATGCTGTGCCACATAGAAGAAATCAAAGTAGCTGTAACCTGATATTTTTCCTTGAGACATCAAATTTAAAGGGATAAAAGATACCACAAAAAGGGTATAAAATAATCTTTTCATCTTTCACCTCCTTTTTATGCTTAGTTTTTTTCGAGCATTTCTTCAACATTAACTCCAACTTTAGATCCTTTTCCACCAAAAATGGAACCTTTTTTTACTTTCTTAATTCTATCTAGTGCTAATTTATATGCTTTATCTGAAAGAGGAATATAACCAACCTCTTTTACGATCTTTTTTGCGTTCTTAAGATAAAATTCGAGAAACTTTTTGACTTCCTCTTTTTTTAAAGAATTCACGTTTACATATATAAAAAGAGGTCTTGAGAGGGGAAAGTATTTACCCGTCATGATATTTTCAATTGTGGGGGCAATTGGACCTCTTCCATCTTCAGGATCTATCTTAACTGCTTTAAGCTTATCTTTATTTTCTTCATAGTATGCAAAGCCAAAATATCCAAGAGCTAAAGGGTCACTGCTAACTCCTTGGACTAAAACATTGTCATCTTCAGATGCTACAAAATCACCCCTTGAAGAACCTTCTTTACCAACAATTGCTTCTGTAAAATAATCGTAAGTTCCTGAATCTACACCAGGTCCATAAAGGTTTATATCTTTATCTGGAAAATCATTTCTAACCTGCGACCACTTTTTGACTTTATCTTGAGCTTCTGGTTCCCACAATTTTTTAAGCTCGCTTACCTTAAGTTCATTACACCATGTGTTAGAAGGATGAACAACAACGGTCAAACCATCATAGGCTATAGGAATTTCAATAAACTCTATTTGATTTTTTTGGGCATTTTCAATTTCAACCTCTTTTATAGGTCTTGAGGCGTTGTTAATATCAATTTCATTCCTTAAAAATTTTTTGAAACCTCCACCTGTTCCAGAAATTCCAACAACTACTTTAATATCTTTGTGTACTTTTTGAAACTCCTCAGCAACAGCCTCTGTTATAGGAAAAACAGTACTGGAGCCATCTATGTAGATCATCTTTTCAGAAAGCAGAATTCCTTTTATAAGAGCCAATAAAGTGGCTCCTTTTAAAAATTTACTCATTTATACCTCCTTGATTAACTTTTTAAGGAATTGAACCTTTTATTTTTTAATTTTTAATCTCTATGAATTAAAAATTCTTTAAGGTAGAGTTAAAAAATTGTTAAATATAAATTTTATTCAACTAAACTCTCAACGCTTTTTTCTCCGAAAAGCTCGTTTATTTCATTAAAAAAATCTTCATTAAATGGAACCTTATACAAAAGAGATTTATATAGCCTTTTTTTATCTCCTAAATTTAAAGAGAAATATAAATCGAATTTCCCCCTATATTTATTTATTGTTTCTTTTAATTTCTTTATTTTATCTTCATTTAAATCTGAGTGATTTAATTTCACCACGATTCCCTTTAACTTTCTTAAAATTGCTTCCTTAATTGGTAAAATTTCTTTAACTATTACTCTTGAAGAACCTTGTAAAACCTCACCCTCTAAGTAAAAGGGCTCTAATTTCTTTATAAACTTTTCAACTTTACTTTTTAAATCTTCAAATAAAATGACTTCAAAGGAACCTTCAAAATCTTCAAAATGTAAAATATAATAATTTTTTCTGTCACTGCTAACCTTTGTTTCAATTTTATTTAAAGCCCCACACATTCTTACATTTTTAAACTCAACATCCTCCTCTAAAAGATCCATCGATGTATGAGTTGAAAGAACTTGTACAAAATCTAAATAGGGATCTAAGGGATGGTTTTTAAAATATAAATTAAGAACCTCCCTCTCCCACTCCATAACTTTAATAGGGTCTCTTTCTTTTAAGTTATCACTTTTCGCGAATTTAAAAAGAGAGGGTGCTTCCTTTGTTTGGAATCTATTTTCAAAGAGATTCATTAATTTTTCTCTGTCAGGCTCAAACACATCAAAGGCTCCAGCCTTTATTAAAGCTTCGATCACTTTTCTTGTAACCTTTTTTGAACTTGCCCTTTTAACAAAATCATCAAAAGATAAAAAAGCTCTTTGATTTCTTAATTGAATAATATGCTCACAAGCTTGAATACCAACATTTTTGATTCCTAAAAGTCCATACCTTATTTTATTTTCATCTTCAACTTTAAAAAGCTTATCGGATTTCAAAATACAAACAGGTAAGATCTCTACACCATCTTTTTTTGCTAATTGAACAAAATATGAGAGTTTTTCAATCTTGTTTATCTCACCATTTAAAAGTGCTGTGTAGAACTCTGTTTTAAAATTTGCCTTCAAGTAAGCAGTAATATACGAGAGAAGAGCATAACCAGTGGAGTGAGATTTATTAAAAGCATACCTTGCGAAAGAATAGATTTTATAAGCCATATCTCTTGCCATTTCTTCCTGAATACCTCTTTCAACCATACCATCAACAAACTCTTTCATAATACTCTCACTCATAAGCTCTTCCTTTTTCTTTCCCATTGCCTTTCTCAATATATCTGCCTTTGCAAAGGAAAAACCAGCTAACTCATGGGCTATGAGCATAACCTGTTCCTGATAAACAACAAGTCCAAAGGTCTCCTTTAAAATTTTCTCGAGTTTATCATGAGGATAACTAATAGGAACAAGACCTTTTTTCCTCTTTACATACTCCTCTGTTGTTCCTGCCCCAAGAGGCCCAGGTCTGTATAAAGAAAGTATGGCAATAAGATCCTTAAAATCGTCAGGTTTTAATCTCTTTAGTAGCTCCCTCATTCCCCTTGATTCAAGCTGAAAAACTCCCTGTGTTTTACCTTTTGATAGAATCTCAAAAGTTTTTTTATCATCAAGGGGTAAGTTGTAAGGATCTATGATAATATTTTTTTCGCTTAACATTTTTAACGTTTCCTCGATAACAGTTAAGGTTTTAAGTCCTAAGATATCTATTTTTAAAAGTCCAACAGATTCAAGAGAATTCATCTCATACTGGGAGCATACTGTTCCTTTAGAATCAGAGTAAAGTGGAACATAATCTGTAATTTCTGAAGGAGCAACAACCACACCAGCAGCATGAACTGAAGCATGTCTTGCGAGTCCCTCAGCTTTTTTTGCATATTCAAAAATTTTTCTATAATCTTCATTTTCATCTATCAATTTTTTAAAAACTGGATTCTCCGAATATGTTTCTGATAAAGTACTTTCAGTACACTCCCTAGCGAGTCTATCAACATATGAGTAATCGTAACCTAAGACTCTTCCCATATCCCTTATGGATTGTCTTGCTTTCATTCTTCCAAAGGTAATTATCTGAGAAACATTCTGTTCACCATATTTTCTTTTTATATAGGATATAACCTCATCTCTCTTTTCGTCTCCAAAATCAATATCCACATCTGGTGGAGAAATTCTTTCTGGATTTAAAAATCTCTCAAAAAGCAAATCATATTTAATAGGATCTATATTTGTAACTCCTAGTGAATATAAAACAAGCGACGAAACAGCTGACCCTCTTCCCGGTCCCACTGGAATTCCCTTACTCTTCGCAAAATCTACAATATCTTTTATAATCAAAAAATACCCTCCAAAATTAAGCTTTTTAATTATTTCAAGCTCCCTTTCCAATCTATCAATATACTTTTTCTTTACCTCACCTTTAAACTTTTCATTTAAACCCTTATAACTAAGATACTTTAGATATTCAAAAGTATCATCAAAATCATGTGGAATTTGAATTTTTGGAAGATAAAAACCTTTATCCAATTTAAGTTCTAAATCTATGGTCTCAGCAATTCTAACTGTATTTAATAATGCTTTTTCATCGTAACTAAATATTTCTCTCATCTCCTTTTCAGTTTTAAAGTAAACCTCCTTAGTTTTAAATTTAAACCTATCCTCTTCCTTCAAAGTCTTTCCAGTTTGAAGAGCTAAAATTGCTTCATGAAAGTTATGCTCATCTTTTTCAACATAATGAACATCATTTGTTGCCACATATAAAAGATCATATTTTTTTGCTAAACTGTAAAGAAATTCATTTACTATTATATTTTCTTCAAGATTTAGATCCATAAGTTCAATCACACAATTTTCTCTTCCAAATATATCTAAGTAAGTTTTTAAAAGTTTCTCCGCTTCATCTTTTCTATCCTGTAAAATCAGATGTGGAATCTCACCTTTAATACAACCTGTCATAAATATAAGACCCTCCGAATAAGTTTTAAGGAGTTCTCTATCTATCCTTGGTTTATAATAAAACCCTTCTAAATAACCCAAAGAAGAAAGTTTCATTAAATTTTTATAACCCCTATAATCTCTTACAAGTAAGGTTACATGGTTATAAGGATCGTATCCAATCGAAGCTACCTTTTCTTTCCTTGATCGTGCTATATAGAGTTCAGCTCCAATTATTGGTTTTATATTTCTTTCTTTTGCTTTTTTATAAAACTCTATTACTCCGAACAGGGCTCCATGATCAGTAATGGCACAGGCAAACATATTATTCTCTAAACACTTATCTAAAAGCCGATCTATAGGAGAAATACCATCTAAAAGGGAATATTCGGTATGAACATGGAGATGAACAAAATTACTCATTTCTTTTTATTATCACTCTCCTTCCTTCTATTTTTAATCGTCCTTCGGCATAGAGTTTAATAGCCTCAGAGTAAATTTTATGCTCTTCCTTGAGTATTCTTTCAGCAAGTGACTCAGGGGTATCATCGTCAAAAACTGGAACACACCTTTGAAGAATTATAGGTCCTCCATCAACAGTTTCATCTACAAAGTGAACAGTACAGCCCGATACCTTAACGCCATACTCTACTGCTTGCCTTTGTGCTTCAAGACCTTTAAAGGAAGGTAATAGAGAGGGATGGATATTCATTATTCTGTTTCTAAACTCTCTTAAAAGGGCTCCTTTTAAAATTCTCATAAATCCAGCAAGTACAACAAGTTCAACACTTTCTTCCTTTAAAACTCTTGCATATTCTTCCTCCCTTTCTGGTTCTAAAGTATGTTTTCTTTTACCAGGGTCAAGATACAAAGCTTTGACTCCATACTTTTCTGCTATTTTAAGTACTGGTGCATTAATATTATCAGATATCACAATTTTCATTTCGCAGGGAAGTAAACCCTCTTTTATATTCTTTAAAATTGCCTCTACATTTGAGCCCCTTCCGGAGGCAAGAGCTCCTATTTTTAAGGTCTTCATTTTAATTCAAAGAGAACTCCTAAATCAGGCTCTGTATAAATGAAAGCTAAATTTTTTAGGACTCGAACAATAGCCAAATAAGGTAAATCACTTATTTCCTTAGACTTTTTATACTTTGGAAGCCTTAAATCAAAATCACTTTCCTTTAAAAAGTCCGCATCAAGATGCTGAATACAAAAACTTTTAAATAAATTAGGTACTTCTTCTTTGTTATTATTAATATAATCAAGTGCTAAATCCCATACTTCCCTAAATCTCTCCATTGCCTTTCTGTTGTAAGCTAAGGTAACCTTAGAGCATAAAACACTTCCGATTACAAAATTTTCTCCAAAAAAATCTTTAAATACGTCCTCTATTAAAATATTTGCTTTGTTTTTAACAAAATATTCTTTAATAGGGTAATATATGAGCACAGCACCCTCACTCACTTGAGGCATAACTGTTGTGTATTCAAGAAAATTATTTAAGTTAAAGGCATAATTCTCAACAAGTTTTCTACCGACCACTCTTCCTTCCATCCTTTGAGAAGGTGCGTAAAATGGAAAATTTTTTATATCGTCTATCTTTTTTAACTTTCCGAAACCAAAAATTGAAGCATAAGAGAAATCCTCATCAACAGTAACATCGGCAATTATTCTATAATTATCAATTTCTTCCCTTTCTCTTATGAATAAATCAACAGAGGGAAAACCAACAACTATATCAACTTTTCCCCTTTTTAAATTATCAAGAAGCTCATAAGAGTAAGATTTAATTACTTCTGGTTCTAACTTAAGTTTTTCAAAAATTTTCTTCTCAAGCGCAACAAAAAGTGGAAAACTTGCAACCGATGGGAAATAGGCAATCTTTACCTTAACTGTTTTGCCTCTTTGTATCAAAGGGTATTGAATTATATAAACAAGAACAAGAAACAATATAAAATTTAAAAGGTAAAATATTTTTTTCATTTTCTTTTAATTTTTAAAGGCTTTGAACCCTTTTATGATTTTAAATCAATTTGAAGTTTATTATCAAATCCTTTATAATTTAAACTTTATAAATAATGAAGAGAGAATTTTGTGTAATTGGAATTGGAAGATTTGGAAGACTACTCATAGAGTATCTTACCAAACTGGGAGCTAAAGTTGTTGCTGTCGATAAGAATGAAGAAAAGGTTCTTTCTGTTCAAGAATTTGTTTTTGAATCATACGTAATGGATACAACTAATGAAAAAGCACTTAAAACGCTTGATATTAAAGATTTTGATGCTATACTCGTCACAATTACAAGTAATATTGAGTCTAGCATACTAACCTGTGTAATTCTAAAAGAGATGGGAGCAAGGAGGATAATAGCAAGGGTAAGAGACGAGTTACATTTTAAAATCCTCGATAAACTTGGTATTTCAAATATAATTTTTCCTGAAAAGGCGATGGCTGAAAAAATTGCAAAAAACCTAGTCTCTCCAGGTCTTCTTGAAATAATTGAAGTATCCGATAAATATGTGCTTGAAGAAAGAGCTTCTTTACCTATATTTTCAAACAAAAAATTATCAGAATTAGAATTCCGATCAAAATTCGGTGTAAACATAATCGCGATAAAAAGGAAAATTCCGGAAGTCAATGAAAGGGGGAAAACTATTATAAAAGATGAAATAATAATCGGCCCTGGTGGAGACGAAGAGATAAAAGACGGAGATATACTTTTTGTTTTAGGTGAAAAGGAAAAAGTTGAAAACCTTTTTTCAAAATGAAAGAAGATTTACTCGATCAAGCTAAACTTTTGATTCTTTCACAAAATTATAGAAAAGCTAAGGAAATTCTTGAAAAACTTTATAAGAATAATCCATCTGACACCGAGATAATGTATCACCTTGCTCTTGTTAAGGAAATTCTCTATGAAAGGGAAGAAGCAATAATTCTTTACAAAAAAATATTAGAAGTAATTCCTGATCATAAAGAAGCAAAAGAAAGACTTCAAAAGATCATGGAAGAATAGATGAATTTACTTAATTTACTGAGTCAAGCAAAGAGTATAAACGATTTAATCGGAAATTTAAAAATTTATTTAGAGGAAACCCTTTCATCTGAGGTAAATCTTATAGATACAGAAAAAATTAAGGATATACTTAATGTAGCAGATCTAAAGAAAATATTGATAGATAAAGAAAAAGTTATTAAAAATGAAAAAGTCTATATTCCACTTAAAGATGAGGAAAAAATTTATACAATCATTTCTTTCCAAAAAAAAGAGAGTGAAAAAATTGAGGAAATTGAAAATATATTAACTCTCACAAGTGTTTTTCTTAAAAATTATAGGCTCTTTGAAGATGCAAAAAATGAAATTTTTAAGTTAAATTTTCTCTTTAACTTCCATAGATCCCTTGAATCACAAATAAAGGAAAATATAGAAAACTCCCTTAAAGAACTTTCATATCTTTTAAACTTAAAGGGACTTTACTTTAAATCAAAAAATCTTTTAATCAAAATAGGATCTTTAGACAAATTAGATGATGAAAAATTATATAAAACTTTACCTAGTTTTGAAACTAAGGGAGAATATTTAGAGTTTGATGAATTAAAACTCTTTTGTTTTTTAAAGGAAAAAACAATTTTACTTGCTGAAAAGGAATATCTATTTGAGGATGAGAGGGAGTTTTTAATTTCTATTTTAGAACTAACAGAAGAATGGTATGAAGAAAAACTCCCCGTATCTTATGAGCTGTTAGATAAGGTAATACACTTAGAACTCAACGATTCTTTAAAATTCCTTAAAAACTTTCTTAATGAAAAGTTTAATCTGAAAGAATGTGAAATTTATATAAAAGAAGATGAAAAGTATAAGTCTATAGCAGAAAGAATTAACTTTGAGGAAAGGGAAGATTTAAATTTTTATAAATTAAAAGGTAGACAAGGTGAATATTTAATCTCCTTTACTGGAGAAAAAAAAGAAATTCCCTTAAACTTACTTTCAATTATTTTAGACCTTTTAACAATTAAAAGGAAAAATGAGGAATTAGATAAGCTTAAAAGAGTGTTAATAAGAATTATGGAAGTTATTACCCATATTGAAAACATAGATGAAATTCTTTATCACGTTTGCTTTATTATAAAAGAAGAATTAGATATAGTTTATGCTGGATTTCTTTTAAGGGAAGAAGAAGATTATCTTAGAATGAAGGTTGGTATTGGTTATGAGGATTATGAGAAACTTTTAAAAAGAAAGTTAAAAATTGGACTTGAAGGTTTATCAGGATTTGCAGCACATACAAAAGAGATTGTATACTCACCTGATGTTTCAAAGGATGCAAGGTATATTCCAGCCTCTCCTATTGTGAAATCAGAGGTTGCATTACCAATGATTGTTGATAATAAAGTGATAGGTGTGATGATTATATCATCACCAAAAATAGATGGCTTTTCAAAAGAAGACATAGAGACATTTGAAAAAATATCAAAATTTGCTTCTTACTTTCTTAAATATAGGAAAATCATTGATGAACTTAAAAAAAATTTATCTTCATTAAAGGAAGAGGAAGAGTTTATAGATGTGATTCTTAAAAACATCCCTATAGGAATAATCTATGCTGAAAGAGATCTCTATATAAAAAGAGTTAATTATGCAGCTATTTATACTTTAAAACTAAAAGAAGAGGAAATAAAGGGAACAATTTTATGTAAGATTTTTGAAGAACATGAACCTGGAGATCCTAATTGCATATTTAAAAAAAGTTTAGAGGAAAGGATACCTTTAGTAAAGAGAAATGTTGAAGTAAAAAAAGGTGAAGAAGTTTTACCTCTTTCTCTTTCCTCAACTTTTATATATGAAAAAGAAAAAATAAAGGGACTCATACTCATGATTGAGGATATAAAGGAGGTAGTTGCTTTAGAAGAACAGCTTAGAAGGTCAGAAAGACTTTCAGCAATTGGTAGAATAGCAGCACATATGGCTCATGAAATTAAAAATCCTCTTGCAAGTATCTCTGTTGGAATAGAATACATTTACTCAAGTTTAGAAGAAGATGATCCTAAGAAAAAGCACCTTGGGGTAATATTGAAAGAAATATCAAGGCTTGATAGGTTAATAAAAAACCTTCTTTCTTTTGCAAGAAGACCCCCCTTAAAGAGAAAAAGAGTAAATTTAAGAGACATGATAGAGGAACTTGCGATATTTTTCGGTCAGGAATTAAAAGAAAAGAAAATAGAGCTAGATTTAAGCTTACCAGAATATGATACTATTGCTTTTGTTGATGAAGATCAGATGAAAGAGGTAATGGAAAACTTAATTAGAAACGCAATTGAGGCAATGCCAGACGGGGGGAAATTAGCTATATCTTTAGGAGAAAAGAAAGGAGGAACAATTTTTATTACTGTTGAGGATACAGGAGTTGGAGTAGAGCCTTCTGAATTAGCTCACATTTTTGAGCCCTTTTATACTACTAAAAAGGGTGGTTCAGGACTAGGACTTTCAATTGTACATAGAATATTGGAGGACCATGGAGCCAAGATAAACGTAGAAAGCGAAAAGGGGAAAGGTACGAAATTTTTAATTGATTTACCAAAATAAAGAGCTTAAAATATAAGTATTAAATTATGAAAGAAGAAAAATGGAGAATACTTGTAGTAGATGATGAAGAGACTTTAGCAAATTTCATTGTAAAGAATATTACTCAGGATAACTTGGATTATGAGGTGAGGGTAGCAAACAGCGGAAATGATGCCTTGAAAATAATTGAGGGTTTTTTACCTCATTTAATTCTTCAGGATATAAAACTGCCTGACATTACGGGAATTGAAATTTTAAAAGCTGCTAAGGCTTTAGATCCTGATGTTCAAGTTATAATGATGACAGCTTACGCTTCTCTTGAGACTTCTATTGAAGCTTTAAAGGCTGGTGCCTACGATTATCTTATAAAACCCTTTAAAGTTGAGACACTTAAAAATACTATAAAAAACGCTCTTGGTAAAAGAAAATTGCAAGAGGAAAATAAAAAACTTTTAAGTGAACTTGCAAGATTAAATAAAGAGTTAACGATAGCAAATGAGAGGTTAAAAATTGCAAAAGCTGATGTAGATAGAAAACTTGAGGAAAAAATTAAAAAACTTTCAAAAATTCTTTCTTGGAGTGACAAACTTCAATCGGAAATTAATTTTGAGAAACTTTTATCCCTAATTTTAAAAGGGGTAATGGAGGTAGCAGAAAAACAGGATTGTGCGATTCTTATTAAAGAAAACGGCAGTTTTGAAGTGAATGAAGTATACGGTTTTGATAATGTTATTAAAAAAGAAGATAAGTTAAGCCTGGAAAATGAAAAGGAAAGTTATATTATTAAATATAAGGAGGGTGAAATTAGAGAAATTATAGTTATCCCGATGGAGACAAAGGAGGAGTTAATAGGTGTTTTGATTGTTGGAAATAGAACTACGGAGAACTTAGAAGAAATAAAAGAGGAACTTTTAATATTTGCGAAACAAGCAGCTTCTTCACTTCAAAATGCTCTTTTATTTAAAAAACTTGAGAGGAGCTATATAGAGTCACTTATGGCACTTGTAAGAGCAACAGAGGCAAAGGATCCATCTTTAAGGGGACACTCACAAAGAGTCTCGGATCTTGCTGTTAGACTCTCAAAGAAATTTAATCTCTCAGAAGAGGAAATTAAAAACATAAGGTATGCTGCTTTACTTCACGATGTGGGTAAGATTGGTATAAAGGAATATTTACTTGATAAGCCTGGAACACTCTCACGAGAGGAAATGGAGTTAATGAAAGAGCATATAAATATAGGTATTGAAATTTTAAAACCTGTTGCCTTTTTAAAACAAGTTTTACCATTAATAAAATATCATCATGAAAACTGGGATGGTTCTGGATACCCCGAGCAGCTAAAAGGAGAGGAAATTCCGTTAGGTTCTCAAATTATATCCATATGTGATGCCTACGATGCAATTACTCATGAAAGAAGTTACGCTGATAAATTGAGTAAAAAGGAGGCAATGGAACTTTTAAAAAATTTAAAGGGAAATAAATTTAATCCAATAGTTGTAGATAAATTTATAGAGTTATTGGAGGAAACTTTATGAAAAGAATAAAAATTTTAGTTGTTGAGGATGAAGGACCTTTGTCCTTTTTTGTAACCCAGAGTTTAAAAGAGGAACATGACGTTATTCTAGCAAGAACAGGAGAGGAGGCTCTAGAAAAATTCGCTCCAGGAGAGTTTGATCTAATAATAACTGACATAAAATTGCCAGGAATGTCAGGGCTTGAATTACTTTCAAAAATCCAATTACAGGATCCTAATATAAAATCTATTGTAGTAACAGCCTATGATTCATTCGAAACAAGGGAAAAGGTTAAAAACTTAAATGCAGATTTTTTCCTTCCAAAACCATTTACAGTCCAAACTTTAAGAGAAGCTATAAAAAAATTATTCAAAGAAGAAAATTGAAAAAAAATAATTTAGAAATTATAATTAAAAATAGGGCCCGTAGCTCAACAGGCAGAGCAGCGGACTCATAATCCGTTGGTTGTAGGTTCGAGTCCTACCGGGCCCATTCCAATTTCTCTTTGATCTTTTCCTTTAAAGAAGGTTTTATTAACCTTGATAAACCAAAAATTATGGGAATTTTGAATGTGACTCCAGATTCCTTTTTTGATGGTGGAAAATTTTTAGATGTTGATAAAGCTGTGGAATGGGGAAAGTATTTATCAAAGAATGGTGCTGACATCTTGGATATTGGGGGTGAATCTACAAGGCCATTTTCAGAAGAAGTGCCAATTGAAATTGAACTAAAAAGAGTAATACCTGTTATTGAAAAATTAAGAAAAGAAATAGACGTACCAATTTCAATTGATACAAGAAAATCAAAAGTAGCTTTAGAAGCCTTAAAAAAGGGTGCTAACATAGTAAATGATATATCAGGACTAAGAGATGATAAAGAAATGGTAGAGGTTGTTAAGAAATTTGATGCAGGTATTGTAATAATGCATATTAGGGGAACACCTAAGGATATGCAAATTGATCCCCATTATAAAGACACAGTTAAAGAAATAAAGGAAGAGCTAAAAGAAAAAATAAACTATGCCTTAGAGAAAGGTATTAAAAGAGAAAAAATAGTTATTGATCCTGGAATAGGTTTTGGTAAAAGAGTAGTTGATAATCTTTTAATTTTAAAAAAAATTGAAGAGTTTAAAGAACTTAACTTTCCTATATTAGTTGGTCATTCAAGAAAATCCTTTATAGGTAAAGTTTTAAACTTAGATAAACCTGAAGATAGGGGAATTCCAACACTTGCTATTTCAGCCTATTTATTTTTAAAAAATATAAATATTTTAAGAGTTCATGATGTGAAAGAAACAAAGGAAGTTTTCATAATTTTAGATGCCCTTTTAAATCCTGATGGGCATTAAAAGATAAAGATAGTTAGAAGTACTTTCACCCCTTAAAATACAGGCACTTTCACTCCCTGTAATCCCTATAAAAACAACGTCTTCATCAATATGTCTTAAGATTTCAAGTAAATAGTTGCAGTTAAATCCTATTTCTATCCTTTCACCTTCATAGAACCCCTTTAATTTCTCATAGCCTTCTCCTATTTCACCAGAAACAGCTTTTACTGTAAGTGAGTCAGGCGAAAGTGAAAATTGAATAGGATTGTTTGGTGGTGATGTAAAGATGTGAAGTCTTCTTAAAGTTTCCATCAAATCCTGTTTTGAAATTTTTAAATTGTTTGGTACATCAACAGGGATAACTGCTCTATAATCTGGAAACTTATCGTCAACGAGGTTAACTATTTCGTATCCATTGCTGAAATTAAATTGAATTTTTGTATCTGAGAAAAGTATCTTTATTTGCTCTTTTTTGTAATTTTTTAAGAAGTCAAAACTTTTTGGGTCAACTAAAAAATTTCCCTCTAATCCATTATTCTCTATTTCTATATCATAAACTCCAAGTCTATGAGAATCAGAAGACACAATAGAAAGCCTTTTTCCTTTTACATCAAGTAAAATGTTATTTAAAAACTGTCTTGAATCATTCTTTGCTACACAGAATGAAACTTTTTCCACACCCTCTAAAATAATATCTGATGAGATAGTTATTTCATTTTTTCCTGTAACCTCCTCAACTAAAGGAAATTCCTCTGCTGGTTGAATAAAAAAACTGTACTGTCCTTGTGAAGTGTAAATTATAAGCTCTCTTTCTTCTTTTTTTTCTATTAAAATTTTTTCATTCTTAAGCCTTGAAGTTATTTCCTTTAACTCCTTTCCCCTTACACATAATGCTCCTTCTTCCTCAACCTCTACTGATCCCTTAACTTTTAAAGAAAAGTTCAGGTTTGTTGAAAAAAGACTAAGTTCATCTCCTTTTGCTTCTAATTTAATATTTTCTAGAATTGGTAAAGCTGCTCTAGACGGAACTGCATGGTATACACTTTCAATCATTTTCAAAAATTCATCCTTTGTTATTCTAAATTTCATAAATTAAAAGTTCATTATAGGATTTGAACCTCATTTTAATAAAAAATATATAAAATAATTATAATGTTAAAGATGTGGAAATTTAAAACAGCAAGTAATTTAAGTCAAAAGCTTCTTGTGGAAAGTTTGTGGAAAGAGCATATCCTTGTTTATCCACATAAAATTCACATTCTTTTTAACATTTTCTCTATATCAAAAATTTCATTTTTTAATTTCTCATCTTTGTTTAATAAACTCTCAACTTTTTCTATTGCATGGAGGACAGTGGTATGGTCCTTCCCAAAAAATCTTGCAATTTCCACTATGGGCATGTTGAACACATTTTTCATAATAAACATACTTATCTGTCTTGCCTGAACAAGTTCTTTCTTTTGTTTTTTACTCATTATTTCAGTCTTTGGTAAGTTATAATATTCAGAGACAGTCATTAGAACATCTTGAGGATCATTGGCTAAAGCTTTTGAGAATATATCACTCAAAAACTTATGTGCCAAGGTTAAGTTGATCTTTATGTTTTTTGATGATTGAATTGCATAAAGTTTAACTATACAGCTTTCGAGTAGCCTAACATTTTTTTTAACATTCTTTGCAATCAACTCAAGAACATCATCTGAAACTTCTAAACCCCTCTCTTGTGCCTTTAATTTTAAAATAGCTAGCCTTGTTTCATATTCGGGTGGTTTTATGTCAGTTACAAGACCCCATGAGAACCTGTCTACCAATCTTTCAGCAATGTTGTCGAGTTCCCATGGTGCACGGTCTGCTGTAAATACTACTTGTTTTTTTTCATTATAAAAGGAATTAAAGATGTGAAATAGAGCTTCCTGAGAAAAATCAGCTCCAGCCAAAAAATGGATATCGTCAATTAATAGAATTTCAAAGGTTCTAATCTTATTTCTAAATTCATTCATTTTTCTTCTTTGAATAGCATCTACAATTTTAGAAATAAGGTCTTCAGATGTAATTAATAAAATTTTTGCATTTCTCTTTCTTTTTAAAACATCGTTTCCAATGGCATGGAGTAAATGAGTTTTACCAAGTCCTACCCCCCCATATATAAAAAAGGGATTATACTCACTACCTGGAGCATGGGCAACAGCTCTTGCTGCTGTATAAGCCATTTCATTATTTTTACCAGTTACAAAATTTTCAAAAGTATACTTTGAATTTAAACCATACCCTGAAACTTCATTACTTAATTCCTTTACCTCCATTACAGTATCTTTTTCCTCATCTTTTTTTTCATCTTTCTTTACTTCATATACAAGTTTAACCATAGGATAGCCAAGCTCCATAAGTACTCTTTTTAGCTTCACATCAAATACCTTCTGCATTATACTTAACACATAACTATTGTCACAGATTATTCTCATCACATGATCAGGCTCAAGATCTCCTGCCTTTACCTTTTCAAAAAATTTATACTCATTATCAGATAATTCTGTTTTTAACTTTTCCTTCATAAGATCCCATAATTTCATCCTCATTTTAATTCCCTCCTTGGTATTTAATTTTTCCACAAAGATTTCCACAAATTTTTTTATAAAAATTTGTCTCTATATGAGAAAAATACTTAAATTTGTGAAAAAATTTCCACAGGCAGTTAAAATAATACTTTTCAAAATTTTCCTCTAAATCAAGTTTGTTTGAAATTTTTGAAATTAATTCTTCTATCTTTTTGTTTTGTTCCATAGTAGTTAATTAATAAAGTCTAAGTACATTCTTTGTCAAATAAAATTACCGGTTTCTTATAATTTTAAAAATGAAAGAAAAAAACTTTCTATATGGTAAAGATGATGAACTTTTGTTCCTTTTTAATAAGGTTACTGAGATTGAGGATCAAAGAATAAAGGAGTTTGAGAGATTTGTTAAAAGTTTGCCGTTATATTCACCTGAAGAACTATTTAAGCTTCTGGAAAAAGAGGGTTATAGAGGGCAAATAGAAGCAAGAAAAATGGTCTGTGTAGCAATTTATAGGCATCTTAAGAGAATAAAGATGATTTACGAAAATAGAATTACCCCAGAGCTCCTGCCAGAGAAAGTAAATTATATATTTATAGGTCCTACAGGTTCTGGTAAAACCTATATAGTAGAGCTCCTTTTCGGTAAAATCTTGAGAATTCCTTATGTGATAATTGATATAACAAAATACAGTGAAACAGGATATGTAGGCGAGAATGTGATAAATATTCCTTACAAATTGATTGAGGCAGCAAGAGGTAATAAATATTTAGCTCAAATTGGTGCGGTAATAATTGATGAGTTCGATAAAATTGCAGGATCTCCTAGTAATTTAAGATTTGCTGGAGCAGGGACACAAAAGGATGTCTCTGGTTATGGAGTCCAAAGGGAGCTTCTAAAACTTCTTGAGCATAAAATATTTGAATATGGTGAGGATCATAATGTAGAAGGAAGGATAAATACAAGAGAAATACTTTTTATTGCCCTTGGATCCTTTACTGGCTTTATAAGAGAAATAGAAAGAGATAATATAGGATTTTTAAAGGAAATTGACGAAAATGAAAACATAATAGCATACAAATTAAAGGGACAAGAGGAGGATCTTAACAATTTTTTAAAATACGGTTTTTTGCCAGAACTTATTGCAAGATTCCAGAGAATAATACCTTTTGAAGCCCTTGATAAGAATACTCTTAAAGATATACTTGATCTTAAATTAGAAAAATTAATAAATGAATTCAAATTAGAAGGATTTGATCTTGTTCTTACTGAAAAGGTAAAAGATCTAATGGTTCAAAAAGCCCTTAAAAAGGGAACAGGAGCAAGAGGAATAGAAAGTGAGCTTTTAAAAGAGCTTGAAAAAGTTGCCTTTAAGATATTCGGTAAAAATAAAAAGGGTAAAGTTATAATTAATAGTAATAAAGATAAGATAGAGTCTAAAATAATTTTTAAATAGGACTTTTATACAGAAAAGAAAACTTTTTTTGGGAAATCTTTGCCTCTATGTCTCCCCTTTTTAATCTTGAGACTTCACCATCAAGTTGTATTAAGGAGTCTTCCTTTAATGATAGTTTTAGATCTTTTGTTTTAAAGTACAAACATTCTGGTAGAGAAAGGTGTGTTCCTTTGATTACATGATGTAGTTTTTTTAAAACTTCAGTCTTTTTCATATTTTTGATTATGCAAACAGAAATCTCTTCTTTAAAAGGAGATGCATCAGGAAATAGGTGAAAGCCTCCACCAAGATATTTACCTAATCCAAGTCCTAAAAGAATGTACTTTCCCATCAGATAATTATTATCGTCTTTTATTTCCATTTCATATGATATGTTACCTTTCAGTTCGATTAAAAGGGAAAGTAGGTATCTTAGTAAACCTCTTAAGTTTTTAATTCTAAGTGCTCTCTCTGCGATTTTGGCATCAAATCCAATACCAGCTGCATTGGTAAAAAGTAGTTTTCCCTCTTTTGTTATTATTTCTCCAGTAAAGCTCTCCATAACGATCCCTTCTTTAAAAACTTCGTAAAAGAAATTTAGATCTTTCTTTTTTCCAAAAATAGTCTTAAGAAAATCGTTACCAGACCCAGAAGGAAAAAGACAGAAGGGTATTTTGAAATCAAAAGGTAAGTTATTAACAATGTGAAAAAGAGTTCCGTCACCTCCCAGAACAATAATTTTATGAACCCCTTTTTCCTTTAATCTTAAAAGATTTTCTTTTATATTAATCTTTTTTTCCAGTTTCTCAACATAATATTTTAATTTATCTATCCTAAGTCTTTCTTTTAGCCACTTTAATACCTCAAAAGATCTTCCAGAACCTGAATAGGGATTGAAAATTACACCTACTTTAATCCCTTTTCTCTTCTTTTTGTGATTTTTCAAAAATTTCTTTCTTTAGCTCTTTTTCTATTTCACTAAAGAGAGTTTGATTTTCTTCAAATAATTTTCTCACGTTATCTTTTCCTTGTCCCAACTGTTTTCCTTTGTAGGCATACCATGCTCCTGATCTTTGAATTATACCTTTTTCAACTGCAAGATCAATTAGTTCACTCTCCTTTGAAATTCCTTTACCGTAAAGTATATCAAAAGTTGCCTCTTTAAAAGGTGGAGCAAGTTTATTTTTTACTACTTTCACTTTAACTCTGTTTCCTATTACTTCATCATCTACCTTTATTGTTTCAACTTTTTTTATTTCAAGTCTTAAAGAAGCATGAAACTTTAAAGCCAACCCTCCTGGTGTAGTTTCTGGATTACCATACAACACTCCGATTCTGTGTCTTATCTGATTTATAAAAATTGCGCAAGTTTTTGATTTATTTAATACACCCGCCAGTTTTCTCATAGCTTGGGACATGAGTCTTGCCTGTAAACCCACATGGGATTCTCCCATTTCTCCCATTATTTCAGCTTTAGGTACAAGGGCTGCCACTGAATCAACGACTATTAAGTCAACTGCTCCTGATCGTACCAAAGTTTCAGCTATCTCCAAAGCCTGCTCACCTGTATCTGGTTGAGAAATCCACAGTTCCGATAGATTCACTCCAAGTTTTTCAGCGTATACTGGATCAAGTGCATGTTCTGCATCTATAAAAGCTGCAATTCCGTCTTCTTTTTGAACTTCTGCTATCGCATGAAGTGCAAGGGTAGTTTTTCCTGATGCTTCAGGACCATATATTTCTACTATTCTTCCTCTAGGATATCCACCTATTCCTATAGCAAGATCAAGAGAAATTGAACCTGTAGGTATTACAGGGACTTTTATAAGTTCCCTTTCACCAAGTCTCATTATAGCACCTTTACCGTGAATTTTCTCTATCTGTTTTATTGCTAAATCCATTGCTTTTTTCCTTTCATCTTTCATTTTTAACCCTCGAACTTTTTGAATAAAAGAGAGCAATTATGTCCTCCAAAACCAAAAGAATTTGAAAGTGCGTATCTTATCTTTACTTCTCTTGCTCCATCTTTTACATAGTCAAGGTCACACTCAGGATCAGGATATTCAAGGTTTATTGTAGGGTGAACTTTTTGATGATATATAGCAAGAACGGTAACTCCAGCTTCTAAGGCTCCTGCTCCTCCAAGTAAGTGTCCCACCATACTTTTTGTTGAATTTACAGGTATCTTATAGGCTCTCTCCCCCAGAAGTCTCTTTATTGCTAAAGTTTCAGCTACATCCCCTCTGGGTGTTGCTGTTCCATGGGAATTTATATAGTCTATTTCTTTCGGATCCAAAGAAGCACTATCACAGGCCATTTTCATTGACCTGTAAGCTCCATCTCCATCAACACAAGGAGCAGTTATGTGGTATGCATCAGCAGTTGCTCCATATCCGACGAGTTCAGCATAAATCCTTGCTCCTCTTTTCATAGCACTTTCTTTTTCTTCGAGTATAAGTACAGCACATCCTTCACCCATAACAAATCCGTCTCTTAACTTATCAAAAGGTCTTGAAGCCTTTTCCG
This sequence comes from Caldifarciminales bacterium, assembly GCA_039630575.1. Taxonomy (GTDB): domain Bacteria; phylum Hydrothermota; class Hydrothermia; order Hydrothermales; family JAJRUZ01; genus JBCNVI01. The sequence continues at coordinate 79,730 of JBCNUW010000004.1, forward strand.
GCTCATCGTTTCTTGTTGATAATGCTTTCATGTTACCAAAACCCGCAAGTGCAATCGGAGTTAAAGGTGCTTCTGAACCTCCAACTACTATAGCCTTAGCATGTCCGTTTTTAATAAGTAGCATAGCTTCACCAATAGCATGGGCACTAGAAGCACAGGCAGAAACAACTGAAAAATTAGGACCTTTAAATCCATATTTAATCGAAATAACACCAGATGCTATATCTGGTATCATCATAGGTACAAGAAAGGGAGACACCCATTTAACACCCTTCTCATACATTTTTCTAATCTCTTCCTCTAATGTAATTATTCCACCTATTCCAGATGAGATTATGACTCCCACATCTTCCCCTTTGTAAGGAATACCGTTAGCCCATCCTGCATCCTGTAAGGCTTCCTCAGTCACATAAAGAGAGTATACCGTAAAAAGATCCTGTTTTTTTATCTCCTTACTAGATAATCTTTCTTCTGGATTAAAATTTTTTATTTCAGCTGCAATTTTTGATGGTAAATTTGAAGTATCAAATCTTTCTATCCTCGAGACCCCACTTTTACCCTTCAATAAATTCTCAAAATTTTCATCTTTATTTTTACCCAGTGATGTAAGTATTCCAATTCCAGTTACAACTACTTCCTTCATGTTTTTAGTTTATTTTGAATATACTCAACTGCATCTTTTACTGTTCTGATTTTTTCAGCATCTTCATCAGGAACTTCAATTCCAAATTTTTCCTCTATCTTCATAACAAGCTCAACTACATCTAAAGAGTCAGCACCTAAATCCTCTTGAAATCTAGCTTCCATTGTAACTTGTTCTGGAGTTACATTCAATTCTTCTACAATTATGTCTCTCAGAGTTGCAAAAACATCCATTAAAATTCCTCCTTTTTATTACTGGAATTGAACCATTTGAAAATAAATTTTAATTTTATTAAAATATAAAAAGCAAGTTAAAGAAAAAATCAAGCCGGGGTGACGGAACCGGTAGACGTAGGGGACTTAAAATCCCCTGGGGGAGACCCCGTGCGGGTTCGAGTCCCGCCCCCGGCAGGCTATACAGATGGCTTCTCGTAAAATTTTCACAATAAGAAATGTCATTGCCGTTATCCTTGCAGGAGCTCTAGGTGATATTTTAGGTGTTATTCTCAAAAACTTTATACCAAAATCTCCTGCAAGGGATGTAATACTTTACAGTTCAAAGGTTGGTTTAGAAGAACTAAAAATTAATCTCATTATAATAGATTTTAAATTTGGATTTATTCTCTCAATTAACATATTATCTTTTGTTCTTATTTTTCTTATGATATATCTTTTACAAAAAATTTGAGAGATACATCCTTTATATTACTTGGAGCAGGAAAGGGAGAAAGGATCGGAAAACCAAAAATTTTCCTAAGAATTGAAGGAAAACCGCTTTATCTATATTTAATAGAAAAGCTTGAAAATATTAAGTTTATTGGAGAGACAATTTTGGCTTGTCCACCAAAATTTAAGTCAGAAATTAAAAATGAAATTAAAAACAGAAAATTTAAGTTTAATGTAAAAATAATTGAGGGTGGAAAGACAAGATGTGAAAGTATGGAAAAAGCAGTTAAAAAGGCTAAGTTCGAATACGTTTTTATTCATGATCTTGCAAGACCATTTTTCTCTACCTCTTTAATATTAAATATGAAAAAAAAACTTAAAAAAGCTGAAATTGTTGTTCCATATTTTTCACCATATGATACTTGTGTTTATGAGGGTGAAAAAATACAAAGAGAGAAAGTAAAGTTAATTCACACACCACAGGCAACAAAAAAGAGTTTAATATTAAAAGCTCTTAAAAAAACCAAAAGAAGGAATTATTCTGATGAAAGTACTTTACTTAAAGATGTTTTAAATATTAATCCCCTTTATATAGAAGACTCTTTTTTAAATTTTAAGATCACATATAACAAGGATCTTTTTGATATAAATTATTTTTTAAATCACTTTTCTTTTAGGATAGGTTTTGGTTTTGATATTCACAGAATTGTAAAAGGTAAAAAGAGCCTCTTTGTAGGTGGAATAGCTATAAAAAGGGGTATTTACGCGGTTGGGCATTCAGATGGTGACGCCGTTATACACTCTCTATGCGACGCCTTACTGGGAATTACTGGAAGGGGAGATATAGGTGATTTTTTTCCAGATACTGAAAATAGATGGAAAGGCAAAAGATCTGTTATTTTTTTAAAAAAAATTTTTAAAATTTTTAAAGGTGATGGTTTTGAAATTTCAAATATCGATATAACTATCTTACTTGATACACCCAAACTTGGTGAGAAGAAGAGAAAAATAAAGGAAAAAATAGCTAAAGTTTTGAGAATTAAACCAGAGGTTATAAGTATAAAAGCGAAAACAACTGAGGGATTATTTAAAGATTTTATCTTTGCTTATACTATTTTAACAGCAAAATCCTCATGCAAAATCCAAACTTAAAATACCTTGTGATGAAGTATAATACATTTTTTCTTCTACTTTAAAGTAAACTGTTATACCTAAAAGACCAATTTTCTCTAAAATACTTTTAAATTCTCCAAATTCATCTTCCTTTAAAAAAATATCTGGTTCAGGTATAAAGTTTATAATATTCTTTGATAGAGTCTTTAAGTTTTTTAAAAGGGGTTCTATATTTTGTTCTTTTATGCTAAATCCGCAAGCAAAAGGATGCCCTCCAAATTCCTCAAACAGATATGATGTTTCCCTCAATAATTTAAGAACTGAAAGTGGTGGTTTAGATCTTGCTTCTCCCACCCACATATTCCCTTTTTTTGTAATACATATTGAGGGGAAACCACTTTCTTTTAAAAATCTTGAAGCTATCCAACCTGCGTATCTTGGATTTATATTCTTTGATTTTATAAGGGTTATGTTCGTTTCACTCTGCCAAAAGTTTTTTGAATTAAATAGGGACTCTTCAAAATTTTTTTGCTCTTCAATGTATTTAGATATTATTTCCTTCATTATTTCCCTTTTTATTCTCTCGTCTTCTTCTCTTAAAAGTTCTGTAATAAGATGTGTTCCATCTTTTGCAGAAACAAAAGGAATTATTTTTGAAATTCCTCTAAATTCCAGAGGTTTTGTGTTGACTTCACTGAAAATTTTATAAATTTCAGTTTCCGGAAAAACTATTTGAGATTTTTTTAAAACAAAACCATTTACTGAATAAGGTGGTACTTTATCTGAAAGAACTGATAGACCTGAGAGATAGGTAAAATCAAAGAACTTTTTTTCTTTCCAGAGTTTTTCACCAAATTTTAAGAAAAGTATTACAAATACAAGCACAGCGTTGGACAAAAATGGAAATCCATTTCCTAAAAAGGGATGTATCAAATTTTCTTCCTCAAAATTCCCTTCAGAGTGATGATCTATTATAAAACTGTCGTATCCTAGTTCCCTTAAAAGCTTTATTTCATTTCTGTTTGAAAGACCACAGTCCACTGTTATTAAGAAATCAAAATTTTCATTTATAAATCTCTCAATCACACTGTTAGAAACACCGTAAGACTCATTCTCTCTTGATGGAAGGTAAGTTTTAAACTCTATTCCAAGCTCTCTTAGAAGAACCTCAATACCATATAAGGAAGCTATTCCATCTAGGTCTTCATGACCTATCACATATATCTTTTCTCCAAACTCTTTTTTTTCTTCTAAAATTTCATAAAATTTAGTTATATTCTCATAATGTAAAGGATTAGGTTCAGTTTCAGGGAGTAAAAGTTCTGGCTTTTCTATTAATCTTTTTATTATATCTTTTCCTTCCATTTTTTTAGCATATTTAAAACTGTGTTTTCCCAAGTAAAATTCTTAACTCTCTCATAAGCCTTATTTACTTTTATTTCGATATTCTCCTTTTTTTCTTCCAAAAATTTTATTATACCCTCTTTTATATCCTCTTTATCAAATCCTTTTAAGTAAAAAAGGTTTTCTCCAGCATATTCTTTAAAAACACTTAAAGGTGAAGCAATAACAGGTTTTTTTAAAGAGATTGCCTCAAGAATAGGTAAACCAAAACCTTCACAAAAGCTCGGAAATACCAAGGCTATACATTTTTCATATAAATAAAATATCTCGCTTTGATCAAAAATTTTTCTAAACCATAAAGTAGTTTTATTATCTATTTCTTGTTCAACCTCTTCATAACCAAACCCTTCTTTACCTGCTAATAGGAGATAATAATTTTTTAAATTCAATTCTTTGAAGGCTCTTATTAGGTTTACTAAATTTTTTCTTTTTTGAACAACTCCTACAAAGAGAAAGAAATTTTCCTTAATATTTTCAACTTTCTTCTGATTTTTCACTATTTTTACCCCTGGATAAATCACTTCTATTTTCTCCTCAAAACCGTAAAATTTTATAATATTTTCTCTTGTAAATTTAGATGGAACAAATACAATATCTGATCTATCAAGAGCCTTTTTAACCTTTTTTCTTGAAATTTCAATTGCTTTTGGTGGAAAAAGCTCAGGATTTGTTTCAAAACATATATCGTGAATTATCGTAGTTAAGAGTTTAAATTTTTTAAAATATGGGATCCTACCATCAGGTCCTAAGTAAATATCACCTTTTTCAAAAAGTAGCCTTAAAAAGGGTTTTTTAATTTCAATTACTTTTTCGCCTCTCTTTTTTAATTCATTAACTAAGTTTATTGTAAAGATTTGTATGCCTGAAAGTGTATATTTTAATGGTGTTGTATCCACGAATATTTTCATGTGCTTAATATGGAAATTTATTTAATTTTTTTCTAATTCTTTCTTCCAATTCAAGTGATAAATTTTTAAATAACTTATTTAGATTTAAAATTTTTAATAAATAATAAAATTTCCTATACTTTTTGAAATTCCTATTAAAGGTTAAATAAAAAAAGTCAAAGTAACTTTTTTTCTTTATGTCTTCTTCTTTTTTTATCTTAAAAAGAAAATTATTAACTCTTTCAAGATAGTTATGTTTATTTATGACTACATTTTTAGCTTTTTCCTTCATTTCTTCTCTTTTTTCATCTCTTTCAAGGAAATATTCAATTTTTTTATAAATTTCATCTTTATTTTTATAAATAACAACCTCATTTTCATTATATATCTCGTTTATATGCTTTATAAAAGGAGAAAATAAAAGGGAGCCACAGGCAGGAACTTCAAAGGTTCTCATGTTAATATCTTTTCTTACAGGTAGGTTAAAGCCAATTTTCCCTTTACTTTGAATTTTTGCCATCTCTTCAAGGTATATTTTTTCCTTGACAAGGATCTTAATTCCCTTTAAATTATTCTCCATTTCTTTAAAAAATTTTTCTCTTTCTTTGTTTAGATGCCCTATAAAAACTATGTCGTATTCTTTTATTTTAAACCACTCTTTATGAATTTCTGGGTCACAGGCAAGGGGAAGCCAATTAGGATTTATACCATATTTTTTAAACCAAGGAATAAGTGATTTTTGGGCAACGAAGACATAATCAAATAATTTGGCAAAATTCTTATGCCACCTATAGTTTAAATGGCTATCAATAAGCCAAACTGCCTTTTTAACTTTTACATCTAAAAGATCTTCAATGAAAAAACCCTTACCAGGGTCTGTTTCTACATATAAAAAAAGATCAGGTTCAAATATTTCTTTAAAAATTTTTTTAAGATTTAATATATGTGAACTTAGAAAATAATCTGTCCCTTCATCATAAGAAACAAAAACTGTATCTGGTTCTTTTCTTTTAAGATATTTATAAAAATAAGAAACAGTTGCAAAAGGTTTATACCCGGAAAATAGAATTATCTTCATCTATAGCAATTGAAAGACCTATAAAGAAAAAAAGGGGTAAAAGAATTTCGTCGGCAAAAATATTTATTTCAAAAAGCCCATACGTCAAAAAGGCAAAAAGATTTAAAAAGTTTAAAAAAGAAAAAATATTTCTCTTTGAGTTTCTGTAAAGAATAAGTAGAAGATAAAGGTATAGGGAATAAAGGAAAATAAAGCCAAAAATGCCGAAATAAAAAAGAACTTGTAGATAACTTACATGAAAATGATTCATATGCTTTAAAAGATTGAGTTTTTCCTTATTAAAATTTTCTTTTTCAAGTTGTGAGACTATCTTTTCTGTATGGACTCTTCCATATCCGAAAAACACTCTCTTAAAGAAAAAATCTGGAAAAGCCCTAATAAGTTCTAATCTTTTTTTTAAACTTTCCTCTCTTAATGCCGCTTCTCTTAAATTTAATGGATTTTTTAAAAGAAATGAAATTGAAAAAATTAAAAATACTATGGCTAAAGGTAAAATTAGTTTTCTTTTGAATTTATAGATCAGAATTATTAAGGTTAAAAAGGTTACAATCAGTGCTCCTCTTGAATCAGTTAAAATTAAACCCAGAAGAAGTATTAAAAAGCTTAAAAAAAATATTAATTTTTGGGCTTTCTTTTTTTTAATAAAAAAAAGTCCCATTGAGAAAACTGTTGGTATCATAAGAAATCCAGAATAGGTAAGAGGGTGAAGAAAAAAACCATGGGCTCTTCCTTCATTTGCAGTCCCCTTTAAAATGTTGAAAATTGAATATAAAACTGAGATTAAGGAAAAGATTAAAAAAATTTTTAAAATTTTTTCTAACTTAATTTTTTCATTAAAAATAAAAGCTGTAAGAAGTATTCCAAAATAAAAAAAGTATTCCCTAATCCTTTTGATTGCATCAAAGGGATCATACGATAAAAATGCTGATACTGTATAGGATAATAAAAAAAGAAAGAAGATTAAATAAAAAGTTTTAAATCTTCTTGAAAAGACTACAAATTCCTTAAATTTTATGATCGGAACTATTATAAAAGACACAAATAAAATGGATGACAAAGTAATTGAAATTGGGAATGAAATTGGAGCTAAAATATAGATAATTTGTGAGAATATTTTCATTTAGAAATTATAAAAGCTTAAAATAATTAAATGCATATAAAAATTATTTATATTATTTTATCCTATTTTTTAGGAGCAATACCATTTGGATATTTATTTGTTAAAACTTTAAGGGGTATTGACATAAGAAAGTTTGGAAGCGGAAACATAGGTGCTACAAATGTTTTTAGGTATGACAAAAAATTAGGTGCTTTAACCTTAATTTTTGATACTGCTAAGTCTTTTCTTCCAACATTCTTTGCTATAAAATTTTTTTCTTTTAATTTCGCAATTTTCGTTGCTTTCTCCTCTATTTTGGGGCATATTACTTCTCCTTTTCTTAATTTCAGAGGAGGAAAAGGCATTGCTACAGCCTTTGGAGCCTATCTTGCTCTTGCTCCCTTTGCTGTTTTTATAGCTTTCCTTTTCTTCGTTACCTTTCTTTTACTTTTTAGAATTGTTTCTCTTAGTTCACTTGTTGCCTCATTAGCATGCCTTATAGTTATAGTATTTATTGAGGACTACCCTATTTACTTTGATTTTTTGTCTTTAATAGTAGTTTTCATTATTTATCTTGCACATCTTTCAAATATAAAAAGACTTTTGAAAGGAACTGAAAGAAAGATCAACTTATAGGTGGATTTCAGCAATTTTATTATTGGAATTAGTGATTATAATGATGGGTTTGAGGCAGTGAGGGATTTTAAACCTTTTTCTATTTTTTTGACAAGTTCCTTTAGAAACAAAGATTTGAGGGAGATAAAGGAGTTCATAAGAGATTTAAAAAAATTTTCAGGTTATGATTTGAAGTTTTCTACAGACCAGGAGGGTGGTTATGCCTCTTGGATTTTAGATGGGTATCCATCTCCGATGAGATGGGCGCAGAAAAGTTTTAAGGAGTTTGAAAGATCCTGTAAAGAAATGGCAAGAAAGCTCAAAAATATCGGTATTGATATAAATTTTGCTCCCTGTGTTGATATTTGCTATGACAATGAAAACGAAGTAATTTGCAAAAAAGAAAGAAGTTTTAGCAATAGTTTAAAAACTGTTGTGGACTATTCGTATAGATTTTATAAGATTATGAAAGAAAATGGAATAGAGTGTTGTGCCAAACATTTTGTTAATCAGGCAAGAGCAAAGGATGATCCCCATAAGGATTTACCTATATCTGATTTTAGTCTTAAAGATATTATAAAAGATTTTTTACCCTATAAAGTATTAATAAAAGAAGGTCTTTTTTATATAATGGTTGGTTATATAAAATATAAAAAAATTTCAGAGGAACCTGTTATTTTTTCTAGTTATTTCATAAAAGAATTATTAAGGAAAAGGCTTTCTTTTAGGGGAAAGGTGATAACTGATGACTTATTGATGGGTGGAATAAAAAAGTTTTATCCACTAAGCGAAAGTATTAAACTTTCCATAAAAGCTGGTTGTGATCTTATTTTAATTTCTGATTTTAAATTTTTGAAAAAATTTTTAAAAAAATCATAAAATTTTAAATCTACAAGATGAAAGGATTATTCTTAGTTACTCCAGCAATTTTGTTTTCTCTTGGGATTTCACCATGTGATTTTCCTTTAGCGAGAAATCTCTCCAGGGGAGAGTATAAATTTGATGTAAGGTTTTATGGTAGTGGTGGTATTTTATTTTCTTTTGATGCCGCAATACTTGATAAATTTTTGATTGGTCTAAGATACGGAGGAACGGGGATTGTTGGTTCCGAAGGTGTTAAATTTAATCCTGCTCCTGGTGTTAATGTTTCATATTTAATGTTAGATGAATCAAGATATGTACCATCGATGATGGTAGGAATAGAGACTCAGGGTTTTGATCATTACATTGAAAGTAGTGAGAGATATTTTATAAAGTCAAGAGGTTTATATTTATGTGTAAGTAAAGAGTTCCCTTTTTTATCTGGTTTAATTTTAAATGGAGGAATAAACAGGACCTTTGAAACAAAGGATGAAAAAAACGGTCTTGATTTATTCTCTTCTTTAATTTTTAATTTTTCAAAGGAATTTGGTATTTTTTTTGAGTATGCTCTCGGATATAATGACCCTTTACATAAAGAAGGTATTTTTAATTCTGGTATCTCTTTTAATTTTATAGATCAGTTTTTCTTTTCTTTTTCTTTTAGGGATTTGTTATCAGACTCTTATACTAGAACTTTTCAAGTAGGATATAGGGGTTATCTATGAAAAAGCTTAGAGTTGGAACTATAGGAGTTGGGTATCTTGGTTCAATTCATGTGAAACTCTTAAAGGAGATTGAAGAAGCTGAGGTTGTTTGTGTTTATGACTTAAGGGAGGACAGAGCAAAGGAGGTAGCGAAGGAGTTTGATCTATATCAAGCTAATTCTCCAAATGAACTTTTAGAGATGGTTGATGCTGTAACATGTGCGGTTCCTACACTCTCGCATTATGAAGTTGGACTTATGGTTTTAAAAAACAATAAGCATCTTTTTATGGAAAAACCAATAACAACAAAAATTAGTGAAGCAAAAAGACTTGTGAAAGAAGCAGAAAAAAGGGGACTTGTTTTACAGGTTGGTTTTGTAGAAAGGCTAAATCCTGGTATTTTGAGTATAAAGGATATTATTTCAAATCCGATGTTTATTGAGGCAGAAAGACTTACCACTTTTGTTGGTAGAGGTACAGATGTAGATGTTATTCTTGATCTTATGGTTCACGACATAGATCTTATTCTGTTGTTTAAAAATTCAGAAATAAAAAAATTAGAGGCTGTGGGTGTTCCTGTTATAACTGATAAAATAGATATTGCAAATGTTAGGGTTGAATTTAAGGACGGAGGTGTTTGTAATTTAACTGCTTCAAGAATATCAAGAGAGCCTTTTAGAAAGATTCGTTTTTTTCAAAGGGATACTTATATTTCTGTTGATTTGAAGGAGAAATCAGCGCAGGTTTATATAAAGAAGGATTCGCAAATTTTGCCCTATCCAGTTAAAAGTTTTAATATTAATCCATTAAAGGAAGAGCTTAAAAATTTCATTAGAGCCTGTTTGTATGGCGAAAAAGTTCTTGTAGATGGGAGAGAAGCTATAAAGAGTTTAGCTATTGCCCTAAGGATAAAAAGGATCATAGAGAATAATCTAAAAAGGATAAAATTTTGAGTAGTTTCGGTGAGTTTTTATACAGAAACAGAGATAAAACATCTGTTCCCTTCTTTATAATTATGTTATTTTTCTCAGATCCCAATTTTAAAAATTTTTTATTATTTCCGCTACTACTTTTAGGCGAGTTTTTAAGGATTTACAGTTTGATGTATGTGGGTGAGTTAACGCGTGCAAAAGAAATTAAAGCAAATTTTCTTGTTACAGGTGGTCCTTATTCTTTTGTTAGAAATCCTATTTATTTAGGTAATTTTTTTATAGGTCTTTTTTTTGTTTTTTTTTATAATCCTCCGATTATTTTTTATTTTTTATTTTTTATTTTATTTTTTGCCCAATATTATTTTATAATACTAGAGGAGGAGAAGTTCTTAGAAAGGCAATTTGGAGAAGAATATAGGGAATATAAGAGAAAAACTTTTAGATTTATACCTAAATTTTCGCCGTTTGAGAAAAGAACAAAAAGAGTATACGGTTTTAAAGAGGTAATAAAATTTGAGAAGTCAACTTTGGTACTTATCTTTTTTCTAATAATTTTGGGCTTTTTACTAAATTTTTTAAAATGAAAATTCTTTTCGTAGCAGGTGAGCTTTCCGGTGATAGGAATGCTTCTTTTCTTATAAATAAGTTGAGGGAAAAAAGCAAGGATTTAGAAATTTATGCTTATGCTGGAAAGGAGAGTGAAAAACAGGGAGCAATTTTGATTGAAGATATAACTCACAGGGCAGTTGTTGGTTTTACCGAGGCTTTTGGTACTGTTTTTTATTTTAAAAATTTACTCAAAGAAATTTATAATTTTGTAAGGAAAAAAAACATAAAAAAGGTCGTTCTTGTTGATTTTCCTGGTTTTAACTTAAATCTTGCAAGAATTTTAAAGAGGATAGACAGAGAAATTTTTTATTTTATACCACCTCAAGTTTGGGCATGGGGGTCTTGGAGGATTAAGGAACTTAGGAAATACACCGATAAGGTTCTCTCCACATTTCCCTTTGAGGCAGAGTTTTTAAGAAAAAAGAAAGTTAATGCTTTTTTTGTTGGTAATCCAATAGTTGAGCGGATCAGATGGAATGAAAATAAGGAAAAGATTATTATTTTCCTACCTGGTTCAAGAAAAAAGGAAATAAAAAGGCATGTTAAGGATATGATTAGAATAAGAGATTATATAGAAAGGGATTTTAAAGATTATAGATTTTTAATTTCACTTTTATATAGTGATAGTGAGATCCTTTCTAAGGTTGAAGGTAAGTTTGAGATCATTGAGGGAGAGGCAGCACCATATATAGAGAAAGCAAGGTATGCAATTACAGTGAGTGGAACAGCGGCACTTGAATGTGCTCTTGCAGGGACTCCTATGGTTGTTATATATAAAGTTTCAGAATTTACATATGTTTTAGGAAGGATGTTAACTAAAATTCCTTATGTCTCACTTGTAAATATAATTTTAAAAAAAAGAGTTATTCCTGAGTATGTCCAACATATAAATTTAAAGGAAATTAGAGAATTTTTAGTTACACTTAACTCAAAAAAAGAAAAATTAGAAGAAATCATTAGCTCCCTAAAATATTTGCGGCAAATACTTAAAAGTGAGAAAATTTTTAATCCTGTTTATTTAATACTAAATAAATTGAATAAAAATTAGATTTTTAAATAATTTTAATTATAATTTTTATGAAAATGGCCTCTACCAATAAAAATACTTGACAAAGTTTCTTTTTGATGTTATAATAATTTATAAACCCGGGGGACGGAAAATCTAAAAAGGAGGTAAAAAATGAATAAAGCAGAACTTATCGATTATGTTGCAAATAATGCAAAAATATCAAAAAAGGCTGCTGCAGCAGCCGTTGATGCATTTGTAGATGCTGTTAAACAAACCTTAAAAAAAGGATCAGAGTTAAGACTTGTTGGATTTGGAACCTTTGGAGTAAAGAAAAGAAAAGCAAGAAAGGGCAGGAATCCAAAAACAGGAGCTGAAATAAATATACCTGCCCAGAAAGTTCCATTTTTTAGACCTTCTTCTGATCTCAAAAATATTTTGAAAAAATAAAATTATCAAAAAGAGTTCCCCCGGGTCTAAATTTTTCTATTACTTCTTAATTTTTCTATTTCCATACCTGATTTCTTTACTTCTACCTGATATATTAAAAGGATTAAAAATCATATCAATTTTAATTTCCTTAATCATGCTTTTCTATTCTATTTCACTTTTAAAAGATTTTCCCCTCTATAAAAGATATAAAGAGTTGATAGAGGATGATTTTAGTATTTATATTTTGAGAATTTCTACCTTTTCACTCTCAGCCGTTTTAGTTAATCTAAGTTTTACTAATTTATTTTTTATTTTGTTTTTCTTTATAGCATCCTTTATCTTTTTAAAAGATGAATAATTTACCATTTTTTGTGATCGTTGGTAAGGTTAATGTAGGTAAAAGCACACTCTTTAATTCAATAGTCGGGAAGAATATTGCGGTTACACACAGTATTCCTGGTGTCACAAGAGATGTTTTAAGAAAGAAAGTTTTCTTTGATGATTTTGCCTTTGAAATTTGTGATACTGGTGGTCTTTTTAATTCTCTTGATCCTTTAAGTGAGGAGGTAGAAAAAAAAATTTTAGAAGTATTAGATGAGGCAGATGCTTTTTTATTTGTTGTAGATGCAAAGGAAGGTTTGACCGAGAAAGACAAATTGATTATGGATATGTTAAGAAAAAAGGGAAAACCTATTTACTTAATTATTAATAAAATTGATGTAAAGGAAAAAAAAGAGGAAGAATTTGATGAATTAGCTATTAATAATGAGAGAATTTTTAAAATATCAGCTTCTCACAAAATTGGAATCTCTGCGTTAATAGAAAGATTATCGAGAGATTTTCCCTTTAAGGGAGAAAAAATTTCAAGAATTCCTGTGGTAATAATAGGAAGACCTAATGTTGGAAAGTCTTCTATTTTAAATTCTCTAATAGGTAAAGATCATGCTTTAGTATCACCTATTCCTGGAACTACAAGAGACCCTGTTGAGTTTGAAATTAACGAATTTATTTTCATAGACACTGCAGGAATAAAAAGTAAATTTAATAGTGATCTTGAGTACTTTTCCTATGTTAAAACTTCTCACTCTGTAGATTATGCTTTAATTGTTTTGTTTGTTATGGATGTAAGAGAGCCCTTTACGAGAATTGAGAGAAAAATTTTGTCGCTAATTGAGGAAAAGGGTAAGGGTATTATTATTATATTAAACAAAATAGATTTATTATCAAAAAAGGAAATAAGTGATATTTATAGTGAAAAAAGAGCGCTTTATCCTTACTTTTCCTATATTCCTCATATTTTTACATCAGCTACCTTGAAATATGGAATAGATTCTATCCCTTCAAAAATTAAAGATGTCTGGAAAGAGATGAACAGAGAAATAAAAAGAAGTGAACTTAAAAAGTTTTTATTAAAGGCGATAAAGGAAAACTCACCACCCTGTTATATTAAGGATATAAGAGAAATAAGTAGAATTCCTCGTATTTACGCAGTTTTTTCGACTGATCTTTTAAGTAATGATTACATTAGGTATCTAAAGAATAAATTTAGGAAAGAGTTTAGATTTATGGGTGTTCCTTTTAAGGTATTTAATAAAGTTTATAAGTATTAATTTAGAATAAAACCTGACAGTTTTCACAGAAATAGGTTTTTCTTTTTGTTTTTCCCGTCAATTTTAATTTAACCTTTTCTTTACAAATCTTACAATATTTTTTTCCGTAGATTAGAAGATAATTTTTTAGTGATTTTTTTGATTTTCTTATATTATAAAAAAGTCTAGAAAAGGAGATGGTTTCTTTAATCAAATTTTCTATATATTCCTCTTCTATTTTTTTACCTACACTTAATGGATGAACTTTAGCTCTGAAGAGTGCTTCATTTTTAATTATGTTTCCAACACCAGCAAAAATTCTTTGATCTAAGAGGAGGTCGCAAATGAACTCCTTTGAATTAATTATCTTTTTTTTCGTCTTAAGAATGTCAAATTGTTTTTTCATTATATCAGTACTCGGATCGAAAATGAAATCTTCCTTGTTTAAAATTCTAATTGATGTGTTGTAAAAATTTATAAAAGTATCATTAAATTTTATTGATAGTCTCTCTTTCTTTTCCTTTTCTATTTTATTAATCCTTATCGAGCCGTACATCAAGAAATGGATTATAAGGTAAAAAAAATCAAATTCAAATATTAAATATTTGCCATGGCTTTTTATATCTATAATTTTTTTTCCTAAAATTATTTCCTTATTTTCACGAGTATTTCCTTTGACCTCTAATGGAGTTTTTCCCTTTAGAAATTTTAATCTTTTTGCTATGAGGAAGACACAAGGTCCCTCCATAAAGTTATACTGCTACTTTTAAAAAAAGCTTAATTTCTATTTATATAAAAAATTGAAAAAGCTGATGAAAAAGAGGTATATGCAACAAGTCCTAAGTTAAGAATTAACTTTGATATTATATTTATTGAATTGTGCTTTTTAAAAAATTTAAAAATAGATTTTCTTAGATAATGTTCAGATTTTAGACCCAAGTATTTCCTTGAGCCTCCATGAAAATGAATAATTTTTATATCTGGAGCATATAAAACTTTATAACCTCTTTTTCTAATTCTCAAGCATAGATCAATATCCTCAGCAAATAAAAAAAATTCTTCATCAAAGCCTCCTACATCTTCAAAAGTTTCCCTTTTTATAGCTACAAAGGCACCTAAAACAGCTTCTACTTCACGTGGTTTTGTTTCTTTTTCAAGATCAAGGTAGAGAAATTCTCTCGTTATTGGATTATTTTTTAAAATGAAAGATCCGATTGATTTCCTTCCGAATAAAAGATATTTAAATCTTGGGTATCTTCTGCAGCTTGGTTGATAAGTTCCATCAGGATATTCTAATTTTGATCCAAGAATTCCAAGGTTTTGTTCTCTTTCAAAATACCCTTTTATCTTCTCAAATGTCCCTTGTGGGATAATTACATCAGCGTTAGAAAAAACAAGTATTTTACCCTTAGAAATTTTTGCCCCATAATTACATCCACCCCCATAACCGAGATTTTTCGTATTTTTAACATATTTAAATTCAGGAAAAATTTTCTTTGCCTTTTCTATAGAATTGTCAGTGGAGTTGTTATCAATCACTATAACTTCAAACTCTTTTTCTTTGTTAAAAGTATTTAATTTTATCGATCTTAAGGTGTAGGTAAGGTAATCTCCACTATTAAAATTAACTATAATTATAGAGAAATTCACTTTTCCTCTTTATGCTTTGTATCTTTAATTAGTTTTTCGTCCATTAAGCATTTACCATTAAATGTTACACCATCCTCTACAATTAGACCCTTACAGTAGACTTCTCCTTCAAATCTTGCATTTTTTTCAAAGTGAGCCTTTCCATCAACTATCAATTTACCAATAAAAGTTCCACCAACTTTTGCATTTTTAGCCCTTACATCCTGAGCTTTGACTTTTCCGCTTGCTCCTATGATTAATATATCCTTTGTTTCAATGTTTCCCTCAAATTCTCCATCAATTCTTACTCCACCTTTTGCCTTTATTTCTCCTTTTAATTGAGTTGATTCACCTATATGAGTATCCAGCTGTGGATGAGGTTCCTTGTTCATTTTTTAAAATTTTTTAAGGAATTGAACCTAAATTTATCTCTGTAAATTTTGAAAGTTCCTCTAAAATGATATTTTTTATTTCCTCCATTTTTTCAGGTGTTTTTCCCTCAAATCTAAGAACAAGGACGGGTTGAGTATTAGAGGCTCTCACAAGACCAAAGCCATCCGTAAAATTTATTCTTACACCATCTATGTCAAGAATTTTAAATTTCTTCGAAAATTTTTTCTTCAGTTTCTCAACAACTTTAAACTTATGTTCGTCTGGGCATTCAACTCTTATTTCAGGTGTTGAATAATAAAAAGGTATTTCATCAACAAGTTCATGAACCTTTTTCTTAAATGTGTCAACTACTTCTAGGAATCTTAGGGAAGCATAAATAGCATCATCAAATCCATAGAATCTATCACTGAAGAAAAGATGCCCTGACATTTCTCCTGCAATTGGTGCACCCTCTTCTTTAAGTTTAGCCTTTATTAGAGAATGCCCTGTTTTCCACATTATGGGTTCACCTCCAATTGACCTTATGTATTCGTAAACTCCCTGCGAGCATTTTACGTCAAAAATAATCTTACTTCCTTTTTTTTCTTCTAAAACTTTTTTCGATAAAATTGCAAGTATTTTATCTCCATAAATAATTCTAAACTTGTCATCTATTACTCCTAGCCTATCCCCGTCGCCATCAAAACCAAATCCGCAGGTAAAGTTTTTTTCTTCCTTCATTAAGCCTTTAAGATCTTCCATATATTTTTCAACAGTTGGATCTGGCAAATGATTGGGAAAGTTACCGTTAGGTTCCATATAAATTCCAGAAAACTTTATTTTTAGTTCATTGTACAATCCCTCAATAACAGGTCCACAGGTACCGTTGCCTGGATCAACTGCAACTTTATAACTTTCAGGATCCCATATCCTAACCCTCTCTTTAACTTCCTTTATATATTCAAATACTAAATCTCCCCTTATCCATCTTTTTCCGTGACCCTCTACATATTCGCCCCTTTCAATTATTTCTCTAATTTTCTGAATTTCCTTTCCATGGATAGTTTCTTTTCCACACATTATTTTAATTCCGTTAAACTCTTTCGGGTTATGACTGCCTGTAATCTGAATTCCACCATCAAGACCAAAATGAAAAACCGAGAAATATAAAATAGGGGTGGGAACCATTCCAATGTCAATTACATTTACCCCTGACTTTAAAAAAGCATCGAGAATAACATCATGTATCCTTGGGGATGATAACCTTGCATCCCTACCCAAGGATATGGTTTTCCCACCCCTTTTAATTATGTAGCTTGCTATTGCTTTACCTATATGCCATACACTTTCGTCCTTTAAATCCTCATCAGCTATTCCCCTTATGTCGTATTCACGGAATATGTAAGGATTTATGATCATTCTGAAATAACTATTTTCTCTGTTACTTTTCTTTTATCCGTATCTATTTTTATAAAGTAAATACCCTTTGGTAATTCATTAGGAATTCTTATATACATGTCACCTGATAGTTTTCCATTCTTTAAAATTCCTATCTTTCTTCCACTTAATCCATAAAGAGACACAAACCCCGTTTCTTCACCTTTGATAGATAAAAATATCTCATTTTTCCCTATTGTTTTCTTTAGAACAAGTTTATTTTTGTTTTCCCTTTCATTTACACTGAGTTCTGAGAAAGGTGAAGGTTGGACTGTAGTGAATTTAATTGCATAATTAGAGTCTGGTGAATGGAACCCAGGTCTTGGAGCATCAGCATACCAAGCTGTTATACCAGTATGCTCATAGGGTGATTCTATTCCTATAACACATCCAACATTCCATGGAACATAATATTCCTCCTGTAAACGAGGTTTTCTTTTATATTGAAATACGATTTCACCGTCTCCAGTTGGAGTCGGATAATAGGCAGGATCATAAAGAATAACCTGGAACCTTTCATAGGCATTTGATGGACCACCTGCATAGGTAGAATGTCTGACATCATAGTAAGTCACAACAAATCTATGGTTTGCAGCATCGTAGAAAGAATAGGTATAACCGTAATTTCCATTTACAGTTTGATCATAATCAGCCCATAAAGGTGAAATCATCGGATAGGCATCCCTATAAGGAAGAGGCATATTCTCTATCGGTGAAAAGGAACTTAAAGCTGCAACTATTAAATGCCCATTGTTTCCGATGACTATGTAAGAAATAGGCATATTATAGTATTTGAAAGTAAAGGGAAGGTTTACTACTGCTGCTGAATCATCTGTTAAGTTGTGGGAAGTGGCATTAGCAGGTGTAGGTATCCAGCTAAAGGTAGGTCTATAAGGATCTGTATCCTTTGATTCATAAGCATAGTACCCATAAAGATCTGGACCATAGACTTCTGTTGGAGAGTATGGATTTAAAATGCAAACAGAGAATCTTTTTGCATAATAATTGTTGGAATTACCGTAAAATTCAACAAAGAAAATTGCTCTTGCTTCTCTTGGTACATCGTTTGAAACATTGAATATAAATGGACCAACAAGAGCTGTAGAACCACCAGATATATTACCTACATTAGTATTTGCATTTACTATTGTTAAATATCTTGAAGGAGAGGTAAGATGAGCCGTAACACCAGTTATTGTACCTGTTCCTGTGTTCTTAACCCTTAAATAGTAGTTCACAGTTTCACCTGGTTTTATAATTCCGTCATTTCCATCATAAATTGAGTCTTTAAGAATAACAAGGTTAAATTGAGGAAGAGGAAGACTGTTAATTGCAAGAGGTAAGTTCAGTCTACCGGCTCCGTATACATTATCCTTTCCAGCTGGTCCCATGTCAGTTGCTGTTGTTTCAATTATTGAGTCCGCCATTCTTGGGGTCATTTCTGGATTTTTTGAAAAAAGTAAAGATAAAACACCTGAAATATGAGGTGTGGCCATGCTTGTTCCACTCATAAGTCTATAACCGTCGTTTGTTTCTCCCGCTAAACTCTGAACAAGGTCTCCAGGAGCAAGAATATCAGGATCAATAAGTCCAGTTGGAAGAGGAAAATCATTCCATGGTGGCACGTTACCCCAGTATGAAGGTCCAACTGAAGAAAATCCAGCAGTATCTCCATCTAAGGTCAGTGCCCCAACTGTAATCACAGCTGAAAGTGACCCAACATTACCAGTTGCTATCTGTGTGGGATGCAACCAAGGTGGAGGACTTGATCCAGGATTTGGGATATTCTCGGTAGGGCTATCATTTGCATTGTTTCCTGCAGCACAAGACATAACAGCTCCCGCTAATCTTACCATCTTTGATGCATATCTCCATCTTGATCTATCGAGAGTCCATTCGTTCATCCATCCGATAGAAAAGCTCATTACATCACAACCCATTTCTAATCCATATTCCATTGCAAGCCATACCCATCCCTCAGCAGCCCATCCAGCTGAATTTAAAACCTTAAGTGGTAAAATAGTTGCCTCTGGTGCAACTCCTGTAAGCATTCCACTTGTTCCATCTCCTGCAACTGTTCCTGCTACGTGGGATCCATGAAAAACAGGATTTCCCCACATATCCCTATAATCATCCATGGGATCATTATCCCAGTTTGCAAAATCCCAACCTATATAATCATCCACATATCCGTTTCCGTCATCATCTACACCTGGCAATCCAGCATACTCAACCTCGTTTTTAAAGATCCTATCTTTTATGTCATTATGATTGTAATTTACTCCTGTATCAAAGATTCCAACTACTACTCCGTTTCCCTTGTAACCTAAACTCCAAGCATGTTTTGCATTTATATATTTAACTCCCCATGCAGTATCAGGAGCAGCAGGAATAGAGTTTATCCTAATCTTTTTACCAGGCTTTGTATCCTTTAGTATTGCTTTAACAGGTTCATCAATTTCAATACCCTCTAAATCACTCCTTGTAAGAAGCTCTCTTATAGTTTTTAAATCAAGTTTTACATAAATTGCATTGACTATCCATATAGGTCTTATGTCTTTGATATTTTTTCCTCTCAAGAAATTCAAAATTTCTTTTTGAGAAACTGCTGCATTCTCCTTTAGTTTTTGAATTACTATCTTTCTTTTCAGTTCCTTTGATTTAGATTCAGTAAGTTTTTCAAGTTCTTTTTCATCTAAAGTATTTTTAACATATATAAGCACAGGATATACCCCTTCTTTTCCCTCAGATAGGACCTTCTTCAGCTTAGGTCCTACCTCAACAGATATTATAAAACTCAAAATTAGACCTAACATTTTTACCTCCTTTTATTTTAAAATTATAACTTTTTCTCTTAAAGGTTTATTCTCTATTTTACCCTTTATAAGGTAAATCCCTGAGGGAAGTTTGTGTATGTATTCTTGTCCTTCTTTAAAATCCTCTTTTTTAATAATCTTAATTCTCCTCCCTTCTTTACTGTAAATGCCTAAGGAGATGTCTTTGTAGTTTTTACCAATAAACTTAATTTTTAGATCCTTTGAAAGTGAGTTAATTTTATGATCTTTTAATTTTTCAAAATTATCTTCCAAAATATCTGTTCCGTAACCTATCCTCACATAATCAATGACGATGTTTGAAACACCATCATCTGAGATTCCCTGCCACTTTATGTAAACAGTTTGATTGGAGTAAGCTGAAAGGGCTAAGGCAAATGTTCTTTCAAAATTTCCGAACATCTTATCGATTAAACTCCAAGTTATCCTATCTGTTGAAGCAAAAATTTTTAGAGTATCGTTATTGTTTGTTGTTCCCTTGTTCCATGCCCAGAAAAACAGTCTAGGTGTTCCATAAACAGGATTAAGTTTTACACCTGGGCTTATCAACTCTCCCTTAAGTCCACTGTATGTGTTAAATGATGGGAAGCTTGCATACCTTGTACCATGAAAGGCATTTGAGGGCTCAACGATATTGTCACCATAATAAGGTCCCCATCTCCAAGAAACCTGGCCAGATTGTGACCATAAAAAGGGAGGAAAGGCATTTTCAAAACTTTCAGATAAAGATTCAGGAGGTGCAAAAGCATAAAATTGTGAAGTTAAAGAGTTGTCTTGTGGATATTGATCTTGTGTAAACACCAAAGTAGCTCTTGTTTTATACCAACCTATATAAGTTGGATTAAAACCTTTATCAAAATTTAAAGTGTCACTTCCTCCAGATGCAAGAAAATTATTAAGAAGAGTATCAGAGTAAATGCGAGTTGTAAACAGTGAGTCGTATATATCAAATATGGCATTATAGGTTGCACTTTGTAGACCAGTATTCCGAACCCAAACTTTTGGGTAATGGGTCATATCCCTATCAACAGTTCCTGTTGGATATAATATTTCTTCTACTTTCACATTGTATTGAAGTAAAAGACGACCCATAACAGTAACGTTATCTACTCCTACTGCCCAGTTCCATCTAGCAACAGATTCAACATACTGGAACATAATTTTTACAGAATCTTTTGGTAAGTATGAGGAAAGATCTATAGTATCAACACCATTTGCATCACCTGGTAAATTTGCAACTTGAATCCAAGATCCCCAGGATCCACCAGAGAAGAATCGAACCTTTACATAATAGAATTCTTGCCCAGGACTATACATATTAAATCCCCAAGAAAATATGAGTATTAGCCTGTCCATCTGGTATACGAAAAGTGAAGGAGTAATAAGTTGTTCATCCGTTATAGGAGCACCAGATCCTGCATCATCGTCTGTATAATATGCATATCTTGTACCATAATTTGGCGGAGGGTAACTACCTAAATCTGTTGAAGTTCCAACAGTCCACGTAAAACCATCTCCATTTCCGTTATAAACACTCCAACCCGATGGTATTACCCCTGCCTCAAAATTTTCATTAAGCAGGGTAACCCATTGGGCTTTTAAGGGAATCGACATCATAAAGAGAAAAGATAAGATTTTAAACCTCATAATTTTAAATATAAATATGGAATTGAACCTTAAACTGGAAATTATAATAAAAAATGAAAAAAATATCAAGTATAAATTATAGTTTTTATTTCTTTACTTTTTTAATAATAATTTTTTTGAGAAACTTTTTGGAGAGTTTTCTTGAGGAGCCACATTTTTTATTTTTCTCAGAAGATTTCTATACTTCTTCTATTATAAACATTCACTTTTTTTTCTTTTATTTTAGCCTTTTGCTTATTTTTCTTTACCTTATTCTTTTTATAACTAAAATAAAAAAGGAGGAAGTTTTAAAAGTTCTTATTAATTCTTTTGCCGTTGTACTGATTGCCCCAATTTTTGATTTTTTTGTCTCTGGTTTTAAAGGATATGATCTTTCCTATCCACTTGATCCTTCTGTTTCTTTAAAAGATTATCTTTTAAGTGCAATTAATCCTTTTAAAAAATTTCCCGGCTCTTCTCCAGGAATGAGGGTTGAAGTTATTTTAGCTTTTTTTATTTTAATTTATTATGTTAAAAAGTTTACAGGGAAAATTTTAAAGGGGCTTCTTTTATATATTTTAATTTTTCTCTCAATTTTAACTCTTGGATTTTTACCCCTTTTTATAATAAAAATTTATCCAGATTTTTTCAAAGGTGGTATTTTACCAATTGATTCACAAAAGTACGGAACAATTTTTGGCTTTATCTCTTTCCTTTTTCTTTTGCCCTTTTTGATCAAAGAACTTAATTTTATAAAAACCTTAAAAGAGGATTTTTCTCTTTTTTCTATTTTTTTACCATTAATTGGACTTCTAACAGGTTATAAATTTTTTCTAAGGGATTTTGGAACCGTTCATCCCTTTGATTATTTACTCTTTCTTTTTTTGTTTCTCTTTTCTTTTCTATTTTATCTGTCAAAAAAGATTATAGCTTTTGAGAGAAAGGATTTAAACTTTATGATCGTAATTTTAGCCTTTTACTCAGCACTTTTCTCCTTTTCACACTTATTTTTATTTTTACTTCTATATCTTTTTTATTTTTTTACTAAAATTTATAAAAAAGAATTTATAAGTTTTTTATTTTTTATATTCGAAAAAATACTTCTTTTTTTGTTTGGTTATCTTTTCTTCTCAAAAGAAAGCATTTTTTTTCTTATAGATAAAAGGGTTTTTATTTTTCTTTTTCTCTTTTTTATATTTTATTTTATTTTTAAGTTCAAATTTTTTAAAAAAAATTTTGTTTTTGAAATTTTTTCTTTTGCTATATTTGTTCTTCTTTTGTATTTCTTTTTAAATTTTTTCTTTAAACTCAAAGTTGAAGATATAGTTTCTTATAGAATAAATTATCTACTTCACCTTGGAAAGATTGAGATGGCAGATACTTTATTTAAAAGTTTTGATGTCAATAAAAAAGACTTAGAGCCTCTATTTTTCTATTATACAAAAAGGTTTAGTGACTTTGAAGTTATGTTTGAAAGACTTTTTTTAAAAAAGGAAATGACAAAATGGGCAGAAGTAGTTTCTGATTGGGAAAGTTATTTTGATTTAGTTGAAAATAAAAAGTTTCTTTTTCCAGGTTTATATTTTCTCTTTAAATTTTTAAAACAAAGGGATATAAGATTTATTTTTTTGGCTTATAGGTACGGATTTGATTCCTATCCTGTTTATAACTATTTGATTGATTATTTTGTTGAAAAAAGTGACTTTAAAAGCGCCTTTTATATCATTGAAAAAGCAATAACTCAAAACTATTCACCATTTTTTGAAATGAAGAAATATTATCTTTATTTTAAACTTGGTAATTTAAAAGAGGCAGAGAAAGGTCTTTTAAGTCTAAAACAAAGGGGATTTGTAAATGAAATTTTATACAACAATTTAGGAGTTATTTACATGAATTTGGGTAAATTTAATGAGGCTTTACTTTGTTTTGAGAAGGCAATTGAGATTAACCCTTTTTATAAAAGCGCCCATGAAAATCTAAAAATTCTTAAAAAGATGATTTTAAATAGATAGAGAAAATATAATTAATTTTAATTATGGCTAAGGTAGCTATTATAGGTAGTGGTGCAAGAGAACATGCTATTTCATACTCCTTGGTAAGAAAAAAACACGAAACTTTCGTTATCCCAGGAAACAGTGGTATGAAAGAAGGTATGAAAGTCCTTTTAGACTTTAAAATTGATTTTGGGAAGATAAAAAATTTTCTAAAAGAAGAAAAAATAGATTATGTTATTGTAGGTCCTGAAGAACCCCTTGTAAATGGAATTAAGGATTCCCTTAAGGATGTTGCCTTTGTTTATGGTCCCTCAAAAAAAGAATCAATTCTTGAAGGAAGTAAAGCCTATGCAAAGGAATTCATGTCAGAGTATGGCATTAAAACAGCAAGTTTTGAAATTTTTGATGAACCTAAGAAGGCACGGGAATATGTGGATAAGAAAGGAGTACCTATAGTAGTAAAGGCAAGTGGTCTTGCCTTAGGTAAAGGAAGTTTTGTTTGCTGGACAAAAATGGAAGCCTATGAAGCAATAAAAAAAATAATGGAAGATAAGATTTTCGGAGAATCTGGTAATGTTTGTGTGATTGAAGAATTCCTTAAAGGAGTCGAAATTTCCCTTATTGTATCAGTTGCAGGTGATGAATATCTTTCTTTTATAACTTCTCAAGATCATAAACAGGTTTTTGACGATGACAAAGGACCAAATACTGGTGGAATGGGTGCCTATGGACCTTGTCCATTTGTAAGTCATTCTTTATTGAAAGATATAGATGAAAAAATCGTTAGAAGAACAATAAAAGGTATGGTAAAAAGAGGGTTTGAATACCAGGGTTTTTTGTACTTTGGACTTATGCTAAAAGATGATGGTCCCTATGTTCTTGAATATAATGTGAGGATGGGAGATCCTGAAGGTCAAGTTCTTTTATATTTGCTTGAAACAGATCTCCTTGAAATAGTTGAACATACCAAAAATTTTAATCTTTTAAAAATCTCAAAACTTAAATTTAAAGAAGGATATGCCTGCTATGTTGTTATTGCATCGAAAGGCTATCCAGATAGATATGAAAAGGGTAAATTGATAAGAGGGTATGAGAAAATAAAATCTGAAGATATGAAAGTTTTCTTTGCCGGAGTTAAAGAAGTAGATGGGAACCTATATACAGATGGGGGTAGGGTTATGGGTGTTTTAGGATATGGTAAGACTTTAGAAGAAGCAATTTCAAAAGCCTACGAGGGGGTTAAGTTTATAGAATTTGAAGGTATGCATTATAGGAGGGATATTGGTAAAAAGGGTTTAATTCTAAAAAGGGGTTCTATTCCCGATCTCAGCAATAAATAATAAAAAATCATGGAAAAAAAGATTTTAAAGGCTTTAAACGATCAGATGAACAGAGAATTTTTTTCTGCTTATCTTTATCTTTCAATGGCCACATGGTTTGAGAGAGAAAATTTAAGAGGTTTTGCAAGATGGATGAAAGTTCAGGCTTGGGAAGAAATTGGTCATGCTATGAGATTTTACAAATTTATTACAGATAGGGGCGAAAAACCAGAACTTGATAAAATAGAAAAACCTAAATCTGATTGGGGCTCACCAAAAGAAGCTTTTGAAGATGCTTACAATCATGAAAAGTTTATAACAAGAAATATCCATGAAATCTATAAGCTGGCTGAAGAGCTTAATGACTATCCTACAAAAACTTTCCTTAACTGGTTTATAGATGAACAGGTTGAAGAAGAGAATCAGACTCTTACAGTATTAGATATTCTCAACAAGATCAAGGATTCCGTTACTTCTCTTTATTTTATTGATCATAAACTGTCAGAAAGGGAATTTGAAAAATTTGAGATAGAAATTTGATGAGGAGGAAAAGATGGTTTATAAGATCTGATAAAATTCCTAAAAGAGAAGATCTCCTTGATTTTTTACTTGAGATAAGAGAAGTAGATGATAAGCTCGCTTTTTTGAATCCTCAGCTGTCTTATATTTACTCCTTTTATAAATTAAGGGGAGTAAAGGAAGGTGTTGAAAGACTGATAAGGGCAATTAATAGGAAAGAAAAGGTAGGACTTTATATAGATTATGACGTAGATGGAATTACAGGGGGTGCTATTTTGTATAGAAATTTAAAAAAGTTTGGAGTAGATGTAGAGGTAAAAATTCCAAATAGGTTACATGAGGGATATGGAGTTCAAGTAAGTGGACTTAAAGAGTTGATGGAAAAAGGCGTGACTTTAGTCATAACAGTTGATTCAGGAATAAGGTCCTTTGAGGCAGCTGAATGGGCTTTTAAAAATAATCTTGATTTGATAATAACCGACCATCACTTTCCATCAAAGGAGTTACCTAAAGCTCTTGCCATAATAAATCCACACTTTGATTATCCATTTAGGTTTCTTTCTGGTGTTGGTGTTGTTTTCAAATTTTTGATGGCTTTGTATGAGAAAATTGGGAGGGATCTGAAGGAACTAGTTTGGGATCTTGATCTTGTTGCTCTTGGTACTGTTGCTGATATTGTTCCGCTTGTTTCTGAAAATAGGGTTTTAAGTTATCTTGGAATGAAAGTTCTTGAGAAATCAAAGAAAATGGGTATAAGGGTTTTAAAAAAAATTTCAGGTAGAGAGGAAAATCTTAGAACTTGGGATATCCTCTTTATAATTGCACCGAGATTAAATGCTGCTGGTAGAATACAAGATGCAAGTTTATCTTTTAATCTTTTGGTTTCTAAAAAGACCGAAGAGGCTTTAGAATTGGTGAAAAAACTTGAGAGAATGAATAGGATGAGAATAGTGGAACAGGAGAGAGTATTAAGTGATGCCTTTGAAATGATTGAGAAGGAGGGAAAGGAAAAGAATTTATTTATAACGGTCAAAGGTAAGGATTTTCATCCAGGCGTAATAGGAATTGTTGCTTCTAAAATAGTTGATAGGTTTCATAGGCCATCTATAGTTTTCACAGAGGAAGGAGATATTTTAAGGGGTTCAGCAAGGTCAATTAAGAATATAAATCTTATGGAAATATTTGATAAATTAAACGATCATATACTTGAGTATGGTGGTCACAGATTTGCTGCTGGAATAAAGATTTTAAAGAGGGACTTTGAAGTTTTTGAGGAAAAGATCAATTTGTTTGCAAGTGTTAATTTTAAAGAGGAGGATTTTGAACCTGAAATAACTGTTGATTGTAAATTTCCAATTGAGGAGTGGGACAATTTCCTTTATTCACAGGTGATCGAAAAAATGGAACCTTTTGGAGAGGGAAATCCAAAACCTATATTTCTTGATGAGGATTTAACTTGTGTGGGAAACATAAAATTAAGGAAAAATGAACATCTTGATTTTTATATAAGTAAAAAGGGTAAATTTTTTAGAGCCTTTGTTCCTGATAGATTTGATCTTTATGATAAGATAGTATCTGGAAAAACAAAGATTTTAGCTGTTTACACTCCTGAATTTGACTACTATTCAAAAAAGAAAGCTCTATCTTTTAGAATTTTAGATCTTGATATTATTAATGAAAGACCTTAATAACAAAAATTTTCTCATAACTGGAGCATCCTCAGGTCTTGGAAAAGAACTTGCCTTTAAAATTGCAAGTGAAGGTGGAAATCTTTTGATTGGTTCAAGGAGAGAGGAAATTCTTAATAAAATAAAGAATGAAATTGTGAGAGATTTTAAGGTTAAAGTCATATGTTCTTTTTTAGATGTTACGGATGAAAATTCGGTTAAAGAATTTGCTAAAATTGCTGTTAAGGAATTTGAAAGTATTGATTGTCTCATAAATAATGCTGGAATGGGACTTTACGCAAGAACTCAAGATGTTGAAAAAGATGATTTTTATAAACTTTTTGATGTAAATGTAAAAGGTATTTTTCTGATGACTAAAGAAATTTTACCCCTTATGATAAAAAATGGAAAAGGAGTCATAGTAAATGTTTCTTCTCTTGCTGGTTATGTGGGATCACCCCTTATGAGTGTTTATTCTGCTACAAAATTTGCAATTCGAGGTTTTACTGACTCTTTAAGAAGAGAATTAAGAACATACAAAATAAATGTTATTGGTGTGTATCCAGGTCCCTTTGAATCTGATTTTTTTAAAAACGCTATAAAAAAAATAGAAAAAATTAATATAAGAAAAAACAAATTGATGTGGTCTGATTCAAAAGAGGTTGCTCAAAAAATCATAGAAGGAATTAAAAAGGGTAAAAAAAATATTTATGTTAAAAAATTATGGAAAATTATAATAAAACTTCACGACATTTATCCAACACTTTTTGATTTACCACTATCATCAAGTAAGTATTATAGTACTTTTGAGTTAGATTAATAGTCCTTTAAAAATAGAACTGTACCGTCAGTAAAAGTTTTTCTTATAGGAAACTCTCTTTCCAGATAACATTTGATATCATTAAAACTATATTTCATATAAAAGAGTCGGTCTATACCTTGAAATATTATAATTCCCTTTACTTTCACTAATTTAAAAAGAAATTCATAATCTCTTGCATATGTCAAGGGGAAAAGGCATGTTTTGTTTGTATAAAAACCTATAAGAGCATCAGCGTTTGAAATAAAAAAACCTTTTTGATCACTTACCTTTTCAATTTCTTTTAGAACTTCTCTGCTTTTAAAAAAATTATTATTTCTTCTTATAGCCTCTTTTATAACATTTTTATTTTCATGAACAGTTAAAAGAAAAACAAAAGTTAAAAAGACTTTCAAAAATTGAGGATGTTCTGTTAAAAAAATGATAGAAAAAGGGATAATAAAAACAGATAAATAAAGTATAAATCGATGCTCCGGATTTAAAACTCCAAAGACTAAACTGAAAATTATAAGTGAAAGTATAAAAAAAACTTTTAAGTTTTTAAGAAAATTTTTATTATTTTTAAATAGAAAAATTATTGAAAAGGGAAAAAGATAAAAGGGAGAGACAGTGCTGAGAGTTTTTAGATAAAAAAATAGAGAATCAATTTTTGTTTCAATAAATTTGTAAAAATTTATCTGATAAGAACTCAGATAGGGAATGTTTGCTATTTCATAATCACCTAATGTATAAAAAGCTAAGTTAAAAATCGGATTTCCTGTTAATTTATAAGTTCTGTATAACCATGGCAAAAGGGGTATTAAAAGGAAGAAAAGATATACTGTTATAAGTTTCAAATTTTTTTTACTGTAAAGGTAAAAAATAACAGGTAAAAGAAAAAGTAAAATTATGTAATATCTTGTTAAGGCTAAAAGAGAGAGAAAAAAACTTGAAAATAAAATAAAAAGTTTATTCTCTTTAAAAAGAAAAATTAAGAACAAAATGAAAAGTGAAACAGCAAGTGGTTCAGAAAGCCCCTTTAAGGTAAGGTCTAAATATATAGGATTTAACATAAAAAAGATCAAACTTAAAAATTTAACATTTTTATTAACCTTTAAATTTTCAATAAAAATTAAAAATAAAAAGCCAGATATAATGTAAAAACTGAAACTTACTATAAGAATTGTTTTATCACTTATTCCAAAAATTTTAAAAAAAAGAGAAAGTACAATAGGGTAAAGGGGCATTCTCAAAACAGATGGAACAGGTGTTTCTCTTGAGAATTCAAAGGCTAATTGAATAGGATATAAGTTATTTACAAAAAAACCTTTTTTTTCAATTATATTTTTTGCAATATTACCATATTCATAACTGTCACTTGTTAGATGAAATACAGAATGTGGAAATTTCTTTAAGAAAAAAATTCCTAAAAGAAAAAGTAAAATTAAAAAAAATACTTGTTCTTTATTTTTTGAAAAAATTGTCGTAAGCATAAAGGGAAGCTCCGTACATTCCTGCTTCGTCAGAGAGTTCTGCCTTTTCAATTCTTACATCTAAAAGGTAAGGAGGGACTCTTTTTGTATATTCCTCTAAAATGAAAGTATAGAAAACATCAAAGGCATGGGAAATTCCACCACCAATTATAAATTTTTGAGGTGAAAAAACTTTTGCAAAATCAGATAAGGCAATACCAAGAGAATTCCCTAAATTTTTAAAACACTCTATTGCAAGATGATCTTTTCTTTTTGCAAATTCATAAACCTCTGAAGGTTCAACCTTTAATGGATTTTTTGTTAAAAAGTGTTCTATTCCCTCTTTTTTCTTCATATACAAAAAATTCCTTATCCCATTCTTTGATGCATAGGCTTCAAGACAACCTCTGTTACCACAGGAGCAAACAGGTCCATCCGGATCAACAGTTATATGGCCAAACTCTGCACCAAGATTTTTGTATCCCCTAAAAAGCTTCTTCTCTATAAAAACAGCACCTCCAACACCCGTTCCAAGCGTTAAAAAAATGAAACACTCAAGTCCCTTTGCTTTTCCTAATTTCCATTCACCATAAGCATTCATGTGACAATCGTTATCAAAAAAAACTTTCTTTACTTTTAATCTTTCTGTTATTAATTCATCTAAGTTTTTTCCAAATAGAAAGGGAAGATTAGGTGCAAATCTTAAATTATTTTTATCATCAATAACTCCTGGTATGCCGAATGCTACAGCTTTTAAATTTTTTTTACTATTTAAATGATCGATAATTTCTTTTAAAAAGTCCTCTTCAGGATTAATTTCAAATATCTTTTCTTCAAAAAATTTTTTTCCATCGTAAAAACAGAGTTTTACTCTTGTCCCTCCAATATCAACCCCTGCAAAAATACTTTTTGATAACATCTTTCATTATAAATTAAAATTTAAAATAAATTCACAGATGGAAAAAATAATTTTTGATCTCCATCAAGATCTTCTGCCTTTTATTCTTGATAAAAAATTAAATGCTAAAGATTTTTTTAAAATAAATGTGGTTTCAGTTTTTACTTTAATTAAGTGGAAAAGTGAATTTATTGAAAACTATGACATAAATTTTGTTCTAAGGGCAATAGAGACCTATAGAGAATTTGCAGAAAAGAATAACTTTTTAATTGTTGAAAAAGCTTCAGATTTAAAAAGTGTTATGGACTCAAAAAGAAAAGGATTTATAATCGACTTAGAATGTTGCTCTGTTATTACTGATAAGTACATACTAAAGGCACTTTTCAATTTAGGTGTAAGAGTTTTCACATTAACATGGAACTATTCAAATCAAATTGCCTCTTCATGTGGTGATATCAGGGAAAACGGTTTAACTAAATTTGGAAAAGAAATAGTAAATGAAATTGCAGAGATTGGAGGAATAGTAGACCTTGCTCATTCTGGAAGAAAAACCTTTTACGATGTTTACAAGATGAAAGTTCCTTTTTTTGTTTCTCATACAGGTATTTTAAAAAATCCAAAAAATAAAAGAAACATCTCCTTTATAGAGATGGATTTAATAAAAAATAGAAAAAGTATTGCAGGAATAGCTCTTGGTTCTCTTTTCTTTGAAAGAAAGATCAATAAGGAAGAAGTAATTAAAAAGATAAAAGCACTTTTAAGGAAATACCCTGAGAATATTTCACTAGGTTCTGACCTTTTCGGATTATCGGAAAGGAACATAATTGAGGGTTTTACTTCTTATGAACAGATAAGGGAATCTTTAAAAGATTTACCAGATTCTTTTTTATATTTAAATGCCTATAATTTTTTTATCAAACATCTTCCTGAAAAATGATTACTGATACATTAATTTTAACTTTTTGCTTTATGGGTGATGTTTTACCAGGAGATTTTTTAAAAAATAGAGTTCCACCTGATTCTGGATTTTATCTTTTTAAAGATGTTTATAACTTTTTAGAATATAGTGATCTTTCCTTTGCGAATTTTGAAGGAACTTTTAATTTAGATGTAAAAGAGAGGAGAAAGGATTATAAGTTTTTAGTTCCTCTTTCTGTGATTCCTGGTTTAAAAAAAAGCAAAATTAAGGCTTTTTCAATTGCAAATAATCATATATACGATGGAGGGGAAAGTTCAGCTAAAAAAACTTATGAAATTTTAAAAAAAGAAGGATTTTTAGTTTCAGGTTTAAAGGGATCTTTTGATACCATAACTATAAAAGGAATAAAAGTAGGATTTGTTGCCTTTTCAGTATATGATTACACTAATAGCATCTTTAACAAAGACGATTTAAGTTTAATAGGAGATATTTCAAAGAATGTTAACATCTTGGTTGTTTCATTCCATGCAGGTACGGAGGGAGATTCTGCGATTCATGTAAAAGATAAATTTGAATACTTTTATGGTGAAAAAAGGGGTAACGTAAAGGAATTTGCAAGATTCGCAATAGACAATGGTGCTGATGTTGTTTATGGGCATGGTCCACATGTTATAAGGGGTTTAGAGATTTATAAAGACAGAATCGTAAGTTATTCTCTTGGTAACTTTGCTGCATATGGTGGATTTAATCTTAAATATCCAAGAAATATATCTTTTATTCTGAAGGTAAAGTTAAATGGAAATGGTGAATTTTTAGAAGGGGAAATAATTCCCATAATACTTCAGGCTCCAGGGATTCCAAAGTATGATCATAGCAAAGAAGCCGTTTTTCTTTTAAAAAGATTAATTGAGGAGGATAAATTGGAAGGTGTTAAAATAGAGGGTGAAAAAATTTTAAGAGTTAATTATAAATGAGTCTATATTCTACCTTAAGTATTCCTAATTTTGTTAAGTTTTCAAAAAATAATTGGAAGACCCCTTTTCTTTTTAGAGGTGGTTTTATTTCCTTTGGTTTTTCCTTTATTCCAGCAAGTTTTCCTGCTAACATCAAGGCATCTTCATAGGTTCCGATTGTGTCAATAAGTCCTATCTTTTTTGCCTGTAAGCCTGTAAAAATTTTCCCTTCAGCCCATTCTTTTAAATTTAAAGTATCGAGTTTTCTCCTTGAGGAGACTTCTTTAAAAAATTGCCTGTAAATATCAGAAAGCAGATCTTCAATATATTTTTTCTCTTCCTCTGTTATTTCTCTGTAGGGTGAGCCAGCATCTTTAAACTTACCTTTTTTAAATACTCTAAACCTTATTCCTATTTTTTCAAGGAGCTCATAGAAAGTGGGATATTGAGCTATTACACCTACTGATCCTGTTATTGATCCTGGTGCAGCCATTATTATATCGGCTGAAATTGCTACATAGTATCCACCTGAGGCTCCTAATGTGGAAATATAGGCGACAACAGGGACTTTTTTTTCTTCCTTAAATTTTAAAACAGAATAATAAATTTCCTGTGATGCTACCACACCTCCACCTGGAGAGTCAATATGTAAAAGCAAAGCCCTTAAATCTTTTCTTTTTTTAAGATACTCAAGATCCTTTCTGTAATCCTTTGAATCAGAAAGAATTCCTTTTACCTCTACAATACCAACCCCTCCTTTCACATATAGAGACTCTATTTTCTTTGTTGCTAAAAGTATTACTATGTAAACACCTATTAAGGCGACTATAATTAAAGAGATTAAAATTATTTTTCTGTTCATATTAAATATATTAAGGCAAAAACTTCAAATATTTCTTTATAATTAAAATATGATAATTTTAATTTTGTTTTTTCAACCAATCATCTCAGAAGTTCTAAATGATGCTCCAGGTTCTGAAACTCAGAGTGGTAGAAGGAATGAATGGATAGAAATTTATAATCCGGGTCCTGATACAGTAGATCTTTCTCTTTTTGGATTAACCGATTTTGACGAAAATGACACAATTTTTGCTTGGACTGATTCCTCAATTTTGAAATTCCATCCCGGTGTTATTTTTGGGAAAACAAAATTACCTCCTTTTCATTTTGGTGTTATTTTAGATAAAAATTATACCGATACCCTAAATACTGAATATCCTCAACCTTACAAGATTTATCCTGGTACATACATATTTACAATAAGGGATGTAGATTTGGGTAACAATGGACTTGGTCTTGCAAATACGGATCCCATTGCTATTTTCGTAATTACAAATCCAAATGTTTATGTTTCTACCTTTGGAATAAATGGAGTTCCCTTTACAGGCTCTCATGATGGAGTTTCAATTGAAAGGATTGTTTTAGAAAAAGCTGATTCTCTTTCAAACTGGGCAAAATCAACAGATAAGGATAAGTCTACTCCTGGAAGATATAACTCAGTTTCACCTGGTTTTGATCTTGTAATAGAAAGTGCCTATGTAAAACCTTCTTTTATAAGAAGGAGTCAAAAATTTAATGTTTATTTTTTTATAAAAAACAAGGGGTCTCTTGACTATTCGGGTAACATTTTTGGTTTTTTAGAAATTTCAAGTAAAGTACCTTTTCAATTTAACGGCACAATAAGATCTGAAGATTCAGTTTTACATAACGTAGAAATGTTTGAAAATTTTAAAGGTGTTTTAAATCTTCATGCCAAGATTTCCCCACCTACAATGGAAAAGGATACTTTCAATAATCTTTCAAGTTTTAAAATAATAATAGATACACCTCTTCTTTATATAACTGAGATTTTTTATATGAGTACACCGGAATGGATTGAAATTAAAAATCCTTCAAATGATACTCTCTTTATAGATAATCTGATTCTTAAGGATTTAACAGAAAAAAATTTTTATATAAAAAATTTAAAAATACCAGGAGATACCTATGCAATTTTTACATCTGATACTTCTCAATTTTATCAGACTTTCGGTAGAATTCCCTTCACCTTTGAGTTGCCCAATTTTCCATCACTTAACAATGACGGTGATCTTGTCTTTATAACAAACTCTTTAAGACAAAGAATTGATTCAGTAAATTACTCTCCTGATTGGGGAGGCGATTACGGAATTTCACTTGAGAGGTATAATTTTGGTTACTCTTGGTTAAGGGAAAACTGGGGATCTTCACAGGATCCTTCTGGCTCAACACCTGGCAGAGGTCCCTACAAGATTGAAATGGGAGAGGAAAAGCTAAAGTTATCTACAAGGAGATTCACCCCGAATAATGATGGAAGAGATGAGGAAGTAGAGATTTGGATTGGTGAATCTAAAGAATTTTCCTCTCTTTATTTATACGATTCGGCAGGCTTTTTAAAACACATATTTTTTGAAGATCAAATTATAAATTTCCCAAGACTAATAAGACTTACTAAAAATAACATATCTCTTAAAAGAGGACTTTATATAGTTGTTTTAAAACAGGGAAAGAGAATTTATAAAAAGACTTTTGTATATTTTGAATAAAGATTTTATTTATATAGAAGGTGGTATCCCATTAAAAGGAGAGGTAAAAGTACAGGGAGCTAAAAACTCTGCCTTACCCCTATTTGCATCAATGATTGTGATGGAAGGGAAAACAGAATTCTTAAATATTCCATATGTTGAAGACGTAAAAACTATGATTTCTTTACTTTCCTACTTAGGACTTAAAGTTACCCTTGTTGAGGAAGATGATAAAGTTATAATTGAAAATAACGGCATAAGAAATTCCTCTATGCCTCTTTCCTTTATTCAGAAGATGAGGGCATCTATTTATGTTTTAGGGCCACTTCTTGTGACAGAGGGTAAGGCAAAGGTTGGAATTCCAGGTGGATGTGCTTTTGGTCCAAGACCAATAAATTTTCATTTAAAGGGGCTTAAAAAAATTGGTGCTGAAATTGATATTGAGGGTGGATATATAATTGCAAGAGTAAAAAAATTTAGAGGAGCAAAAATAACCTTTCCAAAAGTAAGTGTTGGTGCAACAGCACACCTTGCTATGACAGCAGCAAAGATTGAAGAGGAGATAATTTTGGAAAATATTTCACTTGAACCGGAAGTTATTCATCTTTTTGAATTTCTAAGAAAAGCAGGTGCAAAAATAGAAGTTGAAAAAAGAAGAGCCTTTATATGGGGAAATAGAAATTTAAAAGCACCGGTTAGTTTTTTTAATATTCCCGATAGAATAGAAGCAGGCACCTATATGATGTTTGTTTCTGGAACAGGTGGAGAGTTAATTTTAAGACCCAATCCTTATAATTTTTTAGAAAGTGTAATAAAGAAACTAAAAAAAATGGGTATTTACATTGAAAATAAGGTAGATCATCTTTACTTAAGGAGCCAAAAGGATATAGATCTTAGACCTGTTAATGTTTCAACTGCACCATATCCAGGTTATCCTACTGATTGTCAACCTCAAATTGTCTCTCTTTTAACACAGGCAAGAGGCAAAAGTATAGTCAAGGAGAGAATTTATCCTGAGAGGTTTGGTTTTGTTGGTGAGCTAACAAAAATGGGAGCAAATATTGAGGTTGGTCATGGTTACGCAAAAGTTGAAGGTAAAACGAATTTGAAAGGTGCTCCACTTTTTGCTCCGGATATAAGGGCTGGAGCAGCACTTATTTTAGGAGCACTTGTAGCAGATGGTAGGTCTCAAATTTATGGGCTTGAAAATATAAAAAGGGGATATGAAAATATTGTAGATAAATTGAAAAAACTTGGGGCAAAAATAGATTTAATCCATGGAAGAGGAAGTTAAAAATTTAAGAGATTTTATTTTAAACACAAAATCACTTATGGTTCTGACAGGAGCAGGTATATCAAAAGATAGTGGTATTCCAACCTTTAGAGGTGAAGATGGATTATGGAGAAACTATGATGCAACTAAGTTAGCTACTCCTGAAGCTTTTAAAGAAAATCCTAAACTTGTTTGGGAATGGTATAATTGGAGAAGAAGTATTATTTTAAAGGCTGTTCCAAACTATGCTCATTTTGCCATAAAGAGACTTGAAGATATGATAGAAGATTTTTTGCTTGTTACACAGAATGTTGATAATCTTCATAGGGATGCAGGTTCAAAAAAGTTGATTGAAATGCATGGAAATATATTTGAGACACTTTGCACAGGATGCGGATATTTAAAATTTGAAAAGTGTATTTTTAGAGAAGATGAATTACCACCTAGATGTGAAAGGTGTAATTCCTTGTTAAGACCGAATGTTGTATGGTTTACAGAACCTATTCCAAGAGATGTTCTTAAAAAGATTTTTGAATCTATTGATACAAAAGAGGCGATACTTGTTGTTGGGACTTCACTTCTTGTTTATCCTGCAGCTTCTTTACCTTTTATTTTTAAAGAGAAAAATAAAAAGGTTTTTGAAATAAATCCTGAGGATACAGATATATCCTATTTTGCTGATATTTCAATAAGAGGCAAAGCAAAGGAAGTTTTTGAAAAGATAATTTGACATGTCATGGAAAATAAACTTTTTTAAACCACCCCACTTCAGAATATCTCCCTTGCTTTTTGTTTTTATTCTTTCTTTTTCAATAACCTCTGTTACTTTTTATTTATTATACAAAAAGTTTGAAAAAAATTTTATTTTTTATTTTGCTGTCATTTTTGTTTTTTTGAGTTTATTATTTGAACTTTTTATAATTTTAGATCACTTTTTTAAAAATAAAACAACAGATTGGGTTGATTTCTTTTTAAAAAATATAATTGAAATAAAAACTTCTGAAGATAACGAGAACTTTTTGATAAAGTTTGTTTTAAGAAAAAAAATTAAAAAGTTGAAGATTATGAGTGGAAATATCGTTATAGAAAGATATATGGAAGTATCAAAAGTTCCTGTAGTAGTTACAAAGTATAGAATCTATGAAGAAAAAAAATATGA
Organism: Caldifarciminales bacterium; assembly: GCA_039630575.1. Classification (GTDB taxonomy): domain Bacteria; phylum Hydrothermota; class Hydrothermia; order Hydrothermales; family JAJRUZ01; genus JBCNVI01. Next base: position 116,780 of record JBCNUW010000004.1, read on the forward strand.
ATTTAAAGATGTTTCTGAGTTTGAAATAGGTATTAAAAAGGGTAAAACATTAGGTTATCTCGATTCAAAAGGTGGAGTTGTTGATGGTCCAGGTTTTATATTAAATTGCCCCTATATGAGAAGAGCCTTATTTTTATTTACTGATGATACTGTTATGGAGGAATTCAAACTAAAGGAAGATGTGTTAAAGTTAAAGAATGAAATAAATGTTTATTCTAATTTATTGGAAGTAAAAGATGGAGAGGTTATATTTCATGTCTCAGTTTTTGATAAGGGAAAAGCAAGAGTTATTAAATTAGAGATAGAATGGATTTACAAAAATGATCTAATTAATCCCCATATATTTAGAGAGACAATATCAAATTTAGAAGAAGTAGGAAGTTATGAAATAAAATATGATTTGAAAATTTTTAAAGATAAAAATATTTATGTTTTTAACGATTTTTACTTTCCAGAAAAAGTTAATTTTTTAAAATTAACAAAGAAAAGAAAGTGGAAAATATTTTTGAAGTTGAGTGCAGATTTACCTTTTTATGTCGATAAATCTGTCAAGACTGAATTTGTATTTTAAAAGACTTTATAATTAAATATGGAAGAAGTAGTAAAGGAGATAATTTCAAAAAATAATAAGAAGATACTTTTATTTGTCATAGATGGTCTCTCTGGACTTCCCTTAAACGGGAAAACAGAGATGGAGGTTGCAAATAAACCGAATCTTGATGAACTTGCAAAAAGATCTACCTGTGGAAGAATTTTACCGTGTGAATGGGGAATAACACCCGGAAGTGGACCTGCTCATCTTTCTCTTTTTGGTTATGATCCATTTAGGTATCAGATAGGAAGAGGTGTTCTTGAAGCACTTGGTGTAGGAGCAGATCTTAAAAAGGGTGATATAGCTATAAGATGTAATTTTTGTAAGATCGATGAAAATGGCATTGTTGTTGATAGGAGAGCTGGAAGAATTGAAACTGAAGAATCAAGAAAACTTGTTGAAAAATTAAAAGGAGAAATTAAAAAAATAGATGATGTAGAGATTATACTTTATCCGGGCAAGGAGCACAGATTTGTTTTAATTCTAAGAGGTGAAGAGCTTTCACCTGAGCTTAAAGACACTGATCCGTTAAAGGAGGGGAAGAAACCTTTTGACCTTGTTGCAAAAGATAAAAAAACTGAAAAAACAAAAAAGGTAGTGGAAGACTTTTTAAAAAAAGCTGCTAAAGTTTTAAAAGATGAAAAGAAAGCAAATTATGTTCTTTTAAGGGGTTTTTCTTCTCTTCCAGAGTGGGAAACTTTCGAAGAAAAGTGGAAACTTAAAGCCTGTGGTATAGCTTACTACCCAATGTATAAAGGGCTTGCAAAGCTAGTTGGAATGGATGTTGTTGAGAATGTTAATGATTTTGAAGAGGCTTGTAATTTGTTGCCAGAAGTTTTTAAAAATTACGATTTTATATATCTTCACTATAAAGAAACAGACAAAAAGGGTGAAGATGGTGATTTTTATGGTAAAGTTAAAGAAATAGAAAATGTAGATAAGTATATCCCTTTTATAATTAAATCCGGTGCCGATGTGATAGCAATAACAGCCGATCACTCTACACCAGCTGTTTTAAAAAGTCATTCATGGCATCCGACACCTCTTCTTATTTATTCACCAATAATAGAACCTGATAATTGTGAAAAGTTTGACGAGAGAGAAGTTTTAAAGGGATATCTCGGTATTATTAAGGGTAATAAACTTTTACCACTTTTACTTGCTTTATCGGGAAAATTAGAAAAGTTTGGAGCATAGAACTTAATGGGTTAAGCTAAAATACAAAATTTTTAGATATGATAATTTCTGATTTTGAAAAGGCTATAAGAATAGAAAATGGGAAGATAAAAGGGATTTACAAAAAGGGTGAAATAAAATCAGATTATATTTTTGAAGATGCAAAAATATTTCCCTCTTTTTGTGATTCTCATACCCATTTAATTCAAATGGGACTTTCGCAAGTGAGGTATTCTTTAGAAGAAAAAAAATCAAAAGAAGAAGTTTACGAGTTTTTAAGGGAAATTTTAAAGGAAAAAAAGGATTTAGTAATTGCATATGATTTTGATGAGAGTAACTGGAGGGAAAAAGAATTTCCAAAAAGAGAAGAAATTGATAAGATATCAAAAGAGGTACCAATTATTCTCAGAAGAATATGCGGTCATTTTGCTGTTGGAAATTCAAAGGCTCTTGAAATTCTAAAATCAAAAAAGGCAAAAAATATAGATTTTGAAACAGGAACGATGAAAGAAGATGTTCCTCTTTATTTAAACTATTATTTTCCACCATCAAGGGAGGAAATAAAAAGTGCTTTTGTAAGAGGTCAGGAAATTGCTCTTTTAAATGGAATAACAGAGGTTCATGAAATATTAGGACTTAAAAATTTTGAAAATATTTTAGATTTTAAAGAAAAGGATTTTTTAATCAGAATAAATTTATATGTTGTTTTGAGAAATCTGGAAGAAATAAAAGAATTTGAGAGAATAAATGAAAAGTTTGAAGAAAGAAAATTTTTGAAATTGAAGGGAATAAAAATTTTTTCAGATGGTTCAATAGGTGCAAGGACTGCTTTCTTAAAGAGAAGTTATGAAGATTTAAAAGGAGAAAGGGGAAAACTTTTAGTTGATGAAAGCACTTTTGAAAATTTTATAAGATATTGTGAAAAAAATGGATTACAACTCCTTGTTCACGCAGTAGGAGATGCTGCGAATGAATTTGTTTTAAAAATATTTAACAAATTAATTTCAGAAAACCCTTTGAGACATAGAATTGAACATTTTGAGATAGTTAATAAAAATATAATAAAAATGGCAAAAGATAGTAACATTTATATTTCGATGCAACCGAATTTTGTAAAAAAATGGCAAGAAAAAAATGGAATGTATTATAAAAGGCTGGGAGAAAAAAGATGGAAAAATATGAACCCTTTTAATACATTACTTTCTGAAGACCTAAAACTTTCTTTTGGTTCTGATTGTATGCCTATAGGACCTTTGTATGGAATAGAGGGAGCAGTTAATCACCCTATTCCCTCTGAAAGAATTGATTTTGAAACCTCATTAAAACTTTATACAGAAAATCCAAGAGTCTTTTGTTTTGAAGAAAAAAATAGAGGAAGATTAAAAGAAGGATTTGATGCTGACTTAATTATTTTAAATAAAAAAAATAATTTAGTTGCAGTTATTTTTAAAGATGAAATTATAAATTTATGAAAACAATAAAGCTTTTTATCCTATGGTTTTATATGAGTTAACCCGTGTTTGCCATCCTAATTTAAATATCGTTTAATATCAGTCATTTTTATTTTCCTCTTGTCCCTACCTAAAAATATTTTCCTTTTT
>JBCNUW010000040.1:0-4999 GCA_039630575.1 Caldifarciminales bacterium
TATTTTTGTTTATTCTAAGGGATACACTATTGTAGACGCAAGAATTATCTTAGATCCAGCCTTACCTAAAGAAACTTGTTCTTTAGAGGTTCGTCCTAAAGACCAGCTGAGAGGGCTTCTTTATCCTAAGAGTATAGCTGTAATTGGAGCTTCAAATACTAAAGGAAAACTGGGATGGAATGTTTTTTATAATCTTCTTACACATGGTTATCAAGGTAAGCTTTATCCAGTTAATCCTAAAGCTGAGGTAGTTCAAGGAATAAAAGCTTATCCCTCTGTAGGGCAAATTCCTGATGAAATTGATACTGCTATAGTTTTAGTTCCTGCTCGCCAGACTCCTCAAGTAGTAGAAGAATGTTGTAAAGCGGGAGCTAAATATATCATAATTGAATCTGCTGGTTTTGGTGAATTAGGAGAAGAGGGAAGGGCTATAGAGTGGGAGCTTAAAAAAATTATTCTTAAATATGGAGTGCGTCTTTTAGGTCCCAATTGTTCTGGAATTATAAATACTCACTGTGGAGTAGTGGAATCCATAGGAGTAGTAGAGGAGTTAGGAAAGGGAAATGTAGGTCTTATTGCCCAAGCTGGAGTTTATTCAGCTGGATATCTATGGGGATTAAGAAAAATTTTAGACTTTGGAATTATAGCTACTATTGGTAATCAATTAGATTTAAACGAAACAGATCTTCTTTATGCTTTGGGAGAGGATGAAAATATTAAAGTTATTTGTATGTATTTAGAAAATGTAAAAGGTGGACGAAAGTTTTTGGAAGTAGCTCAAGAAGTAACAGCAAAAAAACCTGTTATTGTTTTAAAAACTGGAAGAACAGAGGAAGGCCAAAGGGCTGCCCTTTCTCATACAGCCTCTCTGGCAGGAAGTGATGAGATTTATAGTGCTATTTTTAAACAGGCAGGAATTATAAGAGCTAAAAATAATGACCACATGTTTGCTTTAGCCAGAGCTTTTTCTAAACAACCTTTACCTCGAACTTCTGGAGTTTTTATTATTACCTATGCAGGTTCTCTTGGAGTGGCAGCAGCTGATGCAGTAGCCTTAAATGGTTTACATTTAGCTCAGCTATCTGAGGAATTAAAAAGGGAATTAAAAGAAGTGCTCCCAGAATACGTAAATACTTACAATCCAGTAGACTTTACCTTTACTCAAACTCCAGAGCAAGTTAAAAAAACTATTGAGATAGCTAAAAAAAGTGCTGAAGTAGGAAGTTTCATAGTTATAGTTCAAACAGAAAAATTAAATTCCTATATTGAAACTCTTGGAACTATCGATTTTCAAGGAAGACCAATAGTCGTGGTATGCGCGGTAAAAGAATTTATTATGGATTGGGTTATTCAAATGGAAAAAACAGGTATTCCTGTTTATTCAACTCCTGAAGAGGCTACAGAAGTTTTAGCTACTATGTATTATTACTATAAAAAAAGATCTTTAATTCGGGAGAGACTCTAAGACCTTTACAAATTGTTGATAACTATCCTCATCAAAAAGACAAAATTCAACCACTTTCAAGGAGGTCTCTTCTTTTTTTAGAAAATCATAAGCAGTGTTGAGCAAAACTTCAGACACTATTTCCTTAGGAACTCCAAAAATTCCAGCACTTATAGCTGGAAAGGAAATACTTTCTAAATTATACTGAGTAGCAAGTTTTAAGCTACTAAGGACTGCAGAGGCAAGTTTTTCTCTTTCTTGCCCTTCTCCCCACTTAGGTCCTACAGCATGAATCACATATTTAGCTTTCAAAGCTCCGGCTGTGGTTATAACAGCTTTTCCAGTTTCTACATACCCAATTCGATCACTTTCTTCTTGAATAATCTGTCCTCCTTTTTTAACAATTGCTCCTGCAACTCCTCCTCCATGTTTCAAGTAGTTATTAGCAGGATTCACTATTGCATCGGTATCTCTTTCAGTTAGGTCTCCCTTCAAAACTCTTAAAATTTTATCTTTTATTATTTTTTCTACTGTATTCATATCCTAATTTTGTGCAAGTTATTTAATTATTATAAAATATTTTCAATAATTAGGCAACTCTCAAACATCTCCCAAATTTGCCGATAGACACTTAATATTTTGAATGGTCTATCTTGAATGGTAGGATCTCTCTTGTCACAAGTCAGACCACTTTTTGTTCACTCGTCACCTACTGGGTGATATTGGACATCGTCTGGAAACTTAGTATTGATGTGACTTTTGTAGCTCTTTGAAATTTCTATCGGCAAATTTGAACATCTTTTCTCAATTTTTATAGAGGGATACCATCTTTTAAGGGTTGTAATTAAAAGTTAGAACTACCAAAGAGAGTTTTTGGCTAATCAAGACCCTTTGGGATATAAAGGATAATAGTTTTTCTTATAAGTATAAAAAAATTTTTTAAAAGAGTACCTATAGAGTTTGTATTTCAAGCTCTTTGTAAAACTAAAAAATTTTTTCAGTTTTTTGATTTTTTCAGGTTTAAACATATTTAATTTTCACATTTTTAGAAAAGAAACTTTTTTATTAAGATAAAAAATTAAGATTATTTAAAAGACAATAATACTTGAATAATGAATAAGGTTGCCAAGAGTTGAATTCCAATAGAAAATAGAATCATACTTGGTATAGAAATATCGTATAAAATACCTAAAATAAAACTTCCTATAAACCAGGCTAAGCCAAAGCCTGTATTAAATACTCCGTATCCCGATCCTCTTTTTTCTTTGGGGACAAGTAAAGAAATTGTAGCCCTTACGATAGACTCTTGCGTTCCCAAACCTATTCCCCAAAGAACCATTCCTAAAATGCAAGAATAAAAATTTCCTAAGAATACCAAAGGCACAAATCCTATGGAAATAACTATAGTGATAAGAAGAATTTTTAAACCCTTTTTATCAAAAAGATAACCTAATATTAAAGCCGAGATGGCATCTACTCCCATAGCAATTGCATAAAATATAGGAATCCACTCTTCAGATACTACGAAGGTTTTTTTGAAATGATAGGCAATTAGGGCAAAATCAGCATATCCAGCTCCCCATAAGGCTATACCTATAAGATAGAACCAGAAAATCTTAGAAAAACCCCCTTTCTCTAACTGGAGAGTTTTAATCTCAAGCTTCTCTGGTGCAGGATAAAGTCTTTTAGCAACTATTAAAATGGAAAGGGCCACTAAGGCAGGAACTAAAAGAACCCCAAAAGCTTCTTTATAACTTCCTTTAAAATAAAACACCAGGGCTATTATAAGAGGACCTGTTACTGCTCCTATTTGGTCTAGAGCTTCATGGATACCAAACCCCAAGCCTCTTCCTATTTGAAAGGTGGCATAAGAAAGCATAGTATCTCTTACAGGAGTCCTTATAGCTTTTCCTAATCTTTCTGCTAAGATGAAAAAAACTGCCCATTGCCAACACTCAACCAGAGCCAAGGCTGGAACAGCAAATAGATTTACAACATATCCTATAAAAAGGATTAACCAAAATTTTTTCGTTTTATCTAAGACAATTCCAGAAATAAGTCTTAAAGCATAACCTATAAACTCTCCGAAACCTGCTGTAAATCCTACTATAGCAGCACTGGCACCAAGAAAGGCTAAAAAGGGTCCTGTAATGCTCCGAGCCCCTTCATAGGTCATGTCAGAAAAAAGACTTATTAATCCCAGAAGAATTATAAAATATAAGACGTGTTTTTGAGAATTTTTCATACTTGAATTTTTTTAATAATTATACTTCATTTATTTTTGGCTAAAAGTTTTTTAAGTCCCAATTTTGCCGATAGAAATTTTTAAAAAGCTACCAAAGTTTCATCAATACCAAGTTTACAGATGATGTCCAATATCACCCAGTAGGTGAAAAGTAAACAAAAAAGTGGTCTAACCCATGACAAGAGAGAGCCTACTATTTAAGATAGAACATTCAAAATATTAAGATTCTATCGGCAAATTTGGGCCAAATCCTCCTATTGAATTTTTATAAAAAGTTATTAAAATTAAAATAAAAGCTCTTTGAAAAGATGGGGGCGAAAAGGGTTCGACGGGGATAGGTAGGGTTAAACTGCAGGTCGTGGTCGCACTCACCACGTTAAAAAGAGTGTAAAAATACAACTGCCAACGATTACGCTTACGCTCAGGCTGCCTAAAAATTGAGCAGCCTCGTCTCTTGAGCGCTTTAGTCTTCCGGCCTCAAGGGGCGTGACCCAGGAAGGCTTTGGAAGCTTGAAGTGGTGAGCTTTAAGCTTCCGAGAATTGACTCACCTGGTAGAGAGCTTAAGTGCCTGTGCTTAAGCCTCTACGAGATTTTATCACAGGCTAAGCCTGTAGGAGTTTAATCTGAACTATCTTCGGACGCGGGTTCAATTCCCGCCGCCTCCACCTCTTTTTAGGATAATTTGGTCCATTAAGGTATTTTAAGGTATCAGATTTATCTTGAAGTCCTTATCTCTATTTATTTACAAATCCTAAAATATCCACCTAATTCCAATAAAATCCAAATCTTTTTAGGGTATTTTTTGAGGTATTGACATAGTAAAAAATCCTGATACCCTAAAATGTATCAACCTACCTCTTACCAATAGGGATAAAAAACTATGCCTAAAACTAAATTCCACGCACTTAATGACCTCACAATTAAAAAAATTAAACCCACAAACGAAAACCTTAAACTCTGGGATGGAAAGGGTCTCTACCTTCTCGTCACAAAATCTGGCTCTAAACTATGGCGATTTAACTATATCTACAATGGAAAACATAAAACTATAGCCTTAGGAAGCTATCCAGAAGTTTCTCTATCTCAAGCAAGAGAACTTGCAGGTGAACTCCGTAAACTCCTTCAACAAGGAATAGACCCTATCAGATGGAAAAAAGAAAAGGAATTAAAAAGAAAAAACACCTTCCGAGCAATAGCTGAGGAGTTCTTAGAAAAGTTCTCTCCCAATTGGGATTCCTCCTACACTAAAACCGTTAAACTAAGACTTGAAAAATACGTATTTCCCCTTCTTGGAGATCTTCCAATTGAC
>JBCNUW010000041.1:0-4723 GCA_039630575.1 Caldifarciminales bacterium
TCTTACCCTTATTTCAATCCAGTTAAAATTGTTAGGCATTTTTCCTCCTTTTTAAATCTTTTTTATATATTTCCCTTATTTTTAAAAAAGTCTTTTCGTATAAATTATTTTTAAAATCAGGGAAAGAAGTTAAAAGTGGTTTAAATTTTCCTTTTTCATACCATAAAGTTATATCAGCATAAACACCTTTATCTAAATAGATTTTATATCCACCTGGTTTAAAAGAAGCAAGAACAACTTTGAAAAAATCCATATAACCTGGGTCTATGTTCACTTTTCTTTTTCCTTCAAAATCCATAAATTTTTTTTCTATTTCAAAAGAAATATACTTTATATCAACTATCTTTGCAGGGTCTATCAAATCTTTAAAGGAATAAAAAATTCTCTTTATATCTTTTCCCATTTCTTTTTCATAATAAGAGGTAAAGTTAAAATCAAAAATTTGGCTTTCATAATCAATTTCATCAATTCTTTTAATCAATTCATCCTTTACTTTTAAAATAACATCTTTGTCATTAAAAAATATTCCGATAAATAGTTTAACAGGGATAGGTTCTAGAGGCTCTGCCATTTTATATTCAATTCTTCTAATGTTTTTTTAAATTCTTCTTTATTCAGTTTTTTATAATAACTTTTTCCTTTTATTATTTTATGAAAATGCTCATCCTTTATATAGACAATTCCATCACCTACATCCTTTGATATTACTATGTGATTCATCATTTCAAATTCAAAGGATTTTTTCCATGCTGAGATAAAATCATCTTCGCTTACCTTTTCCATCTTTATCTTATATCTTAGTTTTTTAAAACCTTCTCCGGTTTTTGTATAAACATATATTTCCTTTCCTTTTTCTTCTAATAAAAAATTATATGCCTTTGTTTCAAACTCAACGATTTCTTTATCTAATGGGATCGGTTTATAAATTAAATATCCAACATCACATAAGAATTTTTTGTCACCGAATTCTACTTTAACAAGTGTATGGGTATTTTCTCCATAACTTCTATTACATAATAAAAATTCTGTTTTAAAGTTTAAATATTCAAGGAAATTTTTTAAAAAATAAACTAAGGAAAAACAGGTTCCACCTGTTCCTTTTTCAAAAAAATCTTTTATAATGTAAAAAGGTGTTCTTAATTTCTTTTCAAGGTTTTTTTCATCAGCATCTTTTAATTTTGTTAAATTCTCATAGGGAATTTTTGAAAAAATTAATAAAACTTTTTGAAGGAGAATTAACTTATCGTCACTTTTTAAATTGAAAAAATTTATGAATTTGTTAAAAGAAGAAAGGTCTTTTTCTTTTAAAAGCATTAATAAGAGATCATCCTTCCGAAAGAACCCCGTCTTATAGTTACTGCAGTTCCTGCTCCTTCTGAAGCAAATCTAAGTTGAATAGTTCCATTTTGTGCTGGAATTATTATACCCTCAACATAAGCAATATGATCAACATTTGCTGCTGGTACACCAGGAGTCTGTACAACGTCATCGCTTGAAGTACCGTAGCCTACATGTTCTGCATCTGTCCCATCTCCAGCCCTTGGTATTCTCACTTGATATGTACTTATAGTTGCTGGTGGATAGGAAATAGCAAGTCCGATTCCATTTGCTGCAGCAGCAGAACTTACAACTAAAAAAAACTCATAGAAATAATATTTTCCTGCTTCAACATTAAAAAAAAGTTCTGTAACATTAGTGAGTGTAGTAGATGTTGTAGATTGATCAGTTGTTTTTTTAGCAATTTTAAAAGTGGTGTACACAGGATTTTCCCAGCTACCTTTTCCTCCGGCATCACAGGTTAACACATAACCATTTTGTGCTCCTGTTGGCATTATAAAACCTGTCATATAACCTGTTCCTTCAACATGAAGTTTATAGGAAGGAGTTGGTGTTCCAATTCCTACGTTATATAAAGGTAAAGGTGGAACAGCGGTCCATAAATTGTTTCCCTCTTCATTCCATCCTCTTTGACCTTCTAAAAAAGCTTTTTTCAGATTTTCTTTTTTGTCCTTGTAATCTACCTGGCTTAAAAAGAATAGCCCAAAAAGAATAGAGAGAAAAGTTAATTTATTCATAATTTACCTCCTCTTTTAATTTATTATATTTTTAAAAATTTAATTTATCAAATTTAAAAAAATTTCATTTTTTAATAATTTGAGATCTGTCTATTGCCATTAAAAAGGGACAGTTAATTTGTAGTTTTTTATAACCTAAATTTTTATGACAGTAATATGCGGATATCTCAAAATTAAAATTAAAAATAGAACCCTTTAAAACCTTCCTTTTTTCATTATAACTCCACCTCCTATTTCTCTTACTTTCATTAATTGCAACAATTAAATAGGTAAATCCAACCTTCATATCAAGAATGTCATCACCAGAAGGAACAGGTTTCCCCTTTACATCACCAATCATAGGATGAGAATGAAAGTCTCCGATTACATTCAAATTATCTAAATTCAAGGATTTAATCAGTTGAATCAACCTTTTTTCTCTTTTAGGAAAAGGAGTTACTCCATAGGGAGATTTTTTAACATCCTGTAATACCTGAGCATCTTCAACAACAACTTCTTTTTCATTTACATAACCTAACATAATACCATAACATTCCGAATGATATGATTCCGCAGAAGCTAATATGATCTCAAGAAAAGCTGGAGGTTTAAGAATTAAAATCCATGGGAACTTTTTAACTTTTAAATTCATTTATACTTTTTAAAAAATAAATTCCTCTTTTAAACTCTCCCTTAACTTACAAAGTTCGTCACTTTCTACCTTATGTTTTTTTAAATAATCAGAAAGAAGGGAATTTACAGTTTTTAATCTTTCAGCAACTATCTTTGATATGGAAAATAAAATTTCTACATAGATTTTTTCTGATTTTAAAATTTTTTCTTCAAGAAGTTTCCCATCAATTCTAAAAAATACAGAATCTTTTATTGCCCTCAAAGTAGCAGTTCTTCCTTCTTTAAGAAGAAAAGAGAGTTCACCAATTAATGCTCCCTCTTTTAACTCAGCTATCTTAACCAATTTATCAGTTTTCAATACCTCTGCTTCTCCCTCTACTATAATATATAGATCCTCACCCTCAGAACCTTCTTTAAAGAGAATTTCCCCTTTTTTTAAATTTATAAAGGATGCGATTGAAGAAATTTCCTCTAACCCTCTTTCTCCAAGATTTTTAAGAAGTGGATGTCTAAGAAGAAAATTTTTATAAATGTCCTTCATCTATTATCTTCTTTGTTAAATAATTATAAATTAAATAAAAATCCTTTTTAAAACTTTTTAAAATTTTTTTGTGTCTTTTTATTGTTAAAAAATCTTTCCTTTTTGCTGGACCTGTTAGAGATTCTTTTGCCCCTTTTTTCATTACATTTTCATAGGAAGCCTTTATTATCGGATTTAAAACTTCCATACTAACATTAAGCTCTTTTAGAATTTCTTCAGCCTTTGATATTAAATAAATTGGAAAATTTGAAGAAAAAACACAGGCAACATGTATAAGTGTTTGTTCCTCATCCCTCATTTTTATAATTTTAAAATCATTTTTAAAAATATCTTTTAAAATTTTGTAAGTTTCCTCACTTCCACAATAGGTAGAATATATATTCTTAAAACTTTCTTTGTTTCTTGAGGGAAAAGTTTGTATTGGATGTAACTTACCTATAAAATTTCCCTTTTCCCTTATAGGATCAAGAACTTTTAATGGCGTAGCACCTGATAAATGAACAAAGTGCTTTCCATAGGTCTCCTTTAGCTCTTTGATTCTTTTGACTCTTTCCCCAATTAAATCATCCTTTACACAAATAAAAACAATTTCTGAATCCCTTATAAGCTCCTTAAGATCACCTATTTTTTTTGTTTCTGAAAATAAGTTAACATTTAATTTTTTTTCTTTTAAAAGGTCATAAAGAGAACCACCAACTTTACCAAAACCAATAATTCCTATTTTTAACATAAAAATATTATAATTAATCATGAAAATTTCTATCATTAAAAGAAGAATTTTAAAATCTCTATCAAAAATGGATTTTAGTGAAGAAATCTTTCTTGATGTTTTTAAATTTCAATATGAAAATAACGAACTTTATAAAAAATTCTGTATTAGCATTGGTAAAGATAAAAATAAAGTGAAAAGTTTAGATGATATTCCACTTTTACCTGTTAGATTTTTCAAACTCTATGAAATAAAGTCCTATAAAAATAAGCATAAACTAAACTTTTTGTCTTCAGGAACAAGTGAGCACTTAAAATCTAAATCACTTTATTATGATACTGAGTTTCTAAATAAAAGTATTCTGACCTCCTTTGAATACTTTCTATTACCTGATAGTTTGAAAGCAAACTTTTACATATTTTTTGAACCCTTTGAAATTAGAAAAATTTCATCACTTTCATATATGCTAACTCTTGTAGCAAAAAATTTTGCAAAAAATTTTTACTTCATCTATAACAGAAAACAATATGAGGAAATATTTAAAAAATTAAAAAGAGAAAAAAGTAAAGTTATAATTCTCGGAACTACGATTTCAATATACGATTTTATTATTTACTTAAAAGAAAAAAATAAAAAATTAAAGTTAAAGGAATCTTCAAGAATTATGGATACTGGTGGATGGAAAGGAAAAAAGGTATATCTAAGTGAAAATAATTTACTCAAAATCTACAATACATTCTTTGGAATCAGTGAACACTATGTAGTGAATGAATACGGAATGTGTGA
>JBCNUW010000042.1:0-3344 GCA_039630575.1 Caldifarciminales bacterium
GTATCCAATAAAGCATAATCAAGTGCTTTTAAAATTGCAAGCCATAAAGCCCCATAAGCCTCTTTACATATTCTTCATCTTCATAAAGATTTAACTCTTCATCAATCTGAGATTTCTTTAGAGTCTCCTTTGCTTTTTTATAATGTCTTATAGCTTCTTTTTTTATATCTTCGAGTTCTTCTTTAATAATTTTTACTTCTTTCATATCTATATTATACTTTTTTAATATAATGGAGTAAAAATTCAAGAAACTAAAAAATTTATCGTAGTCAAAGCAAAATATTTTTAACAGTAATTTTCTAAACTCATTTCTGATTGATAAGTGTATTAAGTTAATTAAACTATTTACAAAAATATTTTGAGAAGTTGTTTAATTTTATTACAAACGATCCAAGAAATGTAATAAGAAAAAAATACAACACCGATTCTGAATGTAATCGAAAAGATTTAACTTTTAATTTCAGTCTGAATCTTTAGTCCTTCTTCAGAAGGATAAATTATCCATAAACCTTCCTTTAGAGAATATTTCTTAAATTCATCAAGAAACTTTACTGCTAAAAATATTTAAGTAGCATTTACTTCTTTTTTAGCTTCTTCTATTTCTCCTTTAAACTCTTTTATTTTTTTATAGACCTTGCTGCTGTCTTTACTTCTACATAAAAATATATTTTTCCTTATTTATCTCCCCATCTACCCATATATCAGGATTTTTTAGCATTTTCCTCAAGATGTTAAAAGCAGCGTAGCTTATCATAATTTTAATTATTTAAAGTAAATAAATGCATCCTAAACATAAAATTTAAAAGAAATTTAAATTTCTTGATAGATTAACATTCTCTATTTTTTAACTCTTCTTAATTTTTAAAACCTTTCTTGTGTTAAACTTAAAACACAAAGTGAGTTATTCTACGAAACTTAAAAATCCTCTTTTAGATTATAGTATAAGTGATATGAATTTTTTTCTATGATCAATTTTATAAGTTCTTTAGGTAATGAAAAATTTTTTCTTCCTTAATAGGTTAATTTTTATCTCATTTAAATATTTTTATCGTACGAATAAATCTAGTTGTGAATAATTCTCAGTTTTTCTTTAAAATATGGATATAATCAAAAGTTCTTAAATTGCGTTTCCTTCAATAATTTTCATTATAATTAAAAGATTATGGAAGCAATATTGATTTTTTTGATCTTAAAAGGGGATTTTAAAATGAAAATTGATTATCCTGAAACAAAAGAAATTCCTTTCAGAGAAACAATCTTTGGTTTTATAATAGAAGATAACTACAGATGGCTTGAAAATGTTGAAAATACTGAAGTAAAAGAGTGGATAAAAAAGCAAAATGAACTTGCAAGAAAGATTCTTGATTCTCTACCAGAAAGAAAGAAAATTGAAAAGGAATATGCTGAAATTTTATCAAAAGAAAGAATAAGTGCACCAATTGTTTACAAAGATAAATATTTCTTTTTTAAAATGAAAAGAGACCAAAACCATGCAATTTTATTCATGAGTAAAGACGAATTTTTACCTGAGAATGCAGAAATAATCTTAAATCCGAATGAATGGAATAAAGAAGGATTAATAAGCTTGGATTTCTTCTACCCTTCTCTTGATGGAAGATATATAGCCTATGGGAAATCAGAAGCAGGCAGCGAAGCAAGCACAATGTATATTATTGATGTTGAAAATAAAAAAGTATTTTCAGATGAATTGCCTCAAACAAAATGGACATCTGTTGCCTGGTTAAAGGACAATTCAGGGTTTTATTATACAAGAAATGAAGGAGGAGAAAAATTTTTGCCAAGGGTTTATTTTCACAAACTTGGTGATAAATATGAAAATGATGAATATATTTTTGGGAAAGAGCTTTCAGAAACAGAAATTCCTTCGGTTTATTCCTCAAAAGATGGAGAATATTTATTTCTTGAAATTTCAAGAGGATGGGATAAAAATGACCTTTATTTTAAAAAAGTGAAAGATGAAGAATTTATAGAAATTGCAAAAGGTATGGATGCAATTTTTGAAGCAAAAGTCTATAAAGACTATATTTACATCAAAACAAATTACAATGCGTCAAATTATAAATTAATAAGAATTTCAGTAAAAGATCCAGACTTAAAAAAGAGCGAAGAAATAATTCCGGAAGGGAAAGGAGTTTTAAAAGATTTTACTTTTGCAGGAGGAAAGATAGTCTTTACAATAAAAGAAGATACTTACTACAGGTTGTTTATTGCTGATTTAAACGGTAAAATAGAATATGAAATAAATATGCCGCAAAAAGGAAGTATATGGATAAGAGGAAAGGATTATGATTCTCCTGAATTTTATTATGTATTCACATCTTTTTTCTATCCCTTATCAATTCACAAATTCAACATAAATAATTTAAAGGATACTCTAATCTATCAAGAAAAAATAGATTTTGATGTAAATGATTATAGACAAGAATTAATATTTTATTCATCAAAGGACGGCACTAAAGTTCCAATGTATATAATAAGTAAAAAGAAAATCAAACTAAATAGTAAAAATCCGTTGATTCTTACAGGTTATGGAGGATTTGGTGTTGGAATTTCTCCTTATTTTATGGAAAGTTTAATTCCATTCTTGAAAAGAGGGGGAATTTTTGCCATAGCAGGATTAAGAGGAGGAGACGAGTATGGTGAAAGGTGGCATAAAGAAGGTATGAAAGAGAAAAAACAAAATGTTTTTAATGATTTCATAAGTGCAGCTGAATATTTAATAGATAAAAAATATACAAATCCTGAAAGGCTTGCAATAATGGGAGCAAGCAATGGTGGATTACTTGTAGGTGCTGTAATGACACAAAGACCAGAATTATTTAAAACAGTTTACTGTGGTGTCCCACTTCTTGATATGATAAGGTATCATAAATTTGGAGTTGCCCATATATGGACTACTGAATATGGGAACCCTGATAAAGAGGAAGATTTTAAATACCTTTATGCTTATTCACCATATCACAATATAAAAGAAGATAAAAAATATCCTTCGGTATTCTTCAAAACTTCAGAGTTTGATGGGAGAGTTCATCCAATGCATGCTATGAAGATGGCTGCAAAAATGCAAAAGATTTCAAAGGATAATTTAGTGATTTTATATGTTGAAGAGAAGGCAGGCCATGGAGCAGGGAAACCTTTAAAAAAGATAATAAAATCAATAACTGATGAGTTTATCTTTTTAATGTGGCAACTTGGAATGTTAAAAGATTAAAAGCTAATTATGTTATGAGTTTCAAAAAGATTTAACCCATGTTTGCCATTTTTTAGGCAAAAAATTGAATTTTTAATGCCTTTTAATTTCAAAAGTTATTGATTTTCAAAGT
>JBCNUW010000043.1:0-1781 GCA_039630575.1 Caldifarciminales bacterium
CAGTAGCATATGATCCTTTAAGAGCTTTTGTTTTCTGTGGTTCTGGAGGTGGTGTGTATATTTTAAATGTTTCAAATCCTTCAAATCCTGTTAAAGTTGGAAAAATTCGTACACGAGGGTTAGTTTTGGGATTATTTTATCATCAATTGACTCGAAGGCTTTATATTGCAGCAGGTGCAGGAGGTATTGAGATATGGGATATTTTCCAAGCTACAAATCCTGTGAAACTTGGTTATTATTTTACACCTGGCTATGCTTTAGGTGTTTATGTTTCTGGCAGCTATGCGTATGTTGCTGATGGGTTGGCTGGTTTAATTATAATAAATGTTTCTAATCCTTCAAATCCTTCTCAAGTAGGCTATTATAATGAAACACTTGGCTTTTCTTTGGATGTTTATGTTTCTGGTAACTATGCTTATGTTGCTGATAACTTTACTGGTTTAAGGATAGTAAATATTTCTAATCCATCAAACCCTTATGAAGTAGGCTATTATGATAGCTGGGCAAGGGATGTTTATGTCTCTGGCAATTATGCGTATGTTGCTGATGAGGATGCTGGTTTAAGGATAATAAATGTTTCTAATCCGTCAAGTCCTAATGAAGTAGGCAATTATATTACACCTAGTTATGCTGTGGGTGTTCATGTTTCTGGCAATTATGCATATGTTGCCGTCCTTGATGATGGTTTAAGGGTTATAAATGTTTCTAATCCGTCAAATCCTTATGAAGAAGGCTATTATGATACACCTGGCCGTGCCCATGGTGTTTATGTCTCTGGCAACTATGCGTATATTGCTGATTTTAATGCTGGTTTAAGAGTAGTAAATGTTTCTAATTCATCGAACCCTTATGAGGAGGGCTATTATGATACACCTGGCCGTACCTATGGTGTTTATGTTTCTGGAAATTATGCCTATGTTGCTGATGAAAATATCGGTTTAAGGATTATAAATATTTCTAATCCGATAAATCCTTATGAGGTAGGCTCCTATAATACACCTGGGTGTGCATATGGTGTCTATGTTTCTGGCAATTATGCGTATGTTGCTGATTATGATGCTGGTTTAAGGATAATAGATGTTTCTAATCCCATAAATCCTTATGAGGTAGGTTCCTATAATACACCTGGCCGTGCATATGGTGTCTATGTTTCTGGCAATTATGCGTATGTTGCTGATTGGGATGCTGGTTTAAGGATAATAGATGTATCTGATCCGTCAAGTCCGTATCAAGTGGGTTTTTATAATACACCTGCTTATACCTTTGGTGTTTATGTTTCCGGTAGTTATGCTTATGTTGCTGATGACTATGCTGGTTTAAGGATAATAAATATTTCTAATCCGTCAAATCCTTATCAAGTAGGCTGTTATAATACACCTGGTTACGCTCGTGGTGTTTATGTTTCTGGCAATTATGCGTATGTTGCTGATTGGGATGCTGGTTTAAGGATAATAGATGTTTCTAATCCGTCAAATCCTTCTCAAGTAGGCTATTATGATACACCTGACTATGCCTTTGGTGTTTATGTTTCTGGCAATTATGCGTATGTTGCTGTTCATGATAAATTTTTAGACAGAAGTAGTTTAAGAATTATAAACATTTCTAATCCTTCAAATCCTTCTCAAGTAGGCTATTATAGTACACCTGGCTGGGCTTATGGTGTTTATGTTTCTGGCAATTATGCGTATGTTGCTGATGACCGAACCGGTCTTCAGATTTATAAATTCCTTTTAGTAGATAAAGAAGAAAATGCTTATTCAAGTATGGAAAATGTGAAGTTA
>JBCNUW010000044.1:0-1158 GCA_039630575.1 Caldifarciminales bacterium
AAATTAAATTCCGATGGGAAGAAGAATTTAAAGAGACGGAGATTGGGGAGATACCGAGGGATTGGGAGGTGAGGAGAATAGGAAGTAAGGAATTTCAAATTTTACCATCGGGAATAGAGTTTTTTCAGGGAGTAAAAGAATATCTTTCTACATCCTCTGTACAGTATAATGAAATTGTGGAAATTGAGGATTTTATAACTTTTGGAAAAAGGCCATCACGAGCTAATATGCAGCCAGTTGAAAATTCCGTTTGGTTTGCAAGAATGATTAATTCACCAAAATTTCTTTTAGCTGATGAGGACATTATTAAAAACAAGATATTATCTACAGGTTTTTTAGGTATACAAACAAAAGAGAAAGCATCAGCATATTATTTATATTTCTATGTTCAAACAAAAGAATTCCAAGAGTATAAAGATAGTTATGTTACCGGCGCAGTGCAGGAAAGTTTAACTAATGAGATGGCCACTAATCTTCTAGTTCCTTATCCTCCCCTCCCTGAGCAAGTTCGCATAGCTACAGTTTTATCTTATTTTGATGATCTTATTGAAAACAAAAAGAAGCAAAATGAAATTCTTGAAAAGACGGCAATGGCAATTTTTAAGAGTTGGTTTATTGATTTTGAACCATTTAAGGATGAGGAGTTTGTGTATAACGAGGAGTTGGGGATGGAAATACCGAAGGGGTGGGAGGTAAAAGGATTAGGCAGGATTGCTGAAATCATTATGGGTCAATCTCCTCCTTCTAAATTTTATAATGAGGAAGGGAAAGGTTTTCTTTTTATTCAAGGCAAAGGACAATTTGGTAAGTATACACCAATTACAAATGTTTTTTGCTCTATGCCTGCCAAGATTTGTAAGCCTGGAGATATACTTATAACCGTAAGAGCACCTGTTGGGGAATTAAATATAGCGGATCGCGAATATGTGATTGGAAGAGGTGTGGCAAGCTTAAGGAGTATTTATTATGAGTACTTGTATTTATTTTTACAATCACATAACGAATTGCTAAAATCATACGAAAGAGGCACAACTTATGAAGCAATTACGAAGGAAGAGTTAGAAATATTTCCTATCTTAATTCCGCCATCAGAGAACATCCAATCTTTTCAATCTTTTGTAAGTCCCATTTTTCAAAAAATTCTTCTCAACCAGAAGC
>JBCNUW010000045.1:0-1155 GCA_039630575.1 Caldifarciminales bacterium
TCTGGTTGAGTATGATTTTTTGGAAAAGAGGGTCGACGAAAGAATAAAACTTTTGATGAATTGAATAATGTGGAAAGTAAAATAAGAAATTTTCTAAAAATTCTTTATCAAGATGAGGTATTGCAGACCCTGTTCTATGTTCCATAAGTTCATCTTCATAGTATTTTAAAAGAAGGTATAAAAAGTTTCTCAAATCTACAAGTTCTTTTCTTACTTTTTGCTCCAATGCAAAAAGCGTAGAACCCAAAATACCTGCTTTATATCTCAAAACTTTTCCCGAACTCTCACCATCAGCTACTAGAACTATGTCTAATTCGCCTATCATAGGATGCTTTTCAACAGTCCAATATGAATAGTAATCGTTTTTAAAAGTATCTATCAATAAATACGGATTAGCGCCCTCTGTTTCCTTTTCCTTCAATTCGCATTTTTTTCCCTTAATTAAGTCAAAAATCTCCCCAATCCTCTTCACCTCCCACCCCTTCGGTATTTCCATCCCCAACTCCTCGTTATAAACAAACTCCTCATCCTTAAATGGTTCAAAATCAATAAACCAACTCTTAAAAATTGCCATTGCCGTCTTTTCAAGAATTTCATTTTGCTTCTTTTTGTTTTCAATAAGATCATCAAAATAAGATAAAACTGTAGCTATGCGAACTTGCTCAGGGAGGGGAGGAAGAAATAAAATTAAGTGCGGTATAGATGATGAGGCATGAGCAATCGTAGTTTTTTCATCACTAAATCCAAATAATTGTTTTTTTATTGTTCCTTCAAAAAAATAAAATAAAAAATCATAAGAAATCTCTCCTACATATTTAGGTTTAGTTTTTATTTTTCTTATACCTGATGAAAACACCCCCTCAAAACCTCTTTTAACTATGCCCACTGTTCCATCAAAAGTTATTAGAATATCTGACAACTTACATTTATCTTCTTCTTTTACTGGAATATCAATGTAAATTTCTTCCCGTCTTTGCCCTGTCAAGTCACCTACTCGTATGAATCTATGAGTACCATAATTTTTATATACTTTAGAACCAGGTTCTATTCCTCTAATAAACTCGAGGCAATCGCTCGCTCTCCTCACCTCCCAATCCTTCGGTATCTCCCCAATCTCCGTCTCTTTAAATTCTTCTTCCCATCGGAATTTAATTT
>JBCNUW010000046.1:0-1038 GCA_039630575.1 Caldifarciminales bacterium
ACTGACTTTCCGAAGTTTGAAAGTTCCGGACTTAAGGGATGCATAAGGGAAGCATTTGAAAAATATGAGAAGTTAATAGTAATATCTAAAGATGGAAAAGATGTAGAGTGTACTAAAAAACTCAGGGAGAAGTTTCCTGAGCTTTCGGAACCTTCGAAATTTAAGGAAGCTATTTCCATTATTTTTGGTCCTGAGGGTGGAGAATCTCATGCTGGTGCAATAAGTATTACTGATGCAAGAATATTACTTTTTCCTGTAAAATCACTTAAAGGTGTCTTTGCTTGGATTACTTGCCCTTTAGTTCTTGAAAGATTTAAAAGAGATCTTGAGTTTGTAGGAATAAAAAATTCTACCTTTTCAAAATTTTCAAACTTTCCAGAAAACACTATACCGTATGATTCTAAGATTGAAATTAAAACTCAAAATGGAACCTCATCTAAAATTGTGCTTGAGGAATTTACCTTTGAGGTAGAAAATAGTCAACATACAACAGAAATAGCTCAGAAGCTTTCAGATATTATTTTCCCCAATGATCCGTCTTATGCATTTTGGAAAGAAAAACTTAAACGAGACTTAGTTATTTTAAGTGATGATGACTTTAAACACTTTGTAAAGTCTTCTACAGAGGTTATTACAAGAACAAAAATAGACAATGATACTGGAACAGTTCAAACTGGAGCACTATGGACAGAAGAGTATTTACCACAAGATACTATTATGTATTCCATAGTAATGTTTACTCAGCCAAGGGTTAAGGATAATGATAAAAAGGGAATATTTAAAAGAAATAATACTGACGAGGAAGTAATATCAATAGTAGACTTTTTTACAATAGGTATTCCAGAAGTTATCCAAGTTGGAGGTAATCAAACGATTGGAAAAGGTCTTATGAGAGTAAATTTTTTAAACAAGGAGATTAGCCATGGAAAATAATTTAAGCTTAATTACTAAGCTTGAACAGGGAAGAGCAGAGTTCGCTTATAGATGTGTAGAAGAAGTAAAAGCGTCAAAAGACCATATACAAAAAAACTATCGTTC
>JBCNUW010000047.1:0-937 GCA_039630575.1 Caldifarciminales bacterium
AATTTAATAAATAATTTTAATTTTATCTTACGATTTTTAAATTTTGTCAATTTAAAAATAAATTACAAAACATAAAATAAAATTTTAAAAAATAATGTTTATATTTTTTATATAAGGCTCATAATTTATAAATTTATTTTCAATAATAAATTTATCACTTTTCCTTTCAATAATTTCTAATTTTTCTACATTTTTCAATTTTTCCTGTATCAAATTTAAATAATTCTTATTAATTTCATAACCAATTCCATTCCTTTTTAATATATAAGCAGCCTGTAAGGTGGTTCCACTGCCTAAAAAAGGATCAAGCACAACATCACCAACAAAAGAAAACATTTTAATTAAACGCAAAGGAATTTCTAAAGGAAACATAGCACAATGCCCCCTTTGTTTTACCCCAGGAATAGCCCAATGCCCATTAAAATAATCTCTCCATTCTTCTTTAGTCAATCCTGATTGTTTTTTAATCTCCTGAGAAACTTTTTTACTTTTTCCACATTTTTTAAAAATTAAGATAAACTCATAATCTATTTCTATCATTCCATTGGATGGATAAGGATAAGAACCCATGAAACTTGAACCGCCTGTTGTTCTTTTATTAGTTCTTTTTTGCCAAATAATAGCACCCATATAATCAAAACCTATTTTTTCAGCCTGTATAACAATTTCAGCATGAATTGGAACTATTTTATGAAAACCATAAATAGAAGTTCTTAAAAATATATCACCTACATTAACGCATAACCGTGCTCCTGCTCTTAAAACTCTAAAACATTCAGCCCATACAATAAACAAATCCTTTAAATAATCATGCAACGACTGATTAAATCCTATTTGATTTTCTACATTATAATCCTTTAAATTCCAATATGGAGGAGAAGTAACTATCAAATCTATAGTTTCATCCTGTAACTCAATCATCTTCCTACAATCTCCG
>JBCNUW010000048.1:0-232 GCA_039630575.1 Caldifarciminales bacterium
TTTCTTATATTCTTTCCCTAATAAGTCTTCCTTCACTAATAAATCCTCTCTGTTTTTTATGCTTCCAAAACCTAATTCTTCCCACTCTTTTAATTGCTCTTTATTTTTCAAAACCTCATCCAAAACTTCCTCTACAAACTCAGCCCCTCCAGATTCTTTTATTTTGTCTAAAGTAATCACATATTCGGTTTTCAGAACAAATTTTTTCTTTTCCCATAATCTCTTTTGATAG
>JBCNUW010000048.1:242-872 GCA_039630575.1 Caldifarciminales bacterium
GTCTTCAATCTGAGCAA
The DNA here is from genome assembly GCA_039630575.1 of Caldifarciminales bacterium. GTDB lineage: Bacteria > Hydrothermota > Hydrothermia > Hydrothermales > JAJRUZ01 > JBCNVI01. The sequence goes on from JBCNUW010000048.1 coordinate 260, forward strand.
GAAAGTCAATTATTGCCTCTCCAATCTCACGCACAACCTTTGCCCGTGTGACATGCTTGTCCCAAGAACCTTCCTTTCCCAGCGTGTCTATGTCTAAAATTTCAGATTTTATAAAGTAATCCAACTGCTCTGATAAGAATTTTTTGAGATTTTTGTGAATAAAGTAATCTTTTGTGTTCTTGGCCGTAAAACGGTTTAGCTGATAAAGAAGAAGTGGTTTGTCCTCCTTGTACTTCTCGCTGAGAGATGCTTTTAAAGTGTAATCTTTTTCGTCAATTTTACTTAAAATGTCTTCATAACTCTTTTGATTTATCCTTTCCTGTTTTGACGTGATGCTCCCACCTTCTACATTATAGTGCTTTACTTCTTCCTCGGTAAGCTCTCTGTATTGGAAACGCACTGTTAAGAGTTTATCGTTCTCTGACTTTTCAATTTGTTTTTCGTCGTCAAGAACAAAAAATCTCTCTTTCGTTGCCTTGTTTGAGTTTATCTCTTCTTTTGCCTTTACGGTTACGAACTTAACCCTGAAGTTGCCTACTTTGAAAGTATAGTCTCTAAATAAAATTCCCGTTTTTATGTAATACTGGTCCTGGTTTGCCCAGTAAAGCTTTAC
>JBCNUW010000049.1:0-618 GCA_039630575.1 Caldifarciminales bacterium
GATTTTGAACCATTTAAGGATGAGGAGTTTGTGTATAACGAGGAGTTGGGGATGGAAATACCGAAGGGGTGGGAGGTTAAAAGGCTAAATGATATCTCTTATGTTTTAAGAGGGGTGTCATTTAAAGGAGAAGAAGCATTATTTGAACCTCAGTCAGGGTTTATACCGATATTAAGAGCAAACAATATAACTTCAGATAAATGTATAGATTTTAATGACTTGATGTTTGTACGGAGTAAAAAAGTAAAGCCTGAATTAGTGCTGAGAGAGGGAGATTTTATAATGGTGGCTTCGAATGGGAATCCAGAATTAGTGGGAAATTATGCAATATTTGTCACAAGCTCTTGTTGGGAAATTATGACATTCGGAGCTTTTCTTTATACTATCAGACCTTTTCATTTTTTAAAAAGTTTTTTATATTTCTACCTTTCTTCACCCCAGTTTAAAGAGTATATTACTTCTGTCGTCTCCGGCACCAATATTACTAATTTGAAAAAATCAGATTTAGAGAAATTTTGTCTTCTCTATCCACCTGAGTCAATTTTAGAAAGATTCAACTCGTTAGTTGACCCCCTTTTCCAAAAAATTCTTCTCAACCAAAAACAAATCATGACTCTT
>JBCNUW010000049.1:628-869 GCA_039630575.1 Caldifarciminales bacterium
TGGGAAATTAAGGGTGGAGGAGATATCATGACACGCTCAACATACTTAACTGAGGGATATTTAGTTGAACAGGCAGGGATTAACTTGTTTAGGGAACAGGGATATGAATATATTGAGGGTTCGGATTTGATCCCTGAGTTTAAAGAAAGAGAATCTTATAGGGATGTTATTTTAAAGAACAGGTTTATTTCAGCTGTCAAAAGAATAAATCCAGGGCTTAGAGATTAGCTTGTGGAGGAGG
>JBCNUW010000005.1:0-87948 GCA_039630575.1 Caldifarciminales bacterium
AAAAGCCTACCTCATTAGGATTTGACGGATTAGAAACATCTATTATCCTTAAACCAGCATCATAATCAGCAACATAAGCATAGCTGCCAAAAACATAAATACTAAAGGTATAGCCAGGTGTAAAATAATAACCAAGTCTCACAGGATTTGTAGCTTGTGAAACATCCCATATCTCAATACCTCCTACATATGCTGCAATATAAAGCCTTTGAGTCGATTGATGATAAAATAATCCCCGAACCAACCCACGAGTGCGAATTTCTCCAATTTTAACTGGATTTGAAGGATTTGAAACATTTAAGATATACACACCACCTCCAGAACCACAGAAAACAAAAGCTCTTAAAGGGTCATATTCTACTGCATAGGATGATCCAAATGGCCAGTTACCAATAAACTTTGTATTTAGTGAATCAAAACCAGCTAAAACTTGTGGATCCTTAAATCCATCAAATTGTCCACCTCTAAACCGTAGAGCTACTTCTTCCATTCCATGGATCCCTTCCGCTGAAATTTCACATATTATCGCCCCTATGAAAAACATTTTTATTATTTTTTTCATACATCCTCCTTTCGTTATTTGATATTATAAATTATACTTAATTTTTTTCAATAATTTTTATCTCTTCATGGTGGCGAATATTTAATGCGTAATTCCCATTTTTTACACTCTCTTGATATTTAAGTGGTGAAGATCCTAATTTTTCAAGGATTTTCTATTTTAATTTTAAAATATAGTGCCACATTACTAAAAATCTATAGTTTATTTTCCCTTGACAAATAGTAAAATTTCTGGAATTATAACAGTGCTATGTTTGTAAGACTCAAAAAGGTAGAAAATAGAGTTCATTTACAAGTAGTAGGAAACAAATTATAAATGGTAAAGCAAGACAAAGGGTTATATGTACATTAGGAAGGTTGGATAAGTTAAAAGAAAGTGGCAATTCAGAAAGGGAAAAAGAGAGAAGAAAACGGAAAGAAGTGTTAGAGTTATTAGAGAGGAAGTTGACGGTGTATATTGTCTTTTAACAAATGCCGATTTTAGAGACTCTAAGGAGATAGTTTTAAGGGTGGAACCTTTTTATCATAAAAGAATATCTTTTGCAGAAGTAAAGCAAGATTTAGAAGCATTATATTAAAAAGTCCATTTTAAGTTGTTGGTGGTAAGATGTTAGAGAAGTGCTCAGGATAAAAAGTCCCCCAACAATTTCTTTGTCCTTTTAAATTGAAGAAAAATTTACATAGTACCATGCCCAAATTTCGTTTTTAAAAATTATTGTAAATCAAGCGTTTTTAAAAAATAAGTGTAAAAAATGGGTAATACTTTTATTTTTAAGGATTTGAACTCTTTGCAATATCGGTCAAATTTTAAAGAAGTTTTTATAAAATAGAATAACTTTGAAAAAAATAAAAAGGAAAACTTAAAATAAACCTTTTAAAGGAGGAATTAAAATGGAAAAACCTGTTATTTCAAAAATTTCAGGTGCACTTGTTATTGCAAAAAACATGCGTGGTGCCAAGATGAATGAAATTGTAATGGTTGGTAAAGAAGGACTTGTAGGAGAAATTATAAGACTTAATGAGGACTTAGCTTATATTCAGGTCTATGAAGATACCTCAGGTCTTTTTGTAGGTGAACCTGTAGAAAGAACTTTTGAATCTTTATCTGTAGAACTTGGTCCTGGTCTTTTGGGAACAGCCTTTGACGGTATACAAAGACCCTTACAAAATATAAGAGATACCGTAGGAGACTTCATTAAAAGGGGTGTTAAAACTTTCTCACTTAACAGAGAAAAAAAGTGGGATTTTGAACCATTACTTAAAAAGGGAGATGAGATTTGGCCTGGAAGGATAATTGGAGAAGTTAAGGAAACTCAAAGTATAACTCATAAAATTTTGGTACCTCCTAATGTAAAACCAAATAAAATCAAAGAGATAAAAAAAGGTTCATTTACAGTTGAAGATGTAGTATGTATTCTTGAAGATAATACTGAGCTTAAACTATATCATAAATGGCCTGTAAGAGTTCCAAGACCATTCAGAAAAAGGCTTGGTCCTGAAAAACCGTTAATAACAGGTCAAAGAGTCTTAGATTTCTTCTTTCCTATTTCCCTCGGTGGAAATGCTGCAATACCAGGTGGTTTTGGAACAGGTAAGACTGTTACTGAACAGACACTCGCTAAATGCTCTCTTGTTGAAATTGTTATATACATTGGATGTGGTGAAAGAGGTAATGAAATGACAGAAGTTTTAATAGAATTTCCACACCTTGAAGATCCATTTCATAAAGGAGCTCCTCTTATGGATAGAACTATTCTTGTTGTTAACACTTCTAATATGCCTGTTGCAGCAAGAGAAGCTTCTATATACGTTGGGATTACACTTGCTGAATATTATCGAGATATGGGTTACAATGTTTTATTACTGGCAGATTCTACTTCGAGATGGGCAGAAGCTTTAAGAGAGATTTCTTCAAGACTTGAAGAAATGCCAGGTGAGGAAGGCTATCCACCTTACCTTGCAGCTAAACTCTCAGCTTTCTATGAAAGAACCGGAAGAGTAGTTCCACTTGCCAGTGAAGATCTTGAAGGATCAGTTACCGCAGTGGGAGCAGTTTCTCCACCTGGAGGTGATTTTTCAGAACCTGTTACACAAAGTACACTTAGAGTAGTCGGTGCTCTGTGGGCTCTTGATACAACTCTTGCTTATAGAAGACATTATCCAGCAATAAACTGGTTAAGATCCTATACTCTTTACTTTGAATTAATGGAAAACTGGTTCAAAGAGAACGTGGCAAAAGATTTTCCAGAATTAAGAAAATGGGCAAGTGAAATGCTTCAGAAAAATGCTGAACTTGAAGAGATTGTACAACTTGTTGGTCCCGATGCTCTTGATGACCACGAAAGGTTGCTATTAGAAGTTGGTAGGTTAATAAGAGATGGTTTTCTTCAACAAAGTGCTTTTGATGAGGTGGACTTTACCTGCCCTCTTGAAAAACAGTACGGTATGATGAAGGTTATTGAAAAATTCTTTATTTTTGGTGAAAAGGCCTTGAAAGAGGAATTAGAAATTGAAAAAATTCTTGATCCTGTGTTGTTGGATAAAATAGTGAGACTAAAAGAAAAACCTATTGAAGAATTTAGAAAAGAAAAAGAAATGCTGGAAAAGGAGATAGAAGAGATAATTTTAAAAGAAAAGGTAAAAGCTTAATTTTTTAGAAAATATCTTAACTTTACCAATTTATTCTCAAGAAGAACCAAAAACAAACTCGCTTTTAATCCTTATAATAGGGGGAGGTGAAGGTATAATTAAAACTTCATCTACAAGATGATAATTCTCCTCAAATTTTTCTCTTAAGTCAATTCCCTTTTCCACTGTAACGAACTTATCAACGATACATTTTATAACCCTTGCTTTATCTTTTATTTTAACTCCATAATGTATTATTGAATCTTCAACTATAGCATCTTGCCCAATGATGCAATTCCTCCCAATTACTGAATTTGTTATTTTTGCTCCTTTTTCAATTCTTGTTCCCTCGGAAATTATTGAATTGTTAATAGAAGCACCTCTTTCAATAAAACAAGGTGGATCCTTAAAGCTTACTGTTCCAATGGTCCAATAAGGATTCCATAAATTAAGCACAGGAGGATTTTTAAGTATATCCATGTTTGCCTCAAAATACTCCTTAATTGTTCCTACATCTTTCCAGTAAGGTTTTTCCTCACCCTTTATCTTATTCGTATAAAAATCATATACATAAACTCTTGAATTTTTATAGACTTTGGGCAAAATGTCTTTTCCAAAATCGTGAGAACTGTTTTCATCCTTTGAATCTTCTATGAGAATTTCCTCTAAAAATTCTCTTTTGAAGATATAGTTACCCATTGAGATAAATAATTTCTTATTTTCTGTCCGCTCAGGAAGAGCTTTTGGTTTTTCCCAAAAACCACAAACTCGGTTATTTTCATCAGCACATATTATCCCGTATTTAGAAGGATCTTGTGTGGTAATCGGAATACCAGAAACTGTGAAATCTGCATCCCTCTCAAGATGAAAAGTAAGCATTTGCGAAATGTCCATCTTATAAACATGGTCTGCTGCAAAAACCAAAACTATATCAGGATCATAATTTGATAAAAGATGTAAATTTTGAAAAACAGCATCTGCTGTTCCTTTATACCATTCCTCTCCTAACCACATCTGAGCAGGAGCAATTGTTATAAAAAAGTTTCTTCTTCTCAATGCACTTCCAAGTTGCCATCCCTGTTCAATATGCTCTGTTAAACTCTGAGCTTTATATTGAGTAAGAACATATATTGATAGAAATCCAGAGTTTGTAAGGTTGGATAAAACAAAATCAACTATCCTATATTTACCTCCAAAAGGAACTGCTGGCTTTGTTCTAAACTTTGTTAGGGGATATAATCTTTCCCCTTTACCACCTGCTAAAACAAGTGTTAATATCCTTAAATGATTATAGTTTCTCATACTTTATCCTCATATATAAATTTAAATATTCCTTTGCTGAGTTCTCCCAAGAAAAATCTTTTTTCATACATTCCTCAACAAGTTTTTCCCACTCAGACTTCATTTTAAAAACTGAAATAATTTTGTCAAGTCTCTTAATAAAACTTTCTTTATTATATTCCTCAAATAAAAATCCTGAACCACCTTTTTCAAAATCAACTATTGTATCTTTTAAACCTCCTGTTTTGTAAGCAAAAGGAATTGTACCAAATCTCATTGAAATCATCTGAGTTAACCCACATGGCTCAAAAACAGATGGTATTAAAAATAAATCCGACCCAGCATATATCCTCTTGGATATAACAATGTCAAACTTTGGAATGAATCTAAACTTTTCACTGTATCTTGCTTGGTACTCTCTAATTTTATCTTCATATTTCTTTTCTCCAGTAGCAAGAAGAATAAACTGGACCTCTCTTTTGAAAAATTCATCAAAAGATTCAAGAAGTAAATCTATTCCTTTCTGATAAGTAAGCCTTGAAACCATACCAATTAGAATTGAATTATCTTCTCTTAATAAAAACTCTTTCCTTAACATTTTTTTATTTATTTCCTTACCTTCTCTAAAGTTATTAATACTAAAATTTTTGTATATGTCTTTATCAATTTCAGGGTTCCACTCATCATAATCAATTCCATTAAGTATTCCAAAAACTCTATCTTTTTTACTTCTTAAAACATCATCAAGACCACATCCAAATTGAGGTGTCAAAATCTCCTTGGCATAATTCGGACTAACCGTATTTATGTAGTCTGAGAGTAATATACCTGCTCTCAAAAAATTAACACTTCCATCTTTTAATAGAGTGTCTTTTAATTCACCAATTTCTATTTCCCTTAAAACTTCCTCTTTATAAATCCCCTGATAAGAAAGGTTATGAATTGTTAGTAAAATTTTTGTATCTTTAAAAAATTTTTCCCCTTTAAACTTGCCCTTTAAGTAAATTGGAATAAAAGCAGTGTGCCAATCGTTTATCTGTATGATATCAGGTCTAAAATTTATTTCTTTTAAAAATAAAATAGAAGCAAAAGAAAAGAAAGCAAATCTTTTATATTGCCCTTGATCCTCTCCAGATGGAGGAACATATATAAAATCCTTTCCGTAAAGTTCTTCATTTTTTAAAAGATAAAATGATACCCCCTTATGATATACATGGATCCATTCTACGTTGTGTGTATTTGAACCAAAATCTATTTTACTTCCAATCCTTTTTATAACTTGAAAATTTTCCACGTTTGTAAACTTCGAGTAAAAAGGAGAAAGAACTATTATGTCTACCCCTTTGTTTTTTAAATATATAGGAAGTGAACCTGCCACATCAGCAAGTCCACCAACTTTTGAAAACGGATATACTTCTGCGCTTAAGTAAGCTAACTTCATTAATTGGGATATATTATATTAAATTCTCTTCACAATTTCAAAATACTTAAACTTGTTTTTGATTTTTATAAAATAATATAATAATTTTCAATGAAAGAAATAAACCTTTCAATTTTATGGCATTTCCACCAACCTTCCTATCTTCTTCTTGAACCAGAAGGGGAATATTTCTTTTTCCCGTGGGTTTTTCTACATTCAATAAGAGAGTATTACGATATGGGAAAAATTTTAAAGGAAACATCTTCTAATGTGAAAGTTAGTTTTAACATAACACCTACTTTATGGTATCAGATAAATAAATATAGAGAAAAGAAAAGTTTCTGTAAGTGGTTAAAAATCTTTGAAAAAAATCCATCCTTTATGTCAGAGGAAGAAAAAATTTTTGTTTTGAGAAATTTCTTCTCTGTTAATTATGAGAAACAGATTTTGCCATATGATAGGTATAGATATCTTTTTATTAAAAGAGGAGGCATCTTTGAACTTGAAAAGAAAGTGAAATATTTTTCAAATAAAGAGATAAACGATATCATGTTTTATTTTATCTATTCAAATGTTTCAGAAATTAAAAAAGAAGAAAATGAAATTTTAAAGGAATTAGCAAGAAAAAAAGAAAATTATACAGAAGAAGAGAAAAAAGAACTTCTAAACATATGCTTTAGTATATTAGATGAGCTTGTAAAAATTTATAAAAATCTTATAGAAGAAAAAAAGGTTGAGTTAACTACTACCCCTTTTTCACATCCTATAATGCCTCTTATAATAAACAGTAATTCTTTCTCTATTTCTTCACCTCATCTTGCTGATAGAAAAGTTGATTTTTCTTTTCCAGAGGATGCTGAGTTACATGTTGATCTTGCTCTTTCTTTCATGAAAAGAGAATTCAAAAGGGAAATAAAGGGTCTTTGGCCTTCAGAAGGTAGTGTATCTGATGAAACCCTCGAAATTTTTATAAAAAAGAAAATTTTATTTACCATGACAGATGAGGGAATTCTCGAGAGATCTATAAATTTACCATTAAGAGAAAAGCCAGAAGATGTGAGGGATGATTTATATAAACCCTACTTATATAGGGGTAAAAATGGTGAGATTTTACTATTTTTTAGAGATAGAATTTTGTCAGATAAAATTGGTTTTGTATATAAAAATTTGAGGCCTGAAGATGCTGTTAATGATTTTGTTAATTATCTTGAAAGGTTGAGAACAAAAGGAAAAAATTTATGGGTATCAGTAATTTTAGATGGAGAAAACCCTTGGGTTTACTATGAAAGGGGCGGTATTCCTTTCTTGAGAAGATTTTATGAAGTTTTGTCAAACAAAGATTATCTCAATTTTTCCTTTTTTGAGGAAGCTACCTTTTTTAAAGAAAGAGGTTTTCTAGAAAGGATACATCCAGGTTCATGGATAAGAAGTGAATTTACTACATGGATGGGTGATGATGAGAAAAATGAAGGCTGGATTGTTTTAAAAAAGGTAAAGGATGATTTAAAAGAGGATGTGAAGTTAAATGAAAAATCCTTTTATTCTCTCCTCTTTGCAGAGGGTAGTGATTTCTTCTGGTGGCTTGGATACGACAATCCAACTTTTTATGCGCCTGAATTTGATGTTCTTTTTAGGGAACATTTAAAGAATGTTTATAGGAATTTAGGCAAAAAGTATCCTGAATTTTTAGAGAATCCTATAAAAAAGGAAATTCATAGATTTTTTGTGAAAAATATTTCAGGATTTTTGTATCCGGTAATTGATGGAAAAATAACAAATTTTTACGAATGGGCAAATGCCGGAATAATAAATCTTGATATAGATGGTAAAAGCCTTTTAAGATACCTATATTTCGGTTGGGATGAAGAGGGGAATTTCTGCTTGCGCATCGATGCAAAAAGAAACTTTAAGGAATTACTTGAGGAGGGTTTTAAGATATTAATTGCTATAAAGACTTTAAATTTTGAAAAAATTTTAAAATTTGATAAAGACCGAGGAGAAAACTCTTCTTTTTATTGTGCAGATAAAATTTTTGAAGTTGTTGTAAAAAATTTATATAATAATATATATCTTTTTCTTATGCTGGAGAATAAATCTTTTGCTCGCTATCCCATATATGGATACTATCTGATTGAAAAAAAAGAAGAAGATTATAACTTTGTCTAAAAAGGAGAAAAAAATATGCCAGAGTTAAGATACGATCCAATTAGATGGAGATGGACAATTATTTCACCTGAAAGGGGTTTAAGGCCAAAGGACTTTCAGAAAAAAAAGGAAGAAATTCCTCCTGTAGATAATTGTCCTTTCTGTGAAGGAAATGAAGATAGAACACCTAAAGAAGTTTTTTCAATAAGAAAGGAAGGAACTCATAGAGATAAACCCGGTTGGAGAGTGAGAGTTGTACCAAACAAATTCCCAGCATTAAGAATTGAAGGCGAACTTATAAGAAGGGGAGTTGGTCTTTTTGATCATGTGTCAGGAATAGGAGCTCACGAAGTCATAATTGAAACACCTAAGCATGAATTACAACTTCAAGATATGGATCCTGAAAATGTAAAGGAGGTATTATTTGCCTTTAAAGAAAGATACATTGATTTAACGAAGGATATAAGATTCAGATACATTTTAATTTTTAAAAATTATGGAAAAGATGCAGGAGCTTCACTTTACCATTCTCATTCACAACTTATTGCAACTCCAATAATTCCTCTTGCTGTAGTTGCAGAACTTGAAGCAGCAAAAGAGCATTATAAACGTAAAGAAAGATGTATTTTCTGTGATTTAATCCATCAGGAACTTTCCTTAGGTGAAAGGATTGTCTACAAAACTGAAAAATTTGTAGTTTGGTGTCCATATGCCTCTTCTTTTCCCTTTGAAACTTGGGTTTTCCCTTTAAGGCATAGTCATGAATTTGTAAAGATGGATAACGAAGAAATTAGTGACTTATCAATAGTTTTAAGAGATATTCTTTTTAGGATAAAGATTCTTTTAAATGATCCTCCCTATAATTTTGTTATACATACATCACCTATAGCAAGACCAAGACCTGGTAGACCTCATTTCTGGGAAACCATTCATCTTGATTACCATTTTCATATTGAAATTATTCCAAGAATAACTCATATTGCAGGTTTTGAGTGGGGTTCAGGTTTTTATATAAATCCCATACCACCTGAGGAGGCAGCAAGATATTTAAGAGAAGTAATTTAATTTTATGTTTTCTCTTTTTACAGATTATGATATTTATCTTTTTAAAAAGGGTTCCCATTATAAACTATATGAGAAGCTTGGTTCCCATGTAATAAAATTAAATGGTAAGTATATAACATATTTTGCTGTTTGGGCTCCAAATGCGGAAAAAGTTTATGTTGTCGGTGATTTCAATGATTGGGATCCAGAAAAAACTCCTTTATTTGTAAGATGGGATGGATCAGGAATATGGGAGACAACATTAGAAAAAGATTTAAATGGTGCATTGTATAAATATTTCATAATTTCAAAATTTAATAATTACACAGCATACAAACAGGATCCCTATGCTTTTTATTATGAAAAACCTTTTGGTAATGCCTCTATTGTTTATAAATTAGATTACAAATGGAATGATGAGAAGTGGCTTAGGGAGAGAAAACTTATTAACCATCACGAAGCCCCAATTTCAATTTATGAAGTTCATCTTGGTTCATGGAAAAGGAAAAATGGTGAGTTTTATAACTATAGGGAGATCGCTCCTTTGCTTTGTGATCATATTAAAAACTTAGGTTTTACACATGTTGAATTTTTACCCCTCATGGAGCATCCCTTTTATGGGTCGTGGGGTTATTTAGTTACAGGGTATTTTGCTCCTACTTCCCGTTACGGGAAACCAGAAGATCTTATGTTTTTGATTGATTATTTACATCAGAATGGTATAGCTGTTATTTTTGATTTTGTTCCATCTCATTTCTCTAAAGATGAATTTGCACTTTCCTTTTTTGATGGAACTTGTCTTTATGAGCATTTGGATCCAAGAAAGGGCTGGCATCCTGATTGGGATAGTTTGATATTTAATTACGGAAGAAATGAAGTTAGATCCTTTTTAATTTCAAGTGCTTCTTTTTGGCTTGATAAGTATCATGTTGATGGTCTTAGAGTTGATGCTGTAGCTTCAATGCTTTACCTTGACTATTCAAGAAAGGAGGGTGAATGGATTCCAAATGTTTATGGCGGTAGGGAAAATCTTGAAGCTATAGAATTTTTGAAAGAAATGAATTCATATCTTTATCGTGAATTTGAAGGTATTCACATAATTGCAGAAGAGTCAACGGCTTGGCCTAAGGTTTCAAGAAGAGTTGATGAAGGTGGACTCGGTTTTGGAATGAAATGGAATATGGGTTGGATGCACGATACTCTTTTTTACTTTTCAAAAGATCCAATTTATAGAAAATATCACCATGATAAATTAACATTCAGTATCTGGTATGCCTTCAGTGAAAATTTTATTTTACCTCTTTCTCATGATGAAGTAGTTCATGGGAAGGGTTCATTACTAAACAAAATGCCAGGTGATGAGTGGCAAAAATTTGCTAACCTTAGACTTTTGTACGGCTATATGTTTGCCCATCCTGGAAAAAAGCTTTTATTTATGGGAAATGAAATAGGTGTAGATAGAGAATGGAATCATGAAACAGAGATAGATTTTTCCTTACTTAATAGGAATCTTAACAAATTACTTTTTAATTATGTAAGAAGGCTAAATGAAATTTACAGAACAGAAAAATGTTTTCATGAAACTGATTTTTATCACAACGGTTTTGAGTGGATCGATTTTGCCGATAATACTCAAAGTGTGATAAGTTTTTTAAGAAAAGACAAAAAGGGTAGCTTTATTGTTGTTGTTTTAAATTTTACACCAGTTGTTAGAGAAAAATATAGAATTGGAGTCCCAGAAAAAGGTAGATACTTCGAAATACTTAACAGTGACGATGTTATCTTTGGAGGAAGTGGTGTAAAAAATGGAGAAGTTTTTTCTGAGGACATTTCTTTTCATGGAAGACCCTATTCTATAAAACTTACTCTTCCTCCTCTTGGAGTCTTATATTTAAAACATGGATGAAAAGGGAGCAGGTGTTTTACTTCCAATATTTTCTTTACCCTCTCCTTTTGGTATAGGAGATTTTGGAGGAGTTTCTTATAAATTCATAGATATATTAGAAGAAAACAAATTTAAGTATTGGCAAATTTTACCAATAACACCAGTTGAAAAGGGTTCTCTTTTTTCTCCCTATATGAGTAGTTCTGCTTTTGCCGGAAACTTTCTTTTTATCTCCCCTTATAAACTTATAAAAGAAGGCTTACTTGATAAGTCTATTTTAAAAGAAATTGGATCCTTTAAAGAAGATTATGTGGAATATGAGAAGGTATATGAATATAAATATTATATTTTAGATATTGCCTTTAATAATTTCAAGAAGAATTTAGTTCGGTTTAAAGACTACTTTGAATTTCTAAGAGATAATGAGTATTGGCTTACCGATTATTCACTTTTTTGTGTATTAAAAAAAGAACAAGATTTTTTGTGGTGTGATTGGGATAAAGAATTAAAGAACAGAGATGAAAGGGTTTTAGAAAAATTGAAAGAAAAGTATGAAAATGAAATAGAAAGGGAAAAATTTATTCAGTATATATTTTTCAAACAATTTTTTGAAATTAAAAATTATGCAAAAAGAAAAGGTATAAAAATTATTGGCGATTTGCCCATATATGTTTCTTTTGATAGTGCTGATGTTTGGGCTAATCCCTATATTTTTAAACTTGATAATGAAAAAAAGCCAATTTATGTAGCTGGTGTTCCACCTGATTATTTTTCAGAAGATGGACAATTGTGGGGAAATCCTGTTTATAACTGGGAGGTTTTAAAGGAACAGAATTTTGATTTTTGGATAAAAAGAATTTATCATAACTTAAAACTTTTTGATGTTATAAGAATTGATCATTTTAGAGGTTTTGTTGGGTACTATCAGATTCCCTATGGAAGGAGTGATGCAAGGGTTGGCCACTGGGAAAAAGCCCCTGCAAAAGAATTTTTTGAATTAGTTTTTAAAAAGTTTGGAAAAATTGACCTTATTGCTGAAGATTTAGGCTACATAACTGAGGATGTAATTGAAACAATGAAAATCTTTAATATACCAGGAATGAGAGTTTTTCAATTTGGTTTTTTAAACAAAGATCTATCAAATATTCATCTTCCACATAATTATCCCTATGAATGTTGTGCCTATTCTTCTACTCATGATACAAACACTTTACTTGGTTGGCTTGAGGAAGAGATAAAAGAAAGTGAAAAAGAGTTTCTTATAGAATATGTTGGGAGAGGTAAAAATAACATTGAGATTATTGATAGTATAAAAGACCTTTTGATTTCTTCAAAATCGAAAATTGTTATTTTTCCTGTTCAAGATATAATTTTAATTGGAGATAAAGGAAGGATAAATAGGCCAGGTAGAAAGGAAGGTAATTGGGTTTTTAGATTGACTGCAGAAAATTTTAAAGAATTTTCAAAAAGAATGAAAGATATGATGGAAAAGATTGTAAAATACAAAAGATATTAAAGAAGCCTTTAATTTTTGAAAAGTTTTTTTAGTTTTACATAGAATTAAATTTTAATCAAATGGTTCAACTCCAAATGTAAAAATTAAAGAATTTAAGTTGTGAAATTACCAATTCTATCAATTATAATTTTTTCACCCTTTATTGGAGCTTTTTTGATGTTATTTTTGAGAAGAAGACCTTTACTTGTCAGAATAACAGCCAGTATCTTCTCTGGTATTTCTCTTTTGGGTTCCATTCTACTTTTTTTCCTTTATGATTTTGGAAAAGGTGGTTTTCAGTTTGTTGAGAAAGTGCCAATTGTTCCTGCTTTAGGAATAAATTATTATCTTGGAGCTGATGGTATATCACTTTCTCTTTTACTTTTGACTGGTCTAATTATATTTACAGGAACTTTTGCATCCTGGACAATTCCTTTTAGGTCTCAGGAATTTTATATTTTACTCTTTGTTTTGGTAACTGGTGTTTTTGGTGTTTTTTCTTGTCTTGATTTTTTTATATTTTTCCTTTTTTATGAGATCGCTGTTTTACCTATGTATTTACTTATTGGAGTATGGGGAACTGGAGCTGATTTAAAGCCCAAAATTCCTCCTAACAGAGTAATTGAGTATATAATGAGACCTATTGATACAGCAATGAGGAATGTTGAGCTGGGAACCAAAGAGTACGCAGCTGCAAAACTTACACTTTATCTTCTTCTTGGATCAGCTTTTATACTTGTTGGAATGCTTGTTTTGTACTTTAATGGAGGAAAAACTTTTTCATATACCGATTTGAGTTTAGTTAGTTATCCTCTTCATCTTCAAAGAATTCTTTTTTTAACTTTTTATATAGGATTTGGGGTTCTTGCTGGTGTTTTTCCTCTCCATACATGGTCACCTGATGGGCATGCAGCTGCCCCCACAGCAGTTTCGATGCTACATGCTGGAGTTTTGATGAAGCTTGGTGCGTATGGTGCTATGAGGTGGGGATGGGGACTTTTTCCTCAAGGAGCATCTGATTTTGTTTGGCTTGTAGGATTAATCGCCTGTATAAATATCGTTTATGGTGCTTTTTCAGCAATGAACCAGTTTGATTTGAAATATATAGTTGCCTATTCTTCTGTTTCACATATGGGTTATGTTATGTTAGGACTTGCAACTTTAGATGAGTGGGGTGTAAACGGTGCAGTTTTTCAAATGTTTTCTCACGGAATTATGACCGGTCTTTTATTTGCCTTAGTAGGGCTTGTTTATGAAAAGTCTCACACAAGAGATATTTTAAAGATGGGCGGGTTTGGGAAAAAAATGCCAGGTATTGCTTCAGCTTTTACCATAGCAGGTCTCACATCTCTTGGACTTCCTGGTCTATCAGGATTTGTTGCTGAAGTTCTTGTTTTTATAGGTGCTGTAAGATCGGGTAATTTCCCTTGGTTCTTGGCGGCAATCACAGGTACATTTATAACAGCAGTATATGTTTTAAGATTTTTAAAAATTGTCTTTTATGGACCCTTTAAAGAGGAACTTTGGCATGATATTTCTGATGCTAAGGGTCCGGAATGGGTAAGTTTATATATACTTTCTCTTACTTTAATACTTTTTGGAATGTTTCCTTTCTTACTTGTTAAGTATATTGATTTAAGTGTTATTGAATTTTTATCAAAGTTTGGAGGAGGGTAAAATGATTAAAACATTCATTTTTGAATTTTTTATTTTAATTTTAATATTTTTTAATTTTTTTCTTGATTTTTTCCTTCCGGAGAGCAAAAAGGGTAAAATTTTGGGTTTTTTAAACTCGGGATTTCTTACTATAGGACTTTTTTCTTTTTTAATATTTAAAAATTTTATTGGGAACTCTTTAGGAGATATATATCTTGATGAATTTTCTTTTTCACTTAAGCTTCTATTCTTCTTAGCTGGACTTATCGGTATCTTAGGTAGTATTCACTTTGTTGAAGAGGAACTCAAAGAAAGAAAAACTGAATATTATCTTTTTATCTTAACTTCAATCTTGGGGATGTCTCTACTTGTATCTTCCAAGAATTTCCTTTTATTTTTTGTAAGTTTTGAGCTTATGAGTATTCCCCTTTACATCTTGTCAGCTATAAAGAAGTATGATAGGCTTGCTCCTGAAGTTGCGGTTAAGTTTTTTGTGATTGGGGCTTTTTCAGCTGGTCTTATGTTTTTCGGAATTTCGCTTATTTATGGTGCTACAGGTAGCCTTGATTATGTGAAAATTAAGGAAGCTTCCTATGGTATTTCACCTCTTTTTGCAGTTGGACTTGTTTTTTTAATAGCGGGAATTGGATTTAAAATTGCAAGTTTCCCCTTTCATTCTTGGGTGCCTGATACCTATGAAGGAGCACCTGAAACTTTTGTAGCCTTTTTATCGGTTGCGCCAAAGGCTGCAGGTTTAGGAGCTTTATTTAGAATAATTTTTGAGGTTTTACCTCAAGGAACAAATGACTTTTTACTTTTAATTGTTATTCTTTCCTTCTTTTCTATGTTTATAGGAAATCTTTTAGCTTTACCTCAAAAAAATTTAAAAAGGATGCTCGCTTATTCGAGTATTGCTCATATTGGTTATATTCTTGTCGGAGTTGCAGCAGGAACAAAGGAAGGTATTAGTATGGTTATTTTTTATCTTTTTACCTACCTTTTTTCCAATATGGGTGCCTTTCTTTTTGTTGAGGCAATCAGGGGAGTTATAAGGAAAACAGATATAGATGATTTAAAAGGTCTTTCTCAAAAAGCACCAATTTTATCTCTTTCTATGCTTATAATTCTTTTATCTTTAGGTGGAATTCCACCGGTTGCAGGTTTTTGGGCTAAACTATATGTTTTTCTTGCGGGAGTTCATGCAGGTTTGTGGTATCTTGCTTTATGGGGTGCAATTCTTACTATTGTAGCTCTTTTTTATTATTTGATGGTTGCTAAAAGAATTTATATCGAAAGTTCTGACTATGAGTTTAAAACAAAAATGCCCTTTGGGCTTAAACTTTCTATGATAATTTGTGTTTTTGGGGTCTTATTTTTGGGATTTTACCCCAAATTACTTGTTGATTTTTCTTACTTTGCATCTAATTCTTTTTTACCATAGTAAAAAGAGGTTTTTGAAATGAAAGCCATAGCAAAAACTAAAGAAAATTTTGGTTTTGAAATTATTGATACAAAAGAGCCAACTCCTGGAAAAGATGAAGTTATTTTAAAAGTAAAACGATGTTCTATCTGTGGAACAGATCTACACATTTATAAATGGGATGAATGGATAAGAAAAACTATGAAACTTCCAAAAATTGTTGGACACGAGGTATGCGGTGAGATAGTTGAAGTTGGTAAAGAAGTTAAAAAATTTAAGAATGGTGATATAGTATCGGTGGAATCACATTTTGTATGTCACAGCTGTCCTGCCTGTAGGAAAGGAAACTATAGAGTTTGTTATAATACAAAAATTCTTGGAATTGATATTGATGGAGCTTACGCAGAGTATGTGAAAGTTCCTGCATTCAATTTATGGAAAAACGAGATAGATTTACCTGAAGAGGTTTTATCTCTCAAAGAGCCTTTTGGAAACGCTGTTGATACAGTGTTAACAGAGGATGTATCTGGAAAAAGCGTTTTAATTTTAGGGTCTGGTCCCCTGGGTATGATGGCTATACTTATCTCAAAGCATTGTGGTGCTTACCCTGTATTCGTTACAGAAGTTAAAGATTACAGGATTAAAAAATCAAAGGAACTTGGAGCTGATTATGTAATAAATCCCTTAAAAGAGAACCTATATGAATTTATTAAAGATCATACAAAAGGAGAGGGTGTAGATGTTCTTATTGAAATGTCAGGAAATCAAAATGCACTTGAGGAGGGTTTAAGGTGTCTTTCACCTGATGGAAGAGCTTCTCTTTTAGGAATTTTTGAGGGTAGTGTTAATTTAGATTTTAATAAACTGATAGTTCTTAAAAATATAAGAATTTACGGAATAACAGGAAGAGGCATGTTTTCAACTTGGTTTAAAGTAGATAGGCTTTTAAATTCAGGTCTTGATTTAAGAAGAGTAATAACTCATACATTCAAAATGGAGGAAATAGACGAAGCTATGAAATTGATGGGAAAAGGTGAATGTGGAAAGATTTCGCTATTACCTTTCAGTTAGAGAGAAAATAAAATTTTTTGAGGGTTTTTTCCCAAACTATAAACTTTCTTTTCTATATTTCACATTAATTATATTTTTAAAGAGTCTATTACATTTACTTTTTGGTGGCTCATTTCCTATTAGAAAAAATTTTTATGAATTTTTATTTTTTATTTACTATTTACTTTTTTTTTACTCATCTTTGTTATTGAGTTTTCTAATTTTTTTTAAGTTAGTTACAGGTAAAAGGACAAAGAAAGTAATATCTTTTTATATCTCTTTATTTACACTTATGCTTATTTCTCCATTAATAGATCTTATTTTTTTTTCGAGCAAGCCATTTGAAAGTATTCGTTTTAAAAATTTCCTATTAGATTTTTCGTCTCTTTCAATGGGAACAAAGTTAGAGATCTTATTATTTTCTCTTTCCGGTTTTTTATACTCAATTTCCTATAAAAGATTTTACAAATCGATACTTACTTTTATATTTAACCTTTTTATTTATATATCTTTGATTTTTTTGCCTTTCCTAATAATAGGAGAAAAAAATTTGTTTTTAAGTGATTATTTTACTTTTTTTTATCAGAAGTTGGCACTTTTTTATATTTTTTTATTTCTTTTTCTTCTATTTCTCTTTTTTCTTTTTTTCAGATTTC
The DNA here is from genome assembly GCA_039630575.1 of Caldifarciminales bacterium. Taxonomy (GTDB): domain Bacteria; phylum Hydrothermota; class Hydrothermia; order Hydrothermales; family JAJRUZ01; genus JBCNVI01. The sequence goes on from JBCNUW010000005.1 coordinate 17,242, forward strand.
GTGAGATTAAAGTATTGATAGATTTTTTAAACTACGATTTTCTTTTTATAAACCTTTTTTTGCCTTTTATGGGTTTCTGGATCAGTTTTAAGTCTTTTTATAAGGATTCAATCTCATTTTTTGAACCTCTTTTTAATAGATTTGTTCCCTTTTTCATTCTGATTCCTCCTTTGTGTTACTCTTTTACAAAATTTCTTTTCAAAAACAAGAAGGAAATTTACTTATTATTTTTAATTATTTCATTAGTTTCTTCTTCTATTTTTTCACTTTACCACTTAATTTTTCTTTTCTTTTTATATTTTATCTATTTTCTAAACAGGTTATCAGTAAGGAGTTTGAAATTAAGGCCCTTGGAGATTTCAATCGAATCAGGTTTTCTTCTTCTTTTTGGCTACTCAGTATTTCAGTATGAAAGTTTATTTAATTTTCTTGATATGCCTTTAATTTTATTTATTTTTATATTTTTTCTATTTTATGGAATATCGAGATATTTTTTAATAAAAAGGAAAAAAATTCATGGTTATTTATTTTTTTTAGTAGGAATTATTTTTCTTCCCTTTTTGGGTTTTTCAAGCATTTTTTATTATTTTATATTCATGATAACTTTAATTTTTTTAGCTCTATTTTATTTTTTAGGTGCACCATCTCTTAAAACATTAAACCTAATTACATACTTTTTCATTATTTCTTTTTTTATCATGTATGTAGTTTAAATTTAAATTTTTTAAAGAAATATAAAAAAAAGATATTTTTGTGAGACTAATAGAAATTATAATTTTTTTGTGCTTAAAAGGGTACTTTTAAAGAGAAAAAGGAAGTATTTAGAAATTGTTGAATATACCAAAGTGGTATAGTTAGGGATTTTAATTTTATGAAGGTGCCTATTTATAGTGATTTGACGCTTTTTTATTCTGGTAAATTTTGTTACTAAGGTATAACATACAAAATTTGCACCAATTCCCCAAAATTTTTTCTAATTTAATTTTTTTAAAGTATATTGAGATCATAAATTAATTTGCAATTTTTTAAATTTTTCCTAAATAATTAAAAGATGAATTTTATACTTTTTCTTTCTGTTTTTTTTAATTCTTGTGCATTGTGGAATTCTATTAGACCAAGAACTTATCCACCAAGAGTTATTGATGGAAGCACACTTCCTGAGGAGATAAGAAATAAAATCAGGGAAAATCAAAGATTCGTTATATTTGAGCTTTATTCACCATCCGCAAAGTATGTAACCCTTGCTGGGGATTTTAACAGCTGGGGGGGAACAGCGAATGGGGTTTATAACCCTGAAATCGACAGAATGAATGATGATGGTATAAATGGGGATAGGGTAAAAGGGGATGGTATTTGGACAATTGTTAAAATACTTAATCCAGGAGTTTATCAATACAAATATGTTATTGATGGAGTCAACTGGATTCTTGATCCTTCGAACCCAGAAAAAATTCAAAATGGTCCCTACTTAAACTCATTATTACGTGTAAAATGAAGAGACTTTTCTTAATATTTCCATTTATTTTCTTATATTGTAAAAAAAGAGAAGCAGCGTATTTTAAATTACCTGGAAATTTTTATTTATCTAATTACAGTACAATGCAACTTGCCGGTAATTTTCAGGGATGGAATTTGAGTGATGTAAATTCTTATATGGAACTTGTTGACGATTTTAAATGGGAGATCGTGAAAAAATTCAAATATAAAAAAAACATAATGTTTAAATTTGTTCCAAATCAAAAATGGGATCCCTCTTTTGGTACATCCTGGGAAGATACTTCTCTCTATGGAAGAGTGGAGCTTGTTTCTGGTGAGGGTACTCATATATCTGCAAGTTTACCAATTGAGGGTTACTATAAATTTACATTAATTGAAGACTCTTTATATTATAGGATTACTAAATTAAGTGGAACTGGAACAATAAAAGGTAAAGTAGAATTTGAAGATATAAAGGGAGCTCCCTATCCAATTTCAAAAGTTTATCTTTACTATAAGGGTTCAGATACCCTTTTAAGAGTATTTACCACTACTCAAAATGATAACTCCTTTGAATTTCAAGATTTAGTTGAAGATTCCTTCACTTTAATTTCAAGCTCGCAAAATTACTATTCAGATACTACTTTTTTATTTTTAAACTTTGGGAGTATAAAAAGTGTTAACTTTAATTTAAGAAAAAGTTTTGAAAGAGTTCCTATAATAATTGACGGAGAAAATGATTTTTTACCTACAGATCTTGTAGGTGTAGATCCTACTTCTGATATTTCAGAACCTAATCTTGATCTTGACTCTCTTTGGGCTGTCCATATAAATGATAAATGGTATGTAGGTTTTAATGTAAAGTCAGGACCTAACTATGGTCTTGCTTTTGGTATTTATATTTTTACAAACTCTATTAGTCCCTCCGGTGCAAGTAGGGATCCATGGAATAGAAAAGTTGCTGTTGGTGACAGCTTAAATCCATTTTATCCTAAATATATACTGTATGTTTGGCATCCTGAGTCAGATATATTGGAAAAAGCTCAGTTATGTGTTTGGAGTGGAACAAGTTGGATTTATAAGGTATTGGAAGATAAGGGTGGAGAACAAGGTTACAGGTCTCGTAAATTTCTGGAATTTTCAATACCTGACTCTTTACTTTCAAATCCTGATTCCATATTTATAGAGGTATTTACAACAGGAGGTGAAAATACCCATGCTCAGGATACCTCACCTTTAGATCCTAACGTAAATTTTTCGTCTCCTGACTGGACAATTAAGTTTACATATCTTTCGAGATTTGTCAAGGTTATAAAGAGATTTTAGTTTTGAAGCATTCCATAATAGTTGGTTTAGCCTTTGGTATGACTTCTGGAATTATAACCACCATGGGACTTATGGTTGGACTTTTTTCAGGAACAAGTTCAAGACTTGCTGTTATTGGTGGTATTCTTACGGTGGCGATTGCAGATGCCTTTTCAGATGCACTTGGAATTCATATTTCTGAAGAGTCAGAAAATGTGCATTCAAATAAGGAAATATGGATTTCAACAATATCAACTTTTTTAGCTAAGTTTATTTTTGCATCAACTTTTATAATCCCTGTTATTTTTCTTAGGATAAATCTTGCAATTATTGTTAACATTTTATGGGGATTTTTGATTTTAGGTGTTTCAAGTTATATTTTGTCTGTGGCTCAATCAAAAAACCCCTTTAAGGTTATTTTTGAACACTTAATTATAGCTGCATCAGTAATTTTACTTTCTCATTTTGTAGGAGTGTTAATCTCTTATTTTTTTTAGTTAATGAGATTTTTAAAAAATTATCTATTTTATTTTTTTGTTTTTATCTTTATACTGCTTATTAAATTTTTAAAAGTTGAAGTTGTTAAAAGTTTTTTAAGTGTTTTACCTCCACTTCTTGCAGTTATTCTTGCAATTTTTACAAGGAAACTTATTTTAAGTTTATTTTTCTCTATTTTTATAGGTGGCTTACTTCTTTCTAATTTAGAAAATTTTCTTTTTAAGTCGTTAAGTTTTATTGCTACTTCAATATCTGATTTCACAAACATTCAGATACTTTTATTTGTTGTTTTTATTATGTCAATGATAACTCTTATAACAGCTTCCGGTGGATTCACCTCACTTGTTAAATTTTTAATGAAGTTTGCAAGCACAAGAAGAAGGGCACAATTTATAACCGTGCTTCTTGGTTTTTTAGTATTTATTGATGATTATGCTAATACAATGGTTGTTGGAACCTCCGCAAGACCAATAACAGATAAGTTCAGAATATCAAGAGAGAAACTCGCTTTCCTCGTTGATGCTACTTCAGCTCCTGTTGCTGGTCTTTCTATTATAAGTACTTGGATAGGTTATGAAGTTGGACTGTTTAATGAATTTGCTAAAACTTTTAATATTTCTAAGGATGGTTATTCAATTTTTTTTGACATATTAAAGTTCAGATTCTATTGTATTTTTCTTTTAATCTTTGTTTTCTTTTTAACACTTTTTGGAAAAGATTTTGGCTACATGAAAAAAGCGGAAGAAAGGGCAAAAAATGAGGGAAAACTACTAAATGATAATGCAAATCCCCTTTCTTCAAAGGGATTTGAAAAAATAAAAGAAGATGTTGAGGCAAAGTCTTCAGTTTTAGTTTTTATTATTCCTGTCCTCATATTATTTTTAGCACTTTTTACTGGGTTATGGGTTGATGGCAACGGTTTCAAATTTATTAGGGAAAATTTTTTTAATATTTTAAATCCCTCTGTTTGGCTAAGGGTTTTGGCTAACTCTAAAAATAACATCTCTGTACTTGCTATTAGTTCCTTTTTAGGTCTCCTTTCAACACTTATAGTTTCTAAAATAAAGTCAGGATTAAATTTTAAAAAGATTTTCTATTATTCCTATAAAGGTGCTTTTTTTTCTTATTTACCAATAACTATTTTAGTTCTTGCATGGTCTTTGAAAAATGTATGTGTTGAGTTAAAAACTGCTGAATACTTAATAGATCTATTAAAAGGAGTAATACCTCCTAAGATTTTTCCTGCTTTAACTTTTATAACAAGTTGTTTAGTTTCTTTTGCAACTGGTACAAGTTGGGGAACAATGGCAATCATAATTCCTATAGCTGGTCCAGTTGCTTTTGGTCTTGAGGGGGATACCTACGGTTATATTACAATCATTACTTTGGCATCCGTTCTTGATGGTGCAATATTTGGTGATCACTGTTCCCCAATTTCTGATACTACCATAATGAGTTCTATCTTTTCTTCCTGTGATCATATAGATCATGTAAAAACCCAACTGCCATATAGTGTTTTTGTTGCAACTTTTGCGTTAACATTTGGATATTTACTTTCTGTTTTAGACTTTCCACCCCTTCTTTCAACTCTCATCTTTTCTTTTTTGGTTTTTATTCTACTTAAAGTCTTATAGAAATTGCTTAAAAGTTATCCACCTGTTGTTTCTTCAATTTTCCCTTTTCTCCTTGCAAGTTGTTCTGTTATGTTGAAAATTTTGATTGATAAGATGAAAAATAAAAATGAAAGTATGAGAAAATTTATAAGTAGTTTGTTCGGGTCAAATGTGTTTTGAGAAAGAAAATTTATTCCAAGGTTTTTTCTAATTCCATCGAGCCAAATAGTAATCGGTGAGTAGGAGGCAATTAAATTAAGTGGAAATGGTAAAAGCTTAACAGGGAAAACTACTCCTGAAATGAGAAAAAGTGCACTTGTAAAGAACTCTTGTAAAAAGAAAGCATATCTTGGATATAATAGCAAAAGGGAACCAAATAAAAGACCCGTTGAAAAGAATAAAGGAATTGAAGAAATAAAATAGATTATAAATAAAATTTTTAAAGAAAAATTTATAGTAAAAAGGAGTTTACCACTTATTAAAAGAATTGTCACTGAAAATAGTGAGAGAATAAAATAAGCGAAAAATCTTCCGAAAAGATTTAGGACATAAGAGTAAGGAAGTATGATCATGTATTTTAAAGTTTCATAAAATTCTCTATCTGAAAGAATACTCCATGAAATACCTAAAGTTGAGCTTTGGACAAAAGTCCAGAAAACTGTTCCAACGTATATGAACGGAAAAAAGGGATTTTTAAAATCAAAACCTAACACAGCTTTGTACATAAACAATACAAGAATAACAGAGGAAAAGGGTTTTATTGCATGGTAAAATAGAAACCAGAATGGTCTTGTCCAATTGGATTCAACCTTAAGGGCTAATAAAAAAGCAGAAAGGAAAAATTTTGCTATTGCCATCTCTCAATAAGAGTACCTTTTTTTCTTGCAACTTCTTCCATTTTTTTTAAAGAAAGGTAAGATAAAAAAATGAAAATAATTGACAAAAATGTAAGAATAATTAATTCTAAATAGACATTTAAAAGACCTTCTGCTTCTTTTCCATAAAAACACTGTCGCATAGCATCAAGTCCCAAAGTTAAAGGTATAAGAGAAAAAATTATAACAATAAAAATTGGTAAAACCCTTATAGGGTAATATAAACCAGAAAAAGCATAAATTGGTTCTTGGAATAAACTAGAAAGGTGCCAAGCTTCTCTTCCCCAAAGTAGATATAAGGAGGAGAATGCCATACCAAGCCCATAAAGCCCAAAAAGAGTAATAAAAAAAGTTAAAAAAATAAGTAAAGGATTAAAGTATTTTAATGGTGTTTTAAAGACAAAAAAAGCCAAAAAAAGGACAAAGGAAGATCTAAGAAGAATCATATATATACCACCAAATGACATTCCTATAAGAATTGCCATTTTTGAACATGGAGCAATTATGAAGTATCTAAGATTACCTGAAAGTTTTTCCCAATAAAGTTGGGAGGCAATACTCCAAAGAACGTTGATCCAGAATGCAAGTATAAAGCTACCAATTATTACAAAACCTTCATATATTTTTTTGGCTCCAAGGTTTCTATAAAGGTATACATAAGATGCCAGGGATATAATTCCTGTTAGACCGTTTAGAAAAATCCAAGAACCTTCCCTATGTGTAGCAACAATTCTTACATAGGCCCTTGCAATTAATGTTCTTAAATTAATTGAAAAAGATTCCTTAAATTTTTTTATCATTCTCTTTCAACTTCTTCAAAGCTTTTACCTACAAGCTTCACAAAAACTTCCTCTAAGGTTGGCTCAATCTTTTTAAAAGATATTATTTCGGTATTATCCTTTCTTATTTCCTTTATTAACTTTTCAAAAGGGATATTTTTTGGTGCCCTTATTTTTATATAAAACCTTTCACCCTCAAGTCTTTTTTTCTCAAGAATATAAAAATCATCTATCTTTTTTGTTTCATACTCTTTTGCCTTTATTTCAAACTCGTAAATGTCCTCCTTTTTCACTAAATCCTTTAACCCTTTTGGGGTATCACAAGCGAAAATCTCTCCCTTGTTTATAATCGCTATTCTATCACAAAGTTCTTCAGCTTCATACATGTTATGAGTTGTAAGTAAAATTGTTTTGCCTTCTTTCTCCTTCACCCACCTTTTTATAAATTTTCTTACATTTATACTTGACTCAACATCTAAACCCATTGTCGGTTCGTCAAGAAAAATGCAGTCAGGATTGTTGATAAAACCCCTTGCTATGTTCATCCTTTGTCTTAATCCTGTTGAGAGTCTTGATACCCTTTTTTGAAGATGTGGCCCTAAATCAAGAAGATCTGAAAGTTCTGATATTCTTTTTCTTGTTTCTTTTAAAGGAAGTCCATAGAATTGTGAGAATAAATATAGTGTTTCTTGAACAGTTAAAATCCCGTAACCCACTTCTTCCCCCCCAGATACCATGTTTATTCTCTTTCTGATTTCTCTATATTCTTTTTCTACATCATATCCTAAAACATAAGCCTTTCCTGAAGTTGGCAAAAGTAAAGTTGTTAGAATTCTTATGAGAGTTGTTTTGCCTGCTCCATTGGGTCCTAAAAGTCCAAAAATTTCCCCTTCATTAACTTTTATTGATACTCCGTTTAGGGCACATATTTTCCCATAAAATCTTTTTAAATCAACTGTTTTTATAGGATAATCTATTCCCATATACCTTTTATCTCTGCTTTGCATCTTATACATTTCCCATCTTTTATTTTATTTTCAATAACAAAAAACATGTCCCTTTTTATTAATAGCTCATTACATTCTGGACAATAGGTACTTTCAAGTTCTGGAAATCCAAAAAGATTTCCACCATAGACAAACTTTAAGCCTTCCGTTAATCCTATCTCTCTTGCTCTTATAATTTTTCTTACCTCTGTCTTTTTTCTATCTCTCATTTTATAATCTGGATGAAAGGCTGTTATGTGCCACGGTATGTAAGGTGACAGGCTCTTTATGAATTTTGCCATTTCCTTTAATTCATCCTCAGAATCGTTATAATTTGGGACTAAGAGTGTGACTATTTCAAGCCATAAACCCTTTTTAAATACTTTTTCAATTCCTTCAAGCACAAATTTTAATTTTCCCCCCAAAATTCTATAATTTTCTTCTTTAAAACTTTTTAAATCAATTTTATAAGTATCTAAATAACCTTCAAGATAGTCTAAAACTTCATCAGTTAGATATCCGTTAGAAACATAACCTGTTTTAAGTCCCTTCTCTTTTGCTAATTTAAAAATTTCTTTCGCCCATTCGGTTGTTATTAATGGCTCATTATAAGAAGATATTATACTTTTTGACCCTTTCTTAAAAGCAATTTCCACTATATCTGAAGGGTCAATTTCTTCATAATAAATTATTGAGTTTTTATCTTTGAAAGTTTGTGAAGTTATCCAGTTTTGACAGTATGGACAATGAAAATCACAACCAAGCATTCCAAAAGTTAAAGCGTAGCTACCAGGCAAAAAATGAAAAAAAGGTTTTTTCTCTATAGGGTCATTATTTAGACCAGATACATAATTAAAGGGAACATAAAGTTTTCCATTTATATTAAATCTAACCTTACAGATACCTCTTTTACCCTCAAAAATTACACATCTATGTGCACAGGCTAAACACTTCACCTTTTTTCCATCTAAAATTTTGTATAGCTCTCCCTCTTTTACAAATTTATCTATTTCTATCATTTTGTTCTTTGTCAATTTATGGGGTTGAACCCTTTAAGTTTTATCTAAAGTATGCTACTTTAAAAGGTTAAACGGTTTATTATATAATACTTTCTTATTTGGTTCTATTCCACAAAAAATTCTTTAAAAAATGAAAGTATTCGGAATTAAATATAGGAAAAAAGATTTTGAATTTGAGGTGTATGGTGATAGAGAGTTTGTTGAAAAAAAGTTCAGCGAACTTTATAAAACTTTTGTTGAAAAGAGGGAAACATATCTTGCAAAGGAATTCATTAAATTAAAGAAGCCTCTTGAAGGGATGTTTGAGATTGATTCAGAAAAGGTCAAATCTTTCTTTAAAAATTATACAGCTAAAAATAATACACAAAGGATTATTCTTTCTGCAAAGTTCATTTATGAAGTTCTTCAAAAAAAATCTTTCTCTTTATTTGATATTAGGAATATCTATAAGATTATGAAATGGAAAATATCAAGAAATCCGTCAACCTTTATACAAAAATTTAAAAGGAAAAAATTTTTATATGTTTTGCCTCAAAAAAAGGGAGGCAGACCAATTTATGCACTTACAGAGAGCGGTTTAAGATTCGCTGATCAGTTTAAAAAAGTATCCTAAATATGATTAATATCGATGGTTCATACAAGGAAGGTGGCGGTCAAATTTTAAGAATCTCTATCTTCTTATCACTCTTAACTAATAAACCCTTTTATATATACAATATAAGAAAGGGAAGACCTAATCCAGGTCTTAAAAATCAGCATTTACACATATTAAAATGCATAAAGGAAATATCAGAATCTAAAGTCGAGGGAGATAGGTTAAATTCCTTGGAGGTAAGATTTTTTCCAGGTAAAGTTAAAGGTGGAAAAGTAAAAATTGATTTTCAGACTGCAGGTTCAATTCCATTGTTTTTACAGACAATATTTCCCGTTTCTCTTTTATCTATAAATCCAATATATCTTGAATTGGTTGGTGGCACTGATGTTCCAGGGGGACCTGTTTTTGATTACTTTAGATATTTTGTTTTAGATATTTTCGATAATCTTTTAAAAGAAAAATATTTTTCAGTATTAAAAAGAGGTTACTACCCAAAGGGTGGAGGGATAGTAAAAATTAAATTACATGGAAAACTTGACAGAATTAATCTTGAGTTTGGGAATGGAGAGCTTGTTAAAATTAAGGGATTTTTATCAGGATCAAAATTGTTGGAGGATAGGAAAGTTCTTGAGAGGATGAAAGATGCTTTTTGTAAAAAGGTTAAGTCAATAAATGATAATTTTGAATTTGAACTAAATTACGAGGATTCTCCCTCACCAGGTTGTAGCTTTTTAGTTATTGGAATTTTTAAAGGAAGGAGAAAACTTGCTGCTGATATTTTGGGCAAAAGAGGAACGCCTGCTGAGGCACTTGGTGAAGAGCTTGCAGATAAATTTGTTCTTTTTTTAAAAAGGGGTGATTCTCCAGATCCACATCTTGCCGATCATCTTGTTCCTTTTTTTGCTCTTTATGGTGGTGAAGTTTATCAAAGAGAACCCACAGATCATTTTGAAACAGCAATTTGGACAACGAAGCATTTTTTAGACTTTAAAGTTGAAAGAAAAGAAAATATTTATAGATTTATTCCACTTTAACAAGTTCCCCCTTTTGTAAGTAAAAAATTTTTTTACTTTTTTTAAAAATTTCAGAGTTACTGTGACTTGATATAAAGATAATTTTTTTATCTATATTTTCCAATATATAATTTTCGAGTATTTTAACTCCTTTTCTATCAAGTGAATTGAAGGGTTCATCTAGATACAGAAAAACAGGATCGTGTAAAAGTGATTTTATCAATGAAATTCTCTGAATCTGGCCTCTTGAAAGTTCCTTCACTTTCTTATTTAAATAATCTTTTGTTTCAAAAATTTCTGAAAGTTCGAAAATTCTCTCCTTTTTAACATTATAAAATTTTGAGGAAAACTCAAGGTTCTCATAACTAGTTAAATCTGGATATAAAAGAGGATTATGGGAAATAAATCCTATATACTTTAGAAATTTTTCAGTTTTGTTATTAACTTTTTCACCATCATAAAAAATTTCCCCTTCAGATGGAAAAAGAATGAAGGAAAGTATTTTAAAAAGTGTTGTTTTTCCTGCACCGTTGTCACCAATAAAAAGATAAAGGCCTTTTTCTTTTATTTCAAAACTTATATTTTTTAAAGCATAGTTTTTTTTAAAGATTTTCTTTAAGTTTATTACTCGGATACTACTTCCCTTTTGAGCCATCTTTTTCTAATTAAGGCTAAGAAAATGATTAATAAAACTATAAAAATTAAAGGTGGAATAAATTCTTTAAACTTCCTTGCTTCTTTTAATTTTATTTCAAAGGAAAAAAAATCACCACTTTTCAAATTTTTGAAAGAATAGAGAAGGAAGTTGCCCTGTGTTGTGTTTATGTTTGTCTTTTCAAATTGACTTTTTGTTTTTAATTCGATCTCAGGGGGCATCATCACGAGTAATTCATTAACTGGGGTTGGCATTTTTCTTTCGTATTTTACCTTACCTAACGGAATGTGATAAAGTATTGAAATTGTCTTTAGACCTGGTTTAAAACCATCGGTATACAAAAAGGTATCTCCTTTAATCTTTAACTCAAATGGTAAAATCCCTTGAAGGGACAGTATATGTGTTGCCTTATCAGGCATATTTAACTCAAAAGTTTTTTTTACTAACTTATCTGAAGTATTAAAAAAATTGTAAACTTCTACAACCTGTATTATTCCTTGCATTAAAACAAAGGCAATATGTGCCCTATTTAGGACTATTTTATCACTTTTAGAGGTTGTATCGTATACTGATAATTTGATATTTTCAACATTCTCAAACAGAGGATCAGTTCTATAGCTTATACCTTGGAAGTTAGTTTTTAAAAGATAAATTCCCTTTTTATCTGTTTCTACAACAAATTTTCCGTTCGGATCTGTTTTAAGTTTAAGAGAATCAACTGGAGTAAGGTTTGAGTCAAGTTCAACAAGAGTAAAAGTGTAATTTTTTAAAGGTATACTGTCTTTTAAAAGGATTTGACCTTTAAAGGTTAGGGAAAAAATTAAAATGGATATTTTCATAGTTTATGATAATTTATTTTCCTTATTCTTTCAAGTAGTTTATTATAAAGTTTCCGAGTTTTTCTATATTTTCTAAACTTATTTTATCCCAAGTATCTTCCACTGTATGCCAAAAGGGGTAATCAAAGTCAATAAGAAGTATAACTTTCTTATTCGATTCAAGTAAAGGCAGGTGGTCATCTAATATGTAGTATTTTAACTTTTTAATAAAAAAATTCATTTTCTTTTTCTCAGCATAGCTGAAAATTGAATATGTGAGATCAGGAGCAAATCTCAAAGAGTAACCTTCTATAAAGATTTCAAGGTTTTTATCACCAATCATATCAAAAATTATACCCCATTTGATATCGTAATTTTTTTTAGCAAAGTGTTTTGATCCGTAAAGTGGCGGTGTTTCTCCGAAATCTTCTCCATCAAAGAATACAAAGAGTAAGTTTTTGTTTAAATCTCTAAGTTTTTTTGCTAAGTATAAAAGCAAAATTACTCCTGAACCAGAATCGTTTGCCCCTTCAATACCTGGTTTTGTGTCATAATGAGTACCCAAAAGAATAAAATTATTTTTTCCTTTTTTAAAAATCAAATTATAAAATTTGAAATTATCTTCAAAGAAAGAATCAATTTCACAAAGGTAGCCCATCTCTTTATACTCCCTGAAAAGAAATTCTCTTAGTTTTTTATGACTCTCTGTTCCAGGGACTCTCGGACCTATTGAAATTAGAAAATTCATATAAAAAAAAAGAATTGTATCCTTTACCATCAGAACATATGAAGAGGCATCGTACTAATATCGATACCAACACAGAATACACCCCTTTGTGGAGGAATTATAACCCACCTTTCCTTGATTACTAATTTGTCAATTTTCCTTTTTGCCTTTAGATCAAATAAAAAGGCTTCCTTTGGTTTTTCTCTAAAGAGTAATTTGATGTTATCATTTTCTTGTGAGTATAGATAAATGAAAAGTATATTTTCACTTAAATTTAAAGATAAAAAGTTAACGTTATCGTTTTTTAATTCAAAAAGTGACTTTAAGTCCTTTTTAAGTGTCCCCTTAAATAAAATTGGCTTATATCTAAATTTCAAAAATTCCTTAACTGTAAACTCTGAAATCTTTTTGATCTCTAATTCAACATTTTTATTAAAGACTAGTTTTATTTTACCATTTAACCTTTTTAGAATTGTTCCAGGAATTGTTCTTAGGAGGTATTTTTTTTCTCCCTCTATAACTAAAAAACCTGAATAGACCTTTTCTGTAGTTAGCTCCTCTTTCATAAATGAAGAAAAGGTGTAAACTTTAAGGTTTTTTTCATTTCCTATTATAATTTCACAATTCTTTATGTTGAAAAGTTTCCCCTTTATTAAAAAACTTTCATCATGAGGTAAAAGGGATATTGAAAATAAAAAAATTTTTTTGTCCCATTTCAGTTTAGAATATGTCTTAATGAAGTTTTCCTTGTAAATTTCTTCTTCATAAATTCCGCCTTTCATTTCACCCTTTTCTCCAATTAACTTTGGGTAAATAAGTAGATCATAGAATTTCAAGCTACCTCTTTCATAAATTTTGAAATCCACCTCACTTAATTCTGATTTTTCTTCTTTAAGTTCTGAAAAACTAAGGCTTTCTACCTCTGTTTTAAAGAGTTTGTTCTTTATGATCCTATAGTATTCTGTTTTAAAGGGTAAAGAATTAAAAATAAAGTAGCTTTCTTTTTCATCAATAAGATCTTCTGTAATTTTCTTGCTGTAAAACTTTAATTCCTTAATTTCTTCTTTTATTAATTCTATATTTTCTGTGTTGAAAAGTTTTAAGAAATTTTTAGTCTTTTCCTTAATAAAGTAATCTGAAAGAGTAACTTTGTGAACTTTAAGAATTGTATTTAAAACGCTACATTTAAAAATTAATTCCTCAAGTTTTTTGAAGTAAAGGAAATTTTTTTTAATTTTTAGATCTGAATTAAATTCAAGGGGTTCCCCCTTTTCAGGAACAGTTGATATTATTTCCTCAAGTGAGAAGACGTTGTTTTTTATTTCATCTTTTTGAGGAAAAGATTCTATGAATACAGTTTTTGAGTCAAAAGAAACGTTCATTATTTTAATTTCATTTTCAGTGTCTTTTGTTATAATGATGTGTTTTTTTAATGGAATTTTTGAAAGTACAAGGTCTATCTCAAAACCTTTTATAAGGTAATAAAATCCACTTGGCAGTTTACTTATTAGTGGTATGTAAAGAATTTTTTCTCCTGAAAAATTTTCCTTTAGTTCATCGTAAACAATTTTAAAATTTGTAATAAGTGAGTGAGCTTCAAGAATATTTAAGGGAATAAAATAATAAAGGGGGTTAATTCCAATTTTTTTTAGTCTAAGAAGTAAGTTAATTTTTAACTCTTCAGAACTATTTTCTTTATAAAATCTTAGAAAGAAAGAGGCACTAGATCCTGTGTGGATGTATCTTATATTTCCTTTTTCCATTTCTTGAAGTATTTTTTCAAATTTAACTCTCCATTCTGGATAGCTTAGATTGAAGTTTCTCTCATAATCTGTTTCTAAAACATTCACAAAAATTTTTTCCTCTTTCATATTTTTTTAAGTATTCTCTCTGTTTTAGATACATATTCAAATTTATCTAAAAATTCAAAAGGTAAGAACTCAGTTTTACCAAGAACAAGGAAACCATCCCTTTTTAGACTTGAGTAAAGATTTTCAAAAATTACTCTCTGTTTTTCTTTTATGAAATAAATTATCACATTTCTGCATAGGACGAGATCGAAGTTTAAAAGGGGTGGCTTTTTTGTTATATCATGAAAAAAGAAAGTTATGTTTTTTTTAAGATCCTCTGATATTTTAAAATTCCCCTCAATTTTTACAAAGTATTTATTTTTTAACTCTATGGGTGTTTCGATAAATTTATCTGGTCCGTATATTCCTTCTTTGGCTTTTTCAAGTACCTCATTATCGATATCAGTAGCGTAGATTTTATAAGTTTCAATTCCTTCTTCTTTTAAAAGTATTGCTATAGAGTAAGGTTCCTCTCCAGATGCGCAGCCTGCACTCCATATGTAAACCCTTTCCTTAATTTTTAGATGAGGAAAAACTATATTTTTTATCTGTTCAAAGGTGCTTTTATTCCTGAAAAAATATGATACATTGATTCCTATTTCATCGATAAATTTTTTCCTTTCTTCTATATCAATTTCAAGTTTTTCTATATAAGAATTAAAGTTAGTTAGATTATTCTTTCTCATTCTTGCTCTTATTCTTCTTTCTAGGTAGTTATCTCTGTAATATGAAAGGTCGATGCCTGTTTTTTCTAAAATTAATTCTTTAATTGCCTTTAAGTTATACATCTACAGTTTTTTTAATGATTTCTAAGTTTCTTTTTGCTACTTTATTTTCCGGATCAATTTTTAACAAATCTTCAAAGTACTTTGTAGCAGTTTTGTGTTTACCCTCCCTTAGGTAGATGTTACCGAGTCTAAGGAATGCTTCTTTGTTTTGTTTGTCGATTGATATTATTTGGGTGTAAAGAGTTTTACTCTCATCGTATCTTCCCTTTTCGTATAAAAGGTCAGCCAGAGCAAGTTTGTACTTAACATTTGATGGTGAAAGTTTGATAGCATTTCTTAGATAATCTTCGGCTTCTTTGAACTTCTTTAAGGACCTGTATGAGATCCCTAAACCGTAGTTAACCTCTGGGTTTTTAGGATCATAACCTTTTACGATTGATAGTATTTCGATTACTTGAAGATACTTTTTTTCGTTGTAAAGCTTTTGTGCTAACATAATATAGGGTGTCTTTAGAAAAGACTTTTCCCTCATTAAAGCTTTAATTATTTCTTCTGACTTTGTTTTTTTGTTTATTTTGTCAAAGTAAATAGCTTTGTTTAGCAAAAATCTTTCATCTACAAATCCCAATTTATCAATTTCATTTAAAATTTTTTCAGCTTCTTCAAGGTTATCTGTTTCAAGGTATATATAAAAGAGATTATTCATAATTTTTGGGTTTGAAGGGTCTCTCTTTTTAGCTTCCATTAGAAACTCTATTGCCTTTTGAAATTCCTTTTTGTAAATTGAAAGAAGTCCTAGATAGAAAAAACCATCGGCTTTGTCAGGTATAAGTTCATTTAATCTTTTAAATTCCCTTTCTGCTTCTTCGAAGAGTCCAGTTTTTAAAAAGGCGTATCCTAAGTTAATATGTTCTAAGATTTTTGTTTTTGATATTTCTTCATCCTTTTCTTTTTTTGTAGTTGTATCTATAACTCCCTTTAAAAGGAGATTTTTGAAGGTTTCAGCAAGTTCAAAGAGATTTTTCCCTGTTTCCTCAAGCACTTCTTTTACAGTTTTTTTTCCATCTATCATTTCAATTATAATTTTTTCATTCTCATCAAAAGGTTTGTATGTTTTATCCTTTAGAATACAAACTTCGTTAAGTGAAGGGATTACTTCTTGAACTTTTTTCCATTCATCAAAGGTTTTTGCAGATTCTATAAGTAAATAGGAAGGGTCAAGAGAAATTACAGGTTTTTCCTTTGGAAATTCATCCTGTTCAAAGTTAAAGTATCCATCTGACCATGAGATTGCCTCTGAAACAAATTTTTTTATTTCCTCTTCGTAGGCTTTTTTTATTTCATTTTCAGGAACTCCAAGTTCAAGAAGAGCAGAGCCAAAGTTTGGTGCTCCCTTTTCAATTAAATTCTTTGCCTTTTGGTGAGTCTCTTCGTCAATTACTCCTTTAGATAAGAGAATTTCTCCTATTTTTTCTTGTTTATTTATCATTTTTCCGTATATTACTATTCCACCTTTGAAAAAAATCTCAAGAAAGTCCTCTCCGTTTGTTACTGATAGTCTACCAGTTTTTTTACCCATAACCATCAATTGGACAACATCTGAAAAGGGAATTTCTTTTAGAGAACCCCTCATGGGTAGTCCTCAAAAATTCTTTCTTCTAATATTTCAATATCAAAGGTTATTTTTTTGCTTTCTTCTAAGGATGTATAATCTAAGCTTATAAGCTCTTTCCCGCTATCTGTTAGAAATTCTGTAGAAGATTCAATTGTTTTAACTTTTTCAATTTCTTTAAAAAACTCATCTAAGTATTCTTCAAATTCTTTTAAGTCAAAAAAATCTCTGTTTATTATTTCTTTTTTTAAGTTTTCATCAATTTCTATATTTTTACTTTTTAGTTTTTGGTTTAGGATTTCAAGAAAAATTTTATTATCTGGTTTTTCAATAAATGTAACTTTTGATATGTTAAACAAGTTTTTAAATTCTGGTGGAAGATAAATTTCTTTCATTTCCTTTTTAATTCCTATGAGGAATTTTTTTCCTTTAATTTTTTCTTTAATTATTAATGGTATTAATTTGTCTCTAAGATCTTCTACATCGAAAAAGATCTCAGCGTCATCTATGATTATAAAGTTAAAATCCTCAAACACTGTATTCAGTTTGCTTTCATTTTCAAAAAAAAGATCAGCTAGATCTCCAGAGTTAAAAAATCTTTTCTTAGGTTCAGGGTTAATTTCATAGGCATATAAAAGATGTGTTGAAAGTCCTCTGTGACCAGGTGAGAAGACAAATATTAGCGGAGGATCTCCTTGAGTTACCTGTTTTCTTATATTTTCAAGAACCTCTCTGTTGTAATCTGACTCTATTATTTTATATTCTGTTTCCCTTAATTTTTTAGGTATTTCTTTAGTTTTTAGATACGCTCTTTTTTCCTCAATAAATTTTTCAACTTCTTCGATTCTTTCTGGATCAAAAAGAGCCCTTTCAATTTCTAAATCTTGTTCACCTATTTCACCGTATATTTTTTGAAATTCAATCAATTTTGTAATGTCACTTATAAATTTTTTATATTCTTTTTTTATGATCTCAATGTCTTTTATGTCTATAAGTTTTTTAAGTCTATCTGTTTTGTAACCTTTCATTTCCCATATATAAATTTTTTCCTTTAATGCTGTTTTTATAGCTTCTTCCTCTCTTGCAATTATTTCAAGCTTTTCAAGACTTTTTTCTATATCTGGTATTATGTCTGAGAAAAAAAGAACTGATAGAGATATTCCGGTTATCTCTTCAATGTCCTCTTCTTCAATTTTTTCTTTCGAAATAAATCTTAAAAAAAGTTTATTTATGTCTCCTTCAATTTCTCTTATATTTTTATAACCTTTTTTTGAGATAAGATTTATGAATCTTTCTTCTATCAAAGCACCTCTTTTTGAGAGTTTTTCTTTAACTAAAAGTTTAATATCTTCCTCATCGGGAGGTAAAATTTCAATTACAAGCCCACCTTTTATTCTTGATATTAACTCTTCTTTCAATCCTTTTATTTCATCAAACATTAGGGAGGATGAGAGAATTATTTGGATTTCATTAGCAAGAATTATATCAATATTTTTAGAGAAGTCTTCGATTATTTCATTTTTTATTTTATGGAAAGTTTCAAAATTATCAATAATAAGGAATCCCTTTTTAAATTCGTATATTTTTTCATAATCCTTTTCAAATTCTCTTGGTGTTAAAAAGAGTTCTTTTATGTTTTTTTCTCTTAATTTATGAGCAAGAGCTGTTACAAGATGAGTTTTTCCCATTCCTGGTTCTGAGTAAATAAAAATTGGGTTAAAAAGGAGTGGTTCTTCAACTATTGTTTCAAGTGCTCTTTTTGCCATCTTGTTTCCTTTGTATTCAATAAAATTTTTGAAGGTAAATCTCGGATTAAGAAGGCTCATCTTTTTAGAAGATCAATTATCTTTTTACTAAGTTTTTTTGCTTGCACCTCAACTATTCCAAGTATTGTTCTATCGTCGAAAAAAGTGGTGAGTAAAAAATCTTCTCCTACAAGTGTATAATATATATTCCAACTGTTTCCCTCTTGAAAAAAGGTAAGAAAATTTTTTTCTCCTATCAATCTTGCAAGTTCTCTTGTACTTTGAAAGACTCCAGCTAAAAGTGCGGAAATTGCAAGGAGGTTGAATGGTGTTTTAAAACCAGAGGAAACAAGTAATTGCCCGGAAAGGGTAGAAAGCATTGAGGAGTGTGTATTTGCTCTGTAAGTGAAATCATCAAGTAATTTTTGAAGAGTTACAAACTCCTCAACACCTAAAATTAAGGTGTCTTTATTCACTATATATATTTTAAATTACTAACCTTTCTTATTTCCCCTTTTCAAAAATTAAATGAAAGGCAATAGAAAAGAAAAGTAATGTCCATGTGCCCTTAATATAAGTATAGGGTTTAAAAAGATGGGGAAACTCAGCACCTGTTAATTTTAAGATCATAGCAATTATAAATGTTATTACAGCTAGAAAAAATAAAACTTTTGAAACTTTCATCTTTGTATCTTGTTTTTTATAGGAATTGAACCTTATAATTATATAAAATATTTTAAAGTATTTGATTTTATTTGTAAAGTATATATATAATAAAAATAACAATTAATAAAAGGGAGGTGGGTTAAATTCCCATAAATTATCTTAAAACAATAGGGAGGGTTAAAAAATGGAAAAGAAAAATCCATTTGAAGTTGCCCAGGAGCAGCTTGATAAGGCTGCAAGTGTATTAAAACTTGAACCACATATACATGAGATGCTGAGATGGCCTATGCGTGAAGTTCATGTAACAATTCCTGTAAGAATGGATGATGGAACAGTTAAAATTTTTAAAGGCTATAGAGTTCAATACAATGATGCCCTCGGTCCAACAAAAGGTGGTATAAGATTTCACCCAGAGGAAACTATTGATACTGTTAGAGCACTTGCTGCTTGGATGACTTGGAAAACAGCTCTCATGGACTTACCCTATGGTGGAGGAAAAGGTGGTGTTGTCTGTAATCCTAAAGAGATGTCAGAAAGAGAACTGGAAGATCTTTCAAGAGGCTATATAAGAGCAATTGCTCAGGTTATAGGTCCTGAAAAGGATATTCCTGCTCCTGATGTTTATACAAATCCCCAGATAATGGCTTGGATGATGGATGAATTTAGCAAAATAAGACAGTACAATTCACCAGGTGTCATAACTGGAAAACCATTAAGGATTGGTGGTTCTGTTGGAAGAATAGATGCTACTGCAAGAGGTGGAATGTATGTTTTAAGAGAAGCTGCTAAAAAACTCGGAATAGATCTTAAAAATGCTACCTGTGCAATTCAGGGCTACGGAAATGCAGGTTATTTTGCCCATAAATTGATAACAGAAATGTTTGGAACAAAAGTAATCGCTGTAAGTGATTCAAAGGGAGGAATTTTATCAAAAGATAAAAAACCCCTTGTTTTTGAAGAGGTTTTTGAACATAAAAATAAAACAGGATCAGTAGTTGGATTTAAGAATACAACTAAGATTACAAATGAGGAACTCCTTGAACTTGATGTTGATATTCTTGTACCTGCTGCACTTGAGGAAGTTATTACAGGTGAGAATGCAAACAGAATTAAAGCGAAGATAATTGTTGAGCTTGCTAACGGTCCAGTTACACCTGAAGCTGATGATATACTCCATAAGAAAAATATTTTATTTTTGCCTGATTTTCTTGCAAACGCTGGTGGTGTAACTGTTTCATACTTTGAATGGGTTCAAAACATAACTGGACTTTATTGGGATGAAGAAGAAGTTTATTCTAAGCTGGATAATAAAATGACAAAATCCTTTAATGCTGTTTGGGATGCTATGCAAGAATATAAAGTTGATCCAAGAGTTGCAGCTTACGTTGTTGCTGTAAAGAGGGTTGTTGAAGCAATGTCTTTGAGGGGTTGGGTATAAAAATCTTTTATAATTTTCCTTTCATGGGGGGGCAAAAGCCCCCCTTTTTTTATTTAAAAAATCTTCCCTGGGTTCAAAATACCTTTTGGATCAAAAATTCTTTTAATATCCCTTTGTATCTTATATAAAAAAGGGTTTGTTTCCTTTTTGAATCCCCTTTTTTTCAAATATCCTACTCCATGTTCAGCTGTAATTGTACCCCCCCTTTTTATCACAAGTTCCCAAATTTTTTCTGAAATTTCCCTTACCGATTTCTTTTCTTCTTCTTTATAAGTTAAATTTATATGAATATTTCCATCTCCAAGATGTCCAAATATGTAAGGCTCTTTTTTGTAAATTTGAAATAAATTTTTAACATCCTCTATAAAGTTTTGAGCCGTTGTAATTGTTAAGCATATATCTTCTGAGTGAACTTTAAATCCTTTCTTTTCTGTTTCATAAAACATTTTTTTTCTTATATCCCAAATTCTCTCAACTGAGCTTTTATCATCTCCTATGAAGATTTTTTCTATTTTTTCTTTTTCTACAAGATGGTAAAATTTTTCTAAAAGGCTTTCAATTTCTTTTTCACTACCATCAAATCCTATAAAAAGTAGGGAACTTTCTTCAGGAAAGTATTCTTTAATTTTTTCTTTAACAAGACCTACACATCCCTTATCCATAAACTCTATTATGGAAGGGAAAAATTTGTTTTTGATAAGGTTTATTACAAAATTAAAAAGATTTTCGTTTCTCCCGAAACTCATTACCATAAGCACTTCTTTTTCTGGTCTTGGAATGAGCTTTAATTTTATTTTTGTAAATAGAGCAAGAGTTCCCTCAGAGGAGCAAAGTAAATTTAAAAGGTTATAACCTGTTTTCCATTTTCTTGTTCCCCTTCCAATGTTTACAATACTTCCGTTAGGTAGTACACATTCAAGCTCAATTAAATAGTTTGATGTTACACCATATTTATAAGCTCTTGGTCCACCAGCATTTGTTGCTATGTTTCCCCCTATTGTGCAGGAATCAAGACTTAAAGGATCAGGTGGATAAAAGAGATTTTCCCTTAAAAGAACTTTATTTATATCACCTGTAATTACTCCAGGCTCTAGAGTTATAGTTTGATTAACAAAATCGACATCTATAATTTTATTCATTCTCTCAAAAGAAATTACACCACCCTTTAATGGTACGGAGCCTCCCGAAAGACCTGTTCCACCTCCTCTTGGTGTTATGTATATGTTCTTTTTAAAACAAAACTTAACAAACTCTGAAAGGTCTTCATTTTTTTCTGGAAGAAAAACAAATTCAGGTATTTTCCCCTTTATAGGTGATTCATCGTACGAATACTTTATTAGTAGATATTCTTCTTTTAGTAATTTATCATCAAATTTTGATGGGAAAAAATTTTTTATTTTTTCTTTAAAATCCTAAACCTTTTAATCCGATAATTGTTAATGCTGCTGCACCTAAGAGTATAAAGAGGAAAAAAGCTACTACAACTGGAATAAGAACTACTACTATTGCCTTAGCAAGATCAAGTTGATGAACAATCTGAGTTATTTTTACTGTAACAACTATTATCCAGATTCCTGCAAGAGTAGAAAGAAAAGCACCAATAAAGGGTACGACCGATACCCATTGTAAGATATAGGTCATCGCTATTGGTATATAGTAGGAAATATACTCTCCCTTTCCACCTAAAATTCTTGCAATTATCCACAATATCCCGATACCTATAAAGGATAAAATAACTGCAAGTATTGGAAGTGTTATTATGCCAGGGATAATTTTAAGTGAACCTATTGCGCCAGCAATTCCTGCAATTGCCACAATTAAAATTGACCAGAGGAAATTTTCCCTTTTTTCAGAAGCTTCTTTTATTGCTTCTTCCTTAAGTTGAATAATATTGAGAGCCCTTTCGATTATTTTTCCAAAGTCCATTTTTAAAAAATTTATAAGAGGGAATAGAACCTTTAGTTTAAAAATTTTATATTAACTTTTATTCTAAAGTCAAAATTTCTTCTTTCACCGTTATACTTTGGGTTATTGATATAAAAGGGAAGATATACGTTTATTGATACTTTGTCTTTATGAAAATTTTTTTTAAAAAATAAACCTAAGTTCCAAAAGTTATCTTCACCCCATAAAGTTTTCTCATAGAATAATCCTATATTTTTAAAACTTTTTTCAAGTAAAAATAAAAATAATTTTTTAAACTTCAAAAGCCTATATCCTTTTAAATATCCGTTTTCTGGTATAAAGGTGTAATTGCCCGAAAAAATGAAGTTTCTTTCAATTTTAAAGTTTAGAATATCATAGAAGGAGTTAGAAAAGTTAGAGAAATATTCTTGTTTAGGAAAATTTCCTTCAATTTTTCCATAATAAAATTTAAGTTTGAATTTAAAAGGAAAAAACTCGTTTACTTCATCAAAAAAAGGAGACAAAAAAGTTTCATAAACGAAGGAAATTTTTTTAAAACTTAAGTCACCGGAGATTTTCTGTGGATAAATTTCTATAAACGCGTCAAGTTTACTATAAAATAAATCAGTTCTTGGAAATAAAGTAAACCCAAATCTGAATCCACCGTAATTTACACTATCAAAAAAGCTACTTCCTTTTTTTGAATCTTTATAAATGAATTCTATGTTAATGTGAGCACTTTTTGGATCTTTTAAATATTTTTTAAATCTCTTCTGATATCCTGCCATAATATAGTAATTTTTTTCAAAGCTTAAAGAGTTTAAGTATATAACATTTTCATGCTTAACATAAGGGAAAAAGAAAGCGTATTTAAGATTATGGTAAAGTTTTTTTTCTTTAAAAGAATAATATACTTCACCTTCAAAATAAGGAAATCTTTTGATATAGGAGAAAATATAGTTAATCCCAGGAGAAAGTCCTGATTTTGGAGAATAAAATACAAAGGGATAGTAATTTAGATATAAATTTTCATCCTTTGAGTTATGTATTAGGGAGAGTTTTTTTTCAAAATTTACAGGATAAAAGTTATTTAGTCTTTTTATATCAAGAGAAAAATTATAAGGGTCAAGAGCATATTTTTGGGGTTCAAAATCTGTGTAAACTATAATTGATGTGTCTTTTTTAAAGGGTTTTAATTTGAATTTTGCTGTATCTTTTTTGTTTATGATGTAAACAAAAAGAGGATAAATAGTATTTCCATAATTTTTAATTTTTATTTTACTTATCCATTTGTTTTGAGCTTTAGTCTTTTTAACCTCTTTTATCCCGAAATCTGGAACAGGTAAATTTTTGACATAACTATTTTTAATGTAGTCCAAGGGCTCTCCATAAATTTTTTCAGCTTCTTTGAAAAAACTGTCGGTATCAGGATGTTTGAATTTAAAACTTCTATAATACTCTTTTAAAAATTCTTTGAATTTTTCTTCTCCCATTATGTCAAAAAGCATTGCGTATATGTGTGATCCTTTTGAATAAACGGTAAAGTAGTTATTCTTAAAAGCATGGGAAGGAAGTAAAAGAGTATCGTCAAATCCTTCTCTTATAGTTTCAGTTATTTCTTTTGTATTTAAATAAAAGACTTTTAGATCTTTTTCTTTTTTAAATTTGTAAAAATCTGTAATAAAGGTAGCACCACCTTCATCGAGCCAAGCCTCATCTGCTTGGTTGGTTGCTAAAACTCCCATAAAATATGTATGGGCTACCTCATGAAGTATCAGAGAAAAATCATCATTACCACATAGAATAACTCCAGGATATTCCATACCACCATCTATTATACCATCAACCGCTTTTAACCATTTGTATGGATACTCACCAAATAATTCTTTTAGAAAGTTATAGGCTCTAACTGTTCTTATTAAAAAAGAATCTTTGTAAGATTTATTTTCTTTTCTATAGAAACTTAATATATAAGTACTATCTATTAGAGTATCTTGAAACAAAAATAGAGGGCTGCAGGAAAAAAAGAAGTCAACTACATTATTAGCTTTGAAAATTACTTCTTTTTCATTTTCAGTTACTGAGGTGTCATTTTTTGAAAGACATTCTCCTACTCCTGCGATTATATAATTACCAGGAAGTTTAATTTTTACAAGAAAGTTTGAAAAGTTGTGATAAAATTCAGAAAAGAAACTCCATTTTCTTTTATGCCATCCCTTTTTGTCATATACACACATAATGGGGAAAAATTGTCCAAAATCATAGTGTTTAAAATTTCTTCCAGCTCTATATCTTAATATCTTAGGGATTTTTGTTCTGAAGAATATAGAAAAATTTATTGAGTCTTTGGGTTTTAATTTTTCACTGAGAAATATTTGTAAAATTGTTTCATCTAATTTAAATTTAATTTTTTTGTTTTTTATTTTTATGGAGTCAATTTCTGTAAAGGCGTCTTTCAAAAATTTTCCGGTTATGCTTAAAAAAGAAACAACATAATCTTTAAAGAGAACTTTAGTAGCTTCTGTGTTGAAATTTTTTAGACCGTTTGTGTAGAGGTAAAGATAAAGTTCACTTAGAGTATCAGGAGAAAAATTTTTATATGTAATTTCTTCACAGCCTTTAAGTATTTGGGTAAAGGTGTCAAGTTCTAAGTTTATCTTATAGTTAACTTTTTGTTCCCAAAATATTATGAAAAATAAAATTATTTTCATTTTCTATAGATTACACAAAAATTTTCATCTTGCCAAAGTTCAACTTCTTTAATAGAAAAAATTTTTGCTATTTCTTTAAAGAAGTATTCTGCTAAATTTTCAGTAGATGTTAAAAAGGGATATTTCAAATTTAAATCTTCATTTTCATAGGGAACAAGTTCATCAATAAAGTTTTTTATTTCCATAAAATCGATTGTATAGCCCTCTTTATTTTTTTTGTTTGTCTCAATTGATACAATAAGTGTGTAGTTGTGATAATGGGGCTCTTCAGGTGCTCCTTTATATGATAAAAGATGGTGTCTTGCCCTAAAACTTTTTTTATATTTAAGTATGAAGGACATTATAAAAGACCTCCTTTTTTTCTAAGATAAATTTCTAACGAATAAAGTATTATAAACATAAAAAGAAAAAATGGACTTTCTAAAAAAAAGATTTCTCTTTTATTTATCTTTTCTGATTTTTTTATTTTTATCTTTTCATCTAAGTTTATTTTTTCTCCTCCTGTTATTTCTCTTGCAGTTTCAAGGAAGGAAATATCATAATACCTTTTTTTAATTCTTTCCTCTTTTATTATTAAGTTGAAATTTTTGTTAAAGATATTTACTTTATAGTTTCCCTTTATAAATTTTATTGAAGGAGACTCGTACAAATCGTCTGATAATTTTTTTAACAAAAAATTTTTTTCATTTAGTTTAAATTTAGCTGTTTCTTTCATTTCTCCAAACTTTTTTATTAAAAATGATAATTTAAATTCTCCTTCCTTTTCTACTTCTGAAAAAAGAGGAACAATTTTAGGTTTTAAATTTGGTAGAAAATTCTTCTTTATAACTTCAATTAACAGCTTTTCAAAATCTCCGTTTGTAGCAAGGTTTATTTTCCACAAGTCAGGAGATGCAATTAAGAGTTTTTCTTTATCCCTTAAAATGAGGGCAAATTTTTTTTTGTTACAATAAAGGGGTAAAACTGTATCACCCTTTAAATTTCTCTTTATTTCTATTTTATCAACGTTTAATTCTTTATTAGTTTCGAACTCAAATTCACCTTCAAGGATTGTATCAGGTATAAATACTAAAATAGCTTTGGAGTCTTTATCAGATTCCTTGAATATATTTATGTAAAAATCATATTCTCCCTTTAATTCGTTATAGATTCTTCCGTTTATATCAATTTCGATATTGGCATTTAAGTAGTTTTTAAAAAATCTATTTAGAAATCCAACTATAGGGTGATAGTGTAGGGATGTAATTTTTATCTTTGTGTTTAAGTCAAGATCGGTTACATAGAGATTTTCTTCTGTGTTCAGAGCAGTAAAGGTTATTCTTCTTGTGGTGTTTGGTATAAATTCAGGAATGTAGTAGTAATTTTCAATAATTTTTATACTTTTCTTTTTAACATCATTTTCAAAAATTTCGAGTTCAATGTCTTTTCCCTCCACTAAAAATCCCTCTTTCTTTTCTTTTCTTACAAGGTAAAGTGGGTTTACTTTGAATTTTTTACTTTGGAATTTTTCTGAGTATAGGTAATTAAATTTTATATTATTTACAGATAACAGGTTTAAAATTTCTTTTTTTTGGTTATAGTGAAATTTTCCTAAGTAAAATATTTCTGAGTTTTTAATTTTTTTTATTGAGCTTAAAAAATCTTCTTCTTTATTAATTTTTATTATGTTAAAGTCTAAATTTTTTACCTTTTTTAAAAATTCTTCTTCTATATCACTTTCAAGTAATAGCAAAGGTTTAATTTTTGATTTTTCTTCTATTTTTATTGAAAAATTTTGTAGAAAAAGAAAAAGGAAAAAAAGGGAAAGGGTTCTTAAAAGAATTAATCTTTTTGCCTTTTTTTCTTTATAGTAAAGAAAAAGTGCTATAAGAAAACTTAAAAAGAGACTAAAAACTAATTTGTAGATCAACTTTGTGAAGATCTTGGAAAAGACCTGATGGTAAAAAGGAGTAAAAAAGTGAAACATTTTTAACTGATAAAAAAACACCTACTCCAAAACCAGTTAAAACGCGGTGTAGTCCTTCAGATTCTACTGTTTCTTTCCTTCTTGAATCAAAATTTATTGCTAAACTTATGAATCTATTTAGTTCTAAAAGAGAGGATAACCTGAAGGAAATTAGATTGTCTTCTATTGAAAACCCAAGCGATGGTTTAAAGCTTTTAAAATTGTTTTTAAAATTGGTTGAAAGGGAAAAGGAAATTTCATAAGGTAAAGAACTTGCTTTACTGTTTGTGGGTATACCGATATTTCTTAAATCAAGGGAAGTTTTAAGGGGTAACATGTTAAAATAGAAATTTTTTAAAATAGAAAAGTCAAAAGCAAAAGCATATGATGAAAATTCTTTTAATTTAACATATAGAATTTTTAAACTTAACCCCTTTTCTGTATTTAAAAATTTTTTAAAGGGGATAAAAGGTATACCTATAATCATACCAAGATGATTAGGGTAAATTACTTCACCGGTTTTAAATCCACTTTTATCAGTTACCTCAAATTTACCTGCGTTAAAAGAAAAAATAGCTGCAGCTATTTTTTTGAAATTAAAAGATAAATACACTGTGTATATATCAAGAAAGTAAGGGGTATAACCGGTTGATAGAATGAACTTATCTATAGTATTTTCGTTAGGGATGGGTCTAAAAAATATTTTTGAGGTTTCAAAGTTTTCAAAAAAGTGATTGTCTTTTTGAAGAGCTTCAACTCCTGTAAAGGGGATTCGAACATAGTCAAAAGTTAAAAAAGAGAACAATAAAATTGATATGTTCATTTTTTAAAGAATAAAGTAAAACTATTGAATTAATCAAGAAGGTAATTTATAATTAAAAGGAGGAATAATATATATGAAACTTTTATTTCTTTTTTTAGGTATTTCAAAATTAACTGTTAATTTTCATACCGTGAGTTTTGATCCCCTAAAGGATAAAATCCCTTTGGTTTTTCCAGAGCTTGAAGGCTCTTATAAAAAGGGTATAAACTACATTTTGATTCAATTTAGGGAAATACCACTTCCACAGGAAAGAGAGATTTTCTCTTTTTCTTATGGAATAGAATTTACTCCCTGGTATATTCATGAAAACACTTTTATTGTTAAGATTAATTCTCCAGAACCTGAGAAAAAGGTAAAGGAGCTTTCTTTATTAGAAAATGTTAGATGGGTTTCTCTTTATAAACCTCTTTATAAATTTACTTTTGAAGCCTTTGATTTATACTTACGGGAAAAAGATGTTAAGCACAGATTTTACGTCCATGTCTTTGACGTTTCTTATCTTGATGAGCTTGTTTTAATCTCTGAAAAACTTGGTGCAGAAATAGAATATGTTGATCATAGGAAAACTGAAGAGGAAAGACATCTTTGTTCTTTTGGTTTAAAAATAGAACCTTTTAAACTTTCAGAAATTGCTAATCACCCTGGAGTTTATGTAATTGGTAGAAATTATGATAAGATGACTTTTAACGATGCATCAAGATGGGTGATTCAAACAAATGTGAGTGTGGATACATCAATATGGAGAAGGGGAATACACGGTGAAAATGTTATTATTGGGCATAATGATGACGGACTTGATCCAAATCATTGTTTCTTTAATGGAACTGTTCTTGGTCAGAACAAGATAGTCTATCTTTTTGATTATAATGGAGGAGGTTTTGCAAATGGTGCTCATGGAACCCATACAGCTGGTTCAGCCTGTGGCGGAACTGATCAACAGAGTTCAAATTTACAGTATAGAGGAATGGCTTACAAGGCTCGTCTTATTTCACAGGAACCTATTGGAGCAGTTCCTCCTGGTTTTTACTCTATATTGATGGATGCCTATAATTTGGGTGCAAGAGTTCATACAAATTCTTGGGGCTATCAGTGTTTTGCATTATTAAATTATTGTGGGGCAGGTGGTTATGAGGGAGAGGCAATCGATATTGATAATTTTGTTTGGAATTACAATGACATGACAGTTCTCTTTGCTGCTGCAAATGGTGGTGATTGTGTTTCACCTTTTACTTGTGGAAATGGAAGGAGGATGTCTCGTCCAGCTACTGCAAAGAATGATATAACAGTGGTTGCGACTAGGAGAGCACCTAATCAAGAATATAAAGCTAATTGGAGTTCCTATGGAGCGCCTAGTAATCTTGGAGATAACCGCTTGGGCACAGATATTACAGCTCCTGGTGAGAATGTATATTCAGCTGATAACGAAACTGCATGTGCAGTTCTTACAATGTCAGGGACATCAATGGCTACACCCACAGCAGCAGGAGCAGCTGCTTTAGTTATACAGTACTTTAAAGAGGGTTTTTATGGAAATGGTACAAGAAATTCAGCACCTTCTCATAATCCTTCATCTGCTCTTGTTAGAGCAGTTCTGTTAGCATCAGCAAGAGATATGCAATATGATGTTGATAATAATGAAGGAGGACCAGCTAACTCAGGTGTTCCGAACATTTATGAGGGTGCAGGTAGGATAACGCTTGAGGATGCTCTTTGGTTTGGTGAGACAAGGAAACTTTTATTTGTTGATGGTGATTTACCTGCAGGTGATAACCAGTTAACAACTGGTGATTCTATTTCTTATAGGGTTAATGTTTTAGGTAGTGATTTTCCTTTAATTATAGTTCTTTCATGGATTGATTATTTTGGGAGTGCAAACACCTATCCTGTAATAGTGAATGATCTTGATCTTAAGGTAATAAGTCCAACTGGTACGATTTATAGGGGGAATTATACTTCAGGTGGATGGTCTATTCCAGGTGGTTCCTTTGATAGGTTAAATTTATGGGAACTTTTTAAGCTTCAGAATCCAGCAATAGGAGAATGGAGGATCGTAATAAGGGCTTATAGAATAACACAACCTAAGCCAGCAGGAACAAAATATCCCTTTGCTTTAGTTGTTACAGGGAATATAGGACAAATTCAAAAGCTTTCATCTGTGGAGAGTTTTTTTGCTTTATCTTCAACATCTGAGGGTGTTTTAATAACTTTCCATTATGGAGGTCTTGTGGATAGACTTTTAATATACAAAAAAGATGAGAGCGATTTTAAAATTATTTCTGAGAATAGTTTTGTGAGAACGCCTTTTAAGTATGTAGATAAAGATGTTAAGGAGGGTAAGGAATATGAGTATAAAGTTTTAGCGTTAACTTCTGAAGGAGTTTTTCATTATGGTCCTTTAAAGATAAAGTATGATTTTAAGTTTAATTCTTTTGAACTTAGTACAAATATTACAGGTTCGAAGCTAAAAATTTTATTTACAACATTTT
This sequence comes from Caldifarciminales bacterium, assembly GCA_039630575.1. Lineage (GTDB taxonomy): Bacteria > Hydrothermota > Hydrothermia > Hydrothermales > JAJRUZ01 > JBCNVI01. The sequence goes on from JBCNUW010000005.1 coordinate 47,510, forward strand.
ATAAGGATGAGATAGAGATAAATTTATATGATATAGGAGGAAAAAGAGTACAGAGATTGATGAACAAATTTCCTTTTGATAGGGGATTATACAGTATAGAGTTTGAATTAGGAGGTTATGGTATAAAACCTGGAATTTATTTTTTAGAATTAAAGGGAAGAAAGATAAATAAGAGGGAGAAAGTGATTCTTTTTTAAACTTAAATTTTAAATTAAAAATAAATTTATACTTTTTATAGATTTAGAACCTTTTAAATAGATAAAAAAAATATTAAAAAAAATTAATAAGGGATGCTAATTTTTTTTATAATAAACTTTAAAGGAGGTCTAAAAGATGGAAAAAATAAAAAAAGAGGATGAAGTTTTTTGGAGAACTCCTCTTGATTACAGAGAAATAAAAAGAACAAAGGGTAATGTGATAATTTTAGAAGACATTTGTAAGGGTTGTTCTTTTTGTATAGAGTTTTGTCCGACAAATTCACTTTCAAGATCTGAAAAGTTGAATTCAAAGGGGTATCATTTTCCTATATTTAATCCTGAGAACTGTACAGGTTGTGGGTTCTGTGAAAAGATATGTCCAGAGCTGGCTATAATTGTTGAAAAAGTTGAGGTAAAAGTATGAGTGCAAAGATACTTACAGGAACTCACTATATGCTTGGTGATCATGCCTGTGGTGAGGGTGCTATTGCAGCAGGATGTAGATTTTTTGCAGGTTATCCTATAACTCCTTCCACAGAGATTGCTGAGTGGATTTCTGCCAGGTTCCCTAAGTTTGGAGGTGTTTTTATACAGATGGAGGATGAGCTTGCTTCAATGGCTGCAATTGTTGGAGCTTCATGTGGTGGACTTAAATCTATGACTGCAACTTCGGGTCCAGGTATGTCACTTATGTTGGAAAATATGGGACTTGCTGTTATGCTTGAAGTACCCTGTGTAATTGTGAATGTTCAGAGAGGTGCTCCATCTACTGGACTTCCTACTCTTGTTGGTCAAGGAGACATAATGCAAGCAAAATGGGGTTCCCATGGTGATTATGAAATCGTTGCCTATTCTCCAGCCTCATGTCAGGAAATGTTTGATCTTACAATTTTAGCTTTTAATACAGCTGAAATTTATAGAATTCCAGTTGTAATACTAACTGATGAAGCTGTTGGTCATTTAAGAGAAAAAGTTGTTATTCCCGATGAATCAGAGATAGAAGTTGTTAATAGAAAAAAACCGAATGTTCCACCAGAAGAATACTTACCATACTTACCTGATGATGACCTTGTTCCAAGAATGGCTTTAGCAGGTGAAGGTTATTTTGTTCATATGACTGGTTTGACTCATGATGAAAGAGGTTATCCAAATATAACTGCTGAAGCTCATGAAAGACTTGTAAGGAGATTGATTGATAAGATACAAAAAAACAAGGATAAAATAATAAAGTATGAAGAAGTTCAAACAGATGATGCAGAGATATTACTTATATCTTATGGAATAACAGCAAGAAGTTCTTTAAAGGCCGTTCATATTTTAAGAAAAGAGGGAATTAAAGCTGGTTTATTTAGGTTGATAACAATTTGGCCCTTTCCTTATGAAAAGATAGAGGAGCTTTCAAGAAGAGTATCACTTATTGTTGTTTCTGAGATAAATTCAGGACAAGTAAGGGGAGAGGTTTTGAAGGCATTAAAAAGAGACCTGCCAGTAATCGGGGTAAACAAGCTAGGTGGAGATTTAATTACCCCACAAGAAATTGTTGAAAAAATAAAGGAATATTTAAAAATAAGAGTTTAAAAAGGAGAAAAAAATGGAGGTTCAAGTAAAAAAAGAAATTAAACATAGATTATCAAAATGGATTCGGGAGGACAGATGGCCTCATATTTGGTGTTCAGGCTGTGGTCTTGGAATTGCGATGAACACTATGCTTTATGCCTTTGAAGAACTGAACATTGATCCAAAGGAAGTTGCTATAGTAAGTGGAATAGGATGCACTGGTAGGGTAGCCGGCTACGTTAAAGTTGATTCCTATCATACAACTCATGGAAGACCTGTGCCTTTTGCTATAGGTCTTAAGGTTGCAAAGCCAGAAATGAAGGTTATTATATTTTCAGGCGATGGTGATATTATAGCTATTGGAGGAAATCATTTCATCCATGCGGCAAGAAGAAATTTTGATTTGATCTGTATATGTGTAAATAATTTTAACTATGGTATGACTGGAGGTCAATTTGGTCCTACTACACCTTACAAAGCCAAAACTACAACAACACCCTATGGGAACTTTGAGTATCCCTTTAATTTACCTTATCTTGCAGCATCAGCCGGTGCAACCTTTGTGGCAAGGTGGACTTGTCTTCACACATACTATTTAAGACAAAGTATAAAAAAGGCTTTAAAGAGAAAAGGGTTTAGCTTCATTGAAATTATTTCTCCTTGCCCAACCGGTTTTGGCAGACCAAACAAAATAGGAGAAGGTCTTGATGAGATGAGATATTATAAAGAGAAAAGTATTATTAAAAATGGAATTGACCCAAAAGATGCTGAGCTATCTTTAATGGGAGGAAATATAATTGTAGGTGAGTTTGTGGAGATAGATAAACCTTCATATCTTGAAATTCTGATGGAAAATAATGAAAGAATAAGGAGGGCAGAGATATGAAAAGATCAATAAAGGAAATTCAATTTGCTGGTTTTGGTGGTCAAGGAATTGTTTTATCAAGTTATATTCTTGGTCAAGGTATAACTGTTTTTGAAGGTAGAAACAGCTCAATGACCCAAAGTTATGGTCCAGAAGCAAGGGGTGGAGCATGCTCCTCAGGTGTTGTTATATCAGATAATCCTGATGAGATGGTACCTTATCCTAAAGTGACAGAACCGGATGTTTTAGTTTGCATGTCTCAAGAAGCCTATACCACCTATCTTCGCAAAATAAAAATCGGAGGAATTTTAATTTATGATTCTGATCTTGTAACAATTGAAGATAAAAGAGATGATATAGAATATATTCCGATTCCTGCTACAAGGAAAGCTGAGGAACTTGGAAATAAGTTAGTTGCAAATTCTATAATGCTCGGAGTTCTCCAAAGAATTACAGGTGTCTGTTCAGTAGAAGCTTTGAAAAAATCAATTGAATTTTCAGTTAGAAAAGAATATGCTGAGTTAAATATAAAAGCTTTTGATGAAGGAATAAGGCTTGCTGAGGATTTTTTAAAAAAGGGGGATAAAAAATGAAGTTAAATCCTTATTTTAAGGAAGAAATTAATCGTGAATTGGGGGAACATAGTGTTTTAATGTGCTATCAATGTGGTAAATGTTCATCTTTTTGTCCAGTATTTAACTTAAGTCCAGAAAAATTCAATCCTAGAAAATTGATTGAGATGGTTTATATAGGAGCAGAGGATGTTTTGATGACTGAAGATATATGGAGATGCACAACTTGCTATGAATGTTTTGAAAACTGTCCCCAGAGAGTCAACTTTGTTGATATTGTATATTTACTGAGATCAAAGGCAACTGAAAAAGGTTACGCTCCAAAAGTTCCTTTGCAGGAGTTAGAACTTGTAAAAAAAGAGGGTTTTTCTGTTCAAATTTCACCAAGAGTAAAAAAATGGAAAGAAGAGGTAGTTAAAATAGGAGGATAAATATGAAAGATAACTTTGTTTATTTTCCGGGATGTCTTGCTTTAAGAAAGTTTCCAGGTTTCGATTATTCTACAAGATATGTCCTTGATAAGTTAAACATAAATTACAAAACTTCAGAAGATTTTGTTTGCTGTCCAGATCCTGTATGGATCAGATCCTTATCTTCTAAAGATTGGAAGAATATAGGGTTTAAAAATCTTGAATTAGCAAAAAATTTAGGCTCAACATTGTTTACAATATGTAACGGATGTTTTGAAACGCTTTATACTCTAAAGAAGAATTATATAAATTTTAAGTCATTTAGAGTTGAACATCTCGTTTATACTTTATGGAAAAATAAAAAGGACGAAATAAAAAGTAAAATAGTATTTCCCCTTAATGGTAAAAAGTTTGCAATTCATGAGGGTTGCCATTTTAAAAGACCAAGTTCTTTAATTTCCGAAGAATTTGAAGAATTGACAAAAGTAAAAATATTGAAAGAGATGGTTGAGCTTTTAGGTGCGGAAACAGCAGAGGGAAAAGATGAATGTTGTGGTTATCCAAATTCATTAACAGATAAGGAAATCTCTTATTTAATAGCAAAAAAAAGAATTGACAATTTCAAAGAAGTAGATGGGATAGTTGTTGTATGTCCTTCTTGCTTTTCTCACTTTGAAAATGTGTTAGCTCAGGAAAAAAGGGAATTACCTGTTTACTTTTATTTTGAACTTTTAGCTTATTCCCTTGGACTTGATAAAAATAAAATAGGTTTTGAATTTCATAGAATTAAATCTTTAACAATTTAAAAGGGGGGAGAAAATGAAAAAAAACGGAGAAGAAATAAGAATAGGAGTATATGTTTGCCATTGTGGATTGAACATAGCAGGTAGTGTAGATTGTATAGATGTTTCACAATTTGCATCTACTTTACCTAATGTGGTCATAGCAAGAGATTATAAGTATACTTGCTCTGAACCTGGTCAAGAGATTATAAAGAAGGACATTAAGGAATATAAATTAAACAGAGTGGTTGTTGCTTCCTGTTCACCCAGGTTACATGAACCTACCTTTAGAAAGGCAATTGAAGAGGCGGGATTGAACAAGTACTTACTTGAGATGGCAAATATAAGAGAGCATTGCTCATGGGTTCATCTTTATGACAGAAAAGCTGCTACTGAAAAAGCTAAGGATCTTGTCAGAGCAGCTGTTGCAAGAGCAAGATTCTTAAAGGAGCAAAAGGAACCAAAAGTCCCAATAATCAAGAAAGCTCTTGTAATAGGTGGAGGAGTTGCAGGTATCCAAGCAGCTCTTGATCTTGCTGATACAGGTTATGAAGTTTATATGGTTGAAAAGGAACCCTCTATAGGCGGAAGGATGGCTCAGATCGATAAGACCTTTCCTACTATGGATTGTTCAATCTGTATTCTTGCTCCTAAGATGGCAGAAGCTGGAAGACACCCCAACATAAAGATTTTCACAAATTCTACTGTAAAAGAAATTACAGGTTACATAGGTAATTTTCATATAAAAATTGAAAAGAAGGCAAGATATGTAACAAAAGAATGCACAGCCTGTGGTGATTGCTCTAAAGTTTGTCCTGAGGAGCACCCTAACGAGTTTGACGTGGGTATGGCAACAAGGAAAGCTATTTATATACCTTTTCCCCAAGCTGTTCCAACTCAGTACATAATTGATCCGAATCTATGTCTGAACCTAAGAAAAGGTACGATAGTTTGTGAGGAATGTATTTTAGCCTGTGAAAAGAAAGCAATAAACTTTAATGATAAAGATGAGATTGTAGAAATTGATGTTGGTACAATAATTGTAGCTACCGGAATGGATGTTTATGACCCTAAGGAAAACAACGATTATGGTTATGGAATTTATGAGAATGTTATAACTTCTCTTGAGTTTGAAAGACTTATTAATTCAGCTGGTCCAACTAAGGGTAATCTTATAAGACCCTCTGATGGTAAAATTCCAAAAATTGTTTCCTTTATTCAATGTGTAGGTTCAAGGGATTTGCGAACAAATAAGTATTGTTCAAATGTATGTTGTATGAATACAGTGAAAGATGCCCTTTTGATTAAAGAACACTGGCCAGAGACTCAGATTTATGTTTTCTATCAAGACATAAGAGCTTTTGGCAAGGGTTTTGAAGACCTCTACAGAAGAAGTAAAGAGGAAGGAGTTATTTATATAAGGGGTTTACCCTCACGTGTTGAAGAATTACCTGATAAGAGATTAAAGATATACGCAGAGGACACCTTATTATCAAAAACAGTTGAGCTTGAAACTGATATGGTAATACTATCAGTTGGACTTATTCCAAGAAAAGATAAGGAGGAAATCCAGAAAAAACTTGCTTTAAGCTTGTCAGAGGATGGTTTTTACCTGGAATCACATCCCAAGTTAAAACCTGTTGATACAGCAATAGGCGGTGTATTCCTTGCAGGTTGTGCTGAAGGACCAAAGGATATAAAGGATAGTGTGACTCAGGCATCAGCTTCTGCAGCAAGAGCTGGTATTTTAATGGCAAAAGGAGAGGTTACTGTAGAGGCATTAACTCCTGTTATAGATCCTGAGGTTTGCAAAAAATGTGGTATGTGTGCAAATGTTTGTCCATATAATGCATGGATTTGGAGTAAAGAGGAGAGAAATGTTCCTAAGTTAATTGAGGCTTCCTGTGCTGGATGTGGTGGTTGTGGTGCTGAGTGTCCATCCGAGGCGATAGATATGAGGCACTTTCCAGATGAGGCTATATATGCTCAAATTGACGCCCTTTTGGAGGAGAACCCATCAGAGAAAATTATTGTTTTTGCCTGTAACTGGTGCTCATATGCAGGTGCTGATCTTGCTGGTGTTTCAAGATTCCAATATCCTCCAAATGCGAGAATAATCAGATCAATGTGTTCCGCAAGAATCAAACCGGATTTTGTAATACATGCTTTAAGAAAAGGAGCAGGAGCAGTTTTGTGGTCAGGTTGCCATATAGGTGATTGTCATTACAACTTTGCGAATTTAAATGCTAAAAGAAGGTATGAAAATATGATGAAAAAACTTGAAAGACTCGGGATTAGAAAGGAAAGAGTGCAGCTTGACTGGTTCTCAGCTGCTGAGGGTATTCAGTTTGCAAATAAGATGAAGGAGATGGCTGAAATTGTAAAGACTGTAACTCCCGAAGAAATTGAAAAAACAAAAGAGGCTTTATCTCAATTTAAAATTCCAGAAAAGTATAAAAAGTTTTTATCAACAATAAAGATGGAAGAAAAAGTTCTTGTCTAAAATTTCAAGGAGGATATTAAAGGGGGTAAAAGTTTAAAATTTTTTATAAATAAAATTACGTTTTACTTTTTTTAACTAAAAATTTTGGTTTTCTGGTTGAAATAAATATTGGTATTAGAATTAAAGAGGATAGAGAAGAAATAATCATAGTAATAAAAGTTAAAATACCAAATCTTTTTATAATTATTAAATCCCCTAGAACTAAAACAAGTAGGCCTAACCCCACTGAGAGAGCATTTATAAAAACCGCTCTTCCTGTAGTTTTTAAAAGGTTTTCAAAGATATTATTGTTACCCATTTCTAATTCTTTTTTGATTCTGGAAATAACATGAATAGAGTAGTCTATACCTATACCTATTATAATTGGAGCAATCATTACACTTGCTGCATCAAGAGGATAATTTAAAAATCCTAAAAGTCCGAAGTATATCAATGTCGTAAAAATTATTGGTAACACTGTAATTAGTCCACCTGTTATTGATTTCCACTCAATTGAGACAAAAATGAATACTAAGATTAAAACCATTAAAAGACTTTGCATTTGACTTTTTAAGAGATTATCATCAAGTTTTTTGTAAATTTGAGGAACTCCGGTGTGATAAATCTTAAAATTAAAAATTTCTCCATCATCCTTAAATTCCTCTTCATAGGGGATAATCCATTTTTCTCCTGTGAATTCATAAATATAATCTTTTATTTTTTTATCAAAATTTAAACTGTTTATAAACCCTAGTCTTTTGGACTCCTTTAAGATTTCCTCCAGTTCTAAAGCTGCTTCCTCAATATCTTCCCTTTTATTTTTAAAATATTTTATTAGAACACCCTTTATATCATTTTCCTTTAGTATATCTCTAATAACTTTTTCCCTTAATTTTTTGTCTAAAATTACTATATAGGCTTCTTCACTTTTAAAATACTCCTCTAGCTTTCCAAATGATACTTCTTCTACATATTTTTTGAATTTGCTTTCATCTGAATAAGAATAAAGAGTTTCGTAGATTTTTGTAGAGTCTTCTATGTTAAAAACTTCGCAAATTGTCTTAGTATAAAACTTTGTATATTTTTTAAAGACTTTCTCTCTTTTATTATGGTCCAAAGTGTTTTGGTCAATCATTAAATACTTACCTGAAAACCTTTTAACAACGCTTTCAATGTAATCTGCTACTTCTCGAATTATTTTTGTTTTTCCAAGTTCTGAAACCATTTGAATTGTTGCCTTTTTACCATCTTTTCTTACTATCATATCTAATTGAGGCTGACCCTCTAAAAGAAAATAGAGGTTGTTTATTTTCTCCTCTGATTCAGGTATTGATTTAAAATCTGTGACAAGTTCATTCATTTCAGCAATTAAATCTGCAATTGATTGAGGGTTATGTATATATTGAGATTTTTTTAGTAGATCACTTGTGTGTTTCATTAACTTTAAAATTAAGGGATTTTTAATATTATCAGCTTCAAAGACTACATAGGAAGATGCATGACCACCAAATTTATCTCTTACGAGTTCAGCAGATACCCTTACAGGATTATTACTGGGAAAATAAGCAATCATATCAACTTCTCTTTTTATTTTTAAAATACCTAAAATACTAATAAAAAGAATTACAAAACATAATTTTGCAACTATGTTCTTATATTTTTTTATTAATTTAGAAATAAAAAAAAGTAATAAGGATGGTGGAAAAGTAAAATCTTTTATTAAGGAAATGTTTGATATATTATAAGAAAGAATAACAGGAATAAAAGTTAATGTTAGAATTAAAGCGAAAATAACACCTATACTTAAAAAAATTCCAAATTTTCTTATTACATCAAGTTGAGTAAATATAAGAGAAAGGAAACCAAAAAAAGTTGTAACTGCTGCCATAAAAATTGGAACCCACATATCTCTTACACTTTTCTTTATCCCATCATTTTCTTTTTCGTACTCTTTGTATTTGTTTAAAAGATGTATTCCATAAGCAGAACCAACAGCTAAAAGAATAACTGGAAGAATATTAGATACTATCGATAATGGAACATTTAGAAATCCCATTAAACCAAGAACCCATGTTATAGAAATTATAACAACACTTATGATCAATAGAATTCCTTGAAAATTCTTAAAACTTAAAAATAATATCAGAGTAATTATAATTAATGAGTAAGGAATTAGCCTTATTATTTCTTTTCTTATCATTTCGTTAACAAATATAACTACAAAAGGAATCCCACTATAATGAATTTCAAAATTTTCTTTTAATTCTTCTGTAATTTCCCTTATCTTTAATGCAGTTTTTTCTTTATCAGATTTTTCTGAAAATCTTATAATGATTGATGTATATTTTCCATCCTCTGAAACTATAACACCCTTATATCTTTCCTTTGACATAACATAACTTTTTAAACTGTCATACTCCTCTTTTGCTTTTGGTATGTAATTGGGCGGTAGGAGTTTACCAACTTCTATTCCATCCTCTATTTTTTTTATATCCATAATATCTGTTAGACTTAAACAATTTGAAATTCCCTCTATTTTTTTATATTCTTCTGTAAGTTCTTGAATTTTTTGGAATGTTTTCTCATTAAAAACATCGGGAATACCTTTTAGAATAACCATTCCGATCAAATTACCCTCAAATTCCTCTCCTATTTCATTAAACATCTTTATGTAGGGCTCATCAGGTGGAAGAGCCTTTAAGATATCCCCTTGTATCTTAAGTTTTGTAATTCCAAAGACAAAAAAGAAGGTTAAAAAAGTCACAAAAATTAAGTATAATAATTTTCTTTTAAGCAAAAATTCTATTATATTTTCCATATTTATTTTAGTCTTTTTAATATTTCCTTTAAGTCTCTTTTTATTTCAAGTAAATCTTCCTTTATATCAGATATTTCTTTTATCTTTCTTTCAGATACACCAAATTCTGTAAGTATTTCTTTTATGTTATTTTTTAAATAATCTTTGAGTTCTCTTTTTGATGTTATTCCAATTTTTTTAAGAGCTTCATCAAGAACAGATCTTATTTTCTCTTCAAGTATCTTTTCCCTTTCTCTAGCAGATTCAATTAATAAATTCTTTAACACTTCAGCTTCTTTTTCACTAATCTTCTTTTTATCAATTAAAGTTCTCACAATCTCCTTTGCTTTCTGTTCTGTGAGAGATATAGCGTTTATAGAAGCGATAAGTGAATTTTTTATAAATTCAATTACTGCTGACTTACCAGATTTTATGATCTCTCTTAATATATAAGGAGCTGAAGAAAATTCTTTTCTATCCTTCACTATTTCCATCAAAATTTGAACCAGGGTTAAATCAGTTATATCATCACCGGTTTCATTGTCAATTACCATAAAATCGATTCCATCCTTTACATAGTTCGAAAGTTCTGAAATTGTAATCATTTTTGATGCTTCTGTATCGTAGAGCTTTCTGTTAGAATATTTTTTAATAACTCTTTTCATTAAAAATTTAAAAATTTACTTTTAAGGTTAGATAAAATTGGTCAAAATTTTTAAAAGAATAAAATAAACTTGATGGTGAGTTTCCATGTACGTTTATAAGTCCAAAATTTATATCTAAATTGTCATCGGGCTTATAGCTTATTTCAGGGTTTGTAACATACCCACTTTTGTTTTGTAGGTCCTTAAAACAGACAATTTCATAGATTCCTGATAGGCTTATTTTCAAATTGTCCCTTAAATATTTCTTTTCAATTCTTAATGCAAGGTAGTTATGTAACGAATTTTTAATATCTGGACTATATCTTTCAAAGAAAAAACCATAATTATATTGGAAGTTAACGTATAGACCATTTCTAAAAGTATAGTCAAATCCAGCTGTATACTTTAAATATGGATCCTTCAAAAGATAGAAGGGGTAAAAAGCGCTCCATATTTTCACAGTATCTATTGGTATAAAGTATCCTAACTCTGCCCAGATCCCAACACTTTTTACTTCTCCAGCTAAGTCAAAACCTATCATATGAATTCTTGGGAAAAAGTAAAGAGCCTTTACTAATGTATCTCCTGATGAATTATCTATCAGAATCTCAGTTCCTTTAAACAAGGGAAAGTTGTCAAATCCGTAAAAATAAGAAAGTGAAAAATTTAATTTCAAAATCTTTCCGTAAAGTTTTGAGGCAAACATTGGGTTTTTAAGAGATGGAAATATGATAGTATCTTTTATATTTCCAAAGTTTAAAGGGCTTAAAAATAATTTAAAATAGGAAATATCTTCTAATAAAAGTGGAGGTATGAATTTGGGTAAAAAGACTCCTTCTAACATAAATTCTTTTGGAAGATAAAAGTTAATTAAAATTGCTTCTGAGGGAATCTTTTTACCAAAATCAAAAGGATTTTGTAAATCATAAGGATTAATAATGTCTGTTGGATTTAACCTGTCAGCTGTTCCCCAAGAAATTCTTTGCTTACCGATTTTTATATCAAGATTTTCAAATGGGAAATTATAGATATTTAAATAAAATTCAAATATATGAGTTTTAATTTTATAGGAAGGATCCTTGAGGTTTATAAGATTATTTTGGATATTTTTAGACCAAAGTCTTAAAAGTAAGGATGTTTCGTACTGGTATTTATCCTTTTTATCTTTTAAAGATATTTCAAACTGATGGAACATATATGGAAGAGGTTTTATACTGTCAACTTTAAAGATATCTGGCTGAATTAAATAGAAGTTGTTAATTTTTGCTTCACCCTCTATTTCAATGGAATAAAGTAGGCAAAAGGAAAGAAAAAATAAAATAATTTTTCTCATTTTACCCTCCTTATTCTGCCTTTTTGAGATTTCTTTGAGTAAAAATTTCTTCAGAAAGACCTAAATCATACTCCTGTTTCAATGTTTTCATAACAGTTTTGTGTTTATCTTTTACGTTCTCCATTTCTATTTCATTAATTGACCAGTAATTTTTTATTTGAACAAACTTTTTATTTCTCATGATTTTCAAGAGATTATTTCCTTTATCAAAAAATTTAATTGAGTCTGGAAGAAAAATTTTTTTATTTACAAACATTATGAGTTTTGAATATTCTACATCAGATTCTGGCTTTGGAGTAAGTATGAGAACATATTGATTTTCGTTTTCTTCTTTAATAACGGCACTGTAATCCTTTGTAAATTCACTTTTTGCGAGATCGTTGTAAGAGAAATCTGTACCCATGAAAGATTCGTTTTTAACATGGGAGGCAATTCTTCTTATTTTTTTGAAAGCAGGCAAGTAGATGTAGAGTTCATCATCTGAAAGTACAAGAAATCCAACACCTTTTACATCTGCTGGAGATTTAAAGACAAAAAGTTTTTTATGTTTACCTTTCATCCATATTTTCATTTCTCTTTCCTTTTGAGTACCGTCAGACTCAACAAGAACCATTTTTAATTCAGAGACCCTGTCTGAGGGTGCATTATAGGTATCTTCTACTTTTTTCAAAATTTCATTACCATTTAATATTGAAAAGATTAAAATTAAGTTCATTTTAACCTCCTTTTTGATTAAAATTTACGCGTTGAATTTACGCATTGCATATTAAATTATAAATGTTTTTTTTTAATTTTTCAAGTGGATTTAGAAGATATATATTGAAAGTAATTTTTTTGCATGGTTTATTAAATTAAATTTTTTTTAAATATCTTAAAATTTTTTTAATTTCTGTTAGTTTTTACGATTCTTGATTTTTTTGAATTTTATTGGTTCATTTCTTTAAAATTATTACACATTTTTAAACTTTAATTTAAAATTTAGGGCGGGTAGCTCAGATTGGTGAGAGCGTCGGCTTTACAAGCCGAAGGTCGTAGGTTCAAATCCTGCCCCGCCCATTTTTTTAAAATGAAAAATTTTTCTATCCTCTTTGAATCTAAAACCAAAACCTTTATCCTATACTCAATCATATCTCTTATTTATTTTTATGACCCTCTTTTTACCTTTAAACTGATGGCTGGTTCAGATTACCTGCTTGGAGGTTATGCCTCAAGAGAATGGCTCTCCTTGTGGTTAAAAAAATTCTACTTCCCTCTTTGGTATCCTGATGAAAGATTAGGTTACCCACTTCTTGAGGAATTCTGGATGGATATATTCACACCTACTGGACTTTTAAGACTTCTTTTACCTACTCATATTCACTTTAATCTTAGCTTTTTTATCTATACACTTCTTGCTGGATTCGGAACTTATCTTTTTCTTAGAGAGCTAAAGATTAAACCAATTTTTGCCTTTATTGCAGGTGTTTTTTATTCATTTTCAGGTGCCTTAATAACAAATACCTCAGCTGGACACCTTAACAGGCTCGTAAGTTCCTCTCTTTTGCCATATGTGCTTTTTTTCCTTTTGCTTGGTGTTAATAAAAAGAAATTTTTCTTTTTTATCCTTGCAGGTTTTTTCTCAGGTTGGCAATTTCTTGGGGGACATTTTCAATTTAACTATTTCTCTTTTTTTATATATATACCCTTTTTCTTTTTCCTTTTATTTTCAAATCCTTTAAGTGTTAAGGAAAAAATAAAGCTAACTATCTACGCTGCATTTGGACTTTTTCTTACTTTAATGCTTTTCTCAGTTTACTTTCTTCCCCTATTTAAAAGTCTTAAATTTGTAGCAAGAGGTATTGAAAGAGGATATGAGTACTCTGCAAGCTGGCCCCTTTTCCCACTTGAAAGTCTTGATATGATATTTATAAACTTTTCAGGATTCTTCGATACTTACTGGGGTCCAAATCTGTTTAGGCTTAACCATTACTACATCGGTTTTTTCCCCTTCGTATTCTTTATACTTTCTCTTTTTTCAAAAAATAAAAAAACTGTTTTATTTTTCTTTATACTTTTTCTTATAACTCTAACTTTTGCCTGGGGTAAGTATTTTTTAACACATAAGATCTTCTATAATGTACTACCCGGTATAAGTAAATTCAGGGGACCTTCAAACATCTTTTTCCTTTGTACTTTCAGTTTTGTTACCTTATCTGCCTTCGGTTTAACTTACTTTTTTGAAAATTTTGATGATAAAAAAATAAAGATAACACTTTTTACTTTTCTTACCCTTTTTATTCTTCTACTTTTACTTTTATCACCAGTTAAAGATTTTCTAAGGGATGTTGTAAGGAAGATTTCAGAAAACCCAAAGGAGCTTAATGAGAAATTATTTGCTCTTGATAAGGTAATACCGCTTTTTAGAAATAACCTTATTTTTCTGATTTTTGAAATAATTATTGTTTATTTTATTTTTTTTCTTTTTAAAGTTAAAATAGAAAAAGAATTTTTGTTTCTTTTATTCCCAATCATTACAATTTTTGAAGCTTTAATTTTCTTAAGACCCAAATTTTTAAAATCCATGGATATTAAAGATTACTTAAAAAGTGATGAAGTAATAGATTTCCTTAAAAAAAGAGAAGGTGAGTTTAGGGTTTTTTACTTCCCTAACTTTTATGAACACGATAACGACGGAATTTTATCGATTTATGGAATTGAAGATGTGGGAGGATATGTGGCAAGTCCAATTCAAAGATATCAGGATTTTATCGGTTCAGGTCAATCTGTTATGTTTAACCCTCAAAATCTAATCAAGAATAGAAACCTTCTTAATCTTTTAAATGTAAAATATTTAATTTTTCCTACTTTTCCCATGGATACACTAAAGGTTAAAGATAATGTAAAAAAAATTGTTAAATTTCTTTTAGAATATACACGAAATATGGATCTTGTTTTAAAGGGTGATAGATACTATATCTTTGAGAATAAAAATGATTTTGGAAGATTTTTTGTAAGAGGAAAAATTTATGTGGCAGAAACAGACAATGAAGCGCTAACGTTTACGGTAAAAGAAAGTATTTTTGATACTTTTGCTATAGTTGAAAAAAAATTTTTAAATGATGAACTAAAAAATTTTGGGAGCGCTTCTCCTCAAATTGAAGAATTAAAAATTATTGAAAAAAAACCTGGATATTATAAAATTAAAATAAGATTAAACCAAAAGGGAATTTTAGTATTTTCAATGAATTACCACAACGCATGGAATGTGTTTGTTGATGGAAAACAAGGAACGGTATTTCCTGTAAATTACACTTTAACAGGAACTATAGTACCTGAAGGAGAGCATGAAATTATCTTCAGATTTGGTTCTCCTTTTCATTACGGTGGAATTTTCATTACTCTTTTAGGCTATTTTATTTTCCTATGTTTACTTGCACTTTTTGTTTTCAAAAGGTAAAATTAAATCTTTAAAATGGGTTCAAAGCCCCTTGTATAGATAAAGGAGGAAAAAGATGATTTGTCCTGAGTGCGGCTCAATGAAAATTGAAGAAATAGAGAAAGGGTACTTCTACTGTCTTGAATGCGGTCATGAGTTTTCCGAAGAAGAGGAGTATATTGATGAATCAGACTATGAAGATGCTGTT
Source organism: Caldifarciminales bacterium (assembly GCA_039630575.1). Taxonomy (GTDB): domain Bacteria; phylum Hydrothermota; class Hydrothermia; order Hydrothermales; family JAJRUZ01; genus JBCNVI01. The sequence continues at coordinate 62,772 of JBCNUW010000005.1, forward strand.
CTTGAAGACGAAGAGGAGGAAGAAGAATTTTATGATTACGATGAAGAGGAAGAGGAGGAGGAGGAATTTTGAATAAACTGAGGCTCTTTTTTGGCATCCCTTTAGAAGATGATAAAAAAGATAAAATTTTTGAATACTTAAAAAGGCTCAACTTGTTAAAAAAAGATTACAAGTGGGTTCCTAAGGAAAATTACCATATTACTTTAAAATTTCTCGGAGAGGTTGAAGAGAAATTAGTAAAAGATCTTGATAAAATTGGGAAAGAAATGTGTCTTTTATTTAATAGTTTTTCTGTACTTACTGATGGTTTTTCAGGATTCCCGAATAGAAAGAAAGCAAGAGTTTTTTTCTTAGATTTGAAAGAGAAAGAAAAAATAATTAGGATATTTAAAGTTCTTGAGGATAAGATTACACAGCTTAATTTTAAAAGAGAAGATAGAGAATACCACCCACATATTACTCTTGCAAGGTTGAGAAATCCTGAGAGTATACCAGATATAGATCCTCTTGAAATGGAAATCAACATAAATGGATTTTCTTTATATGAAAGTATTTTGAAAAAGGAAGGTTCTTTATATAAAATTTTAAATACTTACTTTTTTAATAAATAAAAATTATGGATAAAGAAAACATCATCAAAAGAGCAAAAGATGTGTTAAGACTTGAAGCTGAGGGAATAAAGAGAATAATCAACCTATTAGATGTGGAATTTGCAAGAGCTGTTGAACTTATTCTAAATACAAAGGGAAAACTAATTGTTACAGGTCTTGGAAAATCAGGAATAGTTGGGAAGAAGATCGCTGCCACCTTTACTTCAACAGGAACACCAGCAATGTATCTTCATCCTTCTGAGTCATTACATGGAGATCTTGGAGTCGTCTCTGAAACAGATACAGCTTTTTTTATTTCAAAAAGTGGACAAACAGAGGAATTACAAATACTACTGCCCTTTTTTAAAAGGAAGAATATACCTATTATTTCATTGACAGCAAATAGGGAATCAGATCTTGCAAAAGATTCTGATGTTGTTTTGTATGTGCCTGTTGACAAAGAGGCTTGTCCATACGATCTTGCCCCTACTGTTAGTACAACTGTTTTCCTTGCAATTGGTGATGCACTTGCCATAGTTGTTATGGAACAAAAAAGCTTTAAAGCTGAAGATTTTGCTGCCTTACATCCAGGAGGTGTAATCGGTAAAAGGTTCTGGTTAAAAGTAAAAGACATGATGGTAAAAGATAAAGATGTACCTATAGTTCATAAAGATTCACCTATGAAGGATGTAATAATTGAGATGACCCAAAAAAGAGGAATAACGAGTGTTGTTGACGATGATGGAAAAGTTGTTGGTGTGATCACTGATGGAGATTTGAGGAGATTGTTAGAAAAAAGCTGGGAAAAGATTTTTACTTATAGAGCCCATGAAATTATGACGACAAATCCGAAGATTATTGGGCCTAATGCATTAGCTTATACTGCTGCAAGAAAAATGGAAGAATATAAAATAACAGCCTTAATAGTAGTTGATGAAGAAAATAAGCCCATAGGAGTAATTCATCTTCATGATCTTATGAAAGCCAATGTGATTTGAGAAGATTTTATAAAAAAGTTAAAAGATGGATTATTTCTTTAACAGTAACTTCTCTCCTTAAGATTTTTAATTTTTATCCCATAAAATTTTATAAAATACTTGCTCTTTTTTTCTATTTTTTTCTTTCTAAGTTTAGAAAAATTGGGATTATTAATTTAAGAATTTTGAAATTTAAAAAGAAAATTCTTTGGAAAAACTTCTGTTTTATGACTTTTTGTGCTCTCAGATTTTTAAAAATAAGGAATAAAAGAGAAGATGAGATAATAAAAAACATAGAGGCTTTAAATTTTAAAACTTTTGTTGATAAGATAAATAAAAAAAGAGGTCTCCTTGTTTTTACGCTTCATTTTGGATTTTGGGAAATCATTCCAATTTACTTTTCTCTTAAAGGTTATCCTGTATGTGTAATAGCTTCGAAGGTTTATACAGATTCTATAAACAACTTTATTAACAGTATAAGAAGAAAGTTTAATGTAGAGGTTTTTCATCCAGAAAACACTTATGCACTAGCAAAGAAACTCAAAAAGGGTTATGGAGCTGGAATTCTTATGGATCAAAAACAGGGAGGGAAAAGGATTCTTGTAAATTTTTTTGGTAAGAAGGTTGAAGCCCCAACTGGTCCACTTGAAATTGCCTATAAACTAAAACCAGAAGTTCTATTAATGAAAACTCTAAACTTAAATGATAGAGATATTATTTATATTGAAAATGTTGAGTTAAGTTATAATTTAAAATATGATCTACAGAGTATATATGATAAGTTTGAAAAATGGATAAGAGAAAAACCTTGGCAATGGATACTTATACATCAAAGATTCTGATTTTGTTTTTTTCTATTTTTCTTTTATACTGTGAAGAAAAAAAAGTAGAGGAAATAAAATTAAGTGAAAATCTTGAAGAAACAAAAAAAGTCAAAATTGTTGAATATAAAGAAAAAGAAAAAATTTTTGAACTTTTTTCTGAAGATATAATTACCAAAGAGGATATAATTAAGGCTAAAAATATTGAGATTATTGTATATGACAGGGGTCTAAAAACTTTACTGATAAAATCTAACTCAGGAATTTATAAAGAAAAGGAGGGCTTAGTTATACTTGAAGGTAACGTTAAAATCTGGAATTCAGAAGGAGACACTCTCTGGACAAAAGAGCTTATTTATAGCTATAACGAAGGAATCATAAAAAGTAAATCACCTTGTGAACTTTTTCAAAAGGGTAAACATATAAAAGGTGAAGGATTTGAGAGCAAGAAACCTTTTAAGAAGATAAAAATTTTTGGAAAAGTAAAGGGTGTCTCCAAATGATCTTTTTCTTTTATTTTATCTTTTCTCTGGCTGATTATATGGCTGATGAAGTATGGGTTGAAATAAAGGAAAATAAGAAAATAATTCACGCTGTTGGTAACTTAACTTTCAAAGAGGAAAATTTTGAAACATTAGCTGATTCTGCCATTTTATTCGAAAGTGAAAGTATTGATTCAGCTTATCTTTTCAAAAATGTTAGGATTTCATCAAAAAAACTGAACATATTTTGTAGCAAAGCCTTCTTTGACTTTATTAAACAGTATGCAATCTTACACGGAAATGTAAAAATAGAAAATGATACTTTCTTAATTGAAACAGAAAGAGTTTTCTATAGTAGCAAAAAAGACTCAGCTTTTACTGATAAGGAAGTATCTATAAAAGATAAAGTAAAAAATTTAAAAATAAAAGGGTTAGGAATGATTTACCTCATAAGTAAAAAATATGGTAAAATTGATTCATTGATTCAATTAGATATAGAGGAAAAAGAGGATACGATTAAAATAAAGGGAAAAAAGCTAATTATCTTTGAAAAAAGTTTCTACGTTAAAGAAAACGTAAAAATAAAATCAAAGGATTTTTTTGCTCAATGTGATACACTCACTTGGGAAAGTGATAGAATAACCCTATATGGTCATAAACCAAAAATAAAAACGAATGACTCTTTTCTTGAAGCCAGTTTAATTGAAATACTTTTAAAAGATAAGAAACTAAGTAAAATTATTTCAGAAAGAGAAAGTTTTTTAAAAGCTCTTATAGAAAAAAAGGACACACTTTTTCTTTTTTCAGATTTTCTTGAAATTTTTCTCGATGATTCACTTAAGATAGAAAAAGTTACAGCCTTTAAAAATATTGAAGGTAAAATAAAGAGATGATTTTAAAAACTTTAGGACTTGTAAAGATTTATAAAAAAAGGAAGGTTGTTGATAATGTTTCAATAGAGTTAAAAAGGGGAGAAATTGTTGGTCTTTTAGGTCCAAATGGAGCTGGAAAAACTACTACTTTTTACATGATCTCAGGAGTAATAAAGCCAAATGGTGGAAGAGTTTTTATAGAGGATATTGATGTGACAGATTTTCCTATGTATAAAAGAGCGAGAATGGGTATATCCTATTTACCACAAGAACCCTCTGTCTTTAGAAAACTATCGGTCTTTGATAATATATTTGGAATTCTTCAGATGAGAGGCTATAGCAATAATTTGGCTTTTAAAAAAACAGAAGAAGTTTTAAAAAAGATGGGGATTTTTCATTTGAAAGACTCAAAGGCTTATATGCTTTCAGGAGGTGAAAGAAGACGTTTAGAGGTAGCAAGAGCTTTAGTACTTGAACCAAAATTTCTTTTGTTAGATGAACCTTTTACAGGAATAGATCCAAAAACAAGAGAGGAGATACAGTCTATAATTCTGTCTCTTAAAAATGAGCAAATAGGAGTTTTGATCACTGATCATAATGTAAGGGAGACACTTGAAATAACCGACAGAGCTTACATAATATATGAAGGTAAAGTTTTAATTTCGGGAAAATCAGAAGAACTTGTTAAAAATGAACTTGTTAGAAAGGTTTATCTTGGTGAAAAGTTTAAGCTATGAAGGAGAAAATTAAGATAAAACAGGAGATTTCCTTAAAACCAGTTCTGTTACCTCGACTTGTTCAAATTGCAAAACTTTATTCTCTAAATCTCCTTGAATTGAGAGAATATCTAAACAATGAACTTGAAAACAATTTTATATTGGAGAAGAAAGAAAAAAAGTTATCTGAAGTTGAAAGTGAGAGGGAAGATTTTGAACTTAAGGAATTTTTTCAAGTTTTTTCTGAGACTGAATACTATGAAAGTAAAGAAGTTTATGAGGAAGAGGAAGATTCTCTTTCTTCAATACCCTCAAAAGGTCCTTCACTTTATGAAAGGTTGATCTATCAAATAGAATTTGCTTTTAAAGACAAAAGGGAAAAAGAATTAGCTTTAAGGCTCATTGATTATATAAACAAAGATGGTTATGTAGAAGTTGATATTAAGGAGATTTCAAAAGAACTTAACGTTAATGTTGAGGAGATTGAAAATGTTAGAAAAAGGATGTTGCAACTTGATCCTGTTGGTGTAGCTGCAGTTGATTTAAGAGAGGCTCTTCTTGCCCAGCTTGAAGTGAGAAAAATGGAAAATACTCTTGCTTACCAGATAGTGAGGGATTATTTTGATAAATTAAAAGAGTCAAAGCAAGAACTTTTAAATATTTTAAATAAAAAAAGAGAAGAAATTGAGGAAGCATTAATTTTGATAAAAAAACTAAATTTTAAACCTGGAGCTATATACTCTGAAGAGAACCCTGAATATGTTGTTCCAGAATACGTAATAAAGTTAAGAAATGGTGATATTGTTATTGAAGAGATAAAAGGCTTACTACCACAGATAAGGCTAAATAAATGCTACCTTAAATTACTTGAAAAAGAAAATACCCCGAGTGATGTTAAGAAGTTTATTAAGGATTATGTAAGAAAAGCCAAAACTTTCTTTGAACTTTTGAGTGAAAGAAAAAGAAAGATTGAAGAGGTGTTAAACTTTATAGTAAATTTTCAAAGAGAATTTATTACAAGCTTTGAAGGTAAGCTAAAACCTATTTCTCAAAGTGAAGCAGCAAGAAGGCTCAACCTATCTGTTTCTGCTTTGCATAGAATAATAACCGGGAAATATGTTGCTACCCCAAGAGGAATCTTTGAATTAAAGTTTTTCTTTCCAAGGGGGTTAAGGACCAAAAAAGGTAAAACTGTTGATAGAGAGGATCTCAAAAATTTTATAAAAGATTTAATTGAAAAAGAAACAATAAATTCACCTTTAACTGATAGCAAAATAAGGGAGATCATAAAAGCTAAAAAGGGAATTGAAATAACAAGAAGAGAGGTTTGCAAGTTAAGAAAAGAATTAGGTATAGAGAGTTCTATAAAAAGAAAACTAAAATCTGTTTAGAAGAATTCCTAATACAATTATTAAAAGACCGATTATTGAGCTTAACATAATCTTTTCTTTCAAAATCAGACTTATTAAGAAAAGTGAAATAAATGGAGAGAGATATATCAAATTTGAGGTAACAGCGATGTTCTTTGATTTTTTTAAAGCGTATAACCATATCAAATATGTTACGCCCATTTCAAATAAACCTATATAGATGGAACCAATAAGACCTTTTAGAGGAGGAATTCTTATAGAATCTGTAAAAATCTGTGTTAAGAAAATATATAAAAAACCAAAAAGGAAATTTGTTGTTAATTTTTCTATATCACTTCTTTTATCTTTTAAATTTAAAATCCAGTATGAAGAAAATATAAAAGAACTTAGAAGGGCTAAAACTGCTCCAAGTTTACTTTCGACTTTGATTGTTTTAAATTCTCCTTCAGTAGCAATTACAATAACACCCAAAAAGCTTACGAGAAGTGATATAATGTTTATGAACCTAATTTTAGTTTTCAGAAAAAAAGTTGAAAGAAAGGTTAAAATAATAGGCCAGGTATAGTTTAGAGGTTGGGCAATTTGTGCTCTAAGTAGCGAGTAGGCTTTAAAAAGTACAAGATAATAAAGATAGGGATTTAGAAATCCTAATATTATTGAGTTGAAAATTTCTCTTTTTGATATTTTAAATAAATTTTTTTTAAAGTTTAAAAAGTAAATTAAAAATAAAATTAAAAAAGATGTTAAGGAAGAATAAAAGAGCATTTCTTTAAAAGTAATGTATTTAAGGGTAAGTTTAAATGATGTAGCTACCGTTGACCATAAAAATGTAGCTAAAAGGGAAAATATTAAACCTCTATCCATTTTTTATAAAATTCTTCAAATAAGTAAACATCTCTTCTAAAATTCTTTTTATCATAATTTCTCAAATAAAATAGAAGGTCGCAAGTTGAGTAATCTCTGTTTTGTTTTTGTAAATCTCCTAATTCTTCTATCAAATTTTTTACACTTTCTTCTAATTGAATTTTTTTTTCTTCCTTTTGTACAAAAAACCTCACAAATTTAAAAACTTTAAGCAAATTGAACCATAGGTAAAAGTTTTTTATATATGTTTTTTTACTTTTTGTTCTTGACATTATCTTTCTTATTTCCCTCTCAACTTTTTCTTTTAAAAGGAATTCTTTTAAGAGAGGGTGAAGATCATTAAGAGATTTTTCGCCTATGATAAAATATTTTAAATTTTTGAGCTCTTTGAAAGGCTCAAAGGAAGTTGAGTAGTAGAATTTTTCTTTACCATCAATATAATCCTTTAAAGCCTTACCTGTTCCGAAGGGAACTCTTTCAGAAACTCTTGCCTTTGGGTAGACACAGGTATTAACTATTTCAGTAAATTTAATATTTGGTAAGATTTTTTGCACAAAATAGAAATCTTCCCCTGCCTTTCTTTTTGATTTAAATCCCCCAAATTTTGAATAAGTGTCAGCTTTAAATACAAAACATGAGCCAACTGTATAAGACACAAAAGGGTAATCGGAAAATAAAAGAGAATTTTTGTAAAATCTTAAAAAAAGTTCATAGTATATTATCCCCTTTTTTAATCTCTCATCTTTTAAATTTTCAAATGGATGTTCGAAATAAATATGTGAAAAATCCGACTCTGTAGTTTTGAAAGTTTTAATGATTTCTTCAAAGTAGTTTTCCTTAACAAAACAATCAGCGTCAAGAGTTGCAATTAATCCCTTTTCATTTCCTAAATAAAGATATCTGAATATAGCCTCATCACATAAAATTTTTCTTGCGTTTCCAATACCAAATTTTTTTCTTGGAATATTTTTTAGGTATATGCTGTATATTCTTAAATTTTCTTCCTCCAATTCTTTCTTTTTTAAATTAAAAAATCTTAATATTTCTATATGTTTATTTATCACAATTTCTGTTGGATCTTCTGGCTCGTTTACTAAAAATATCAACTCTATTTTGAATTCTCTTTTATAAGCTCTTCTTAAAGATTCTATTAAAATTTCTAAATTATCAATATCTTCATTATATATAGGAACTGTTACAATTAAATCAAGTCCTTTGATGGGTCTTTCTTCTAAAAAAGGTTTGTGTATACAAAATTTATTTATGTAATTTTCAAGAATCAAAGGTACCTTAAAACTTCTTCAACATGACCCTCTACCTTTACATCATAAAAGACTTTTCTTATTATGCCTTCTTCGTCAATTATGAAGGTAGACCTTACTATTCCTTTTGTAGTTTTTCCATATCTATTCTTTTTAACACAGACATTATAAACTTCCGGAATTTTGCAATTTGGATCGGAAAGTAAATTAAAGTTTAATTGGTATTTATTTTTAAAATTCTTGTGCGATTTTATTGAATCTTTGCTTATACCTACAATTACAGCTCCTTTTTTCTTTATTTCTACCAAATTATCTCTAAAGGAAATAGCTTCCTTTGTACAGCCTGGAGTGTTATCTTTTGGATAAAAGTAAAGAACAACTTTCCTTCCCCTAAATTCTTCAATAGAGATTTCCCTCTCTTCACCCCTTTCATCAATTCCCATTAACTTAAAATATGGTGCTCTTTCACCTTCCTTTAACATTTTTTCCCTCCTTTTTACATTCTTAATTTTATGTTCTATTTTTTTCCTTATGCAAAGTTATTATAGAGACTTTATAAACTTTTTTTGTTTTTCATCATAGTCTTTTATTTTTTCAATAAATTCAAATTTTATTTTCCCTTTTAATATATCTTTTACTATATTAGTGAGATTTTCTATTTTATCAACCAAGATTCCAGATCCAGTAGATTCTAAAAATTTTGTATTTCCCGTTTCTTGACCAGGAAGTGGGTCAATTGCAATTAGTGGTTTTTGAAGATAATTACACTCTGCAACTGTGCTGCCACCTGGTTTTGAAATTATAGCAAGAGAATTGCTCATCAAATCATGTATCTTTTCTGTATAACCAATTATTTGAATTTGATGAAGTTCTTCTTTTTCTTTTATATTTAATAATTTTTTTTCAATTTTTACATTTGTTCCACATACATATAATTGTTTGAAGTTTAGATTTTTTAGTTCTTTGAATACATGGAAAATTGGACCTGCTCCTCTGCCGCCACCCATAACAAGAATGTAATTATTACTGAATGAACTAATTTTTCTAAATCCTCTTCTTACTGGATATCCTAAAACTTCAAAGTTTCCCTTTAAAGATTTATTTCTTTCTAGTTCTTTTTTTGAATATTCAGAAGGAAGCCAAAGTAAATCGTAACCCTCCACAGTCCAAGCTTTATGAATTTCACCGAAATCAGTTATAACAGAAATAACTTTGAATTTATATTTTCCCTTCAATTCATAGAGTATGGGAACATAAAAAGGGTGGGTAGAAAAAATTACTTTTGGTCTTATCTCTTTAATAATTGATCTTATGATATCTTTAAGAAAGAAGTTTTGAATTTTTACAAATTTTTTGTAACTTTCATTATTAGAAAGGTAAAAGAAAAATTTCCATAAGGAGGGATAATTTGCTAAAAAATAATAAATTTTATCAGAGATTGAGAATGGGAATTTAGATTTCTTTAGGACATCAAAGATAAAGGTTTTTTCACCTTTAAAATCTTCTAAGAGATTCTTAATAGAAATTCCCGCTATTTTATGACCTGCACCGGTAGACGAAATTAAAATTAAAAAATTTTTCAAAATCCAATATTATTATAATATTTTGAAAATATTTTTTTCTTTAAGTATAATTATAAAAAAAAGGGGAGAGGACATATAAATTTCCGTCCCCTGGGTTTTAAAACCTCCCTCTCCCCTTTAATTTTTGATTTTATTTAACCTATAATTAAAGTTATGGCTACTGAGATAATCTCTGTAGGTCACTATGTGCCTCAGAGTATGCTATCAAATTTTGATCTTGAGAAAATAGTTGAAACATCTGATGAATGGATAACAGAAAGAACAGGTATAAAGGAAAGAAGAATTGCTGAGCCTGGTATTGCAACAAGTGATCTTGCCAAAGAAGCTGCAAATTTAGCTCTTAAAAGAGCAAATCTATCTCCCGATGATATAGATGTTTTAATTGTATCTACCGCAACTCCAGATACATATGTTGTATCAACTGCTTGTCATACTCAAGATAAAATAGGAGCAAGGAATGCTTATGCTTTTGATATATGGGCTGCTTGTCCAGGCTTTATTTATGGTTTAAAGATTGCAAAGAGTCTTATAAATAGTGGAGAAGCTAAAACTGTTTTGGTGATTGGTGCTGAAACACTTTCTAGATTTGTCGATTGGGAGGATAGAGCAACCTGTGTGCTTTTTGGTGATGGTGCAGGTGCTGTGATAGTTGGGAATTCTAAAAATGATGAAAAGATTATTGATGTTTTTCTCGGTTCTGATGGTTCTTTAAAGGATCTTCTGATAATGCCTGCTGGTGGTGCTCTAAAACCCTTCTCCCCTGAAGTTTATTATAAAAGAGAATGTTATATAAAAATGAAGGGTAGAGAAGTTTTTAAAAATGCTGTTTTAAAGATGGAAGAAGCTGTTGATATAATTTTAAGTAGAAATAACATAAAACCCGAAGAAATTAACTTTTTTATACCTCACCAAGCCAACATTAGAATTATAGAGGCTTTAAGAGAGAGATTAAAGTTACCTAATCATAAAGTTTATGTAAATATTGAAAAATATGGAAATACATCAGCAGCATCAATTCCTATAGCTCTGTCAGAGATGGAAGAAAAGGGTCTTTTAAAAAGAGGGCATCTTCTTTTACTTGTGAGTTTTGGAGCAGGTTTTACTTGGGGATCTGCACTTATTAGATGGTAAGATCAATTTTTTTTACAGGACAGGGTTCACAGTTTGTTTCAATGGGAATCGAACTTTATAAGAAGAATGAGATTTTTAAAAAAATAGTAGATGAAGCTGAGAAAATTCTTGAAATGCCACTTAAAAAACTTATGTTTGAAGGTCCTGAAGAAGAATTGACACTTACAAAGAATGCTCAACCTGCAATCTTAACTGTTGGGGTTGGAAAATTTGAAGTATATAAGGAAAAGAATGGTTTAGAGGGAATAGAATATGCCTTGGGTCATTCTCTTGGAGAATTCGGAGCACTTTATGCCTCGGAGGTTTTAGGTTTTGAGAGTGTGTTTAAACTTGTCAAAATAAGAGGTTTGCTTATGAATCAAGCGGGAGAAAAGACAAAAGGGACAATGGCAGTGGCTATCGGTATGGGGAAAGAAGAAGCTTTAGAAATAATAGATGAGATTAAAGATGAAAATCTTGTTATTGCGAATTACAATACACAGGAGCAGTACATTGTTTCAGGACCGGTTTTAAGTATTGAAAAGTTTATGGAACTTTCTAAAAAGAGAGGTTATAAAAAGGTAATAAAGCTTAATGTTTCAGCTGCTTTTCACTCACCTTTAATGAGAGAAGCTGCTTTAGAGTTTGAAAAATATATAGATAAAGAAGTGTTTAAAAAACCAAACTTAAAGGTAATTCAAAACTTTACTGGTAAAGCTCATGATGATCCAGATGAAATTAAAGAAAATTTAAAAAAACAGATTTTATCTCCAGTTTTATTTATTGATTCAGTTTTATATTTAACAAATTTGGGGGTAAAAAGTGGAATAGAATTTGGCCCAAAACCAATATTAAAGGGGTTGGTTGCAAGAATAGACGGTAGTTTTTCCTTAGAGTTTTTTGATGGATATTAGTTTTATCCTTATTGTCACTTTTTTACTTTCACTTTCTTTTTTATGTTCAGGTTTTGAGACTGCCTTTGTTTCACTAGATATTGACAAAATATTTATGGCTTCTTCTAAGTATGCCAGAAGGGTTCTATTAGGAAAACCAAGAGAAATATTGAATACTATCCTTTTTGTTAATAACTTAGTAAATGCTTCAATCGCAATAATTCTGACAGGTTACTTTGCAAAAACTTTCACATTATGGAAGGCTGTTTTCTCCGGGACTTTTCTGTCTTTTGCAATGATTATTACAATTGGTGAATTTCTCCCTAAATATATTGCTTCAAAATTTCCATTTCGTTTTATAAAATATGGACATCACATTATATTTTTTTTCTATTTTATTTTTTCCCCTTTCATAAATATACTTACAAGAATTTACAATAAACTTTTAAAAGTTGAATTGGAGTCAAAGAGAGATGAACTTTTATGGCTTATCTTAGAGAAGGAGAGAATGGGAATTATTCCACCTGAAATAGCAAGAGCTTTAAAATCCTCTCTTTACTTTAGCGAAAAGGAAGTAGTAGAAGTTTTAAAACCAAGAACCGAGCTTGTGGCAATTAGTATAGAAGATCCACTTGATTATTCAAAAAAGCTTTGTTCAAATTTAGAATATAACAAAATTCCTGTATTTAAGGGTAAGCTAGATAATATAATCGGATATATTTTGAGAACTGATCTAAAGGACTGTCAAGATGTAAATGATATTTCTTCCAAAATAAGAAAAATTCTTTTCTTTTCAGAAAACACAAAGCTTGAAAGGGCTGTTAAAGAAATGAGAAAGAGTGATATTTCTATTGCCATGGTTGTGGATGAATACGGAAATTTAAAAGGTTTTTTTACATTAGAGGATGTTATTTTAGAGCTTGTTGGAGAATTATACGAATTTGAGAAAGATCTTGTTGTGGATGGTAAAACAAGAATTGATGATTTAAAAGAAGTTTACGGAATTATTTTTCCCAGGGGTCGTTATGAGACCATAGCTGGATTTTTAATTGATTTAAAGGGTGATCTCCCCCAAGAAAATGAAATTATTGAATTCAATGATTACAAATTTCAGGTAATTTCAAGAGATGAAAAAAGTATAAAAAAGATTAGGATTTTTAAGTAGCTATTTTTTAGTCAACTTTCAATACAATTTTACCAAAAACTTTTTTTTCTTCTAAAAGTATATGGGCATCTTTTATTTTTTCAAGTGGTAAAACTCTATCAATAACAGGTTTAATCTTTCCACTGTTTAATAGATTTATACCTTGCAAGAGATGTTTTCTTGCACCCATAGTTGAGCCTATGAGACTTATTTGTTTAAAGAAGATGTATCTTAAATCAATGCTCGTATCAAATCCTGAAGTGGCACCACAGGTTATTATTTTGCCCCCCCATTTTGAAATTCTTAATAGGCTAAAAAGGAAGTCCTTTCCAATGTGATCAAAGATAACATCAATCTTTTTTCCTTTTAACTTTTTCTCCCAATCTTTATCTGTGTAATTGATTATTTCATCTGCTCCAAGTTCTTTAGCTTTTTTAAGTTTATCATCACTGCTTGAACCTGCAACTACATAACAGTTTAAGGCCTTTAATATCTGAATAAGCATCACACTGACTCCGCTTCCTGCTGCCATAACTAAGGCAGTTTGAAAAGGTTTAATTTTACTTTTTTTTACCATCTGCATAGCTGTAAGAAGAGTAAGAGGTAGACATGCTGCTTCTTCAAAACTAAGATTTGATGGATATGGCATTAAAAGTTCTTTCTTTACAACTATGTACTCTGCATTTCCTCCTTTTACATTTTCTCCAAGTATTTTATATTCTTTACAGAAATTTTCCTTTCCAGATATACATTTTTCACAATAACCACAGAAAGTAGCTGGGTAGAGGATTACTTTATCATTTTTTTTAAAATAAGTATTTTCATCCTTTATTTCTTCAATAACACCTGCAATATCTGATCCCAAAATGTGAGGAAACTGAATTTTAAGGTTTGGTAGCCCTCTTCTTACCCATATATCAAGGTGATTTAGAGAACAGGCTTTAACCTTTACTTTCACCTCTCCTTCTCTTATCTCAGGTTCATTAATTTCACCAATTTTTAATACTTCAGGTCCACCATGGTTTTCTATATAGGCTGCCTTCATTTAATGTTCTTTTTTATTTTATAAACATTCCATGAACCCTTTCTCTGTATTCTAATCCAAACTCATAATTTTTTTTAGTCAATACAACCCCATCCCTCTCCTTTTCTTTATCCACCCACTCCCAATCCATTTTATTTTCATTGTCTAATGGAGGTTTTTCACCCTTATCCATTAACTCTATTTTTATATGATTTTTAAACTTAAAAATTTTGATTCAATTTCCCCTATTACCTCTGTAGCCGTGCTCCTCTATATTTGAAACCATTTCATCTATAACATAAACAAGTTGGTAGGAAAGTGAGGAATCAAAATTTTTTTTTAAAATTTTAAGGATTTTTTCCCTGAACTTATCCTTTTCTCTAAGTGGAGTAAAAATTTGCTCGTTATATAGAACCTCACTTCTTGACATTAGAAGATTATAACAGTTAGTGTTGAAAAAAATCAAATTATAAAGTATATATAATAATAGTTAATCGAACGCTATGCGAATAAATATTTCTATAAAGTTTTTCGGTATTCATACAAATTTCACTATTTCCCCCTCGATGGGTTCTAATCCCTTTATTTTTTGGAGGTAAGAATAATGTCTAAGAAGTCAAAATTTCCTGTTAGACCCCTTGCAGATAGGGTTATAATTAAAAGGATTGAGGAAGAGGAAGAGAAGTCTCCTGGAGGTATAATTATTCCTGATACAGCCAAGGAAAAGCCACAGAAGGGGGAGAGGTTATAGCAGTTGTCTGGTAGATTAGATGATAATGGAAACAGAATACCGATGGAAGTAAAGGTTGGAGATAAAGTACTTTTTTCAAAGTATGCAGGTACAGAGGTTAAGATTCAGGGAGATGAATATTTAATAATGAGAGAGGATGATATACTTGCTATTATTGAAAAAAATGATTAAAAGGAGGTAAAAAAATGGCAGCAAAGGATATTCGTTATAATGAAGAAGCAAGAAGAAAACTTTTAAGGGGTGTAGAAATTCTTGCAAAGGCTGTAAAAGTGACTTTAGGGCCGAAAGGGAGGAATGTAATTCTTGAGAAAAAGTTTGGATCTCCTCAGGTTACCAAGGATGGCGTGACAGTTGCAAAAGAAATAGAACTGAAGGATCCCTTTGAAAATATTGGTGCTCAACTTGTTAGAGAGGTAGCTTCTAAAACAAGTGATGTAGCAGGAGACGGAACCACAACTGCTACTATTCTTGCTGAATATATCTTTAAAGAAGGTTTAAAAATGATGGCTACAGGTGCTAATCCGATGGAAGTGAGAAAGGGAATTGAAAAAGCTGTTAATACTGTGGTTGAGGAACTTAAGAAACTCTCAAAAGAGGTAAGGGAAAAGAAAGAGATTGAACAGGTTGGTACAATCTCAGCTAATAATGACGAAGAGATTGGCAAAAAGATAGCCGATGCAATGGAAAGGGTTGGAAAAGATGGAGTTATTACGGTGGAGGAGGCCAAAGGAATTGAAACCTATGTTGAATTTGTTGAAGGTATGCAGTTTGACAGAGGTTATATTTCGCCATACTTTGTTACAAATCCTGACAAGATGGAATGTGTTTTAGAAAATCCTTATATTTTAATCCATGACAAAAAGATTTCCTCTTTAAAGGACATTTTGCCAATTTTGGAAAAGATAGCTCAGAGTGGTAAGCCTTTACTTGTCATAGCTGAAGAGGTTGAGGGAGAAGCCCTCGCAACTTTAGTTGTGAACAAGTTAAGGGGTACTTTACTTTCTTGTGCTGTCAAAGCTCCAGGTTATGGAGAAAGGAGAAAAGCAATGCTTGAAGATATTGCAATACTTACAGGTGGTCAAGTTATTTCAGAGGAAAAAGGTCTTAAACTTGAGAATGCAAGAATGGACGACCTTGGAAAGGCGAAAAAAGTTATAGTTGATAAGGACAATACTACAATAATTGAGGGAGCTGGTAAGAAAGAGGATATCCAGGCAAGGATAAAACAGATTAAAATGCAGATAGAGGAGACTAAAAGTGACTATGATAGGGAAAAGTTGCAAGAAAGACTTGCAAAATTAGCTGGTGGCGTAGCAATAATATATGTAGGAGCTGCAACTGAAACTGAGATGAAGGAGAAAAAAGCAAGAGTAGAAGATGCAATGCATGCTACAAAAGCAGCAGTTGAAGAGGGTATTGTGCCTGGTGGAGGAGTTGCTTATTTAAGAACAATAAATGCTTTAGAAAAACTTGAAACAACAGTTGAAGGTGACCAGAAGTTGGGTGTTCAAATTGTTAAAAAAGCCTTAAGAGAACCTGCAAGGTGGATTGCTGAAAATGCAGGTTATGAAGGAACACTTGTTGTAGAGGAAATTTTAAAAAGAGGTGGCAATATAGGAATGGATGCCAGAGATGGTCAATTTAAAGACATGTATGAGGCAGGAATTATCGACCCAACTAAGGTCACAAGGATTGCTCTTCAGAATGCAGCTTCTGTAGCAGCTTTACTCCTCACTACAGAAGCTCTCGTTACAGAGGTAAAAGAGGAAAAGAAAGAGTCTTCCTTACCTCATACTCCACCAGTAGATGAGTATTAATTAAATTCTTAGGGGGAGGGAAATTTTTTAACCTCCCCCTTAATTTAAAAGGAGGTAAAATTTATGCCCATTTTTGAATTTTTGTGTGAGAAATGTGATAAAGTCTTTGAGGAACTTGTTTTACCTTCTGAGAATGAGCCTGAAAGGTGTCCTGAATGTGGTGAAAAAAGTCTCAGAAAGCTTTGGAGAGGTAGTGTAGGGCTTGTTTTTAAAGGTTCGGGATTTTATATAACTGATTATTCTAAGAATAAAAATAGTGAAAATAAGGAAAAAAAGGAAGGTAGTAATTCCTGTTGTTCAACCTGTTCCTGCTCATTATAGAAATGTTTAAAAAAAATAAAGTAAGTGTAAAGGATATAGAATTTGGAGAGGACAAATTCATATTTATTGGTGGACCTTGTGTAATTGAAGATGAAAAATCAACTCTTATAGTTGCTGAAAAACTGAGGAAAGTAACTGATGACCTTAGTATTCGTTTTATTTTTAAATCTTCTTACTTAAAAGATAACAGATCCAGTGAACTGTCTTATCAAGGTCCAGGTATTGAAAAGGGTTTAAGAATTTTAGAGAAGGTAAAAAAGGAGCTTGATATACCAGTTCTTTCAGATGTTCATACTCCTCAAGAGGTTGATTTAGCGAAGGAGGTGCTTGACATTTTACAGCTTCCTGCTTTTCTCTGCATGCAGACCTCTTTAACTTTGTCATTAGCACGAACAGGTAAGCCTATAAATGTAAAGAAAGGTCAATTTATAGCTCCTCAAGATGTTAAGAAGATTGTCGAGAAGATAAAAAGACAAGGTAATAGCAATATTTTAATTACAGAGAGAGGAACTTTTTTTGGTTATCATAACTTAATAGTAGATTTTCGTTCATTTAAGATCTTAAATGATATTGGATTTCCTGTTATATTTGATGCAGGTCATTCGGTTAGGAATTATGGAATTCCATCTCAAGATCCGAGGGGAGGAGATAGATCCTTTATTCCCTTACTTGTGAAGGCAGCACTTGCTACAGGATATGTTGACGCTCTGTTTTTAGAGGTTCATGAAGATCCGGAATGTGCTAAGTGTGATGCCTCAACTCAGTGGCCAATAAAAGATTTGAAAGATTTACTTAAAGTAGCTCTTGAGTTTTTCCAAAAAGGAAAAGAAACCTTAAATGAAATGAATATATAACTTTAAGCCTTTTTATTGATTTTACAAGTTGATATACCAAAGGGAAGATACAAAGGGCAAAATCCGATAATTCCTGTTATTAAAGGTACAAGACCAATTATTCCCCACAGGCTCTTAAAGTAAATTCCAAGAAAGATTATAATTATCCCTAAAATAATTCTTATCCATCTATCTATTCCACCGACATTTTTTTTCATTTTTTAATTCTTTCATTTTTGTTTTGGATTTGAACCATAATAATAATTATCATATTCAATTGTTTTTTTCAAGTTTTGTTTTCTTATAATTTTTTTGATTCATGGAATTTATTTTTAAAAAAAGCTATGAAGCGGAAAAAAAATTAAAATCTCTCCTTGAGATTTTTAAAAAAAAACTAAATAAAAAGTTCCTAGGTATAAGTATTTTTGATCTCGCGAACTACTCTTTTGCATGGAGAATGTTTCCTCCTTTAAGGGATGAAATTTTTTATAGTAAAGTAAGTGATAAAAATCTGATAGAAATTTTTAATAAAGTAAAAGAAAGGGAGAGATTGCTTAAGTATAAGCTTATTTTAAAAATAATAAAAAATCTATTTTGTTTTTTATTTTTTTTAATTTTTAGAAAAAGAAAATTTTCAAAAGTTATGAGTTTAATTAATTTAAAAGATGTTGATTATGTTTACTTTACAAATTCATTTAGGTCTTTTTTGAAAAATAGGGAATCATTTTATTTTCCTAAACATATTTTTTTTATGAAGTGTTCTTATAGTATATATTTAAATTCAAGAAGAGTATGTAAATCACTTTTTTACAAATTGCCAAAGGAAATAAGGTTAAAATATTATGATGTTTTAAGTTATTATCTTTTTTACAGAATTCCTTTTCTTTTTTCATACTTTAATTTTTTTAAAAGAGAATTTAAAGAATATGAGTATTTTTTAACTTATGAGGAGGTTAGTAAATTGATGGTATTTTTTAGGTCTTTTTTTAAAAAATTTTACTGTTTTCAACATGGGCATATATGGATAAAAGATTCAATTCCAATGAGTGATTTTGGTTTTTTTCCAGTTAGAAGTGATAAAGTTTTCCTATGGGGTGAAGAGTTTAAAAGAAGATTTTTAGAAAGAGGTATAGATGAAAGGTCTCTGGATGTAATAGGTTCAGTTTTTTATGTGCCGATACTCAAATTGAATAGAGAATTGGAAAGTGAAAAGGGTAGGATTCTTTTTATAACTCAACAATTTAAAGGAATGGAAGACGAGCTTATTTATCTTTTTTCAAGATTTTTAAAGGGTTTTAAACTAGCTATGAAAGAAAGAGAAAATCTTAAACTCATTTTGAAGGCACGAAAAAGGGAAAATTTAAAAATATATAAGATTCTTTTAAAAAAATTTAATATAAAAAATTATAAAATTTTGACTGAAAATCTAATAGAAGAAATTCAAAAAGCTGAAGCAGTTTTTTCTATTTATTCAACTGCCCTTTATGAAGTCATCTTATTTAACAGATATATTTTTTGTGTATTTCCAGAGAAATGTACCCCCTTTTTTCCATATGAGATTTTTAGCATACCATATTCTGATGATCCAGAAAAAATTAAAAATTTTATAATTTCTCCATTTTTTTCTAGTTTTGACAAAACTACTTTGAAGAATTACATTTTTAATATTGATGATCCGGAATCGGTATACATGAAAATTAAAAGATACATAATGTAAAATTAATTATGTTTTTTGATACACATGCTCACTTAAATGATGAAATTTTTTTCGAAGATCTTGATTTAGTTGTAGAAAGAGCTTTTAAGAATAAAGTAGAGAGAATAATTGTAGTAGGCTATGATGTTAGTTCTTCTGAAAGAGCAATTGAAATCTCGCGTAAATATAAAGGAAATATTTTCGCAGCATGTGCTATCCATCCTCATGATGCACGAAATTTTGAAAATGATTTTAAAATAATAGAGGAATTATCAAAGGAGGAGGAAGTAATTGCTATAGGTGAGACAGGACTCGATTTTTATAGAAATTTCTCCCCAAGGGAAGCTCAGATTGATTGCTTTAAAGCCTCTATTGAACTTGCTATTAAGAGGAATTTACCCCTGATTTTGCATGTCAGAAAGGCTTTTCCAGAAGTTTTTAAGATTTTAGAAGAATATAAAAATCTTAGAGGAATTTTTCATTCTTTTTCAGGTGGAATAAATGAATCAAAAAAGGCTATAGAGCTTAATTTTTGTGTCTCTTTTTCTGGTTCAATTACTTATGGTTCTAAAAAACTTGAATTAAGCTTAAAAAATCTTCCCTCAGATAGGATTTTGTTTGAAACTGATTCCCCTTATCTTACTCCAAGACCATTAAAGGGTAGGAATGAACCCGCTAATCTCTTTTATACAGTAAACTTTGCTTCCTCTATTTTAGATATTTCTATTGAAGAGTTAGAGAAAGTTACTTCAGAAAACGCAAAAAGGCTTTTTAACCTTGAATAAGAAAATTTTACTTTTGTTAAAGGTTTTTTTGACTTTCTTTTTACTTGGTGTAATTTTTTATAAGATAGACATCAATGAATTTTTAAAAATATATAAAAGAATTAATTTTAAATATTTAGTTCCAGCTATTTTGGCCTATTATTTTGCCTTTCTTTTTCTATCTTTGAGGTGGAAGTTTTTACTCTTGGGGTATTCAGGTAAAGTAAAACTTTTAGAGATATTTAGAGTTTATTTACTTGGAATGCTTATAAACACGGTTTCACCAAGTACATTAGGTGTGGATGTTTTGAGGGGTTATTTAATAGAAAAAAAGATTAAATCGGGGAAATCTTTTGCTTTTGCCTCTGTTTTGGTTGATAGAATAGTAGGTCTTTTTGGAATTTTCTCTTTTGCACCTTTTGGGCTTCTTTTTTTAAAAGGAATCCCTAATTCACATCTTCTTTTGCTTTTTTGTGTCATAATATCTTTTTCAATAATTCTTATTCTCTTTTTAACACAATCAAATTTTTTTGAAAGGATCTTTAAAAATTTAATTAAAAATATTCATTTTGGGGAGATAAATAAAAAAATTGAAAGGTTTTATGATTCTTATAAAATTTACTCAAGGTACAAAAGACTTTTATTTTTCTCTTTCATTTTAACAATTTTTTTACAAACTTTTTTTTCAATTCAAGCTTACTATTGTGCAAGAACCCTTTCTTTTAATATTTCTCCCTTTATATTTATTTTTATCATTCCTTTGATAAATGCCTTAAATTTGATACCTCTTACGATTTCAGGACTTGGGATAAGAGAGGCAGGTTTCTACATTCTCTTTAGTCAGTATTTCTCACCAGAATCTTCTGTTTCAATTTCTTTTCTTTATTTTATCTCTGGAGTTTTTGCAAATTTACCCTTTGGTATATACCTCTTTAAATCACCATTTGAAAGTGAAAAAGAAATAAAAAATTATTTATAATTGATTTTAAATGGATATTAAAGAATTATATAAACCTGTAAAGGATGGAATAGAACTAGTCAATTTTAAGATAAAGGAGATTTTTAAGGAGAGTTACTTGCCTAAGTTTCAAGATAGTTTGCTGCAAGGTAAGAGATTAAGGCCCTTACTTGTTCTTTATTCTTCTTTTGCTTTTAGAGATTTAAACGAAGAAAAAGTTCATGTAGCTTGTGCTGTTGAACTTGTTCATTTTGCATCTTTAATTCATGATGATGTAGTAGATGAAGCTAAGGAGCGAAGAAGAGCTTTCACCCTTAATTATCATTATGGAAATCACGTAGCTGTGTTATTAGGAGATTTTGTTTTTTCTAAGGCGATGGAATTCATAAGTAAGGTAAGAAATCCTGACCTATATGAAATTCTTTCAAGAACTTCTGTTGAGATGTGTGAAGGTGAAATAATTGATGAGTTTCTTGAAAGGGAAAAAAGGTTTGATTTAGAAAACTACTTAACTTTAATTAAGAAAAAAACAGCTTCACTTTTTTCTGCAAGCTGTGAGATGGGTGCTTTGCTATCTGGATGTGTAGACATAGAAAGGATGAAGAGTTTTGGTTCAAAATTTGGTCTTTTGTTTCAAATTCTTGATGATCTTCATGATTTTTATAGAGAAGGCGAAGATATAAAAAGGAGTAAGGTAACTCTTCCTCATATACTGTTTAAAGATCTGATAAGAGAAAAATTTCCGAAATTTTTTGTTGAAGAAAATGAAAACTTAAGTAGAAAAGTGAGAATCTTTTTGATCGAAAATGGGGTTACCGAAAAGTGTTATGGTTTTTTAGATACTTACTTTAAAGAATTAAAGGACATAACCAAAGGATTTGATAAAACAATTAGGGATTACTTATACTCTTTTATAGATTATCTTAATAAAAATAAAATATTTTTATTCGATGAAAAAATTAAGGGTTCAAACCCAAAAATTTCTTAAAGAGGAATGATATCTAAACTATTAAAACCTGAGTATATTATACTTGATCTTAAGGGGAAGACAAAAAGTGAGGTTTTGAAGGAAATGATAGAAGTTTTACCAATAGGTGAAGATAAGAAAAAAAGTGTATATGAGTCTGTTTTAAAAAGAGAAGAGATAGGTTCAACAGGGATTGGTAAGGGTATAGCAATTCCACATTCAAGGAGTGTTACTCTGGATGATGTTTATTTAGTTGTTGGTGTAAGTAAAAAAGGGGTGGATTTTGATGCTATAGATGGTAAGCCGGTTCATTTAATTTTTCTTTTGTGTGCAACACCAATAGATCCTGATTCAAGATATTTAATAACACTTGGAAAGATTGCACATCTTGCACGAATTCTCTCGAAGGATAAAAGTTATTTAAATTTTGAAAATGAAAAGAAATTCATAAGTTACATAAAAGAATTGGAGTCTAAAGGTGGCTAAAGAGAAAGTAAATATCATTAATACCTTAATTGCAATTAACGATTTAGATTCACAACTTTCAATTCTTGAAAATCCCTACTATAAGGAACTTGGTTTTGAGTTAAACGAGAAAAAAATAGAGAAATTAAGGGAAATCAGAGAAAAGGAAATAGAGAAGTTGCCTCCTGAAATAAGAGATGAATATGAAATGTTACTTAGAAGATATGGTAAGGGAGTAGCACCTCTTATTGAGGGTACTTGTCTCAACTGCTTTGCTATACTTCCAACATCCTTACTTACCTTAGAGGGAAAAAATTTAATCAGATGCCCAAATTGTTCAGTTTTTCTTTATAAAGTTTAAAATGGAAGAAAAGAATTTTGTTTCTCAACCACCTATTCAGATAGAGCTTTCTGAGAAAGAAGCAGAGGGAATTTATTCAAATTTTGTTATGATTATTCATTCACCATCTGAATTTATTTTTGATTTTGCAAAAATAATGCCAGGGATTCCAAAGGCAAAGGTTCAAGCTAGAATAATTATGACCCCTTCGCATGCTAAGTTACTTTTAAAGGCTCTTTCCGATAATATAGAAAAATTTGAGCAGAGATTTGGAGAAATAAAGATTCATGAACAGGAAATTAAAAAAATAGGCTTTACTCCAAGATAGGAATTAGCTTTTCCTTGAATTTTAAACAAATATATATTATTATTAAGAAATGAAAATTTTTTTAAAGGAACTTAAAGAAGGAAAAACCCCTTTCTTTTATGAATTAAAGGGAAATGAAAGTGAAAAACTATTTGAAAATTCAGAAATAAAAAGAGTTTCTCTAAATGTTTCAGGTTGGATTCAGAAAAAGGGTGTTGAGTATGTTTTTTATATTTCTGCTGATGGAGAAGGTTTTTTGGTGTGTTCTCGCTGCCTAAAGGAATTTAGGATTCCCATTAAAGAGGATTTTACATATAACATACTTTTGGGTAAAGATCCCTCCCTTTTGAAAAGAGATTATAATTTTACAGATAAAGATGTTTCAACAATTTATGTTGAAAACTACGAACTTGACAGTTTGCCACTGTTGAGGGAGACAGTTCTTCTTTCTTTACCACTAAAACCTTTATGTTCTGAAAACTGTAAGGGTTTATGTCCTGTATGTGGTGTAGACAGGAATAAAAAAGATTGTGGACACAAAGTGGGCGGTGCTCGTTCACCCTTTTCTGTATTACTTGAGGAGTTTAAAAGTAAGGGTTCAAGTCCTAAAGATAAAACAAAGTAAAATATGCCTGTTCCTAAGAGAAGGCACTCACGTGCAAGGGGAAGAAAAAGAAGAACCCATTATAAGATAAAACTTATGAGTTTGGTTAAGTGTCCTAACTGTGGAGAATCAAAACTTCCCCATAGAGTATGTCCCCATTGTGGATACTACAAAGGAAAACCTGTTATTCATATAGAGGAGAAAGTTAAGAAAAGATAGATGAAAATAGTTCTTGATTTATTTGGTACTGATAGGGCTCCTCATCCAGAACTTAAAGGAGCTCAACTGTTTTTAGAGGAAAATCCAAATAATTTCTTATATTTGGTAGGCACTAAGGATTTAAAAAATGAAGTAAAGCTAAGTGAAAAGGTTGAGTTTGTAGAGGCTGAAGAGAGGGTTTTTTCTGATGAAAAGCCTTCAGATGTTTTGAAAACTAAGAAAAACTCAACAATAGCAATAGGACTTAATCTTTTGAAAGAGGGGAAAGCTGATGTATTTTTTAGTGCAGGCAATACTGGTGCTGTGCTTGCCTATTCAATAAAAATTTTAGGTAGATTAAAAGGAGTAAAAAGACCAGCTATATGTGCTCTTTTTCCTACTGAAAAAAATTTTTGTGCAGTATTGGATGTTGGTGCTAATGCTGATTCAAGACCTATTTTTCTATACCAGTTTGGTGTTATGGGAAAGATATTTGTTGAAGAAGTGATGGGAATAGAAAATCCAAGAGTTGCTTTACTTTCAATTGGAGAAGAAAAGACAAAGGGTAATGAGCTTATAATTAAGGCAAAGGAAATTTTTGAGAGGGATAAAAGTTTAAATTTTATTGGCTTCATTGAGGGTAACGAGATTTTAAAGGGTAAAGCTGATGTGGTTGTTACAGACGGTTTTACAGGGAATGCTCTTTTAAAGTTTGGTGAGGGTCTTGTAGAATTTACGTATGACTTCTTTTTTAGTTTGATAAAAAAATCGATTAAAAATATAATTGGCTTTTATCTAATGAAAAATGTTTTTAAGTCTTTTTTAAAGAAGTTAAGTTATGAAGAGCTAGGTGGTGCTCCTTTACTTGGAATAAACGGTTCTGTTTTTATAGGTCATGGTAGAAGCTCTGAGATTGCAATCAAAAATGCTTTAAAATCTGCTTTAAAGTATAGTGAATTAAATGTTGGTTTAAAAATTGAGAAATCTTTAGTTGAGTATGAAGATGTAAACTTAGAAACTCACAAGTTTTAAATATATTATTTAATTTGTAATGCAATCATAGTTCCTAAAATTCATATCTTAACCCATGTTTGCCATTTTTTAGGCAAAAAATTGAATTTTTAACGCCTTTTAATTTCAAAAGTTATTGATTTTCAAAGTTTTTTAATTTTAATCTCTTTTAAATTTTTAAAAAATGGTGGGGTCAAAATTTTATTCAAAAAGACTTGACATTTTTTAATTTATCCTTTATAATTTTAATACTTAAAAAGGAGGTAAAAAATGTATTTAAAGATTCACAAGGTTAAAGATAAAAAAGCAGGGAAGGTATATGAATATTTAAGGATTATGAAATCGCGCAAAGTAAGGGGGAAGGTTAAAAAGGAAGTGATTGCTACTTTGGGGAGGGTTGATAAATTAAACAGGGAAGAACTTAAAAAGCTTGTTTT
>JBCNUW010000050.1:0-247 GCA_039630575.1 Caldifarciminales bacterium
AAGCTGCGGCTGGATCACCTCCTTTCTAGGGAGTGCAGGTCGAAGGTGATCTCCCAGCGTGAGCTGGATGCCCTTCGACCCACCCCAAGTGGTCCGTCAGGGATTCCGATCCCTGGCGTCCCAACGCCGGACGCTTGGCCTTCCTGCCACAATTCAGTTGTTAAGGTGCGTGGATTGATCGGAGTCTCACCATTCCCCTGGTGACTGGAGCGGCGGGGAAACACCCGGTCCCATCCCGACCGCGGAA
>JBCNUW010000050.1:257-861 GCA_039630575.1 Caldifarciminales bacterium
GCGGGGTGGAGCAGCGGTAGCTCGCCAGGCTCATAACCTGGAGGTCGCGGGTTCGAATCCCGCCCCCGCAACTGTCAAAAAGGTGCCGCACAAACCCGCTTCGTAGCACCCGAACGGATTGGCACCGCCAAGTCCTCCTCCTGCACCCCTCTGGGAAAGGCGGACGGTAAAAGAGCCGCTTCCCCTTATTTATGTATTTCTACTATTTTTTTACGCCCCCACTGCGCCCACAGAGTGAGTGGGGTTCTCAGAGGGTCCCGGCGACCCGAAGGAGGTTGCCATGACGCGCCGAAACCGTCCGATCCTCCCTGATGAGGAGGAGGAGCTGGAAACCGAGGAGTTCTGGGCCGGGCCCTGGGAGGAAGAAGCCTCTTTGGAGGAGCTTGACCTGGAGTCCGGACTGGATGAGGAAACTTCTCTCCCGATCCTGGGTGAGCTGGCGGAGGATCGGGATCTGATCTCCCTCTACTTCCGGGAGGTCACCGATCATCCGTTGCTGACCGCCGAAGAGGAGAGGGAACTGGCCATGCGAATGGCCCGGGGCCGGGAAGCTACCCGACGCCTGGCTCGCGATGGCCAGATCCCTCCGGAAATCCGCCAGCGT
>JBCNUW010000051.1:0-784 GCA_039630575.1 Caldifarciminales bacterium
GGTAGTTTAGTTTAAATTCCTCTTTGGCACATTGCAACTAATCAACATCCTTGCAAAAAAACAAAAAACCAGAGTTTAAATTCCTCTTTGGCACATTGCAACTAGTTTTTCAAAAAATTTTCTAATTTCAGTCTCCTCGTTTAAATTCCTCTTTGGCACATTGCAACAAAATCTTTAAAGAGGCAAAAGATCCTGGTTAAGCTGTTTAAATTCCTCTTTGGCACATTGCAACCTGGATCTATCTTATAAATTTTTTCTTTAACTCTCAAGTTTAAATTCCTCTTTGGCACATTGCAACTAAAAAATATAAACTCGCTACAATAACAGTTGTAAGGTTTAAATTCCTCTTTGGCACATTGCAACTCAGATAGAGTGACAAAAACTTCTTCACCTACATAAGTTTAAATTCCTCTTTGGCACATTGCAACCTTGTTGTTATATTTAACTTATATGTCGCGATAACGTTTAAATTCCTCTTTGGCACATTGCAACCAATTTGGTCTGCCCGGTAATGTTATCAAAATACAAGTTTAAATTCCTCTTTGGCACATTGCAACACAACGCAGTCGACAAATCAAACATTGTCATAGTAGGTTTAAATTCCTCTTTGGCACATTGCAACTGCTCTTTCTTTTGTTAAGACAACCATTTTAACGTAGTTTAAATTCCTCTTTGGCACATTGCAACGATTTTGATTTAGTGAAGCTTTTTGTTAACAAGTTGTTTAAATTCCTCTTTGGCACATTGCAACTAGAGCAGTTGACCAATCAAACATAGGCATAGC
>JBCNUW010000052.1:0-749 GCA_039630575.1 Caldifarciminales bacterium
TTTTTCTCGGGGACTTTTCCCGAGCCGAACTCATTGAGCCGTTTTCAATTTCCTTTTTTCGTTTCGGGGACTTTTCCCGAACCGAACCCTGTGAACCATTTTGCTTTTTTACCATGAAAATT
Source organism: Caldifarciminales bacterium (assembly GCA_039630575.1). GTDB lineage: Bacteria > Hydrothermota > Hydrothermia > Hydrothermales > JAJRUZ01 > JBCNVI01. The sequence continues at coordinate 123 of JBCNUW010000052.1, forward strand.
CCCTCCTTAATGGTGGGTTTGTTTTCAGGTGTAATTTAAAAAACAGAGCTAAATTTTACAAATGCGAAGTTTTTAACGAATTTAAAAGTTGTATTTGAAACTGAAAATTTTTAAATTTTAAAGCAAGCTGGCGTAGCTCAGCGGTAGAGCAGCTGATTCGTAATCAGCAGGGCGTGGGTTCAAATCCCACCGCCAGCTCTAAAAATGTTTTTGTGAAAAATTTCTACCTTATCCCCCAATTTTGTTCAGTAAGTCAGAAACCCTATCTACTTTGCCAATATCATCTTTCCTGTTCTTCTAAAACTTCCAACCCTAAACTCATAAACATAAACCCCACTTGGAAGATCTGAACCATCAAATATGGCAAAATAACGACCTCTACCCTTATATTCATCAACAAGCACAGCCACAAGCTTGCCCATCATATCGTAAACCTTCAAACTTACATATCCAGGAACTTTCATATCATACGGAATTAAAGTGTAACTATTGAAAGGGTTCGGATAGTTCTGATAAAGGGTGAAATATTCAGAATACAAAGAGACACTACCTAAACGAGCAGATGTCGTGTAAAATATCTCTGCTCCTCCGATAGAGTAAATTATATGTATATTGTCTGATTTATCT
>JBCNUW010000053.1:0-744 GCA_039630575.1 Caldifarciminales bacterium
GGCAATTTTTAAGAGTTGGTTTATTGATTTTGAACCATTTAAGGATGAGGAGTTTGTGTATAACGAGGAGTTGGGGAGGGAAATACCGAAGGGGTGGAATGTTGGCTTCATAACAGAGCTCATCGTTTTTGATCCAAAAGAAAATCTCAAAAGAGATGAAATTTATCCATATGTTGAAATGAAACATGTGTCCAATTTTTCTATGTCCTGTGAGTATGATTTCAAAAAATTTAATAGTTCAGGTGCCAAATTTAGATATGGAGATACTCTTTTAGCTAGAATTACTCCTTGCCTTGAGAACGGTAAAACTGCGTTTGTATGGTTTCTTAATGGGGATGAAGTTGGGTTTGGTTCAACAGAATTTATTGTCATGCGAGGTAAGCAAAAGATTTTTAGAGAGTTTACTTATCCCATGTTTGCCAACTTAATTTAAAAATCGTTGAATATCAATCATTTTCATTTTCATCTTGTCCCCACCGAAAAATATCTCCCTATTTTTACATCAAAAACCTCAAATACCCTCCTTTCTATAGCTCCTAAATCTTGACTCAAAAATAAAATCTTTTCTTTGCCTATCTCTATTTCTATCACATCTAAACTCTTTGAAAAATTTATAACCTCTTTTACACTTAATTTCAGCCTTTTCCTTTTTAAAATCTCATAAATTGCTCTCTCCACTAAATACCCAAGAACCGCAACAAATATATGAGCCTCAACTCTATTTTTAGTCTTGTGATAAATAGG
>JBCNUW010000054.1:0-742 GCA_039630575.1 Caldifarciminales bacterium
GGAACGGCGGTAGTTTTTTATACATAGCAGCAAAATATCTATTTTCTTCCAACGCGCTGAAGTCTATATAGTTTTTAAACTTGATAATAAACTCAGCTGACAGTTTTTGGTATTTACTTATACTACTCCAATCCACTTTATCTTTATATTTTTCGATAAACTCCTCAGACAGTTTTTGATAGGCACTTACAAACTCCCAATTAACTTTATCCTTATACTTTTCAATAAACTTTTCTGACAGTTTTTGGTAAGCACTTACATGGTCCCAATTGACTTTATCTTTATATTTTTCGATAAACTTTTCTGATAGTTTTTGGTACCTACTGACACTATTCCAATCCACTTTATCTTTATATTTTTCGATAAACTTTTCTGATAATTTTTGACACATGCTTATACAGTCCCAGTTGACTTTATCTTTATATTTTTCGATAAACTTTTCAGACAACTTTTGACACTCGCTTATATACCTCCAGTTTACTTTATATTTTTCGATAAAACTTTCTGACAGTTTTTGGTAGACACTTATGTAGTTCCAGTTAACCTTATCTTGAAACTTTTCGATAAACTTTTCAGACAGTTCTTGGTACCCGCTAATACTATTCCAATCCACTTTATCTTTATATTTTTCTATAAACTCTTCAGAGAGACGCTGGTAGGCACTTACATACTCCCAGTTTACTTTATCTTGAAACTTTTCGATAAACTCTTCAGACAACTTTTGGTATTTACAAAGAGTTTC
>JBCNUW010000055.1:0-714 GCA_039630575.1 Caldifarciminales bacterium
CTGAAAGAAAGTTTGAAAAAGAAAAAATCCTAAAACTGAGTATTGATGATAAAATTGTATATACCGTGGACCTTTTGCCAAAAGTTCAGTTAATTACATCGGAAAATGAAAGAGAAAAAGGAATAAAAAAAATAGAAACAAAGCCTAAAGAGTATGAAGTAAGAAGAGATAAATTTGAAGATATCATTGATTTACTTGATTGGCAAAAAATTTATCAAGAAGTATGTTATTTTAAGACTCAAAGGGGGTATTGGAATTTAATATTTGATATAGAAACTCTTAAAGAAGTTCTCCAGTCCAGCGAATACAAACTTTTGTGTTCACCTGAAATCTTTGAACCAAAGAGTATATCTGATATCAAAAAACTTGAAGATATCGCTGTTTTGGTTATAGAGAAATATTTAGATCTATTTTACAAGAAGGAGTGGAGAAAGTTCGAAACGGAAGAGTTGCAGTATTGTAAGCTTAGTCAATCACCTCCGTCATCTTTTTTCAAAGATAAGCAAGGCTATGTAGTGCAGATAGAAAAGAAAAATGAAAACCTTATTGAAAATATAAAAAAATTAGCACAAGATTTAAATAAAATTTTAGATGAAGAAAATGGACTTTTACCGAGGATTTATTTTGATAGGTCTCTCTATGTTCCAATATTACTTGAAAGTGAAAAAGTAGACAAAATCTCTCCTCCGGGTTTAGTTAAAAGTGAAGAAAAGT
>JBCNUW010000056.1:0-713 GCA_039630575.1 Caldifarciminales bacterium
AATAATTCTAAAAAACTTCTTTCTCTTAAATCTCTATAAAAACCACCTTGAATAATTGCAAAAATTGAAGACTTAGGTTTTAACTCATCATAATACTCTTTTGAAATCTTTGCCCATTTCGTAGTTAAATTTACACTTTTTAAGTTTTCTTCATAAGTAGATGGATAGCTTGTAGGATAATCCAAAACCATCATTATATCTGAATTTAGTTTTAATTGAATATCAATAACTTTCTTTGGAGTAAGCTCAACTATGGAGCCATCTAAGTGAGATTTAAAAATAAAACCTTCTTCATTTACTTTTCTTAGTTTTGACAAAGAAAAAACTTGAAAACCACCAGAATCAGTTAAAATTGAGCCATCAAAATTAATAAATTTATGCAATCCTCCAAGACTATTTACTACTTCTTCCCCCGGTCTAAGATGTAAATGATAAGTATTGCAAACAATTATTTGAGCTTGCATTTCCTTTAAGTCTAATGTAGTTAAGGATTTTAAAGTTCCTGTTGTTACTACTGGCATAAAATTGGGAAGCTCTACAATTGAGGTTTTTGTTTGCATAACTGAATATCTTGCAAAAGTTTCACTATCTTCTTTTATTACCCTAAAACTCAAAGCCATAGTTGCTATAAATTTTAATGTTCTTATACTTTAAACTTTTCAATAAAAGGAGGTTAGAAAATGAAAATGTTTATCATAATAATATCTCTTTTT
>JBCNUW010000057.1:0-700 GCA_039630575.1 Caldifarciminales bacterium
TTCATATCCTGAAAGTAAGCGTCTTTTTCTGAATTATAAATAGGAAAATTCTCTGATCTGGTTGAGCCTACTATATATATGTTGTTATCTTTGTCTATAGAAATAGAAGATGAACGATCCTCTTTTTCTCCTCCATAATAAGTAGCCCATAGCCTCATTCCATTGCTATTAAACTTGATTATAAAAACATCTTTACCAGCATTCTTTTCTTGAAAGTATGCTCCTCCCGGATTGTAAACAGGAAAAGTATAAGACCAAGTTTCTCCTACTACATATAAGTTGTTATTATTGTCTATTGAAATGGAGGTAGCCTTATCATCTCCACTTCCTCCGTAATAAGTAGCCCATAGTCTTACTCCATCGCTATTAAATTTGATTATATATACGTCCGTAAAATCATTGGGATCACTTTGAAATTCAGCAAGAGCTTTCTTTTCTTGAAAATATGCATCTCCTCCTGGATTATAAAGAGGAAAATTAGTTGAATGAGTAGAGCCTACTACATATATGTTGTTATTTTTGTCTATAGAGATAGAGGGAGCGTAGTCACGATGACTTCCTCCATAATAAGTAGCCCAAACTAATTTTGGATCAATAGTTAAATCTTCACTTTTATCATATTCACTTAGGGCAAAGCCTATTTCACTATTTTCAAGTTTATAGCTAACTTCTATTTCTTCCTTATCTTTTTTATATGCTA
>JBCNUW010000058.1:0-689 GCA_039630575.1 Caldifarciminales bacterium
TTGAATCAGTATAGCCTACTATGTATAGAGTTATACATCTTTCTATCTCTACTTTACATGGATCTATAGCCCGATTAGCACATACACTCTTCTCGTCTATAGAAATACAAGTTGCATAATCTTTACCACGTCCTCCATAATAAGTAGCCCATAGTCTTCTTCCATTTTGATCAAACTTAAGAATAAAGGTATCAATTGAGCCAGCATTCTTTGCCTGAAAATATGCACCTCCTCCCGGGTCATAAACTGGAAAATCAGTTGAAGAAGTATGCCCTACTACATATACGTTGTTATTGCTATCTATGGAAATAGAAGTAGCTTCATCATTCCCACTTCCTCCATAGTAAGTAGCCCATTGTATATCTCCTTTACTATTGAACTTAAGTATGAAGGCATCTTTATTGCCAGCATTATTTCCTTGAAAGTATTCATTTCCTCCAGGATTGTAAGTAGGAAAATTAGTTGACTGGGTATAGCCCACCACGTATACATTGTTATTATTATCGACAGAAACATGGGGATTGCTTTCTTTCTCATCTCCTCCATAATAAGTAGCCCAAAGTAGTTGTGGATCAATAACTAAATTTCCTTTTCCATTATATCCACTTATAGCAAAACCTATCTCTTCATCTTCAAATTCATAGCTAACTTCTAATTCCTCTCCATCTTTATATGCAACTAACTTTCCA
>JBCNUW010000059.1:0-684 GCA_039630575.1 Caldifarciminales bacterium
GATCATCATAAAAATCATAAATCAAAAGTGATATTGAATCTACATTCTGTGTCCCCCAAAAGTTTCTCCGTGATTTAGATAAGATAGAATTTAAGATAAAGATTTATCATTTTAATATATTTATCTTTTTACTTAAAGAATTATTCTCATAAATAAGCTCTATAAAATAACTACCTGAAGGATACTTTAACGGCAAAATAATCTCTTCCTTCTTAGAAATTCCTTTTTTAAGAATATCAACTACCCTTCCACTTTCATCCATCATCCTCAATTCAACCATCTTCTTCTCCGGTAAGGAATAAACTATTTTTATCTTATCTTTAAAAACCTCTGCATCTAAAAAGGAAACAGAAACATCTTTTTTATAACTTTCTTCTACATTTACCCATCTATAAGAACGAATAAATAAACAACCTTCATTGAAATGACAGGTTGTGCCATAAAAATAACCCGGCTTTAAAAATACTCCCACATCACCAATACCTCCTTTCCCAACTCTTATAGGATTTGAGGGATTACTTATTTTCCAAGAATCACCACCGCCCCATGTAAATGTAACAAGTAGGCTCTCTTCTTCCAATATAGCTACACCATCGTATCCTCCATTTTCACTTAAATAAATAAGTTGTGGATTATAAGGGTTTGAAACATCATAGATATAAAGTCCGCCATCTATACCAGCAG
>JBCNUW010000006.1:0-77779 GCA_039630575.1 Caldifarciminales bacterium
ACCATGTTTGCCAACGTAATTTTAAAACTATTGAATTTCAATCATCTTCATTTTTAACTTGCTTCACCGAGAAAATTTTGTCTACCTTCACCCTAAAAATCTCATGAATTACTTTCTCAAATTAAATATATGCCCATTTACTTTTTTTATGATAATAGAACATGTAGGCATACAAACCAAAGAGCACAAAATTTTTTTTTATTTCAGCACCAAAAATTTCTTCAAATATCTTATCTAAAAAAAATTTCAATCTTTTATCATAAGACTTACTACAAGTGTTTTGTGTGAACTGATCTCATCTTATGACTGTTTAATTTGTCAACTCTTTTCCTTTTATTTTGCATATTTCATAATCCTTAAATACTTTTTTATCCTTAACTTTTAAATAAACTTGCTTTTGCCATTTAAAAAATTTAAATGAAGTTAAAATTAAAAACTTAGAAAATCAATTATTTTTGAAATTAAAAGACTTAGAAATTAATTTTTGCCTAAATAAAAAGGGACTAAAAGTTTAGTTAAAGACTATTTTCCTATTTCCTCTTCTCCAAATAATGCTATTTTAAGTACTTCATAAGATAAAAGGGCACATTTCATTCTGATAGGTGAAAGTTCAAGCCCAAGATTTTCTAAATGTTCCTTCTTTGTAAATCTTCTTAAATCTTCAACTTTCTTTCCCTTAATGTATTCAGTCAGGATTGAAGCAGCGGCTTGTGAAATTGCACATCCTTTACCCCTAAACTTTACATCCTCTATAACTCCATCCTTTATTTTAAACTGCATTTTAATTTCATCCCCACAATAGGGATTTCCCCCCTCGTACTCTATGTCTGGTTTTTCAATTTCCCCGTAATTCCTCGGGTTTTTATAATGATCAAGTATTACTTCGTATATTTCATCTATCATATTATATATTTTAAACTTTTTCGTAAAGTTTTTTCATTTCATTAATTATTCCTCTTGAAATTACAATTTTCTGTATCTCACTAGTTCCTTCATAGATTTCTGTAACTTTTGCTGCTCTAAATAACCTTTGAACATCATGCTCCCTTGAGTATCCAAGAGATCCATGAATCTGAACCGCTTTATCACAAACCCACATTGCTGTTTCAGCAGCATAAAGTTTCGCCATTGAAGACCATTCCGAAAACCTCTCATTCTTTTGTTTTAAAAATGCTGCTTTGTAAGTCAAAAGTCTTGCTGCCTCAATTTTTGTCCTCATCTCAGCAAGATAAAACTGAATAGCCTGATGTTCACAGAGCTTCTTACCAAAAGCTTCTCTTTCTAAAGAATACTTAACAGCATGCTCAAAAGCACCCTGAGAAATACCAACAGCCTGAGCCGCTATTCCTATCCTGCCTGCATCCAGAATAGACATAGCAATCTTAAACCCTTCTCCCTCATTCCCAAGCCTCATCTTTTCAGGTATCCTGTAATCTTCAAAGGTAAGTTCACAAGAATAAGCTGCCCTAATCCCTAACTTCTTCTCCGGTGGAGATTTTATTATTCCCTCTTTTTCTGTGTCCACTATAAAACATGTAATCCCGTGATGTTTCTTTTCAGGATCAGTAACCGCAAATAAAAGCACAAACTTTGCATGTGTGCCGTTTGTAACCCATACCTTCTTACCATTAATTACATAACTTGTCCCATCCTTAACTGCTCTTGTTTTTAAATTCGATGCATCACTTCCAGTATGGGGTTCTGTTAATGAAAATGCTCCTATTTTTTTACCACTTGCAACTATTGGTAAAATTTCCCTTTTTTGTTCCTCGGTTCCAAATTTGTAAACTCCATAACAAAAAAGTGAATTGTTTACAGAAAGAATAACACCGTGTGAAGGACAAACTTTTGATATCTCTTCCACAACAATAACATAAGAAAGAGAATCCATACCAGACCCACCATATTCTACAGGAATTTCCATCCCCATAAGTCCTAATTCTCCCATTTTCCTTACATTTTCCTCCGGAAAAATCTCTTCCTCATCAATCTTGTTTGCTATAGGCTCTATCTCATTTTTCACAAAATCTCTTACCATATCTCTTATCATTCTATGTTCTTCTTTTAATTCAAAATCCATAATTTATACTTAATTTTATAAAGGAATCGAACCTTTTAAAATTACACTTATACTATTTTAATTTTAAAAATTTTCTCTTAACTTTCTTATCATCTGCTTTTACTATTAAAAAGTAAATATTTCTTCTTTGAGGTAAATTCATAGAAAAAATACCGTTTCCAAATAATCCCTCAAACTCATTTAACTTTCTACCTTGTAAATCAAAAACTGAGACTTTTATTCTCTTATCCCTTGGTATCAAAAAACTTACGTATTTAACAGCTTTTTCTCTTTCAACGATTCCTGAACTAACCTCTAAAATTATCATAGCATAGCCTGTATCACCATTTATATCTGATGTTATAACCTTAAAAAGATAGGTATCATTAGGACTAAAAGGACCATTTATTGAATAAAAAACTAAATCACCCTTTAATGAATCAGGAACTGATTTAAAAATTAAACTTCTATTTTTAAAACACTTTAATGAATCATAAACAGGAAAAAACTCTTTTCTTTTTGCTACTAATAAAATTTTTGTAGTTGTATCATGTATTATATTAGGTACTGTGAAAATTGTATCATATAAAGGTTTTACATTTAAAACATTTATACTTAAAGTATCTGTATAGTACATTTTGTTATAGCTATCCCAAACCCTCAAATGAACCTTTATAGTCTGAGAACCAGTATCAATTGGTGGAGAAATATTTACTTCATATGTATCACCACCTATGTTTACTCCAGAAAATTTTCTTAATATTCCTGTGTTTAAATAGAATGTATCTGCTATTATGTAATCTCCTTGCGGAATTTTATCTACAAGTATTGCTTTAAATTTAACATTTGTAGTTTCATTTAAAAATGAAGGAATTGTAATAAACTCAACAACAGAAGGAGGGATATTACAAGGTGACCACGGTACAGAAGATCTCTGAATAAAAAAATCATTAGCTGGTAAATTTGTGTTTTTTGTAACAGGTATTCTCTCTATTGTTCTTTGGGCAGGTGCAGGAGCAGCATTTGTATTTCCCATATCTCCACCATTTCCATACCAAACTTGATCAATTTTTGATTTAAAATAATTAAAATATATTGTGTCCTGAAAGGGATTTAAATTACCACCAAAAAGGTGAACATCATCACCTGCATTTGCAAGGAAAATACCACTTCCACTATAGGAAATATAATATACGTTTGAAAGAGGCGGAACCTCTGATAAATAGTACTTGTTAAAAGTATCAATGTTATTAACGAGCATTAAGAAAAAATTCGGTGGAATGAAAAGATCCATACCTAATCTTATTCTCCCTTCACTTGTAGAATAAGGATTTGGATCATCAGTAAAAAACCAGAAGGAAACATCAACTGTATCAGAATCAACATTAAAAATCTCAATCCATTCTGAAGAAGGCTCTGGGTATGGTGGATCTGGAAAGATTTCGTTTATATAAATTTTACCTTTTCTTTTATATTTTGATATTCTAACAAAGGAATAAATTGTATCAGTATCTGTCCACTCTGCTGCACCTCCATCTGAAATCTTTACATCATGGGGAATTATATCAACTGCTGAAGAATTTATTCCACCAGCCACAAATGATGAAATATGCACTGCTTTAAAAGGATCTAAAATCACAAAAAACTCAAGCTCCTTAAGCCCAGTTATGTTATTACCCGTAAATGAAAATTGATTTACAGGATAATAAATCCATCCAGTACCTGTATATTTTATTAAATTAGATGATGTTATAGAACCTGATGAACCATCCCACCAGAAATAAATTTCATAATCGATACTGTAGTTATAGACATTTTTGTTACCACTAAAAGTTATTAACCTATTCCAGGCATCAAAATTACCTCTTGTATAATCAAAACCAGAATTTAACAATTTATCAATATCAATCGAAAAACCGTAAGCTACATCCCAGCTGGAAGTATTTGAAGTCTTTAAAGCTAAAAACAAAGTATCCCTCGAAAAAAAACAATAAAGAGTATCTATGTTCGCTCCCTGTATTCCCTGAAAATTTCTTGACCACCCTAATATCTCCCATCCTTCTGATTGATTTATATCCCCATCTATTAAAGGTGATACTATTAAAAAAAACACAAAAATTACATTCATAACTTCCTCCCTAAAAATTATAAGTTAAAAAGTATTTGAATTAAAAGATTTTTTAAAGATATAATTAACTTTTAAAAGAAGAAAGGAGGAAAAAAATGCGCGTGAAGGGTGGTGTCAAAACAAGAAAAAGACATAAAAAAATTAGAAAGATGGCAAAGGGCTACTACGGTCAAAAATCAAGCACTTTTAAAAAAGCAAATGAAGCAGTCTTAAAGTCATTAAGATATTCGTATAAACATAGGAAAGAAAAAAAGAGAGAATTTAGGAAATTGTGGATAACAAGAATAAACGCCCTATGTAGATCTCTCGGTGTAAGATATAACGAATTTATTAACGCTCTAAATAAAAAGAAAGTTTTAGTTAACAGAAAAATCCTTGCATTCCTCGCAGTAAAAGAGCCTGAAAGCTTTAAAGAAATAGTCAAAAATGTGATGGCACTTGATGGAAGTTGAGAAATTAAAAGAAGAAATAGAGACTGAATTAAGAAATGTTAAAAATGCTCTTGATTTAGAAAAGTTAAGAATTAAATATCTCGGAAGAAAAGGACTAATAAAGGAATTATTTGATAAACTAAAGGAAATTGAACCTAATAAAAGAAAAGAACTTGGAAGAGCTCTTAATGAGTTAAAAAATTTTCTTGAAAATGAAATAGAAATAAGAAAAAAAAACTTCGAAATTAAAAAGAAAAAGGAAATAGATCCAACCCTACCCGGTATTTTAAAACAAAGGGGATATTTACATGTTCTTAAAGAAGAAATAAGAAAAATGGAAGAAATCTTTGTAGGTCTTGGTTTTGAAGTTGAAACAGGTCCTGAAATAGAATCAGAGTTCAATAACTTCGAAGCCCTTAACATACCAGAATGGCACCCAGCAAGAGATATGCAAGCAACTCTCTTCCTTGAGAAAAAAGAGTTGCTACTTAGAACTCACACCTCCCCAATTCAAATTAGAACAATGTTAAGAAAAAAACCTCCTATAAGAATAATTGCTCCAGGAAGAGTATATAGACGTGACAACTTTGATGCATCCCATTCACCTGTATTTCATCAAGTTGAAGGTCTTTATATAAACAAAAAGGTAAGCTTTTCTAATTTAAAGGGAACTTTAGAGCTTTTTCTTAAAGAATACTTTGAAAAAAAGGACCTTATAATTAAATTTGAACCATCTTACTTTCCTTTTACAGAACCCTCTGCTGAAGTTTCAATCTTATGGGAAACACCTGAGGGTGAAAAATTTTTAGAAATAGCAGGTTGTGGTATGGTTCATCCAAATGTCCTACAAAACTGTAACATTGATCCTGAAGAATGGAACGGCTATGCCTTCGGAATGGGTGTTGAAAGACTCGTTATGGTCAAATACAAAATACCTGATATAAGACTTTTTTTTGAAAATGAAAGAATCTTTTTAAAACAATTCTCGATGTAATGAAAATAACTTATAACTGGCTAAAAGATTATATAGATTTAAAAGTTTCACCAAAGGATCTTATAGAAATTTTTAATAAACTGGGAATGCCTGTTAAAGAGTTTGTTGATCTATCAAAAGGAAAAGAAAACTTAATGGTTGCTGAAATAGAAAGTATAGAAAGGCACCAAAAGAAAAATAACCTCTTCATTTTGAAACTAAAAACAAAAAAGGGTTTATATCAAGTTGTTTCTGGTGCTCCCTTTCTTGAAAAAGGAAAAAAAGTAATTTACGCTCCACCAGGAACCTTACTTAAAGATTTGAAAGTAGATACAAAATATATTCTAGGAGAAAAATCAGAGGGAACTGTTGTATCAGAGGAAGAACTCGGTCTTTCTGACAAAAGTGAAACAGTAATTTTTCTTGATGATAAAGTGAATTTAGAAAGTGATCCAAAAGATTTAATTGGCTTAAATGACTTTGTTTTTGATCTTGAAATTTACCCAAACAGACCTGACTTACTCTCTTTTATAGGTATTGCAAGAGACCTTTCATCGTATTTAAATCTTGAGTTCAAAATTCCTGAAATAAAAGAAATCAAAGAAGATAAAATAGACTTTAAAATAGAAATTGACGAAAATACAGGTTGTAACAGGTATGTCGGAATAATTATAAAAAATTTAAAAAAGGTAAAAAGTCCAAATTTCTTAAGGTATAGACTTTTTTTATGTGGAATCAGATCCATAAATTACCCTGTTGACGTTTCAAATTACGTGTTGCTTGAAACTGGTCACCCTACTCATGTTTTTGACCTAAAAAAGATTAAAGAAAAAATAATAGTAAGAAACGCAAGAAAAGGAGAGAATCTACTTTGCCTTGACGGAAAAATAAGAGAACTGGATGAAACTGTTATGGTTATCTCAGATAATGAAAAAGTTCTCGCTTTGGCAGGCATAATAGGAGGAGAAAATTCCGCAGTTACAGATGAAACTGAAGAAGTACTCTGTGAAAGTGCTTTTTTCGATAAGATAAATATTAGAAAAACAAGTAAAAAACTTAACGTCCAAACAGAGTCATCCTATAGATTTGAAAGAGGTGCTGATTTCAACATGGTAGAATATGCAGCATTGAGATTGAGAGATTTGATAAAGGAACTTTCAGAAGGTATTTCTTTTAAAAAAATTGATGTAATTAGAAACGAGATAAAGCCAAAGAGAATTTTTCTCAAAGAGAATAAACTAAAAAAAATTCTTGGCAACGAATTTGACTTAGATACTTCCAAAAAAATTCTTGAAAGACTTTATATGAATTGTACTTTGAAAAACAACATGCTTGAGGTGATAGTTCCAACTTTTAGAAGAGATTTAGAGCTGGAGGAAGATCTGATTGAGGAGATAGCAAGAATTTATGGATATGAAAATTTTAAATCAGAGGCAGAAGAGATTTCCTCCTTTGTTGGAAAAAGAGATTCATTTCAGGATAAGATAAGAGATTATTTTAAAGGCGAGGGCTTTCTCGAATGTGTTTCAATATCATTAATTGATGAAAGAGAAGCAAAGTTGTTTTCGGAAAAAGTTTTAAAAATAAAAAATCCACTTTCAGAAAGGTTTGAAGTTTTAAGACCTTCACTTCTACCTTCTCTTTTAAATTCCTTAAAAAATAACTTAAGAAGAGGAGAAAAAGTAAGGAAATTTTTTGAAATTGGAAAAGTTTTCTATGAAGATTTTTCTGAAGAAGAAAAAATGGGTTTTCTTTTAACAAATTTAAAGGAAGATAACTGGATAAAAGAAAGTAAAGTAGATATATATTTTGAACTTAAAGGAATTTTGGAATCTTTTCTTGAAAACTTTGAAGATGAAATTTATTTCATTGAAGAGAAGTTACCTATTTTTAATTATTCAACATCTATTTTAATTAATGAAGAGAAAATAGGGTATATTGGTGAAGTGAAGGAAGAAATTCTTAGTTTTTATGATCTTAAGTTAGAAGCTGTATATTCAGAACTAAACATTAATAAATTAACTTTTAAAAGAGATTTTACCTTTAAAGCATTACCTATTTATCCTTCTCTTTCAAGGGATCTTTCCTTTGTAGGACCTGAAAATGTGAATGCTTCAGAAATTATAAGGATACTTAAAAAAATGAAAAATGAAACATTAATTGAAAGATTTATTCTTTTTGATGTTTATAAAGGTAAACCTCTAAAGGAAGGAGAGAAAAATTTTACTTTCAGAGTTTTTTTTAGAAGTAAAGATAAGACCCTCTCTGAAAGGGAAGTGGATAAGGAAGTTGAGAGAATAGTAAAATATGTAGAAAAACATGTTGGTTTTAAATTAAGGGGATGATGTTTATTTACTTTTTGGTTTTGAAAACTAAAGGGGTAAATAATAGAAAGTCGATGATTTAGCTATAAGGGTTCAATTCCCATCTGTCGTATTTCTTAAGGAGGAAAAAGATGGATGAAACTTTATTTATGCTTGAAAGTAAAATTGAAGAGTTGATTTTAAAATTAAAGGAATTTAAGGAAAGATGTGATACCTTGGAAAAGGAAAATTCTGAATTAAAGGAAAAACTGAAAGACGTTCTTAACAAAATAGAAAATTTAGTCAACAAAATAAAAGATGTTGAAATATAGAGATAAAAATAAAGCATGGAAAGAATTAGAGAAGTTATTATAAAGGGTAAAAGATATGAGGTCGAAACAGATTTAAGTGACGAAGATTTAAAAAGTGTAGTGGAAATTGTTAATAATACAATCCTTGAATGTGAGAGAGAAACATCATCACAGGATTTTGAAATAATAAGTATAATGGCTCTTCTTTCTCTTGCTGAGAAGCTTTTTTTTTGTGAAAAAAGATTTAACATGACACAGAAGAAAGTATCAAGTCTTTTTAAAAAATTAGAAAACATATAAAATGAGGGAGAGAAAATATGCTTTTTCAGGAAAAAGAAAAAGAAAAAATATTGTCGCCTTTAGCTTTGCGTATTGCACCGAAAACCTTAGAGGATTTTGTTGGACAGGAGCATATTATTGGAGAAAATGCTCCACTTAGAAAATTAATTGAGAAAGGAAAATTATTTTCATGCATATTTTATGGGCCTCCAGGAGTTGGTAAGACAAGTCTTGCAAGACTAATAGCTAAATATATAGACTCCCCATTTTATCACCTAAACGCCTCAACTGTTGGTGTCAAAGAAGTAAGGAAAGTTTTAGAAGAAGCTGAAAGGTTCTTTAAATTAAAAGGAAAAAGGGTTTTACTTTTTATAGATGAAATCCATCGATTTAATAGATTGCAACAAGAGATACTTTTATCCTATATTGAAGAGGGTAAAATAATATTTGTTGGTGCCCTTATACTGAATCCATTTTTTGTATTAGATAAAGCACTTATTTCAAGAACATACATATTTGAATTTAAACCCTTAAAAGAAGAAGACATTTTAAAAATACTTAAGAAAGCCTTAAAGGAATATCCTGAGATTAAAATCGATGAGAATTTGATAAGAAAGATTGCCAAAAATTCAGAGGGTGATGCAAGAAGATCTGTTAATTTTATAGAAATGCTTATTGAGGCAAAAAATTGTAAGGGTGAAATAAATGATGAGGATCTTGAGAATTTCAAGTTATATTTCCGTTATGATCGGAAACATGACGAACATTATGATTTTGTCTCAGCTTATATAAAGTCAATGAGAGCCCAAGATGCTGATGCAGCTCTCTATTATCTTTTCAGAATGCTTGAAGCAGGGGAGGATCCTAGGTTCATTTTTCGAAGAATGTTAATTTTTGCAAGCGAAGATATTGGATTATCTGATCCTCAGGCTGTAATTCTTGTTAACTCCCTTAAAGATGCCTTTGAAACAGTTGGAATGCCTGAAGGTGAATTTTTTCTTACGATGGGAACAATATACCTTTCTCTTACGTCAAAATCAAACAGTATACTGATCTCTATGAATAATGCGAAAAAGTTAGTAAAAGAAAATAAAATTGCTGAACTCCCAGCCTTTTTAAGGGATGCAAGTTACCCCTCTGCAAAAATACTTGGTAGAGGGGAAGGTTACATTTATCCACATGAAAGTTCTGACGCTCTTTCACA
The DNA here is from genome assembly GCA_039630575.1 of Caldifarciminales bacterium. GTDB lineage: Bacteria > Hydrothermota > Hydrothermia > Hydrothermales > JAJRUZ01 > JBCNVI01. The sequence continues at coordinate 9,689 of JBCNUW010000006.1, forward strand.
ACAATATATGAAGAAATTTTATCCAATTGTTTTTTTAAAAGGAATCGGAAAGGAAAAGGAGCTACTTTTGAAATTAAACGAATTGAGGGAAAAAAGATACAAATTTAAAAAAGGAGGAGAAATATGAAGAGCATCATTTTCTTATTCTCTTCATTTTTAGCAGGTCTTTTCGTTGGTTATTTAATCTCAAAAAAAATTATAGAAACCATTCTTAAAAGAAAAAAGGAAGAAGCTAAATCCATAATAGATAAAGCCAAAAAAGAAGCTGATGAAATTCTGCTTAAAGCAAAAAGTGAAGCTGAAGATATAGCAAAAAGAGAAAGAGAAAAAGTTGATGTTCAGTATACAAAAGCAAGAAAAGAACTTGAGAAATTTAAAAAAGAATTACAAGAAAGAGAATACCAAATTGAAAGAAAAGCTGAACTCCTTCTTAGGAAAGAAGAGGAATTAAAAATAAGAGAAAAAGATATTTCTGAAAAAGAAAAATCTCTCAGAGCCAAAAATGAAAGAGCTGAACAGATTATTTCTGAAGAATTAAAAAAGCTGGAAGAAATTTCAGGTATGACCCGTGAACAAGCTAAAAAAGAACTTCTAAAAGTAATCGAGTCTGAAGCAAGACTTGAAAGTGCCCAACTTATACACAGAATAAGGGAGGAGGCAAAACATAATGCTCAAAAAGAAGCATCTAAAATCATAATTACAGCCATGCAGAGGATCGCCTCTCAGGTCTCCTCTGAATCTTCTGTATATGTGATTCCTCTCTCATCTGACGAAATGAAAGGAAGAATTATAGGAAGAGAGGGAAGAAACATAAGAACATTTGAATCTCTAACAGGTGTAGAAGTTATTGTAGATGACACCCCTGGTGCTGTTATACTATCATCTTTCGATCCAGAAAGGAGAGAAATTGCAAGAATTTCTATGGAAAGATTAATATCAGATGGAAGAATTCATCCCGCTAGAATTGAAGAAGTGGTCAAAAGAACACAAGAAGAGTTCCATGAGTATATAAGAATTATAGGAGAGGAAACAATTCTTGAGTTAGGTTTAAGAGGGATGCATCCTGAACTTTTAAGGTATGTAGGGAGGTTGAAGTTTAGATCTTCCTTTGGACAAAATCTTTTGCTTCACTCAAAGGAAGTAGCTCAACTTGCCGGGATGATAGCTGGTGAACTTGATCTGGATGCTGAAATTGCAAAAAGATCTGCTCTTTTACACGATATTGGCAAAGTGGCAGACCCTTCCTATGAGGGACCCCACGCACTTATAGGAGCACAAATAGTAAAAAGGTATGGAGAAAGTGACCTTGTGGCTAACGCGATTGCTTCACATCATGAAGATACTGAAGCTACATCACCTTATGGACCTATCGTTACAGTAGCTGATGCAATCTCTGGTTCAAGACCTGGTGCAAGAAGAGAATCTGTTGAAGCTTACATAAAAAGAATCGAAAAACTTGAAGAAATAGCCTCAGCTTTTAACGGAGTTGAAAAAGCCTATGCGTTACAGGCTGGAAGAGAATTAAGAATTATCGTTCAAGCCGATAGAATCTCAGATGCTGAAGCCTACGAACTTTCAAGAATAGTTGCAAAAAGAATCGAAGAAGAGGTAAAGTTTCCAGGCCAAATCAAAGTTACTGTTATAAGAGAGGTAAGAGCTGTCAGTTATGCAAGGTAAATTTTTAAAAAAACGAAAATCAATCGAAGTTAAAATTGGGAACCTCATCATAGGTGGAGGTAACTTACCTGTTATTCAGTCCATGACTGATACAAGGACCTCTGACATTGAAAGTACTGTTAATCAGATGATTGAACTTGTTTTAAGTGGAAGTGAAATGGTTAGAATTACGGTAAATGATGAGAGCGCTGCTGCTTCTGTCCCTGAAATAGTGAAGATATTTAGAGAAAGGGGTTATCTTAATCCTGTTATTGGCGATTTTCACTTTAACGGACATATTCTTTTAAAAAAATATAGAAAAACTGCTGAATTGCTCGATAAATATCGTATCAATCCAGGAACGACTCTAAAAGAAGAAAATTTTAGAGAAATGATAAAAATAGCAATTGATTACGACAAACCTGTAAGAATTGGTGTAAATTGGGGTTCAGTTGATAAATCTCTACTAACAAAAAACATGGAAATTAACTCTAAAAGAAAAAAACCCTATGATTTTAAAAGAGTTATACTTGATACAGCAGTTGAATCAGCTATTGTTTCTGCTCACAAAGCAATGGAACTTGGACTCAAGGAAAATAAAATTGTCCTGTCATGTAAAGTATCAGGAATAAATGAACTTATATATGTTTATAAAGAACTTGCGAGAAAGGTTAAATTTGCTCTACACCTTGGCTTAACTGAAGCTGGAAGCAATTTAAAAGGAATTGTGGCCTCTTCAATTGGAATTGGTGTGTTATTATTACAGGGAATTGGGGATACTATAAGGGTATCTTTAACTCCATCTGTGGGAGAAAAAAGAAAAAAAGAAGTTGAAGTAGCCAAAGAAATACTTCAATCTCTTGGTATTAAAACCTTCAAAGCTGAAGTAAGTTCCTGTCCAGGTTGCGGAAGAACTAAATCCTATTATTTTAGGGAAATTGCTCAAAATATAGCCTCTTATCTGGAGGAAAAGTCTCTTAAAGATGAAAGGTTTAAAAATTTAAAAGTTGCTGTAATGGGCTGTGTAGTAAATGGTCCTGGAGAATCAAGATTTGCTGATATTGGTCTTTCACTTCCAGGTATCGGTGAAAAAAAAGCCGCAATTTATGTTAAAGGAAATTTTAAAAGAACGGTAGAAATTGAAAGAGCAGAGGAAGAACTCAAAAGTGAAATTGAAGAGTATATAAAAAAAATTTAATAATTTCTTAAAAGGAGGATATAATGATTAAAAGCGTTTTTATAGTCCTTATAACTCAGATTGGTCCAACTTTTGGTTTAAGGGAAAACCCTCCAAGAACTTATGCCCTTGTGAATGCTAAAATTTTTGTTAATTCAGATGTTGTTATTGAAGACGGTAAGGTGATTATAAGAGATGGAATTATTGAGGATGTTGGAAGAGATATAAAAATCCCAAACGATGCTCAAATAATTGATCTAAAGGGCAAATGGATTTATCCAGGTTTTATTGAACCTTACTTTGTATATAAGAGGGAAATAAAGGATAAAAGTGCCCAAAATATTTCATATCATCAGACATCTTCAAAAACTGAGAAACCAAAAATGGGAACCTATTACTGGAATAAAAATGTAAATCCTCAGGTAGATATGGCAGATTTGTATTCACCAGATGAAAAATTGATTAAAAGTTATATCTCAAACGGATTTACTTTAGCTCTTGTTGTTCCCGAGAAAGGAATTTTTAAGGGAAAAAGTGCACTCTTTTCTCTTTTAAATGAGGAACCAAGTTTAACTCTCTTAAAGAAGAATGTTTTTGAGCACGTAAGCTTTGAAGATAAAATTTCTTCAGAGGATTACCCTAAATCTCTAATGGGGGTAATTGCTTTAATAAGGCAGGTTCTTTATGATGTGAGATGGCACAAACAAATTTGGGATTACTATCAAAAAAATAAAAAAATAAAAAAACCTGAATTTATAGAAAATCTTAAAGATCTAGAAGATTTACTTAATAGGAGAAGAAAGGTTATTTTTGAAACAAGTGACGATCTTTTTATCTACAGAGCAAAAAAGATAGCTGATGAGTTTAATATCGATTTTACTGTTCTTGGATCAGGATACGAATATAGACAGATTGAACTTCTTAAGTCTTTTAAAAATCCAATTATTATACCTTTAAAGTTTGAGGAAGATCTTAAATTTGAAACACCCGAGGAGGCTATAAATGTTCCTTTAAGTAAATTAATACATTATAAATACAGTTATTATAATCCCTTTTTACTTTATAAAAATAAAATTGATTTTGCCTTTACCACCTTTGGATTAGAAAGTCCTTATAAATTTATGGAAAACCTTAAAAATATAATAGCAAAGGGATTTCCAGAAAGATATGCTCTTAAAGCACTTACAGAAATACCTGCAAAACTTATAGGTGTTTTCGATAAAGTTGGCTCAATAGAAAAAGGAAAACTTGCTCATCTTTTTATTTCTGATGGAAATATTTTTAAAAATGGTAAAATTTATGAAGTTTTTATTGATGGTAGAAGGATCATTATAAAAAGAGAATATCCTAATTTAAGTGGAAAATGGGAATTTTCTGCAAATGTAGAAGGTAAAGAAATTAAAGGAATATTTGAATTAAGGGGCAAGGAGGATAAATATACAGGATCACTTTTGATTGACGATAAAAAAATAAATATTGACAAAATAAAGTTATATTTGAATCATGTATCTTTTGTCTTTAATGGTAAAGAGTTAGGTTATGAGGGCTTTTTGAATTTAACTGGTAAGATTGAAGAGCATAGGATAACTGGCCAGGGAACTTTACCAAAGGGTCAGATTTTTAATTACTCACTAAATTTGAAGGAGGATTTCAAAGAAGAGAAAAAGGATGAGTATACAGAAAAATTTGAAATTGAGTCTTTACCTTTTTTCCCGCCTTCAGCTTATGGCTATTATAAATTACCTGAGATGTATAACTATATACTTGTAAAAGATGGAGTATTATGGACTGCAAGTGAAATGGGAATCCTTCAAGAGTTTGATATTTTAATAGAAAAGGGTATTATCAAAAAAATTGCAGAGGAAATTAAACCACCTCCCGATGCTGTTATAATAGATGCAAAAGATAAACATATTACTCCTGGGATTATTGATCCCCATTCTCATATTGCAGTTAGCGGTGACATAAATGAAACAGGAGATTTAATTAGTTCAGAAGTAAGAATTGAGGATGTTTTAGATCCTTATGATATTGATATATACAGGGTATTATCAGGAGGAGTGACGACTGTAGCTACACTGCATGGGTCGGCAAATCCTATTGGTGGACAATGTGCTGTAATTAAGTTAAAATGGGGAGTTAAAAGTCCTGACGATCTTTTATATAAAAAGGCAAGACCAATCTTAAAGTTTGCTCTTGGTGAGAATCCAAAACAGTCTGGCTTTGGACAAGAAAATAGGAGATATCCTAAAACAAGAATGGGTGTAAGAGAAATTATAAGAGATAATTTCCTTGCAGCGAATGACTATGAGAAAAAAATAATAACTTCAAAAGAACCAGTAAGAAAAGATCTTGAAAAAGAAGCAATACTTGAAGTTATTAAAAACGAGAGACTAGCCTGGGTTCATGCCTATAGACAAGATGAAATTTTAATGTTTGTAGATCTCTGTAAGGAGTTTAATATTAAAGATGTATGTTTTCAACACACTCTTGAAGGCTATAAAATAGCAGAAAAAATTAAAGAAGCTAATTTTAAAGTTACAACCTTCTCAGATTGGTGGGCCTATAAATTTGAAGTATATGATGCAATACCTTATGGAGCCTATCTGATGAATAAAGTAGGTATCCTTACCTCATTGCACTCAGATTTTCCAGAGGTTGCAAGAAGGTTAAATACTGAAGCAGCAAAAATAGTAAAATATGGGGGGCTTTCTCCTCACGATGCTATAAAACTTATTACAATTAATCCAGCTAAGCAACTCGGTATAGATAAGTATGTTGGCTCACTTGAAGAAGGTAAAGAAGCCGATTTTGTGATATGGGATGGAGACCCTCTTTCATCTTTAAGTAAAGTCATTTCAGTTTATATTGAAGGAAGGAAATTTTTTGATAGAGAGATGGATAAAATCCTCAAGAAAAGAGATGACAGTTTAAAGTTGGAACTTGTTAATCAATATTTAAATAAAAAGCTTAAGACAAAACACAAGGGGGATCAGAGATGAAAAAATTTTATATTAACATTTTAGCCCTTTTAACACTATATGCAAATTTACAGATACCTTCTGAACCCCAAAAAGGATATCTTGCCCTTATAAACGCTACAATTCATACAATAAAAGAAGGTGATATAGCTAGTGGTTCTATCTTGATAAAAGATGGAAAAATAATTGAAGTTGGAAAAAACATAAAGATCCCTGAAAGTGCTTTTGTTATTGATTTAGATGGAAAGCATGTTTACCCAGGATTTATTGATGCAAATTCAATACTTGGACTTTTAGAGATATCAGCTGTTGAAGCAACTCTTGACTATGCTGAAGTTGGAGATTTTAACCCAAATGTAAAAGCCTTTGTGGCCATTAATCCCGACAGCGAACTTATACCTGTTTCAAGGTCAAACGGAATCCTTATCGTTAATGTTGTTCCACAGGGAGGTATTATTACTGGCACTTCTTCAGTTATAATGCTTGATGGGTGGAGTTTAGAAGATATGATTTTAAAATCTAATTCAGGAATTTACCTAAAATGGCCCTCAAAAAAAGAATTTTCTCAAAGGTTTTATTTAAGACCAAAATCTGAGGAAGAGCTTGAAAAGGAATATGAAGACAATTTAAAAAAGATCAGGGAATTTTTTGATAATTCCTATGCCTATTTGAGATTAAAAAATTCAGATAGATTATATGAAAGTGACGAAAGATTTGAGGCAATGATTCCACTTTTAAAAGGTGAAGTCCCTTTGTTCATATACGCTGATGAGTATTTTCAAATAAGAGATATTTTAGATTTTTTTTCAAAACTTCCGAATATAAAAGTTGTTATTGTAGGAGGATATGATTCATGGAGATTTTCCGAAGAATTAAAAAAGAGAAATATTCCTGTAGTGATAACAGGTATTCACATTAACCCATTTAGAGAGGATGAAGGTTATGATGAACCCTTTTTGTTACCTTACAGGCTTTACAAAAGTGGAGTTAAGTTTTGTATAGCAAATTCAGCAAGTCCTTTTGCAGCTGCAAATGCGAGGAACCTTCCCTATAAAGTAGCAACAGCCTGCGCTTTCGGTTTACCCATTGAGGAAGGTATAAAATCTATAACACTTTATCCTGCTGAAATTCTCGGTATATCCGATAAAGTAGGTTCAATAGAAAAAGGAAAAGATGCAACACTTATAGTTACAGATGGAAACCCACTCGATATAAGAACAAACATTTTTTATGCATTTATTCAAGGGAAAAAAATTGATCTTGAAAATAAACAAACCTTGCTTTTTAAAAAATATCTAAAAAAGTATAAAAGTAAAGGTTTATTGGATTAAAAGTTATTTTTTTCTCTTCAAAGAAACAAAAATTCCTATAAGAGAAAGAAACGTTAGTAATAAAAAGGACACCTTTATGCTTTTTAAAAGTAAATTTAAATTAATTTCACTTATATTTTTCCCCCCTATAAAAGAACTAAGGATAAAAGTCACTATTGCTAAGCTAAATAGATGTCCCAAAACTCTCATTGTTGCAATCATAGAAGCAGAGATACTGTAAAATCTTCTGTCAACTGAGCTCATAACAGAATTTATATTAGGTGGAGCAAAAATACCAATACCTAAACCCAGAAGAATAAGATTAATTAAAATAAATGAAGTTTTCGTTGAGTTTTCAAGTAATGTAAAAAGTACTAATGAGATAAAAGTAATAAACATACCAAAAGAAGCAACAAGACCAGGATTGATCTTATCCGATATTCTTCCAGAAAAAGGAGAAACTAAGACCATAACAATAGGTTGAAATAAAAGAATTATTCCTGTTTCTCTTGGGTTTATACCCTTTATGTATTGAAGATAAAGACTTAAAAGCAAATTTACCCCGGATGTAGAGGTGTAGTTTATAAAGGTTGCAAGGTTTGAAAAGTAAAAAACAGGATTTTTTTTAAATAAGTCGATTTCAAGTAGTGGTGCTTTTATTTTATTTTCAAAATTTATGAATAAAATTAGACCAAAAACTCCAATTAAAAAGTATAAAATTCCGTAACTGTATTTAATCGTAGAGAATCCATACACAAGAGCTATCAAAGAAAAAGCGTATATTAAAAAGCCCGAAAAATCAAATTTTTCATTTTTAAAAGTTTTAAAATTCTTTTCTAAGGTTAATATAAGATATATAGCTGTTATAAATGAAAAAATTGAATTAAAAATAAAAAGACTCCTCAATACAAATTCCTTTGTCAATATTCCACCGAGTAAAGGACCCAAAGAAAGTCCAGTATATATAGAGGCAGAATTTATACCGAAAGCTTTACCTCTCTCAGATGGTGAAAATATTTCTGTTAAGATTGAAAGACCCATACCGAAAATCATGGCGGAGCCTATACCTGGGATCAATCTAAAAAATATTATCAAAGAAGGTATCGAAGAAATAGATATAAAAAAAGAAGATAACGAATGTGTTAAAAGTCCTATTAGAAAGATTTTTCTTTTTCCATAAATGTCGCCTATCTTACCAAAGGGCAAAAGAAATATCGATAATGAAAGGAGATGAGATGTTGCTATCCATGACAAGGTTTTGGCTGATAAATTTAAATTTTTACCCATATCAGGCAAAACAACATTTATGCTTGAATTTAGAAAAGGTGTAATGAAAGAAGACATACAAGCAACTAGGAGTATTGAAATTTTGCGCTTCATTAAGAAATTATAAAAAAAAATTAAAAGAGTTTAAAAATGTTTGATATTCCAAGAATAATTATAATTAAACCTGTTGCAAATTTTAGACTTTTTTCAGGTGCTTTTTTTACAAATAAAGCAGAAAAAGGAACAGAAAGGAGGCTGCCAACAAGTAAAGGAATTATCAATTTAAAATTAATATTTCTTCCCATTATGGCATAAATAGAAAAAGATACAAAAGATATAAATCCCTCAGCAAAGGAGGTTGTTCCTATTGAGCTTTTTACATTGCGACCAGAAATAATTTGACCACCAGCAACAAGAGGTCCATACCCACCTGCTGATATCCCTTTGTTAAATCCACTTAAAAGAGAAATAAAAATAAAAGTTTTCCACTTAAAGGTTATATTTCTGTTTAAATTTATAATGATGTATGCTCCTATTCCAGTTACCATTATGGCAATATAAAAAGTTACAATTTCTTTAGGTAAATTGATAGAAATTGAAGATGAAATTATGGCTCCTATTACACCAAATATAACAAGAAAATAACTCACTTTTGCATCCTCTGATTTTGGAATATAACCAAGCCCAGAAAGCCTTTTTAAAACTACTTCATCTTTCCTAAAATCAAATCTTACATTACCAAATATATGATGAAACAAACCAGCTAAAATTCCTGTAATAAACTCTGAAAAAAGAATACAAGGGACAATAACCTTGGGTGAAAAACCAAGCAAAATTAAAAAAGGTGTTAAAGATGTGCCATATCCCATACCTATTGCACTATCAATAAATTCAAAAAAGAAGGAACTAAATATTAAAATTAACATGTTCATACTCTAATTATACTCTAATTGTAGCCTAATTGTCAATATAAGATTCAGAGATACCCCAATTTTTTAAGTTTTTCTTTTATTTTATTGATTTCCTCCTTAGTGAAATCTTCTTGGTATTCTTCCTTTGCTGATGCCAAATCTCTGAGAACATAAACAATAAATTCATTAACACTTGAAAATCCAGTCCCTTCAATTATTTTTTTTAGTTTGTGATATAAAGGTCTAGGAATTTTTATTGTTACCTTATCTTTCATTTAAAAATAATTTTTTTTCTATTAAAAAAATCTTTTTCTTTAAAATTTCTTTATTTTTCTTTTCTATAGTTAAAAAGTATTGGCCTGAAGCAAGGTTAAAGTTTAACTTATTTAATCCACTTTTATAATTTTTATTTAAAACCCTTCTCCCTCTTAAATCATAAAGCTTTAACTTAAATGCAAAGTCCGAAATAACTATCAAATTATTTCCAATTACATTAAGAACAAAGTCAGATTCTTCAGGAAATTCTGTAACTTTCTGATATCTTTCTAAAATTGATTTACCAGTTATTCTGTTTTTATTCCTGTCCATGAAAAATAGTGTATCAGGTGTAATAGTGTCTCCTTCTGAAACTGTTGGATTTCCTCCAGAGGTTGAGAATTGAATTAAAAAAATTGTGTCATTTAAAAGTTCACTTCTTAAGATTTCACCGCTTCCACTTAACCATGAGTGGTTGAAGGATAACTTAAAAACTGAGTTAATATTTGAGCTATTCACATCATCTAAAATATTAATTGGCTCTGAAAACTCAATTAAAGTGTGATCAAAAATAGAATTTGGGTTTACAGAGTAGGGCCTGAAGTCATAAAAAATTGAAGAATAAATTTTAGGTCTTTGTTTATCTAAAGAACCTTCAGTTTTTATTTTTTGAGGTATTATTCTGTTTCCTGCCAGATCTTCAATTTTATTTCTATTTGATATAAAAATAGAATCATCCCTTAGAAGCGGCTCTTTTCCCTCACCGATAAATAAAACCACAAAAATTTCAGGAGATTTCCAAATTGTCTCTAAACTGTAGCCCTCACTTATCCATGATCTGTTTTTCAATGGAAACCAGAAGTCAAGAGATTCCGGTGGAATAATAGGCATGTTTGTCCTCTCAGAGAAGATCATAATTACACTGTCTCCTGTTTCAACACCATCCCTGTAAAAGATTCCGTCAGAAAGTAGAGTTCTTTTTAATTTAGGTGGAATGAAATCATCATAGGAACCATAAATTAAAGAAGAGGAAAGCCTTTTGTTGCCCCATCTATCACTTATAAATCTTTTTAAAATTTTTATAGTATCACCATTCTGTGGTGGTACAAGAGAATTATATAAAAATACTTCTAAAGTATCAGGACTTTTCCATCTTATTGAATCGCTTCCAAGTAGTGTTTTACCACCTGAAATGTAAAATAAAGTATCAATTCCTGATATACCAATATAGGGTGTATCGGTTTCCTCACTAAAAACTATTACAAGTCTATCATCAAAATCAATTCCATTGTGTGAAAAGTTTCCATCACTTATAAAAGAATTTAATATGTATGGTCCTGTTGTATCTAAATCATAGGTAAAATAAATCCTGTCAACAAAGGGTGTTTTGTTATTCTCTGTTTTGTATATTTTTATTCTGTACTGAAAATAAATAAATTTGGGATTAAGGTGTGCAATTGTGTCACCATCTTGAAGATAAGGGACATAATTCCAAGATGTTGCAGTTTGAAGCGAATCTAAAGTATCTCCTCTTATTTGGATTTTCACGTTGCTTATATTTTCTCCCTCTACATATACTCTTTTAAAAAGTGTTTTACCTTCCTTTTTGCTACGAGAAATAAAAATTGAGGATTCTATAAAGCCTGAATCTGAATAAAAAGATTTAAAAATTTTTGCCGGATTAGTTGTACCAACAAGGAGTTCATAATCAGATGTCTGAAATATGGTAAAGGCCTTTGGAACAGATCCCAAGATTTCAAATTTTTTGCCATCAGTGCTTCTATAGATCTTGTTGAGTGTTGCAGCATAGAGATTTTTATCTTTTCCAAGGGTTAAACCATTAAAGATAGGAGAATTGTCAAAATATATTGTAGTATCAATAATTTTTGTCCTTACATTAAAGAGCCTGACTAAACTGCTTTCTGCTTTATTTATAGGTATATAGACATAGTCCGGATTTGATCTAAAAGTAACCTCACCTGCTTCAAAGGATTTCCAAAAGGGATAATAATTATACCAGTTTCCTTCAGGAGGGTTATAATCTGAATAGTATATATTTCTAAGTCCGCTTAAGTAAAATACACCCAAAAGGAAGGTATCTAATAGGTAATTATCAGGTACAAGAACAACTTTCTCAGCTGCTATACCAGGTGATATTTGATAAGTTGAATAAGTTGAAAAAAGGTCATTTGATTTTATAAACTGATAACTTCCTTTTGAAAAGGCAGTTATATAATTAGGCGGAAAGTTTTCAATGAATCCGTATATGTTTTGAATACCACTTATCTGTAAGGGTGGCCATAACCAGCTGTTTGAATTTTTATCAAACTTGTAAATAAATCCAACCTCAGCTGCGTATCTTTTTCCACACACAATGAAGAAGTTGCCCCTTTTTAATATATCATTAACAGATTCTACCATAAAGTATTGTGGATAGGGAAAATCTGGGAAACTTTGAAGATTTATAAGGTCAGAGCTAAAAAAGATTTTACCAGTAGGATAAGATTTTAAAAAATAATAAATGTTATTTATCTCTTTTATCCTTGTAACTCTTGAGAGAGTTGAGGTATCTAATTGAAAAACTTGAAGGAAGCCCTTGTAGGTGAGAGATAAACTGCCACGAGGTTTATGTGTATCAAGATTCACTAAATTTAAGTACTTAGTGGTATCGTAAAAATAAAACTGATTTCCTCCACCTTCCCAGTTGCCCTGTGCCCACATATAACTTATAATTATTTTTATAATCATTATAAAATTATAAAGGAAAGAAAAAAATTTTGCCATGAGTATTAAGTGTCCTCTTTGTTTTTCTCAAAATTCTATCTTTTTTATAAAAATTAAGTTCTTAAACCTTAAATCCTACTTTTATCTTTATAAATGTAAAGATTGTTCACTTCTCTTTAATTTTCCAACATACAGCGATAGGGAATTAAAGAGAATGTATAGCAAAAATTACTACTTCTTTTTGAGAGATGAGATTTCCGAATTAAAAAGAGTTTCCCTTCTATATAAAAGAGTTTTTTCTAATCTTAACTTTTCCGAAAACTCAAAAATTATTGAAATTGGCTGCGGCAAAGGTTACTTTCTAAATATCTTAAAACAAATCGGTTACTCTGTCAAGGGAGTCGAAATATCAAAAGAAGCAAGTGTTTATGCCCAAAAAAAGTTCAATATTGAAGTTTTTAACGGATCCATTGAAGAATACACTAAATTTAGTATTGAAAAATACGATCTTATTCTTTTAATTGATATAATTGAGCATATTAAAGATCCTCACTCTTTTATGAATTCCCTTAAACTTATCTCTAAAAAAGGAACTACACTTGTAATAGATACACCTAATTCTGAATCACGAGATATTCATATATATAAGGAGAAATTTACAGGATTTAACCCCTACCATATAAGGCTTTACAGTTTGAATTCTCTTACTTATCTGCTTAAGCTCTATGGATTTTCTATTCTTAATTATTTTTATTACAGCAATGGAAGTATTAATCTGTTTAGAGAAAGGCTAAGAAGTTTTTTATATCTTTTTCAAGTTAACACGATCTTTGATAAGCTCAAAATAGTTTTAAAAGAAACTTTCAGAAATAAAGAAAAATTATTAGAAGAAATTTTGGTTGAAATAAAGAATTATGATAAAAAAAGTTTTTTAGAAAATTTAAAAGGAGATACTAATATTTTACTTTATGCCTACAAAGAATAATATGATAATATCTCATTTATATAATTTTCAAAATTAAATTTTTCGATAACCCTTATTCTTGCCTTTTTACCTAATTCTAATCTTAAATCTTTATTTTTTATTAGAATTTCGATTTTATTCTTCAAATCCATGAGGTCTTTATTTCTAACTAAAAAACCCGATATTCCATCTTCTATTATCTCAGGAATTGCTCTCTCACCAAAAGCAATACAAGGAAGTTCAGAGCTCATTGCCTCAATTAAGGAAAAACCAAGTGCCTCTCCATAGGAAGGAAAGACATAAATATCTGAAGCAAAAAGAAGTGGTCTTATATCCTCAGTGAATTCAAGAAAAAAAACATTTTTACCTTTTATTTTTTTTAAATCGTTATAATACCCTTTATCCTCAACATGACCTTGAAAAAAAAGTTTTATGTTTTCAAATTCTTTAGATAATTCATTGAAAACTATCAATAATTCCTTTTGCCCTTTTTTTTCTTCAATTCTTGAAGTGTTTGATATTACTATATCTTCATCCCTTATCTTAAACTCATTCCTGAAACTTTTTCTCAAATTAATATCTTTCTTAAAGAATCCTGTATCTACACCAGGATAAATTAAAATTATCCTGTTTTCCTCTATTGGTAAATTTTCATATAGTTCCTTTTTAACTATTTCTGATATTGCAAAAATTTTATCAATTTTTCTGTATATAATTCTATGATATAAATCTTTTTTTGAAACAGAAAGACCCATCATGTTAGTGTGATAAAATTTCTTTGCTTTCAATAAAAGAGAATAAACAAGATCCGATGATCTAAAAAAATGAACTATGTCCCATTTTCTTAAAAGAATTTCTCTAAATTTTAAAACCCTCAAATTTGTAAACAGTTCTGAAGATTTCGGAAAAAAAAGGTAAATATCAACATTTTTTTCTTTTAGCTTTTGTGCAATTTTAAGAAAGTATATCTCAAGTCCACCTTTTGATTTTGAATTGAGAAAATAAAGAACTTTCATTTAAATAAAAATACGTCCTCCTTTATTTTTTTCACACTGTAGCCTATATTAGAAAGAAAAAGAAAAGTATTTTTCTTTATATCCTCACCATGAAAGCTTATTAGAATTTTTGGTTTTTTAAGGTTTAAAAGGTTTACTGCACCTTTTAATACTTCAAATTCAGCACCCTCAACATCTATTTTAATGAAATCAGGAAAATATAGTTTTTTCTTAAAGCATAGGTAATCTAAAGTAAAGGCAGATACCTTTAAAATTCCGTTTTCTTTAATTTTGCCTTCAGTTCTATTATCTTTAACATCAAAGTTAAATTTTTTATTTTCAGAATAAACTGCTATATTTAAGATTTTAACATTTTTAATTCTGTTTAATCTTATATGTTCCTTTAAAAAGTAAAAATTCCTCGGTTCAGGTTCAAAAGAGTAAACTAATTTAGCAAATTTTGAAAATAAAAGAGTGTAGTAACCTATATGGGCACCTACGTCATAGTATACTATGTTATGTTCTAATTCTTTTGTTAATTTTTTAATAACTTCTTTCTCATATATTCCTAACCATTGTGAAATGAGTCCTGAACCATAAACGATTCTTAAATTTTTTACTGGTCCTGTCAAAATTCTAACTTTACTTCTTAGAGGAATTGTTCTGAAAGGTATTCTGATTAGTTTTCCTAAATTTGTTCTATAATGAAAAATATTATTAAAAAAAGCGGGTGACGGGACTTGAACCCGCGACATCCAGCTTGGGAAGCTGGAGCTCTACCAACTGAGCTACACCCGCTTTTTTATATTATAAATTAAATTTTTTTAAAAATCAAAACTATTTTTTTGCTTTTACATATATATTAAATCCAAATTCAAAGTAACCTGCTTCAATATTTTTCTCACTAAAACCTGCCTTCATTAAAAATTTTATTATTTCTTTTTTTGTGAAAAGTTTTTTATGTTCCAAAATCTCTTCATGACTTACAATCTTTAGTCTTGCCATGGTTTTTAAAATGAAATCAGAGAAATAATTTGGTGTTGTTAAGATCAAAAATCCTCCTTTCTTTAAAATTCTTTTTATTTCTTTAAAGACTTTTAAAATTTTTGTTCTTTCTATATGTTCAAAAACTGCCAAGGAAGTAACAACATCAAATGTTTCATCCTTAAAAGGAAGATAATCAATTTTTTCAATATTTACATTTATAATTCTTATTTCTTTGACATTTTCCGATTTTATTTTATCAATACCTATTTTGGTTTTAAAGTTAGTTTTTGTTAAAAAATATGGGAAAAGTCCACAACCAATGTCAAGTATTGAACCTGATCTTTTATCAATCGGTATTAAAGAGTCAGCTTTCTTTGCTCTCAATACCGCTAAATAGTTTTCAATAAAAGATGAACCCCTTGTATATTTTTTCTTCATTTTTTTTATTATAAGTCAATTGATTGAAGAATTTAATTTGGTTTATCATAAAATTTTGAAAAAATTTATTTTAATTGTCCGGTTTTTTTATATTCTATTTGTAATCTTTGGTCTTATCTTAATAGTTACTTCTTTTGGTATAACCTTTTTAAAAATAAAACCATCCGGATTTGAGCCTATACAGCCTTTTCTTCTTATTTCAGGAATACTTTTTATAATTTTATCCTACTCACTCAATCTTTTTTTCAAGAAAAGAATAAAAAAGCTATATACTATCTCAGCCATATTTTCAATTTTCTCTTTTCTCTTAGGATATTGGTATATTGGTGTAGAAGAAAGATTTAATCCAGTTCTATATGGATTTTTTAATAAATTCTGGGTGGTTTTAGCAATTTTAATTATATTTTTTATTTTTTGTCTTTTTCTTTTCTTTGCGCTATTTTCCCTTAGATTAGTATTAAAAGAAAAAAAATTTATAAAACCATTTATATTTTCACACTTATATATAGTTTTACTTATCTTTTTTTCTTGTCTAATACTTGAGAAATTGAGTTCTTTTACAGTTCCACCTTGGCCTTACTATAAACTGAGACCTATGCTAGTAACAAAGGAATGGGCTCAAAGGATTGGAGGGAAGTTTAACTCCTTTGGTTTAAGGGATAAAGAAAGAAAGATCAGAAAGTCTTACGGTAAAAAGAGAATAATTTTTTTAGGAGATTCATTTTTAGAGGGAATTTTTTGTAAGAATACCCTTTCAGGATATTGTGAGGATTCTCTTTTAAAGTTTGGTATTAATTTCATTGAATGTGTAAATTTTGGTGTTAGTAATACAGATATAAGACATTACTTTTATAGGTTAAAAGAGATTGGACTTAAGATGTCTCCTGATGCTGTTTTTTTATTTTTTGCATCTCAGAATGATTTTGTTAAAGTAGGTTATGGTAATAAGCCTATACCACTTGTAGCTGAGCATCCTTTACCTTCCTTGTTAGGAAAGTTAATGCCTCGTTTTACCTGGTTAGTAATAAATAGAACTCAATTTCCCCTTTTTGTTTCAAAAGCAAGGAAAGTTAAAGATGAGTTTGAATATTTAAAAGAGGTTGCAAGATTACCTTATAGTGAGGGTGTTAGATTGCTTTCAGAGTATATGAGTAAATTTTATTTTCCTGATGTTCATCCGGAAAAAATAGAGGAAATCTTACGTAGGGGAGGAGAGAATTTGTGGAATGAATTAAAAGAAAAAAAGGAGGATCAAGAATATTTGACCGGAAAATGGATTGAAAGCTTGATAAAAAGCGCCTTAAGAAAAGAAAAGAAAGGTAGAATGGATACCAAAGTTGATTTTAAAATGGTAGAAGCGACAGCAAGTTGGATTTTAAAGATGAACGAGGAGTTAAAGAAAAAAAATATAGTTTTATATGTTTTTCTAATCCCTTTTGCAATAGATGTTGACCCTTCTTATAAAGAATACTTTAAAGCTTTTATAAATGAAGAAGATTTTAAATCTCAGAGGATTTTAAGAGAAAGACTTTTTGATCTACTTAAAAGTAAAGGTGTGAATGTTATAGATTTAAAAGAAGTCTTAAATGGAATAGAAAGGTCTTACAGGAAGTGGGACAGTCACTTTACTGAAAAAGGTCATAGGATTGTAGCCAAAAAAGTTTTGGAAATTATAGATATTCTTTTTTTAAAATAGATTTATGAAGAATTTTTTGCAAAACTTTTATAACTTTTTTGTTTCCTTTTCTATTCGATTCAGAGTAGCAAAGGCTCTTTTGTTTTTTCTATGGAGAAATAGAATGTGGTGGTTAATTCCTATAGTTTTGATATTGCTTATATTTTTCTTTTTTGTTATTTTCTTGCAATCAAGTCCCCTTGGTCCTTTTATATATACTTTGTTTTAGGACTTAGAAATGAAGAAATTCTCAGAAACTTTTTTTAAAATTTTAAAAGGTTTTTTTACCTTTATATTTGAATTAATTATAGGAATCTTTCTTTTACTTTTCTATTATTCAATTTTTGGAATAGTTGCAGTATTTTATCGATTATTAAACCCTATTTACAAAAAGGAAAAATCAACTTGGTTGAAAAGTAAAATTGTGAGTCAAGGTTTGAAAGATTTTGAAAGTGAAGGATAGTAAAAATGGCAAGAATCCTTGGTCTTTCTTTCTTTTATCATGATTCAGCTGCAGCACTAACTATAGATGGCGAGCCAGTTGCATTAGCACAGGAAGAGCGTTTTTCAAGAAAGAAGGGTGATGCAGGCTTTCCTGAAAAGTCTATTGAATTTCTCTTAAAAGAAGCTGGTCTTTTAAGTAAAGATCTTGATTATGTTGTTTTCTATGAAAAACCTTTCTTGAAATTTGAAAGAGTGATTAAGACTCAGATTTTTAATTTTCCCTTTCATCCTTTTGTTTTTGCTGCTTCAATGAGAAATCTTTTAGGTGAGAAGTTATGGATAAGAGAGATCATATGCAACAAATTAAAAATATCACCAAAAAAGGTATTATTTTGTTCTCACCATTTATCCCATGCATCTTCTGCTTTTTTCCCTTCTCCTTTCGAAGAGGCAGCTATTCTTACTGTTGATGGAGTTGGGGAGTGGACTACAACAGCAATAAGTATAGGGCGCGGCAACAATATTGAAATGATCAGGGAGATTTATTTCCCCCATTCCCTTGGTTTACTTTATTCTACCTTTACAGCCTTTTTGGGTTTTGAGATAAATGAAGGTGAGTATAAGGTTATGGGAATGGCTCCT
Organism: Caldifarciminales bacterium; assembly: GCA_039630575.1. GTDB lineage: Bacteria > Hydrothermota > Hydrothermia > Hydrothermales > JAJRUZ01 > JBCNVI01. The sequence continues at coordinate 28,114 of JBCNUW010000006.1, forward strand.
TATGGTTATCCAAAGTATGTTGATGAAGTAAAGAAACTTATTAATCTTTATAATGATGGTTCTTTTAGTTTAAATCTTGATTATTTTTCTTTTCATAAGTCTCTTGACAGGACTTATTCAGACAAGTTTTTGAAGCTATTTGGTAAGCCTCGTAAACCTGGGTCCAAGTTTTTTACCCGTGAAACTGGTTGGCCAAGTTACTTTGGAGAAAAACCAGATAAATACGAATATGAAAAGCAAGCCATAGAACAGGAAAATTATGCAAACATAGCAGCTTCAATTCAGAATGTTTTAGAAGAAGCTCTTATAAATTTGGCAAGAGAAGCTTATAATATAACTAATCTTAAATACTTATGCTTAGGAGGGGGAGTTTCATTAAATTCTGTAGCCAACTGGAAGATTTTTAAAAATCTTCCTTTTGAAGAAATATTTATACAACCTGCTGCTGGGGATGCTGGTGGAGCTTTAGGAGCTGCGTTAAGTGTAGAGCATATTATGCTTGGTTCAAAGAGGAAGTTTGTTATGAAAAGCGCCTCTTTTGGAAAGAGTTATTCAATAGAAGAAATTAATCTCTTTTTATCTAAAAACAACATAAAAAATATTGCAACCTATTACGAAGATGAAGATAAGTTAATAGAAAAAGTTGTGGAGGATCTTTTGGATGGAAAAGTAGTTGGGTGGTTTCATGGAAAATTTGAGTGGGGGCCAAGGGCACTTGGTAACAGATCAATTCTTGCTGATCCGAGAATAAAGGAAATGAAAGATATTGTTAATACGAAAATTAAGTTTAGAGAACCTTATAGACCGTTTGCTCCCTCAGTGCTTATAGAACATGCAGAAGAGTTTTTTGAAGTTACAGAAAAGGAAAAATTACATTATCCTTTCAGATTTATGCTCTATGTAGTTCCCGTTAAAAAAGACAAATGGGAAAAGATTAAAGCAGTTACTCATGTTGATTTTTCAGCAAGACCCCAATTTGTATATAGAGAAGAAAATCCAAGATACTATAAACTTATTTCAAAATTCTATAAAGAAACAGGTATTCCTATGATCCTTAACACTTCTTTTAATTTGAAGGGTGAACCTATTGTAAATTCACCTGAAGATGCCTTTTCGACTTTTATTAGAAGTGGTTTGGATGTCCTTGTGATTGAGAATTTTATAATAAAGAAAGATTCTCTTCTTTATGAAAAATGAGAAATTAGTTTTCCTTCTTTCAATAATTTTTTATATTTTTATTTATTTTCTGTTTTATCCTTCTTTTTATTCCTTTGTTGATGAAAGAGTTTACATAATACAGGCTCAAAGGCTCTTAGAGCTAAAATTGAATTTTCCCGAATGGACAAGTGGTTTTGCTATATATGAAGGTAGAATCGGAGTTACATCACGTTATCCCCCTTATTATTCCCTTCTGTTTCTTTCGATTCCCTTAAATTTTGGATTAGATTATATTTTTTTAGTATCACTTTTTATCCATATTGCTTCAAGTTTTCTTTTCTACAAAATTTTAGAAATCTATAAAATTAATCCTTTATTTTCTATTTTTTATATTTTTCACCCTTCTTTTGTTCTATTTTCAAGAACAGTAATGGCTGATTTTCCTTCCTCTTTTTTGTTTCTGTTAACTTTTTATCTTCATTTAAAACAGAGGTATCTTTTTTCCTATATAACTTTTTTTCTTTTTTCTCTTTTAAAGCCAACTAATTTTTTATACTCGTTTATTTTCATTTATGACTCTTTAATTAAAAGAGAGTATAAGAATTTAATACACTATTTTATCCTGACTTTTCTCTCTGTTTCTTTGATTTTCATTTATATTTTTTTTGTATATGGTAGAAAACATCCTGGTTTCGATTTTTCTATTAATTATTTTTGGGGAAATTTAAGAACCTACTTCTTTTACCTTAATATAAATTATCCTTTACTATTAATTATTGGACTGTTGGGAATAAAAAAAATTAATAATTTAAAAATTTTGCTACCTAGTTTTTTACCTTCTATTTTAGTTTTTCTTTTTTATGTTTATCGTTATGAAATACCTGAAAATATAATATTATCTTCTATTGCTGGTTTAAGATTCTTTTTGCCTTTTTTAACATTTCTCCTTATTGGATATTCAAAAAATTTTCATATGATTTTTAAGGATAAATTAGAAAAATTTTTTATTGTTTCTGTTTTTCCTGCTTTTTTAATTTTTACATTCGTTATGATGAAAAAGCATAACGAATATCTGTTAAATTTCAAAGAAACAAAAGATCTTGTTTATAGATACACAAAAGAAGATGATCTACTTGTTACTCACCTTGAAGTTTCTAAATTGCTTTTGCCAGTTTGGGGTAAAAGAGAAAATATGCACTTTACTGACTTTAAAAAATTTACATTTTATGAAAATTTAGTAAAGAGAAAAAAAGATTTACCTGACTCTTTCTTACTAGTTTACAGTTTAAAATCAGCTGAGAAAAATCTTTCTTTTATTAAAGTCTATGCTGATTCAATTTTAAAGATTTTTCCCAAAAATTATCTTTTGTTTCATAATGATTATCTTTACATTTTCCGTGTTTATAAAAACTTTTAATCCACATCCCAATAGAACTCCAAAATATAACACCTATTAGATATTGAGTTAAAAGTTGACCTATGGAAATAAAAAGTATTAAAATTAGTGGAAATTTTACATTCTCTTTTATATCTCTGGTTGAATTAATACTTTTAAAAATAATTGATACAACAAGATAGATAAGTAGAAAACCTCCTATGATTCCACATGCTGAAAACATTCCAAAAAAAGTTGAATCACCTGTAGCAGGAAAACCACCTAATCTTACAGATGCTCTTGTTGCAACTCCTAGACCTGCGCCAAATGGGTTCTTAGTAAAAGTGTGTATTAATACCTTTTTCCATGTTTCTAATCTAGGATAAATTGAGGATCCTCTCATCAGTGGGTCAAAGATTCCCTGTAAAAACCTTCCAGTATATGTTTTTGAATTATAAGTTGAGGAAAAGTCAACAGTAGATACAATAATTGTAAACAAAAATGCAAATATTAAAGAAAATTTTATGAAATTTTTCATATTGTTACTTTTGTTTAATATTATTAGAAAAATGGAAGAAATTAAAAAGGCATAAATTGAAGATCTCACTCCAGATATGATAACCCCTATTAAAAATAGCAATGTAAGTAAATATTTTAATTTATTTTTTATAAAAAATAGGCTTACAATAGCAGAAATTCCCATAAACTGACCAAATTCTGAGATACTTGAAAAAAAAGAAAAGGGCCTTATGTTTCCACCTAATATTTCAAGAACCTGAGTGTATTCACCCTTTATACTGAAAAGCCATTTTTTTTCAAAGAAAAAGAATTTTGCTTTTAGTTGAAAGTAAGAATATATTAATGAAATTAAACCTGTAATAATAATAAAATACCTTATTCTTTTAAAGTTTTTGTTTTCTATTATATATGCAAAATAAGAAAAAAGCGAAGGCAGAAGTAGAAACTTTGTTCCTCCAAAACCAGAAAATAAAGATCCCTGTATAGGGTTAAAAACTTGAATAAACATTACAACTTGTAAGAAAAATAAAATTTTAAATTCAGTATATGAAAGCAACTTTTTAAATTCATCAATTTTTGAAATGAAAAGATAGGTAAACAAGAATAAAGTCAAAATATCGGGTACAAGATAAAGGAGTTCAATTGGCTGATACTCTTCATAGATTAGTATTAATCTTCTTAAAAAAGGCATAAAAAGTAAGTAAGTTAATATGTAAAAAAAACCTAAAGAGAGATTTAAAATTATTAGAACAGTGCCGAGAAAAGTGAAAAAAATAAATAGAAAGTTTCTTATATTTAAGTTAATCAAAAAGTTAATTTCTATAAATGAAACAATAATTGTAATGATTATTAAAAATAAATTAATATTTTTTAAAATTCTTCCCTTAAATCTATCCATCTTAATAAAATCCCCATTGAAAGCCAGAAAAAGGCTCCCTGAAAGTATGTAACTATCCATTGCCCCATAAATATTGAAACAAAGCCTATCCACAGAGCAAGCATAATCCTGTCCTGTCTGTAGACTACCAATTTTAAAAATCCTTTAATAACTACATAAAAAGCTAAAAACATGAGACTTAAAAATCCAAAAATTCCACAAGAGTAAAGCATTGAAAAAAAAGTACTTTCAATATGTAAGGCATATCCTCCAAACCTTCTTGATGCTAAAGTTGAAACTCCTATACCATGTCCAAATGGATTTTTTAGCATATTTATAAAGGCGTTCCTCCATAACTTTAAACGGTGAACAAAAGATGAGCCTTTAGCTGCTGGATCAACAATTCCCTGTAAAAAGTGCTCAACGTACACAGGGTTTACCCCCACTATTCTTAAATTTAACTCCTGAAGTGATGTTCCTGAGATAAAATTAATGAGGATTAAAATAAAAAAATAGTATAAAAAAATAGTAGGCAAAACCCTTTTTGAAATTTTAAAAATTATAAGGAGAGGAGACAAGAAAAGGAATACAAAAGGACCAGCCCTTACATTGACGTAAAAACTAGCTAAGGCATATATAAAAAGCCTTATAAGAGTAAATAAGATACCTGGAGACAACTTGCTCATTGCAATCTCTATTAATGCTACTGTTGCTAAGAAAAGGGAAAACTCATTTGGACTTGGAAAGAAAGAAAAAGGTCTTATCCTGTTGCCAAGGAAAAGTGAATGCATTCCTGAATTTTTTGCCCAAAGAACTTCAAAATCAAAAAAACCTTTGTGAAATTGGTAAATAGCATAAAGTGAAGAAATTAAAGCAAGCCATGTTAGAGTTTTAAAGAGAACTTTTAAAGTATTCCTATCTATCCCAAGTGCAACGTAAGCTAAAAGAGAAGGAACCAAAAGGAATTTTGAGCCTGTTAATCCAATCATTAAGTTGCCTTGTAAAGGGTTGAATATTTGAATGAAGAAAATTATTTGAAGAAAAAGTAAAACTTTAAAAGTAAAACTTTTTTTAAAAGTAACTAAAATTTTTTCTCTATACCTATTTAAAACTACAAGGAACATAACGATAGTAACAACATCTGTTACAAGATATGTTGGTTCAAAAAAAGTAAAACCTTGAATTGAGAAGAGGACTCTTTTTAAAAAGGCCATAAAAACTATAAAAGAGAAAAGATATAAAACTCCAAATTTTATTGATGTTGCTATCGCTGCTGAAATTGAAAAGAAAAAGATTGAAAAAGGTATCCTTATATTACCCTCGGAGATACTTTTACCTGAAAAATATATGAAAAAAATTGTAAACGCTAATACTAAAAGACTTTTAAATAAAATTTTTATATGATCTCTATCAGGCATTTTAATGTTTCCTCGACCATCTTTTTAGCCGTAAATAAGCTCTTATATCTTTTATATCCTTTTTCACCCATTTCTTTCATTAAGTTTTTGTTATTGTAATATAAAAGTATTTTATCACAAATGTCTTTAATATTTAAATTTGCTATTAATCCTGCTTCTCCTACTATTTCAGGTAAAGCTTCTACATTACTTATTATTACAGGTTTTTTCATAGCCATAGCCTCCACAACAACTCTACCAAATCCCTCTCTCACTCGTGGTATGTGAAGAAAAACATCACATTCTCTGTAAAAGGAAAAAATATCTCTCCTTTTCCCCCATAAAGTAACATTTTTTATATTTTCTTTTTTTATTTTATCTATAAGTTTTTTTTTGAAATTAATCTCACCTGGATGAATTGCATCACCCACAATCCAGAAATCAAAGTCCTTTAATTTTTTAGCACATTCAACAACAAGATCCTGAGATTTCCAGTATTGAATATTACCTACTGTTAATATCGTAAATCTTTTCTTTTTAATCTTATTCTCCTCAATTTTATCTTGAATTTCTAGTCCATTATACACAACCTTTACTTTATTTTTAAAGGGGAAAAAATTTTTAACTGCATTTGAAACAGCAATTATCCTATCAGGGAAAATCGAAAAAAACTTAAATATATATTTTGAACTTTCCTCAGGTACATCTCTAAAGTGCCATATAAGCTTTTTTTTCTTTCTTAAAAAAAATAGAGAAAAAAGTAAATGCATCTTCATAGAATGTGTGTATATTAAATGGGGATCGAAATCACTTATGATTTCTCTCAATTTTTTTAAAATTCTGGGTAATTGACTTTTGAATAAGGGTAAAATCAGTCTTCTCTTTGTTTTCCATACTGTTGAATTTTGTAAGGGCAATATGTAAACTTTCAATCTTTTCTCTTTTGCCATTTCAGATAACTCACCTTCAGGAGCAAGAAGTGCTATTTTAAAATGCTCTTTTAAACCTAAAATGAGATCCCACATACTTTTTTCACCACCAATATGATATGGTGAATGGGTTGCAAATAGTATTCTTTTCAATCTGGATAAAATCCCTCTTTAATTTCAAAATCTTTAAGATCTTTAAATCTCTCTAAACTAAATTCCTTTGGTAATGGTAAGTTATCAATGATGCATTCAGCAAGAATTTCTGAAAGAGCTGGTGCTCTCATGATACCTAATCCGTTAAACCCACAGAATAAAAATAAATTTTCAATATCCTCAACTTTAGAGACAATTGGTTTTTTATCAGGGGTTGCAAGACAGAGAAAAGCCCATCCCCCTTTTAATAAAAATTCTTCTGCACCATCTAAGATTTTGGGTAACTTTTCTGAAAGACTAAAAAGAAATTCCTCGTCGTTATAACTTTTAAAATTGTAAATATCAGACTCTTTTCTTTCTGTACCGTCTCCGATCAGTACATCTTTCTTTAACTCTTTTCTTAAATAAATACCATAACTTAGATCGTTATATATGGGTAAGTCTATTTCCCTTTTAAATTCTAAGATTGCTGCTTGGGTTCTGTAAGGTTTTACGTTTATTTTTATATCATGTTTTTTTAAAATTTCTTTTGACCATATACCCGTTGCAATCAAATACTTATCAAAATAAAATTTTCCTCTTTTTGTTATAAGACTTTTAACTCTATTCTGTTTTATTTCAAAGCCTTCAACTTCATTAAAGAATCTAAATTCATGATTTTTACTTTTTAAATAAACATAGATTGAATAAAGAAGTTCACCTACATCAACATAAAGTCCATCATCAGAAACTATGTAAGTTTTTTCTTCTTTAAAAAGAGGATAGATTTTTTTTATATCTTTAAGGGTAAGAGTTTCAAATTCAATAAATTTTTTCTTCAGCAAACTCTCTATCTTAGCTTTTTCCCTATCATTTATTAGTCCTGTGACTGTTTGAAATTTTTTTAAAAATTTATACTTGCTTTTTTTATCTATCTCATCTAAGATCTTTATTGTTCTTTTTGAAAGTTCAATATCTAACTCATCAAAAAGATGAGTAACAACAATTCCAGCACTTTTACCAGTAGTTCCTGAGGCAAGAACCTCTTTGTCGAATATTGTTAACTTTTTAGAACCAAATTTGTCCAAGAAGTAGAGGGTCATTATGCCAGCAATACCTGAGCCGATTACACAAATTTTGTCATCCTTCATGAATTTCTAAGAGCCCTATCCATATCTTTTATTATATCCTCAATATGCTCTATACCTACTGAAATTCTAATAAGACCAGGATGGATCCCAGCTTTTAAAAGTTCATTTTCATTCATTGATGAATGAGTCATTGAAGCAGGATGTTCTACTAAAGTTTCAACTGCCCCAAGACTTACTGCTTTTACACAAAGCTCTAGTGAATTTATAAATTTCATAGCTCCTTCTTTTCCGTTTTTATGAATAAAGGAAAGCATCCCAGAAAAGCCGTTTTTCATCTGTTTTTTAGCTATTTCATGCATTTCAAAATCCTCAAGTCCTGGATAAAATACTTTCTCTACTTTCGGATGTTCTCTTAAAAACTTTGCTAATAAAAGTGCGTTATCGGAATGTGCTCTCATTCTAACTGCAAGGGTTTTTATTCCTCTCAAGGCAAGCCAGGCATTGAATGGAGAAATACAACTTCCAATGTGAGCCCTTTCTTCCTTATCAACTTCATCTAAAATTTTCTTTTCTCCAACAAGAACTCCGCCAATTAAATCCGTGTGCCCTCCCAGATATTTTGTGAGAGAGTGTATAACAATATTAGCTCCCAACTTCAAAGGTTTTTGATGATAGGGTGTTGCGAAAGTGTTGTCAACGGCTAAAATGATGTCGTTTTCCCTTGCAATCTTTGAAGTTTCTTCTATATCAATGATATCTAAGGTTGGATTAGCTGGTGTTTCTATATATATTATTTTTGTCTTCTTATCAATTTCCTTCCTTAATTTTTTTAAAAAATCCCTTGCAGGAATACCTTTGAAATTAAAAAGATCTTTTTGTTCAAGTCTTTTAAAAAGAGAAAAAGTTCCACCATAAACTGGATCAGAATATATTACTTTGTCTCCCCTTTTTAAAATAGCAAATATTAAAGCCGATATTGCGCCCATTCCAGAAGAAAAAGCAAGAGCTTTTTCACCCATCTCAAGTTCAGATAGTGTCTCTTCGAGAATCTTTATTGTGGGATTTGAAAGTCTTGTGTAAATAAAACCTTCCTTAGTACCAAGAAATAGTTCGCCTCCTTCTTCCGCAGATTCAAAATAAAAAGTTGATGATAAATGTAAAGGTGTTGAGATATCTCTGATTTTGTAATTTATCTTTTTACTATGCACACATATTGTTTCAAATTTTTTCTCACTCATTTTTCCAAAATAATTTAGAGGGATTTAGACCCTTTTCCAGATTTTTTCAAGTTCATATGAAATTTCGCCTAATGTGCAATTTGCTTTAACGCAATCTATTATGTAGTCCATAAGATTCTCTTTGCCCTGTGCTTTTTCTCTTAAAGTCTCTAATTTTTCTTCTAATAGCCTTTTGTCTCTTTTTTTCTTAAATTCTTTGATTCTCTTTATTTCTTCTTTTTCACCTTTAGCTTTTATCTTGAATATCTTAATTTTCTGATCTTTTTCTGATTTAAAAGCATTGAGGCCAACTATTATTTTCTTTTTTTCATCTATACTTTTTTGTTCTAAGTAAGCATTTTCTTCAATCCATTTTTGAAAAAGACCTTTTTCAACACACTCTGCTGCTCCTCCCCTTTCTTCAATCTCTTTTAGAAGAGAAAAAACCTCTTCTTCAATTTTTCTTGTTAAGGCCTCTACATAAAAGGAGCCACCTAATGGATCTGTTATTTCAGCAAGACCTGTTTCATAGGCAAGAATTTGCTGTGTTCTTAAGGCAATCAGGGCTGATTCATCTGTTGGTAAAGAGAGCGCTTCGTCGAAACTGTTTGTATGTAAGCTTTGGGTTCCTCCTAAAATAGCTGCCATAGCCTGAAAGGATACTCTTATTATGTTTAAAATTGGATGCTGTGCTTGTAGTGTAGAACCAGCTGTCTGAGTGTGAAATCTCATATGCATTGCTTTTTCGTCCTTTGCACCAAATTTTTCTTTCATTATAATAGCCCATACTCTTCTTGCAGCTCTAAACTTTGCAATCTCTTCAAAAAAATTATTATGAGAAGAAAAGAAAAAGGTTATTCTTCTTCCTATAGTATCAGGATCTATACCCCTTTCCATAGTTCCTTTTACATATTCAATCGCATCTGCTATAGTAAAAGCAACCTCCTGAACAGCATTTGCTCCTTTTTCTCTGAAATGGTATCCACTTACTGAAATAGGATAAAAATTAGGAAGGTTTTTAAGTGAGAATTCTATAGCATCTATGTTAAGTCTCATAGATTCTTTTACAGGATAAATATAGTTCCCTCTTGCTGCAAATTCCTTTAAAATGTCATTTTGAATAGTTCCTCTAAGTTGATCTTTTGGAATACCTCTTTCTTCAGCAATTGCTAGGTAAAAAGCCAAGAGAATACACGCTGTAGCATTTATAGTCATAGAAAGAGAAATTTTATCAATATCAATATCTTTTAAAACCCTTCTCATAGATTCGACACTCCAAATAGAAACCCCAACTCTCCCAACTTCTCCCTTTGAAAGTTCGTGGTCAGGATCTAAACCAAGTTGTGTAGGTAGATCAAAGGCAAGAGATAGACCTGTTTGCCCCTCTCTTATCATCTTTTTAAATCTCTCATTTGTCTCTTCAGGATTGCCAAAACCTGTATACTGTCTCATTGTCCATAGTTTTTTAGAGTACATCTCCTCGTAGATAGCTCTTGTAAATGGATATTTTCCTGGTTTTAGATCACCATCTAAAAATTCGTATTTGTTAAGATCTTCCCTTGAAAAGAAACTTTTATTTTTCATTCTATGATATATAAAATATCACCTTTTTTTACAATTTTTCCCTCTTCTACAAAAACTTTTATAATTTTACCCTCTTTTTTTGCTTTTATCTCATTTTGCATCTTCATTGCTTCAATTATACAGAGTGGCTCATTTTCTCTCACATTTTCGTTTTCTTTTTTAAAGATCTTAACGATTTTACCTGACATAGGAGATAATATTTTTCCTATCTCCTCTTTCCTTTCTTTTTCTTTTTGTTTCGCTCCTTTTGTAAGTATAAAGGAACCGAAAGGAGAATATATTAATAGATAGTTACCTTTTTCTTCTAAAAAAAAGCTTAAAAATTTGTTATTTTTAATTAATACTTTAAGCGGTGTTCCTGGCAGATCCTCTATTTTACTTTTCATCGAGTGATTGTAAATTGAGAATTGTTCCTTTATCAGATATTACTACTTTAACCTTGTCAGAAAGTTTATCAACAAAGAGATAGTTTATGTACAAGGGATTTTTCCTAAGTTCTTCACTAATTATTCTTATAGCCTCTGCTTTTCCTCTTGCCTCAATTTTTTTTCTTTCAGCTTCCTTTTTTTCTTTCTCAAGAAGATATTCCATTCTTTCTGCTTCCTGCTGAGCTATTTGTTTTTCCTCTATTGCTTTTGCAAAATCTGGTGTAAAATGAACATCTCTTAAAAAAACTGCCTCAATAAGAAAACCGTCTTTTTCAAGTCTTTTTTTCACCTTTTCCTCAATTTCTTTCTGAATTTCTTCTCTTCGAGAGGAATATATTTCTGTAACTGAATAAGAAGATATAGTGTGTCTGACTTCAGATCTTATCGCAGGTCTTATAACTTTTTCATTGTAATCAGGTCCAATTTCTTTATGTATCTTTATGACATTGTCTGCTGGTATTCTAAACCAACATGTAAGATCAAGACCTATTTGAAGTCCCTCTTTTGTTGGAGACCATAAAGAGTCATCAATATCCTTTTTTTCACCTTCTCCCTTTCGGGCTGTCATTGTGTACTCCTGTCTTCTTATGTTGTAAAGGTGTGTTTTATATAAAATTCTTGGAACAAACTGTAAGCCCTCTGATTTTAGTCCGTATTTTTTTGTAAATATATTAAAAGTAATAAGGGTATAACCGATAGGGACTTGTCTAAAACTTAAAATTATGTAAATAGCGATAAAAAAGGATAAAAAGATTAATATAATAAAAGGTGTTATTTCAATCTTTCTTACAGGCAATATTTCACCAGACTTCTCGGTTAGTACAATTTTAAAGGCAAATCTATAAAGTAAGTAAAGAAACAGCCATATAATAATTATTACTACAATTAACTCTATCATTTTAAGTTATCCCTTTAATTGACATTTTTAACATTTTATATTATAATGAAAATAGCAAATGAAAGTTCAATTCTTTTTAATAAAAAAATTAATTAATGATAGGTAAAAAGAAAGGCCTGTTGGGCATTGATATAGGCTCTTCAAGTATTAAAATATCACTTTTAGAAGGATCTGGTGAAAACGTAAAAGTTAAAGAGATATGGAAAACAGAGTTACCTGAGGAAGCTATAGCAGAAGGAGAGATAATTGAAAGAGATGCTGTTATAGATGTTTTGCAAAGATTTATTCAAGAAAAAAAACCATCTGTTAAAAATGTAGCTACTTTTATACCTAATCCAAGAGTTATAAGTATCAAGAGGATAAAGATGGATAAACTTCCTCCAGAGGAGTTAAAGGAACAGATAAAGTGGCAAGCTGAACAGTATTTCGGTGTTGACCCAACTGAAATATCAGTTGACGGAGATATCGTTAATCCTGATGTAAGCGAGACAGAGGTCGAAGTTCTTCTTGTAGCAGCCAGAAATGAAGCTATCACAGACTATATACATTTAATTAAATCAGCAGGTTTTGTTCCTAAGATTATTGATGTTAAAATATTATCCTTATATAATCTTTTTGAATTTAATTATCCTGAGATTGCTAAAAATGACAGTTTAAAGGGAATTTTACATATAGGTAAAAACTTTGCCACAATTTTTTATTTTACAGATAGTGGTCCTTACTTGATCAGGGATATAAGAGCAAATTTAAAAAGCCTTATTAATTTAATGCAAGAAAGGCTTGACCTATCCTACTCTGATAGCTTACTCATCATAAAGGGAGAAAAGGATGTTCCCTCATCCTTTATCTATGAAGTTTACAGAGATTATATTTCCTCAATATCTGAAGAAATAAGGAGAACTTTTCCTTATTTAGAGAAAAAAGAATATCCTGATTTTATTTATGTTTCTGGAGGAGGAACTCTTATCCAAGACTTTACAACAAATTTATCAGAATCTCTTGGAGTTAAGGTCGAAAGATTAAATCCCTTTGAAAGAATTGATCTACCTGAATTATTTCTTGAATTTGGTCCTAAAGAAGTCATAGGAGCATTATTTGCTCCTTCTTTGGGATTATCTTTAAGGGGGCTATTATGATAAAAATTAACTTATTACCACCTGAGGAAAAAATAGAAAAAAGATTTAGGATTACTTTGCCGCCTATTGGCATTTATGAAATTGCTGGAATACTTATTCTTTCTTTTTCTGTAATCTGGATCTTCATTAATTTTTCCGCCTCCAAGGCAAAAATTGCTATGTTAAGGGCACAGATAAAAAGAGATAGTACTGAGCTTTACGCACTGAGAGAAGTTCAGGAGAAAGTAAAGGAGCTTGAGATGAAAAAGAGTGATTTTGAGAATAAGGTAAATATTGCAAAGAGGTTACTCTCAAGCATCAATACAGAAGTAATGATTCTTGATGAGTTCTCTAAGGCTCTTCCAGATTTTGTATGGATTACTTCTTTTCAACACACAGGAAGTATAATTAGAATTGAGGGTGGATCTTTTTCAAATTTATTTATTGCAGATTTTATTCAGAATTTAAAGTCTTCACCTCTTTTCGGTGAGGAAATAATACTTGAAAGGATAGATGTTAAAAAAGAAACTGAAACTGAGTATTTAACATTCACACTTCAGGTACCTGTCACAGGTTATTTTGGAATTTTTAGTGAAGGAGGAAAATAAATGGATAAAAAATTAAAGTTTTTTTTAATCACAGCTTCTGTTGGAGTTGTTTTATTTTTAGTTTATTACTTTTTGATCCATACTAAAGATAAGGAGTATATTAAAAATCTTGAAACAAGACACAGTGAAATTTCAAAGGATTTAACAGCAGCAAGAATGGCAGCTGCGAGACTTCCTCAGCTTGAAATAGAGATTAAAAAACTTCAGTATCTTTGGGAAAAGGCATTGAAACTTTTGCCCCCAGAAGAAAAACCTGAAGAAGTAATTACACTACTTCAACAAAGGGGAACACAAAATAATGTTAAAATTATCAAGCTAACTAGAAACCCACCTGTTCCAATGGGAGAGTATACTGAACTTCCCTACTCACTTGAAGTAAGTGCAAATTTTCATGATCTCATTAAGTTTATCTCTGAACTTTCTACTCTTTCAAGGCTTGTAACAGTTGAAGGGATCACAATAAATCAATCAACTGATAAAGAAAAAACCTGTGGAGCTTCTTTTGTTGCTAAGTTTTATAGTGTAGGAACTTTGCCAGGTGTGTTAGGGACAACAAAGGAACCTAAGCCTGTAAGAGCAAAAGGAGCAATAAGATGAAGGATTTGATCAAATTATTTTTAACAATTTTTTTTATAGGCTTAATCTTAAGCTGTAAAAGGGAAGAAAGAAAAATAGAAACTCCCGAAGAGACTCCTAAACCTGGTTTTATTCTTGGTCAGGAAATTGATACTGTTAAGTTAAAAGAAGAGTTCTTACCAAAAGGCTATAACTATGATCCTACTGGAAGAAGGGACCCCTTTCTGTCTCTTATAGGTAAAGGTTATAAAAGAGGGGAGGAAGAAGTTATTGATCTTTCTAATTTAAAATTGGTTGGAATAATGAGAGGACCAAAAGGAAATGTTGCCCTTTTCGAAGCTCCTGATGGAAGAAGTTATACAATAAGACAGGGAGATGCTGTTAGAAATGGTTATGTAAAAGATATCGGTGATAAGGAAGTCATAGTAGAAATAACTGCCTATGGAGTTCCGATTACAGTTAAGTATGAGTTAAAAAGGGAGAAAATTGATTAATGTGTGGCATTGTTGGTTATGTAGGTAATAAAGATATTAACAGTGTAATTTTAGTCGGCTTAGAGAAGTTAGAATATAGGGGTTATGATTCTGCTGGTTTTGCAAGTGTACTGGAAGGAAAACTTTTTGTCAGAAAAAAGGTAGGTAGAATAAATGAACTTTCAAAGCTTTTAAATGGTGTTCCTATACCATCTAAAATAGGAATTGGACATACAAGATGGGCAACACATGGAAAACCAACTGAAGAGAATGCCCATCCTCATGTTGACTGTAAGAAAATTTTTGCAGTTGTACATAATGGTATTATAGAAAATTTTAGAGATTTAAAAAGAAAACTTGAAAAAAAACATAAATTTTTTTCAAACACTGATACAGAAGTTATACCACATTTACTTGAAGAATATTACAAAGGAGATTTTTTTGAGAGTGTGTTAAAAACAGTGAACAAACTGGAGGGTTCCTTCGCATTAGCTATCATAAATGTATTTCATCCAAATATTTTGATTGGTGTAAAAAGAGGATCTCCTTTAATTGTTGGTGTAGGTAAAAATGAAAATATAATTGCCTCTGATATACCTGCTATTTTATCTCATACAAGAAAAGTAATAAGCATGGATGATAATGAAATAGCTGTTTTAAGTGAAAAAACAGTCGAGTTTTACGATTTTACTGGAAAGAGAAAAAAGAGGAAATATGTTCTTGTAGAGTGGGAAGAGGATATGGTTGAGAAAAGGGGATATCCTCACTTTATGCTGAAGGAGATCCATGAACAGCCAAGAATTATTGAGGATAATCTTATGAGAGTTTTGGATGAAAATGAAAGAATTAAAGTTTTACAGAGTGAAGCCAAAGATATACTTTCGAAAGCAGAACATGTTATAATTCAGGCAGCAGGGACAAGTTTTCACGCAGGACTTTATGGAAAAAGTCTTTTTCAAAAGTTTTTAAAAACTTTCACTGAGTGTGAACTTTCATCGGAATTTAGATATAGGGAGCCGATTTCAGGTAGAAAAACAGTCTGTATAGGT
Organism: Caldifarciminales bacterium; assembly: GCA_039630575.1. Lineage (GTDB taxonomy): Bacteria > Hydrothermota > Hydrothermia > Hydrothermales > JAJRUZ01 > JBCNVI01. Next base: position 43,540 of record JBCNUW010000006.1, read on the forward strand.
ATTTCTCAATCAGGTGAAACAGCTGATACCCTTGCTGGTATAAGAAAAGCAAAAGAACTTGGAATACCAATTATTTCACTTGTAAATGTGAAAAATAGCACTATTGATAGGGAGTCCGATTATACAGTTTACTTAAACGCAGGCCCTGAAATTGGTGTTGCTTCAACAAAGGCTTACACATCCCAACTTTTCCATTTACTTTTAATTTCAATTGAAGTTGGAATTTTGAAAGGGTTTTTAACTGAAAAAGAGTCTAAAGAAATAATTGATAATTTGAAAAAGATACCTGACAAAATGAGATTTGTTCTGGGTAGAGAGGAAGAAATTTCGCAAATTGCAAAAAAATATTATAATGTTAAAAATATGATGTTTCTTGGTAGAGGTTTACTTTATCCTACAGCTCTTGAGGGTGCTTTAAAGTTAAAAGAAATTTCCTATATACATGCAACTGGTTATGCAGCAGGTGAAATGAAGCATGGTCCAATTGCTCTTTTAGATAGAGAATTCCCTGTTATCGCAATTGCTCCTAAAAATGAACTTTATGAAAAAATGGTTTCAAATATTGAAGAAGTTAAAGCAAGAGAGGCACCTGTTATCTCTGTTGGAACAATAGGTGATAATTACCTTAAGGAATTATCAGAAGATTTTGTACCTATACCTGATGCAATTTATCTTTTGCAACCCCTTATTTCAATCATACCTTTGCAACTTTTTGCTTATCACGTTGCCCTTTTGCGTGGTTGTGACGTGGATAAACCAAGAAATCTTGCAAAGAGCGTAACTGTTGAGTAATTTTTGAAATCCTTAAGTTTATTTCTACCGATAAGATACTTCTTTGGCAAAGGTATTTTTGAAGAAAAACTTAAAGAAATAATTCCTATTTTAGGCGAAAACATTTTACTTGTTACAGGAAAAAATTTTGCAAGGAAATACGGTTATTTAGATAAGATTGAAAGCATATTTAAAGAACTAAAAATAAATTTTATTCATTTTGACGGAATATCCCAAAACCCCAAAACCTTTGAAATAGAAGATGCAGTAAAGATAGCAAGATCAGAAAAAGTAAATAGTATTCTTGGTTTCGGTGGTGGTAGTGTGATGGATGCAGTGAAGGCAATTTCACTTCTTGTTAAAAATGAAGGAAGAATTTGGGATTATACTATGATGCAAAAAAGTCCAAAAAATGAGGCTCTAAATTTCTGTTTAGTCCCTACAACCTTTGCAACTGGTTCTGAATTGAATTCTACTTCAATTATATCAAATCAAGAGGAAAAGAGAAAATGGGGCATATTTGATGAGAAAATATTTCCAAAGTTTTCTATTGTAGATCCTTTAATTTCTCTTTCTCTTGATAAAGAGTATCTTTCTCTGTGTTCAATTGACATAATTACCCATATGCTTGAACCTTTTGTTACTTCTAAAGAAGAGGGTGAAGTAATAAAGGGTGTTGCGAAGTTTTATATAAAAAAAACGATTGAATCAATAAAGATATTAATAAAGGATCCACAAAATATAAGTGCAAGAGAAAATTTACATCTTCTATCTGGATTTTCGTTAATAGGTATAGCTACAAGAGGTATTGGTGGTTTTCACGAAATGCATTGGCTTGAACACATTGTCTCAGGATTTTATGATAATGTTCCTCATCCAGCAGGTTTATCAATCCTTTTGGTACCTTGGATAAAATATAGGTGGAACAAAAATACTTCTAATTTAAAAGAACTTTTCTCATTTTTAATGGAAAAAGATGAAGTTGATTTGAATGATATTTTGTCATATCTTGATGATTTTTATAACGAGATAAATTTACCAAGAAGTTTCAAAAAATACGGTATAAAAGAGGTTGATATTGAAGATTTTGTGAGGGAATATAATTTTCTAACAGAAAATTTTAAAAGATTTTTTCCTGAAAAAATAAAGGAGAAGGATCTTTTTAATATTTTTAAAGAAGCTTTGCTTTGATAGAAAGTTTAAAAAGACATGTTGAGGTTTTATCCTTGGATATTGGAAAGCGTAATGTTTTTAATTATAAAAACTATTTAAAGTCTAAAGAATATATCTTAGAAAATTTAAAGAATTTAAATTATGAAATAAGAGAAGTAGAGTATAAGTCCTATGGACATGATGTTTCTATAATTGAAGTGGGGAAAGTTTTTGGCTCTTCAGAGATTTTTATAATAGGAGCTCATTATGACAGTTTCTATGATTCACCAGGAGCAGATGACAATGCAAGTAGTGTTTCTCTTTTGATTGAAATTGCTAAATCTTTCTCTCAAATAAATTTTAAAAGAGATATAAGATTTCTCTTTTTCCCAAATGAAGAGCCGCCATTTTTTAATTCAAAAGAGATGGGTTCAGAGGTTTATGTAAAAGAACTAAATAAAAGGAAAGAAAAAGTTGAACTTATGATTTCTCTTGAATCTGTTGGTTATTATAAAGAGGAAAAAAAATCTCAAAGTTATCCTTTTCCTTTAAATTTTTTTTATCCCGATACAGCAAATTTTATCGGAATTGTAAGTAACATAAGATCAAGATTTTATATGAAAAAAGTTTATGAAATTTTTAAAAGTAATACTATGATTCAAGTAAAGTATTTATCTTTCCCCCCTATTATTCCAGAAATGAACTTTTCTGATCACTTTCCATTTTGGAAAAGAGGGATAAAGGCACTTTTAATAACTGATACTGCTTTTTTAAGGAATCCAAACTATCACACAAGGTTCGATTTACCTGATACATTAGATTATAAAAAGCTATATGAAGTTTATAGAGGTATTTTTAGTTTTATTGAATTTTTAAACAGTTCTTTTAATTTTTAAAAGACTTAAAAGTTTTTTAGGTTCCAAAGTATTTATTACATCTTCTCTTGTTAAATAACCTCTCCTTGCTGTTCCAACACCAAGTTCAAGCATCCACATTTGGTTAAAATGGTGAGCATCTGTTCCTATTACAAATTTTAATCCAAATTTTTTTGCCTTTTTAATTAAGGGTGGTGAAAGATCTAATCTCTCATAATAGGAGTTTATTTCCATCCAAATCTCTTTTTCTTTGGCTTTTTTAAAGACTAAATCCCAGTTTGCTTCATAAGGTTCTCGTGAGCCTATTAGTCTTCCTGTTGGATGGGAAAAGGCATGTACAAATGGATTTTCAAATGCTTTAATTATTCTATCTGTGTTATCTTTTCTAAAACCCGTATGTATGGACACAACTACATAATCAATTTCTTTAAGTATTTCGTCAGGATAGTCTAGTTTACCGTCAGGTAAGATATCCACCTCTGCACCGAATAATATATAAGGTAAATCGCCCTTTTCGTTAATTTTTTTTATTTCTTCCTTTTTCTTTAAGAGTCTTTCTATTGATAATCCCTTTGCGTATTTGGCAGATTGTGAGTGATCACAGATGGCGACAATTTTGTATCCTCTTTTTTTTCCCTCTTCTTTTATTTCTAAAATTGAACTTTGTCCATCAGAATAGTCAGAATGAACATGCATATCACCCAATATATCTTCTCTTTTTACAAGTTCTGGAATTTTACCTTCCAGTGCAAGTTCTATCTCACCTTCATCTTCTCTTATTTCAGGAGGAATCCATTGCATATTAAGAATTCCATAGACTTCTTCTTCTGTTCTACCTGCTACAAATTTTTCATCTTTAAAAACTCCATATTCGCTAATTTTAAGCCCCGTCTCTTTTGCTATTTTTCTTAAGTGTATGTTGTGTTGTTTTGATCCTGTAAAATATTGCATAGCTGCACCCATAGATTCTACAGGTATTACCCTAATGTCAACCTGAAGACCATTTTTTAAGACAAAGGAAGATTTTGTTGGACCACAGGCAAGTACTTTTTCTATTTTTGGAAATTGAGTTGAATATTCTGTTAAGTTACTTTCAACTTTTGTAGTTACCAAAATATCTACGTCTCCTACGGTTTCTTTAAATCTTCTGAAAGATCCAGCAGCAATAACTTTTTCTGTATCTTTATGTTCCTTTAAAAATTCAATCAGATGAGATACTATTGGGTAGACTTCTCCTAACAGGTATCTTTCTTTACTTTTTAAAAAAAGTTCTATTCCTTTTTTGATGTTTTCAACTTTCTTTTCTCCCATTCCAAAAAGAGTTAATATTCTTTTATTTTCAAGAGCGGCTTTTAAGGATTCAAGATCCCTAACTCCAAATTCTTTATGAAGTAGAAAAAGAGTTTTTGGTCCTAAATTGGGTATCTGCATAAGGTCTAAGATTCCCTCTGGTATTTTAGAAAATATCTCTTCTGCTTTTTCTATTCTTCCTGTTTCAAGGAATTCTTTTATTTTTTTAGCTATTCCCTCACCAATTCCAGGTAAAGATTGAAGATCATCAATTTCTGAAATATCTCTATCGAGGTTTTCAAGTGTTTTTGCAACTTTCCTATAGGCTGAGACTTTAAAGGGTATTTCCCCTAAATACTCAAGAGCATCGGCCATTTTGTTAAAAATTTTAGCTAACTTCTCGTTATTTTCCATTTTTTTTAGTTATTTTTTTTAGTCTTCTATATATTGTTGAAGGATGAATCCCGAGTTTCCGTGCCGCTTTTTTTACATTTCCATCAAACTCTTTTAGAACTTCAAGTATTAACTTTTCCTCAAGTTCCTTTAAATTTTTTGCTGTTATAGATTCTTCAACTATTTCAAAAGGTAAGTGTTCCTTTTTAATAACTGTTCCCTCGCATATAGCGCAGGCTCTTTCAATAACATTTTCAAGTTCTCTTATGTTTCCCTTCCAATTGTAATCTAAAAGTATTTCAACAACTTCTTCTTGAACTGTAAAATCCTTTTTTAATTTTTTTGATATTCTTTTTATAAAATATTCAATTAAGGCAGGAATATCTTTTTTTCTCTCTCTTAAAGGGGGTATATAAATTGGAAAAGCTGAGATTCTATAATAAAGATCCTCCCTTAGTCTACCCTCCTTTAAAGTTTCCTTTGGATCTCTATTTGTTGCACTTATTATTCTTATATCTATTTTTTTGGTCTCAACTGATCCTAAGGGTATTATTTCTTTGTTCTCTATGACTCTCAAAAGTTTAGTTTGAAGATTAGAAGGCATTTCAGAAATTTCGTCGAGGAAAATTGTTCCTCCATCAGCTACCTCAAGTAGTCCCTTTTTGTCTTTAAAGGCACCTGTAAAAGCTCCCTTTTTATATCCAAAAAGTTCTGACTCAAGGAGTTCAGATGGTAAAGCAGCACAGTTAACAGCTATAAAACTTCTTTCTTTTCTCTTAGAATTTTTGTGAATAAATTTTGCTAAAACTTCTTTCCCAACCCCTGTTTCACCGTATATAAATATAGGTAAATCAGATTTTGCAGACTTTAAGGCAATTTTTTTTACCTCTAACATTTTTTCATCAACAGCAATAAATTCTTCATATTCTTCTAACTCTGGTAAGTGCTTTTCAACCCTATAAATTAGTTCTTCTTCTGAAAAAGGCTTTATAAGGTAATCAGAAACACCCTTTCTAAAGGCAGATATTGCTGATTCTATTGATGCGTAAGCTGTGATCATTATAACAGGTAGAGTGAAGTTTATTTTCTTAACCTCTTCAAGTAATTCAAGACCAGATATTCCTGGCATTTTTATATCGGTTATAACTAAGTCAATTCTTTCTTTCTTTATAAGGTCTAAGGCAAGCAGAGGATCCTGATAAGTTAGAACTTCATATTTATCTTCAAGTGCTATTTTCATCCAATCTAAAATTGATTTTTCATCGTCGACAATAAGAATTTTTCTTTTCAATTAAGTTCAATTATAGCCTCAGTTCCCACACCTTTTTGACTTTTTAAATTAAGTTTAAAGCCGTGTAATTCACATATCCTTTCTGCAAGAGGTAAACCCATTCCTAAACCACCTGGTTTTGTTGTATAAAAGGGATATTTTACTTTTTCAAGATCTTCCTCAGTTATTCCTTCTCCGCTATCTTCTATAATAATTTTATTTTTTATTAATTTAATTTTAACTTTATCCAAGTCATTTTTAACAGCCTCAATAGCGTTTCTTAAAAGGTTCTTTATAGCAATCTGAATTAAATGAGGTTCTGCTTCAATAAAATCCTTTTCATTTTGAAATTCCAAATTTTTTATTCCAAACTCAAAAGCTATGCTCTTTATTAAACCCTTTAAATAAAGTTTTTCACGCTTAATCTCCTTTATTTTTGCATATTCATAGAAAGTTTTAACTATTAGATCAATTCTTTCAGATTCTTTTTTTATTAACTCAACTAATTTTTTCTTTTTTTCCTCATCATTAATCCTTGAGAGTGTTGTTATTGCTCCTTGGATAACTGTAAGGGGATTTCTAATCTCATGGGCAAGACCATGAGAAAGCTCAGTTAAAAATTTTTCTTTTTCCTTGTGTTTTAAGATTTGTTCAATCTCTTTTTCTTTTGTAATATCTCTTAAAACATATATTTCATACTTTTCATCAAAGAGTTCAAAGGAGGAATGATTTAAAGAAAATAACTTACCATCAAACGAAATCTCTTTTTGATTTTTCTCACCGAGAATACTGTCAGAGATCTCAGAATTTTTAAATATAGTGTCGCCCCTTTTATTTTTAACTAAAACAATCTCACCAAGGTTATTAAGTATCTCCCTTGCTAAAATATCTGCTTTTTCAGCTTCTCTTTCCCCTTTTCTTGCTCTTTCAGATAAAAAGTAAGTTATAAGTGAAGATAGAAGAAAAGAGAGTGTATAAATATAGCCCCTTAATAGTATTTGATGAGTTTGAAATTCAATTTTAAGTGGAACTTTAAGTATACCCTTTGTCCATAAAAAGAGAAAGAGGTTATAGATAAGTAGTAAAATAATTAAAAAATAAAAAATTTTTTCTCTCTCAAGATAAAATGAAGAAGTTATTATGACAAGGAAAAATAAAATAGAAAAAACACTTTCAGGACCACCAGAAAAGTGCATAATTGAAATTATTAAAAATGTATCAGCAATAAGATATACAAAAGGTGTTTTTTTCCCCTTTCTTAAAGAAAAGTAGAAAAGAAAGGATAAAATTACTGAAGAAATAAATATCCATAAAAAGGGTAAAAGTTCAACTTCGAAAATTTCTTGAAGAAAAAGATAACTTATAGATAAGGAAAAAAAAACTATAAAAGGTCTTAAAAGTAGAGTTATCCTTAATAAATATTCGTATTTTTTTGTTATCAATATTTTTCTTCTTTAATGGGAGAGACTTTGCATTAAGGTTGGTATTAGTCTGAATATTGGAAGGTACATCGAGACAACCATAGTTCCCACAACTCCACCAAGTACAACCATTATAATTGGTTCAAGGGCAGATGTGAGAGCTTCTACCGCAGCGTCAACCTCTTTGTCATAAAATTCTGATACTTTAAGGAGCATTTCATCTAAGTTTCCTGATTGCTCACCTATGTGAACCATCTGGACAACAAGAGGTGGAAAAACTCCTGATTTTTGTAAGGGTGAGGAAATTGTGGATCCTTCCTTTATTGAATTTCTTGCTCTTTCTATAGCATGTTGAACAACTCTATTACCTGTTGTTTTTGAGGTTATATCCATAGAATCTATAAGTGGAACACCGCTTCTTAGTAGGGTTGAAAGAGTTCGCGAAAATCTCGATAGAGCTTGTTTATGAATTAGATTCCCTATAATTGGGAATTTCAACAATATTCTGTCAATAACTTCTCTTCCTGGGTCAGTTCCATACCAAATTCTAATTCCTACTATGATTCCAACAAAGAAAAGTATTATAAATAGGATATATTTTTGAGTAAAAGTTGATAGTCCTATCACCATTTTTGTTAAAAGGGGAAGTTCAGCGCCAAAACCTTCGTATAAACCTTTGAAAGTTGGTATGACAAAGATAAGTAAGGCTGCGGTTGCTGCAATAGCTACAAAAATAACTATTACAGGATAAATCATTGCACCCTTTATTTTTCTTTGAAGGTCAGCAGTTTTTTCAAGGTATTCAGCAAGTCTAATGAGAATTTCACCAAGAGCACCTCCCTTTTCACCAGCTTCTACCATATTCACATATAAATCAGGGAAAATTTTTTTGTGTTTTCTCATTGCGTCTGCTAAAGTATAGCCTCCCTCTAAGTCTTCGGATATTTTTCCTATTGTTTTTTTAAGAGCTTTATTAGTTGTTTGAATATATAAGGTATTCAGTGTATCCATTAGAGGCAATCCTGCTTCAAGCATTGTTGCAAATTGTTTCGTAAACATTGCCATTTCATCTATCTTTACTTTTGTAGGAATTAAATCCTCAAGTGAAGGTACTTTCTTTTTTTCCTTAATTGTTACAGAAATTGGTATTATATTTTTTTTTCTTAAAGTTGAAATGACCTCCTGTTGGGAATCTGCGGTCATCTCTCCTTCTACTTTTTTACCTTCAGGTGTTCTCCCTTTCCAAATAAAAGTAGCCATCTTATTTACTATTTTCTATATTTGGGAGTGGAACCCTTTTAAATATTATAAATTTAATGAGAAATTTTTTCAATTAAAAGTTTTTAAAAAAGTTTTGTTGAAATTTATTTATAAAAATTTTATAATTTTATTAGGTAAAATGCCCCCGTAGCTCAAGTGGATAGAGCATCGGATTTCTAATCCGGTGGTTGCGGGTTCAAGTCCTGCCGGGGGCGGAATATAAAATATTGAGGTTAAAAATCACTCTTGGAGAAGAAAAAGAATATAAGATGCCTTGGTCTTATAACTATTTTCTTGCTTCTTCAATTTATTTTTTGTTAAGTAAGTATAGTAAGCGATTTTCTCAAACAGTTCATTCATACGGTTGGAGATATAAAAATAAAAATTTAAAACTCTTTTCTTTTTCACCTTTATTTCCTAAAAAAATTTTTTTCGAAAAGGAATACATAATTATGATAGGTCCTTTTGTTTTCATTATATCCTCGCCTGACTCAGTATTTATTGAAATTCTCGAAAATGTAATAAAAAAGGAAAAATTTTTAAGAATTTTAAATTACTTTTTACCTGTTTTAAAAACAAATATTTATGAAATTGAAAAGTTAAGTAACACTTTTAGAGTTAGAACATTGTCTCCACTTGTAGTTTCTGAGATTAGGAATGAAGAAGGCAAAAAAGTTACATCCTATTTATCCCCTGATTCTGAAAATTTTTACAAAAAATTGAAAAATATAATAAAAGAGAAATTTGAGTGTTTTACCGGTGAAGTTCTTTTAAGTAAAGATTTAGAAATATTTTGTGAATCCTATAAATCAAAACTTTGTAGGATAAAAAATATAAATATTAAAGGTTATATGGCAGATTTGTATTTAAAAGGAGATGTTCAAGTTTTAAGATTTGTTCTTGAATCAGGAATAGGAGAAAAAACTTCTATGGGGTTTGGTATGGTGGAAAAATGTAATTGATTAGTTTTATAATTCTTTAATGGAAAAAAAGAAAATAATAGCATTTAGATTATCTCAAAAAGAATTCTCTTTTATAATGGAAAATGTTCTTGAAATTTCAGAACCTAAACCAGTTTTCCCTGTTCCCCTCTCTCCTCCTCACCTAAAAGGTGTTTTTAATTTAAGAGGAAACATAATTCCACTTTTTGATTTAAAAAAAAGAATAGGTATTGAAGAAAGTGAGGAGTATAAAGAGAAATTTTTTATAATTCTTTCACCTGAGCCTAAAAGGGTATATTCCTGTGAAGTTGATATGATTCTTGGAGCCTTTGATTGTGAAGAAATTAGAATTGGAGAATTACCTGATACTTTAAAAAGGGATATAGATAGGTCACTTTTGTCTGGTCAGGCAATAATAGAGAAGAAAAAGTTCTTAATAATAGATCCCAGGAAAATCCCAGGTGAGGTTCAAATCCAATTTAAATTGCTATAGTTAAATGAATCCAAGAGTTTTGATAGTTGATGATGCTCAATTCATGAGAAAACTTCTTGCAGATATTTTAAAAAAAGGCGGCTATGAAATATGTGGTGAGGCATCAAACGGAGAAGAAGCTGTGAGGCTTTATAAAGAATTAAAACCTGATGTTGTTACAATGGATATTGTTATGCCTGACAAAAGTGGAATAGATGCAGTAAGAGAGATAATCTCCCTTGATCCACATGCTAAGATAATTATGGTTTCAGCAATGGGACAGCAACCACTTGTTTTAGAAGCAATACAGGCTGGAGCAAAAGATTACATTGTAAAGCCCTTTCAACCTTCAAGGGTTCTAGAAGCAGTAGAAAGAGTTATAAAGTCAAGATGATTGATAATAAGTATATCGAACTTTTTAAAAGTGAAGCTGAGGAAATTATAAACAATTTAGAGAAAGCCATACTTGAACTTGAGAAAAAAGGTTGGACACAGGGACTAATCAATGAGATTTTTAGATATGCCCATACCCTAAAAGGTATGGCAGCAGCTGTTGAGAGAAAAGATATAGAGGAGTTCTGTCATAACCTTGAAGATGAGTTTGATGAGTTAAGAAAAGGTGAAAAGAAAGATTTAGATTTTGACTTTCTTTTTAAAGCAGTAGATTCCTTAAAGGTAATGTTAAAAGAAGAAAAAAGAATAACTATTGAAGAACTAAAATCCTTCAAAGAGATTGAAAGTTTTAAAAAAATCTACGAAATAGAAATATACCTTGATCCAGAAACACAATTTTTTGCTGCCAGAATGTTAGTTATTCTTAAAACTATTAAAGAGAAATTTGATCTCATCTCCTCAGAGCCGCGAGAAGAGGACATATTAAAGGGAGAAGTTGAGAACGTTCTAAAAGTAGTTATTAAAACAGATAAGGATGAAAAAAAGATAAATGAGATTCTTGAGAGTTTTGTAGACATTGAACATTACTTTTTAAGAGAAAGAAAAGAATTTGAAAGAGAAGAAAAGGAAATTGAAATTAAGCCCCTTGAAGAGATAAGGGTTAGGTCTGAAAAACTTGATAGGTTAATAGATACACTTGGAGAGTTAGTTATTGAAAAGGAGAGGCTTTTTTCTAAATTAAAGGAAAGAAAAGAAAGAGAGCTTGAGGATTCCATGGAAAACCTTGAGAGACTTATTTCCTATCTTCAGGACGAGGTAATGTCAATTCGTCTAATTCCTGCAATACAAATTCTTGAGAGATTTAAAAGATTTGTTAGGGATAAAGCAAAGGAGATGGGGAAGGAAGTAGAACTTGTTATTGAAGGCGGAAATATTGAGCTAGATAGGGTTTTACTGGAGGAGATGAGAGAACCTCTTTTACACATAATAAGAAACTCAATTGATCATGGTGTAGAGTTTCCTAAGGAGAGAATCAGTCAGGGAAAGCCATCTAAAGGCAAAATATTAATAAGACTTGAGAGAGAAAAAAATTCTGTTACAATTTTTGTTATGGATGATGGAAAAGGTATAGATAAAAGAAGCGTTTTGAAGAAGGCAGTTGAAAGAGGATTGATTTCTGAAGAAAGGGCTAAAGCTTTAACAGAGAAGGAAATTTTTGAACTTATAACTATCCCTGGATTTTCAACAAAGGAGGATACTACAACAATCTCAGGAAGGGGGGTTGGACTTGATATTGTTAAACAGTTTGTAACCAAAATGGGTGGTTTTTTTGAGATAGATAGTAAGTTTACAAAAGGAACCACAATAAAGCTTAGGTTGCCTCTTTCTCTGGCTATTACAAAGGGTGTTGTTGTTAGCGTGGCTGGACACAGATTTGTTATTCCATTAATTTTTATCCATGAAATTATAGAGGGTAAAATTGATGATATAAAAAAGATGATGGGGAAAGATTATATGTTGGTAAGAGAGGAGGTTCTTCCCTGTATATGGATGAGTAAAAAGCTAAATTTAGATAGTAAAAAAAATGAGAGGTTTTCTGCTCTTTTGATAGAAAGTGATAGAAAGAGAGCTCTTCTTTTGGTTGATAAGGTTTTGACTCAGATGGATGTTGTGGTTAAGCCTCTTGATATATACTTAATGAGAATTCCCTATGTTTCGGGAGGCACAATCCTTTGGGATGGAACAGTGGCAATTATAATTGATCCCTCAAAATTTTTGGAGAGTTAAAATGGAAAAAGATGAAATTTTTGGAATAGATGGATTAAGAGAAGTTGCAAATATAGGTTGTGGACATGCAGCCACAGCCCTTTCAGGACTCATAAATAGAAAGGTACTTATGACTGTTCCTGAGGTGTTAATTGGTAAAATTGAGGACATTTTCAAGAAGGTAGTAGATAGGGAGGATGAAGATGCAGTGGGTATCCTTTTATACTTCATTGGTGATCTCACTGGTCTTACCTTGCTACTGCTCTCTAAAAATGAAGCTCTCACATTACTTTCTATTTTAATCGGTGAAAAAATTACAGAAATAAAAGAACATGAAGAGTCTGCTTTAAAAGAGGTAGGTAATATAATAACAGGTGCTTATATGACTGCACTTTCAGATTTCTTAGGACTTTTGGCTTTACCAACAGTTCCATTTTTAAAGAACGATAATGTAAAAGTGATAATTTTAGATGCCTTTCTCCAAATAGAGGCTGAGAAGGGTTTTGCACTTTGTATTAAATCTGTTTTAAAAATTGAAAATGGAATAGAGGTGAAGGCGACCTTTTTCTTTTTACCTGATGAGCATGCAATTGGTACGATTCAAGAAAAATTAAAATCTTTTTTTGAATGAGATTACCAACTCAAGAGGAAATTAAAATCTTAAAATCCTTTGCCAGCAGAATTGATCCAAATGATCCAGCTGCTCACAACAATTTGGCTGTTGTATATTTTAATAGAGGTTTATTTGATGAGGCAATCAGTGAGCTTAAAAGAGCACTTGATATTGATCCAGATTTTAATATTGCAAGGATTAACCTTGAGATAATTTTAAAAAAGACTAAAAAGAAAGAAGATTTACTTGAAAGATATTACAGAATTGTTGAAAAAAATCCAGATGATATTAATTCGAGGTTGGAATTTGCAAAAACTTTATATCAACTTGGTAAATATAATAGTTCACTAAGAGAATACAGGGAGGTGCTTCTAAGAGACTCTGTAAACAAGGAAGCTCTAAAGGGAATAATAAAGAGTTATAAAAAAATGGGGAAATTTCAAGAAGCAATAGCTGCAATTAGGAGAGCTCAAAAAATTTTACCTGATGATATTGAAATTAGTTTAGATCTCGGAGAGGTCTTATATAATCAGGGTAACTATGATGCAGCTATAAAGGTTCTTAAGGAGATAATTTCAAAGTATCCGCAAAATGCAAAGGCTCACTTATTTTTATCCTTTGCCTACGGTGAAAAAGGGTATTTGGAGGAGGCACTAGAAGAAGCAATAAAGGCTAAAGAACTTGATCCAAGAATTTCAAAAATTCAGGGGGCTCTTGGAATTGAAGAAGAGGCACCCTCTATTGAAGAAATGCTTCAGGAATCTATAGGTATTTCAGAAATAAAAGCAGATCCCTTTGAATCAAAGTTACATCTTCTTGAAGCATATAAGAATAAGTTCTTTCTTAGGGAGGCAAGAAACATTCTTGAGGAGCTTAAAAAGATAGATGAAAGTAGGCCAGAGTTAAAGAAGATTGAAGCTGAAATATTAATGATGGAGGAAAAATGGGACAGTGCCATAAGTCTAATAGAAACAATTAAAGAAAGAGATTTTCACACCTGGAATATGTATGCTATTTCACTTTCAAGGAAGGGAGAAACGGAAAAGGCTCGCAAAATTTTTGAAGGTATAAAGAATTATCCCTATGCTTTAAACAATTTAGGATGTCTTATGGCAAATGATGACAGAGAAAAAGCTAAGGAATACTTTTTAAAAGCCTCTCAGATTGAACCAGGATTTATAGTACCCCTTTACAACCTTTCGCTTATTGCAATTGAAGAAAATGATTTAGAGAGGGCATTAAATTACTTGAAAGAAATAAATGAAATAGAAAAGGAAAATCCCTTTTATTTAACACTATATGCAAAAATTCTAAAAGAAAGAGGAAACACAGAAAAAGCTGTTGAGCTTTTAAAGGAAGCTTTAAGAATTCAACCTGATTTTTCTTACGCGGCTACACTACTTGCAGAGTTTTCTGGAGAAGAAACTGTAGTAAAGGTTGACGAGAAGAAATTCCATGTTTTTCAGTATCTATTTTCAATAGAGGGCTCTCCCAGACCTATTGAGTCAAGATTTTTTCCATACAAAAAGATCATTGAATTTGAAGGAGACAAAACTCTTGAGTTAAAGAAGGTGAGAATTTTAATTAAAAACAGAGATTTTGAGGAAGCCCTTAAAATTCTTATTCCTCTTAATAAAAAATATCCAGATGATAATGAAATAAATTATTTGATTGCCTTAACCTATGAGAACTTATCACTTTATGAGAATGCTGAACAGTATTATTTAAGGCTCTTAAGAGAAAAGGAAGATGATAAAATTAGACTACATCTTGCCCATGTTTTTTTTAGAACAAAAAGGTATGAGAAAGCTGAAGAAGAGGTTGATAAAATTTTGTCAAAAAATAAAGAATACGTTGATGTATTACTTTTAAAAGCAAAAATTAAAGATAGAAAGGGTGAGATAGAGGTAGCGTTAAATATTCTTAATGGAGTTTTAAAGAGATTTAAACCTAACTTAAAGATAATCATGTGGTTTGCTGAACTACTCGAAAAGATGGGAAGATATGAAGAAGCAAGAAGGGAATATGAGAAAATTATTAAGGAGGATAGTAATAATAAAGAAGCCCTTTATTCTTATGCTTTCTGTTCTTTAAAATTAAAAAGAGAAGATGAATTTAAAGATGCTCTTTCGAAGTTAAAAGCTAAAGGATTTAACAAACATGCAAATCTTTTAGAAGCTATTGAGTTAACAGTAAAGGGTAAATATAAAGAGGCTATAGAACTTTTTAAAAGTTGTGAAAGAGATTTATTTCTAAAAGAAGAGCTTCATTTTTATCAAGGTGTATGTTACGCACTTATAGGAAAATATGCGAAAGCAATTGAGGCATGGTCAAAACTTATCAAACTCTCTGAAAATTCTCCCTTGGCAAAAAAGGCAAAGGAATATTCAAGCTTAGCTTTAAAATGGTTAAAAATGCTCGAAAGGGAGGTTAAACCTTAAGATGCCAATTGAAGGTAAACTTGAAGAACTTTCCTTAGTCGACTTTTTGCAGATTCTTGCTTTAAATAGAAAAACGGGAAAAATTAAAATAGAAAATGAATTAAAAAAAGAAAAAAATAGTGCCGAGATAATAATTAAAAAAGGTAACTTGCAGCTTATTACTATTTTGGGAGATGACCTTTTATATACAAGGGTTAAACAAGCAGGTCTTTTAAAAGAGTTAAAAGAGGATTTAAAGTTCAATGAGAGAGAAATCCTGATTTTGGTCAACGAGAAAAGCAAGGATATTTCTATAATTCAGAAAATTCTAAGAACTGTTAATGAAACGAGAATGTTTGAAATTCTCTCATGGAAGGTAGGTATGTTTAGGTTCGAAGAATTAAAGAATGAAAAGGAAGTATTACCCGATGTTTACTCCTTTGATATACAGGATCTTTTACTTGAGAGCTCAAGAAGATTAGACGAATGGGAGGAGATTTCAAAAAAGATACCGTCATATTCTCTTATACCAGTTTTGTCAAATAAGTGGTTAAATAAAGATTTTTTTTCTCTTGATCTCTCGCCTCTTGAATGGAAAATTCTGTCACTAATAGATTCGAAAAGAAAAATTGAGGATATATTGGAGGAATTTAAACTACCTTCAATTGAGGTTGCCAAGGAGATCATAAAACTCCATGAAAGAGGAATTATAGAATTTAAAGAGATGGATAAGGCTTTTGAAGAAAGGACAAAAAGTGAAGCTGAGGAATTATTCTTAAAAGCAAGGGAAATGTTAAAAAGAGGAAAATACCTTGAAGCTGAAGTTTTTCTTACAAAATCTTTGTCCCTTTATCCTGATTTTATAATGGCTCATCTACTTCTTGCAGATCTTTACTATTTTCAGAAAAATTATAGACTGGCTTCTCAGGAATATTATCAAGTAATAAGAAGGGATCCTCAGAATCCTCTTGGTTATTACGGTATGGGTTTTGTAAGAATTAAACTCGGAGACCTGCAGGGTGCTTTAAAAGCTTGGGAAAAAGCTTATGAGTATGCAAGTGGTGATTTAAAAGGAAAAATAGAAAGACTTATTTCCCTTTTAAGAACTCTTTTGATTGAAATTGATACAAAGAAAGCACTTATATGAAGGAAGAAAAACTTTTCTATGATCCAAGATCGAGTCTTCTTCTTGAGCTTGTTGAGGAATATATCGATCATAATTTGATAGTTGAAGCAGAAACCCTTTTGAAAGATTACCTAAGGTCAAGTCCTTTATCAGAAAAAGCCCTTTTGTTGTGGATAAAGATAGCAGAAATTCAAAAGGATGAAAAAAAAGAAATTTATTTGAGGGAAAAATTGAGAGAGATCAGAGAAAAAAAAGGTGAGAAAGCAGATTTAAAGGATATAAAAATATCAGAAAAGACAGAAACTCCAAAGTTAGAGGAAAGAGAGGCTGAAGAGAGATTTTTAGAGTTTCTCAAAGGGATTGAAGAACTTGAAAGGGTTGAGAAAAATGAGGAACTTTTGTTTTTTGTCAATTTATTAGATACATATTTAAAAAAATGGGGAATCGGTGAGCCACTTGAAATTATTATAGAATCAGAGCTGCCAGAGATTGGTTTTAAAACTAATAACGATTGGAAATTTCTACTTTTTAAAAAAAATACAGATTTTGTTACTTTAAGATGGGTTATTAAAAAGTTAAGATGGAAGGAATAACCAAAGGGAAAAAGGGGTTCTATTATCTTAGAGAGATGTTAAAAAACCCTGATGTTTATGGAGTGATTGTGACTGATGAAAATGGCGATTCTGTATTTGAGGAAATTACCTTTAATATATCACCTGCTGATAGAAAAGAAATTATAAATTTTTTTAAAAATTATAACAGAGATAAAAGAACAATACTTTATGTTTTTACAAAAGATAAATTAGTTATCTTTTCGAAGAATCCCCCGAAATTTAAAGGTTTTCTTATTACATTTGCAAGAAAAAGTGTAAATCTTGGTCTTTTGAGAATTTATCATCAGAGATTTATAGATCTTTAAGTTTTGAAAGTTAAAAGGTTTTCTTCATTATATTCTGTTTTTTATGTTGTGGAATATAGAGGAAGAAAGATTCTTATAGATTGTGGTTCACCTTTTGACAGAAGTAAATTTATAAATGAGGTTAAAAATGTTGATTATATCTTTATAACTCATGGGCACTGGGATCACATTGGAAATGCATTTTTTCTACAAAAAAGAAATGCCAAAGTTTTTATTCATGAAAAAGATTTTCTCTTGATTAAAAATAAAATTATTCATATACCGTCTCCAAGAGGTAATTTTTACTCTTATTGCCTTTACTATACTTTAAATTTTTTAAAAAAATTTGCAAAGATTGAGTTTTTTGAAAAAGATAATTTGAATAGTGTAGAGGGATTAGAGATAATTGAGACTCCAGGTCATACCTATGGATCTTGTACTTTTAAGATAAGAAATAATTATTTTATAGGTGATATTCTAATAGGTCCTAATCCATTTATAAAAAGACCAAGACTTTCTTTTTTAGTTGAAGATAGAAGTGTTTTAAAGAAAACTCTTGAACTTCTTTTTGAGTTCGAGGGAAAATTTTATCCAGGACATGGTAAAGTTTTTTCTTCTCTTGATTTAAAGAAAGCAAAAGATTTTATATGGAAGGATTTAAAGAGGAAATAGTTTCTTTTAAGGAATTTATGAGAAAAGCTCTTTATGGAGAAAATGGCTATTACACAAAAAAAATGACAATAAACCTTGATTTCGTAACACCTTCAAATTTTTCTTTACCTCTTTCTATAGCACTTAAAAGCTTTATTCAGGAAAAAAGTCAAGGTTTATTATCATATGAAGTTTTAGAAATAGGTGGTGGTGAAGGAATTTTTTGTGAGAATTTTCTAAGGGTTAATAAAGTTTCCAGATATTTTTTTGTCGAGCCTTCATTCTCGCGAATGGAGCTAGCAAAGAAAAGGCTGAATAATTTTCAAGAAGTTGTTTTTTTAAATTCTCTTGATGAGATAAAAGAGTTTGTGGGTTTTATAATTCTTATAGAAGTTTTTGATGCTTTTCCATTTAGAAGGCTTTTTAAAAAAGGTAACAAATTTTATGAAATAATGGTTAATTTAAAGACCAAGAAAGAAACTTTTAAAAAATTTGAGGATGATTTTTTGAATTTTTTTTTAGATGATATTACAGAAGATTCTATTTTTGAATATTCTGAGGATATTATAGATTTTTTAAAAAATTTAAAAGATAAATTAAAAAATGCTTATATAATATTGATAGACTATGCGGAGAATTTGAAAGATATATTAAGAAAAAAAAGAGGTACAGCGAGAGCATTCAAAGAGCATAATGTTTTTGATGACTTATACACCCAAGAGGGGAAAAAAGATATAACAAGAACTTTAAATATAGAATTTTTGAAAAAAAAGTTTGAAATAACAGGTTATAGCTTCATAGAATTAAAAAAGTTAAGTGATTTCATAAAGGATTACCTTTTTGATATATTGGATTATGAAAAAACATTAGGAATAAGGGATAAAGTAAAGCTAATAAGCCAACTAAATTACCTTGTCAATCCTGAAGGTATGGGAGAAATCTTTAAAGTTTTTGTATTTAAAGGTTCGAATCCTTAATTTTTTTCTTTAAGATGCTAAATTTAATTCTTTCAGAAATTCAGGAGTCTATAGAGGTCAAAAGAAAATTTTTAGATTTTGCTCCAATCATAAAAAAGGCTTTAGAAATTTTGGAAAATTCTCTCTTTAATTCCGGTAAAATATTGATCTGTGGTAATGGTGGTTCAGCTGCTGATGCCCAGCACTTTGCAGCCGAACTTGTTGGCAAATACAGGGATGATAAGAGAAAAGGGCTTGCTGCTATTGCTTTGACAACTAATACATCCTCTATCACTGCTATAGCTAATGATATGGGTTTTGAAAATATCTTTTCTAGACAAATTGAAGCCGTAGGTAAAAAAGGAGATGTTTTAATTGCAATCTCAACATCTGGTAAATCTGAAAATGTAAATAGAGCCTGTGTAAAAGCTAAGGAATTAGGTATGAAGGTTATATATCTTACAGGTAGCGAAGATCCACCTGTTTATAAGCTCTGTGATTTGATAATAAAAGTTCCATCTTCATCTACCCCAAGAATACAGGAGGTTCATGGGCTTGTGCTTCATATTTTCGCCTATTTAATTGAAAAAAGGTCTTTAAATAGGACAGAATAAATTAAAAATGGAATTTAAAATACTTGATAAGGGTTTTGTAAGGCTCGTTGATTTCATGGGGGGGGATAATTCTGTAGTTCAGGCTGCAAGAGTTTCCTATGGTAGTGGTTTAAAAGGAGAAGAAAAAGATAAAAGACTACTTTTTTATCTAATGGAAAATGAGCACATGACTCCCTTTGAACATTCAGTTTTTAAATTTCATGTTAAATGTCCTATATTTGTTGCAAGGCAATGGTTCAGACACAGGTGGGGATCTTACAATGAGATTTCCGGTAGATATACTGAGTATAAAGAGGAGTTTTATTTACCAGAGAAATTAAGAGTTCAATCAAAAAAGGATAAACAGGTAGGTGAAATTGGATTTATTAAAAATGAGGAGGAATTAATAGGAAAAATTCGTGAGATTCAGGAAAAGTCTTATGAAGTTTACAAGATTCTTATTGAGAGCAATGTTGCCCGTGAACTTGCCAGGATTGTTTGTCCTTTATCACTTTACACAGAATTTTATTGGACAGTAAATGCAAGGAGTTTAATGAACTTTTTAAGACTGAGACTTGAAGTTAATGCTCAGTATGAAATAAGGGAATATGCAAAGATCATTTTGAGAATTTTTAAGGAAAAAATGCCCTGGACTTATGAGGCTTTTTTAAATTTTTACTTAAAAAACAGGGAGAGTTATAAAGATATTCAATTTTAAATTTATTTCTATATTATTTTTTCTTTTATTAACTAGGCTCTTTTATGCCTTTGAAGGAATAAAGGATAATAGTAGACTTTTAAAATCAATTCAAGATGCCTCTGAGTATCATAAACTCGCAATAAACTTAAGTTTAAATAAGGGGTTTAAAAGGGACGGAGATATTGAAACAGTAAGAACTCCCCTTTTGCCTTTCCTTTTATCTTTATTTTACAGATTTAATTCTTCACCTCTTATTAACTTTTATTTAAATATTTTATTTTCAATTTTAGTTTTAATTTATGCAAAAAAGAAATTAAGTAAAAAATCCTTTTATTTTTTTTCAATATTTTTTATTTTTTCACCCAATCTAAATTTTAATTCACTTTTTCCAACTGCCGATTACTTATTTGGTATTTTAGTTTTTTTTCTTTATATTTCTATAATAGAAAGAAAACTTTTCTTTATAATTTTAATTTTATCACTTTTACCTTATTTAAAACCAGTAGGGCTTTTACTTCCTTTTTTTATTTCCTTTTATTTTCTCTTAAGGGAAAGTATTAGATATGCCCTTTTTATTTTGATTTTACCTTCTGTCATTTCTTTTTTTTGGATTATAAATATTTACATAAAAACTGGGTATTTTGGTTTTTCTGGTATTGTACCTGTTAATTTTTTTTCTTATTATGTTCCTTTTTCTGTTTCTGTTAAGGATAAGATTTCTTTTGAGGAAGCAAGAAAAAAATTAAGTGAAAGGTTAATCAAAAGGCTTCCTTCTAATTATGAGGTTAAGGATTTATATTATGGGATGTTAAGTTTATCCTTTGATGAGCTAAAGAGAACTCTTCCATTTTTTTTAATATCTCATACAATTCTTTCATTTAATACTCTTTTTTTTCCTATATCTTTTAGACCTTTAATAGTGTATCTAAATGGAAGAGAAATTGAAAAACCTGTTCAGCAGGAATTTTTGAGGCTTCTTTTTAGTGGAAGTTTTTTAGAAGGTTTTCATAAATTTTTTAGTGAAAGGTTAATTCTTTTTGGATTGAAAGGTTTAATTATTCTTTTATTTTCACTAATTTTTAATACGATTTTACTTTTACTATTTATAGTTAAGGTTTTAAAAAGTGGAGAAAATTTTTTTCTTATTTTCCTAATTCTTTTTCCGTTAATTTTCTCGACTGGTGTGTTAGGGGAAGCAAGATTCAGAGTGCTTTTTGAGATTCTTTTAATATATTTTACATTTGCTTAAACTTTGGTCTTATAATAATTTTGGACGGGGCCGTAGCTCAGGTTTGGGAGAGCGTCGGAATCGCACTCCGAAGGTCGGGGGTTCAAATCCCCTCGGCTCCAGATAAAAAATATATGAGAGAAATTATAAATGAAGCTCTAAATGCCTTTGAAATTTTAAAAATTTCTTATGGTGAGATTAGAGCTATAGATAAGGAATCAGAGGTTATATTTTTAAAAAACGGTATAGTTGAAAATTTTTCAAGAAGTGAGGAAAGAGGTTACGGCATAAGGGTTTTTGAAAACGGTGGTATGGGTTTTGCTGCATCTAATGATTTTTCAAAAGATAAAGTTTTTGAGACTGTTAAAAAAGCAAAAAAACTATGTGAAGCCTCATATAAGTATTCCTCTTTTGGTTATAAATTAAATAAAGAAAAAGTAAGTAAAGGAGTTTATAAATCTGTTGTTCTTGTTGATCCCTTTGAAGTCTCAATTGAAGAAAAGTTAAGTTTTATGAGAGAAATTGATGGAAGACTTAAAAGTTCAAAGTATAGTGTCTTGAGGAATGTTATATTAGCTTTTTTTAGGGAGAAAAAGTATTTTGCTTCTACCGAAGGTCACGATATTTACCAAGAAATTTATCACTCAGGCGGTGGCTATTCAGTTTACACTTTCAAGGATGGAATTTTACAGGTGAGATCTTATCCTGAAAGTCACGGAGGTAATTACCTTCAAGGTGGTTTTGAGGTTGTTGATAAGAAAGATTTTTTAGAAAAGGCATATGTTATTAGTGAAGAGGCTGATAAGCTTTTATTTGCTAAACCTGCTCCAGATGGAATTTTTGATCTTGTTATCATGCCGGGACAGATGGTATTACAGATCCATGAATCAGTAGGTCATGCTACTGAGCTTGATAGGGTTTTGGGGTATGAAGCTTCCTATGCAGGTACAAGTTTCTTGACTCCCGATGATCTTTTTAAGCTTAAGTATGCCTCGGAAATAGTTAATATCGTAGCAGACGCAACTTATCCTAAGGGTTTAGGAACTTTTGGGTACGATGACGAAGGAACAGAAGCAAAAAAGATTTATCTAATAAGAAATGGTATACTTAATGGATTTCTTTCATCTAGAGATACTTCTCTGTACATAAACTCTGAATCCTCAGGTTGTGCAAGAGCTTCAAGTTGGAACAGGATACCTATAGTAAGGATGACAAACATAAACCTTGAACCCCAGGATAGAGAGCTTGAGGATCTTATTTCTGATATAAAGGAAGGTTTTTTAATTGACGTGAACAAGTCTTGGAGTATTGATGAAAAAAGACTTAATTTTCAATTTGTATGTGAAATAGGTTATAAAATAGAAAACGGTAAGTTAACAGGTGAAATTGTAAGGGATCCCCTTTATTATGGTATTACACCAGAGTTTTGGAATTCCTGTGATGGTATAGGAAAAGATCAAATTCTTTACGGACTTTTAAACTGTGGAAAAGGTGAACCAGGACAGTCTATGCATGTTGGTCATGCCTCTCCTCCTGCAAGGTTTAGGAAGGTTAAATTCGGCTCTGGATCCTTAATGAGTGGTGCTTGATTAAAAAACTAATTTTTATTTTTTTTACTTTTTTTTCTTGTATAACTTTTAGAAGTTATTTTAACACATTTTATAATGCCAAAAAGTATTATAAAGAAGCTGAAAAGAGATTTTACCAAAATAAAAGAAAGGTTACCTCTGATGTTAAAACTATGTATGATAAATCCTTAGAAAAATTTTTAAGAGTAATAAAGTATTTTCCTGGTTCACCCTTTTTTGAAGATGCTATTTTTTTCTCAGGAATGATTTATATAAGATTAGATGATAAGATAAATGCTATTAAAAAGTACGAGGAGCTAGTGAAGTATTTTCCAAGAAGTTCTTTTACTGCTCTTTTTTCTGATTCACTACTTTTCTATCTTCTTCAAAAAAAAGATGTTGAGAGTTATCTATATGTTTTAACTTTATATCCATCAAAAGAAAGTCAAAATTTTTATTTCTTTAAGGCAAAGTTGTTTGAGATGGAAGAGGAGTATGATTCATCTTTTTTTTATGCAAAGAGGGTTTTAAAAGTCGGTTCATTTTTTTGGAGAGAAAAAATTCTTTCTGTATATGTTAAGTCAGCACTTAAATTAGGTATGTTAGATTCAGCGCTTAATTATAAAAAAGATTTGGAAAATAAAAAGGATTTGACCCTTTTGCTTGCGGAGGTTTATGTAAAAGTTGGAGAGCTTGAAAAGGCAAAAGAAATTTTAAAAAATTTCGATTTGGAGAATAAAAATTATGAAAGTGTAAAGTTACTGATGAGAATATATGAAAAAGAAAATAGTATTTTAGAGATGAAAAAAGTTTTGAAAAATTTTCTTTTGAAAGGTGAGGATCATCTCCAAAGACAGGAGCTTGGTTTTGAACTTGCAAACATCTATTTTAAGGAGGATAGTCTTTCTAATTTAAAAGATCTTTTAAATGAAATTAAAAAGGTATCACCTTCATCAGATTATGGAAGAAAATCTACAATTTGGTTGGGATTAATTGAAAGTGAGGAAAGACTCAAAAATTTAGATGGAGATATTTTAAAGAAGGAGCTTTTAAGACTTGGAGAATCCTATTATGTTGATATTGGTTTATACAAAAAGGCGATAGAGATATTTGAAGACTATGTAAAAAGATTTCCTGATGACAGAGAAATTCCCAGAGTTTTATATCTTATTATATTTATTTATAAAAACTTTCTTCCTGATACAGAAAAGATTGAAAGTTATTATAAAATTTTAGAGATAAAATATAAAGGAAGTTTTTATCATGTTATCGCGAGAGATCTTCTTGAAAAAAATTGAAGGTGAGATTCTTAATAACATAGATCTTGGGGAAGGTATGTTTCATCTTGTTGTTTCAGCCCAAGAGCTTGCAAGGAGAGTGAAACCTGGTCAATTTGTGAACATAAAAATTCTTGATTCACTTTATCCTTTTATAAGGAGACCTTATAGTGTCTGGAGTGCTGAGGATGATGTAGTTGAATTTTTAATAAAGGTTAGTGGTTTAGGCTCAAAATTACTTTCTGAGAGAAAAAGGGGGAAAATAGATCTACTTGGGCCTTTAGGCAGGGCTTTCCCTGAGCCAACCTTTGATGGTAAGATTGTTTTAATTGGTGGCGGAACCGGCATAGCTCCTCTGATGTTTTATGTTAGATATTACAACTTGAATGATTTTAAGTTAATATATGGTTCAAAAACTTTCCCTCCTGATTATTTAGTTTCAAGGTTAGGAGAAATAAAGGGTGATTTTCTAATCAGTACTGAGGATGGTTCATATGGATTTAAGGGTCTTGTTGTAGATTATGTGAAGGTATTAATAAAAGAGGGTTATATTGATCCCCAAAAGTCTATTTTTATAATATGTGGTCCTCTTGCTATGTTGAAATCTTTTCAATTTTTGCCACCTGAAAATACTTATGTTTCGATGGAAGGAAGAATGGCTTGTGGTTTTGGTGTCTGTATGGGTTGTGCTGTAAAAAGAAGAAAGGAAGGGGGATATTTAAGAACCTGTACTGATGGTCCTCTTTTTAGGTTTTCTGATATAGAGTTATGAATTTAGAGGTAAATCTATCTGGATTGAAGTTAAAAAATCCCTTTATGCCAGCTTCAGGGACCTTTGCTTATGGAGTTGAGCTTTTAGATCATAAGAACGAAGTTGATATTACTGAATTTGGAGCAATTGTTACAAAAGGAATAAGTTTAAATGAAAGGTTTGGAAATCCGCCTGAAAGGATTGCAGAGGTTCCCTGCGGTCTTCTTAATTCGATAGGTCTTGAAAACATTGGATTAGAAAGATTTATAAAGGAAAAATGGCCTTTACTAAAAAAAATTGGTGTTCCAGTAATAGTGAACATTTTTGCCGAGAAAGAGGATGAATTTGAAGTTTTGTCAGAGGAGCTTAACAAGGCTAAGGTTCATGCTCTTGAAGTTAATTTATCCTGTCCTAATGTTGACAGAGGTGGGATGGAGTTTGGACAGGATAAGAAGGTTGCTGGTAGAATAGTGGGAATTGTAAAGAGTAGGTTTAGGGAGGGTCCTGTTTTTGTTAAGTTGGCACCAAATTTTGTAAACATTATTGATGTAGCAAAAGAATGCGAGAAAAATGGGGCTGATGGGTTATCTTTAATAAATACTATTATGGGAATGGCAATTGACGTAGAGAAAAGGGAGTTTCTTATTCCAAGGGGTGTGGCAGGTCTTTCAGGGCCTGCAATTCACCCTATAGCTCTTTATATTGTTTATAAAGTTTATCAGGAAGTTAACATCCCAATTATTGGTGTGGGTGGAGTTTATGACTATAGAACAGCTCTTGAATTTTTAATGGTTGGAGCTAAGGCTGTTCAAGTAGGTTCTATGATTTTTGTAGAACCGGGAATAATTAACAAAATAATAAGAGATACAAAGGATTTTATGAGAAGACATAAAATAGATGACATAAAAAAAATAATTGGAAGTATGCAAGTAATTAAAAAAGGAGAGAGGGAAAAATGACAGAACTTATAATTGCTTTAAATACAAATAATTTGGAGTTAGCTAAAAGGTGGGTTGATCTATTTTTGCCTTATGTAAAATGGTTTAAGGTAGGTTATCCACTTTACATAGTTGGTGGTAACAAATTCATAGAATATCTTAAGGAGAAAGGAGCTAAGATTTTTCTTGATCTTAAATTTTTCGATATCCCCTCTGTTGTTTCTCTTGCTGTTAAAGAAGTTAAAAAATTAAAAGTTGATATGTTAACCCTTCATACACTCGGAGGTTTTGAAATGCTTGAGTCAGCTTGTAAGAGTTTATGGGAAATTGAGAAAGGAGAAAGACCCCTTTTAATTGGTGTTACAATTTTAACAAGTATGTCTGAAGCTACATTAAGAGATATTTCTGACACTGAAAAGTCAATGGAGGAAGAAATTATGAACCTTGTGAAGCTTGCAAAATCAGCAGGTCTTGATGGGGTTGTAGTTTCTGGTGAAGAGCTTGAGATTGTAAAAAGAGTATGCGGTAAGGATTTTTTAGCAGTTGTTCCAGGAGTAAGACTAAAGGAAGATTTGGCTCTTGATCAGGAAAGGGTTATAACGCCAGCTGAGGCAAAAGAAAAAGGAGCAGATTTTCTTGTTGTGGGAAGACCTATCACTCATTCTGAAGATCCTATTGAAAAATTAAAAAATTATTTAGATGAGATAAAGTGATCTATTAAAAAGAGAGTTTGTGTTAAAGAAAAATAAACCCTTTGTTATTGCTCTCTGTGGTTATACAGGAGCAGGAAAGTCTTATGTAGCAAATATTTTGGAGAAAAAGATTGATTGTGTTGTCTTAAGATCAGATATTATAAGAAAGGAGCTAGCGGGTATTGATATATCTGTTCATGTTTATGATGATTTTGAGAAAGGTATCTATAGTAAGGATATGACAGAAAGGGTTTATAGCGAAATGTTTGAGAGAGCTAAAAAGGCTATAATGAATTCAAAGAATGTTATCCTTGATGCGAGTTTTTTAGAAAAAGAGAAAAGAGATAAGTTAAGAGAGTTTGTTAGGACTTTGGGTGTTAAACTTTTTATTCTTTGGATTGAAGCTTCTCCTTTTTTGATTAAAAGGAGGTTAGAAAAAAGGAGAGATGATGTTTCTGATGGTAGATGGGAAATATATTTAAAGCAAAGGGAAAAATATGAAAAACCCTTAGAAGAAGATGTGATGTATATAAAAAATGATGGAAAGATTCATAAAAGAATAGAGGAGTTTATAAGGAAAATTCTTTAAATTTGCTTTTTAAGTTTTTTTTATTATAAAATTCACGATGACCCTTTTAAGAGATTTACTTCTATTAATAATTTTTATATTTATTCCAGTTATTTTAATGATTTATTCTGTTTATATGTATACTAAGGAGGAGGATTAATGTTTCCTCATCACATTGTAATATGGGTAGTATTCGTTTTCTATCTTTTTCTTCTTCTGTTTATTGGATTTTTTGCACAAAGGAAGTTTTCAAGAACTTATGAAGATTTTGTTGTTGCAGGTAAAAATCTTGGTAAGTGGGTTACGGCAATTTCAGCTTCGGCCTCAGCTGAAAGTGCATGGCTAATTTTGGGTCTTTCTGGATACGGTTTTATTTACGGTTTTGGGTCGTACTGGATTGCTTTAGGTGGAATATTAGGTTATTGGTTCAATGCTTTATTTATAATTTCTCAATTAAAAAAAGATACTGATAGGTTTAAAAGTTTAACAATTTCTGATTACATAGAAAGTAAGCTTAACGATAAATATCATATTTTTAGAACACTTTCTGCAATTATTGTGACCTTCTTTATGACAGCTTATGTGGTCGCTCAATTTACAGGATCTGGGAAGCAACTTGAAGGTATGGGTCTTGCTTCATATAAGGTAGGAGTTTTGATAGGAGGACTTATAATAGCTATCTATGTTATTCTTGGTGGTTATGCTGCAGTTTCCTATACTGACTTGATTCAAGGTATTTTAATGGTTTTTGTTCTTGCTATATTTCCTTTAATTGCAATTTTTGTAATAGGTGGTCCTTTCGAGTTTTTTAAGAAAGCAGGAGAATTAGGTTTAACTCATCTATGGGGTCCGGATAAGTTTTCCTTTTTTGTATTAGGTTTTTTAATAGGTGAGGCGATAGGTATTGCTTTTGGGTATCCTGGAATGCCTCATGTTGTGATAAGATATTTTACCGTTAAGGATATAAAAGAGGGTAAAAGGGCCGGTTTAATAGCAATTTTATGGGGTTTTTTTGCTTACTTTGGTTCTTGTACTCTTGGTATTGCGGGAAGAGTTCTTGTTGAAATGGGAAAGCTTCCAAATCCAGGTGATCCGGAAAAGATTTTACCGTTGTTTGTTGTAACTTTTTTAAATCCTGTTTTAGCAGGGATTGTTTTATCTGCAGTAACAGCTGCGATTATGTCAACAGCAGATTCTCAGCTTATGTATTCATCAACTACTATTTTGAATGATGTATATCTTATTTTCAAGGGGAAAAGACCACAGCAAAAGTTTTTAATTTTAGGGACAAGAATTGTTATATTGATTTTGTCCTTGATTGCCCTTTTGTTTGCTTTGATTGAAGTAAGATTTATTTATAGATTTGTCCTTTATGCTTGGAGTGCTCTTGGGTCAGCCTTCTCTCCAGTTATTATTCTTTCTCTTTACGATAAAAAATTTAATAAATACGGTGCTATAACATGTCTCATAGTAGGTCCAGTTGTAACAATTTTGTGGAAAGATATTTTTAAATTAACAAAGTATCTTTATGAACTTTTTCCTGCTTTTCTTATTAGTTTATTTTTAGGTTTTTTAGTTAGCAGAGTTTCTAAAAAATTGCAAAAAAATTAAAAGAATAAACATAATGAAAATTTATGTAGGTTTATGTTCGTCACCTTCAAAAAAAGGTTATTTTAATTTTTTTGATGCAGTAGAAATTCAAGAGACATTTTATACTGTTCCAAGTGAGACAAAGGCTAAAAATTTGAAAAATAAAACTCAAGATTTGAATGATTTTTACCTATTTTTAAAGGCTCCTCAACATATAACACATCCTTTTAATTCTTCAACATACAAAAGATCTAAAAAAGATTATGGAAAAAGAGAAAATTATGGTTTTTTCAAAGATACAGAAGAGGTTGACTTAGCATGGAAAGATATAAAGTGTTTTGCCACAGCCTCTGGAGCAAAAGGTATTGTTTTTCAAACTCCTTCCTCTTTTAACGAGACTGAGGAGAATATAAAAAACATAAAAAATTTTTTTAAAGATAAAGATGGTTTACTCTTTTTCTGGGAGTGTAGAGGAAAGTGGAAAAGCGAAACTCTCAGAAAAATTTATAGTGATTTAAGAATTTATCAAGCAGTTGATCCTTTTCATCAAGAAGTTTTGATGTATGACTTTGTGTATTTGAGATTACATGGGAGAATTATGTATAGATATAAGTTTGAAAATAAAGATTTTGAAGAGATTGTTGATTTAATAAAAAAATCAAAAGGTTATGTTTTTGTTATGTTTAATAATATTTATATGTGGGAAGATGCTATAAAATTTAAAGAATTCATTACTGAAAAGGGAATTTATGGATAGGAATTTCTATGCAGTTATAATGGCGGGAGGAAAAGGAGAAAGACTTTGGCCCCTTTCAAGAGAAAAAAAACCTAAACCTTTTATTGATATCCTTGAAAAACCTCTTATTAAAATTACCTACGAAAGGATAAAAAGAGTTGTCCCTAAAGAAAATATAATAATTATAGTCCCTTTTTACCTTTCTTCTCTTGTAAGAAAAATACTTGGAAATGTCAGGATATTAAGAGAACCACTTTTAAAAAATACTTTTGCAACATGTCTTTTCAGCACATTTTATATTCAAAAAAAATCAAAAGATGCTGTAATTGGTATATTTCCTGCTGATCATCTTATTAAAGATCAAGATAAATTTAAAGAAATTATAAATTTTGCTTTTAAAAATGTAAAGGATAACATTTTAACTTTTGGAATAAAGCCCACAAGACCTGAGACTGGCTACGGCTATATAGAAATTGGTGATATTTTTCTAAAAGAAAAGGGATATGAGATGAGAAAGGTTATAAAATTTCATGAAAAACCGAATAAGGAAGTTGCCATAGACTATTTAAAAAAAGGAAACTTTTTCTGGAATTCTGGTATGTTTGTTTGGAGAGCTGATACTTTTTTTGATGCACTGAAGGAAGTTAACTTTTCCTTTAGTGAATCGCTTTTTTATTTAAAAAAAAATAATATCAAAAAATTCTTTGAGATTATTCCTAAAACTTCGATTGATTATGCACTTTTGGAAAAAACTGATAAACTTTTATGTATACCCTCTGATTTTGGATGGGAGGATCTTGGTTCATTTTTGTCTTTTGAAAATATTCTTCCAAGAGATGAAAATGGAAATTCCTATCTTGGAAAAATTCTTTTTGTAGATTCTAAGAACAACATTGTTTTCTCTAAAAACAAAAGAGTGGTATTTTATAAACTTAATAATCTTGCTTTTATTGATTCAAAAGATCTCATTTTAGTTTTTCCTAAGGAAGATTCTCAGAAAATAAAGGATTTATTAGAGGTTTTGAGAAAAAAGCTTCCCAAAAAATATTTTTAAAATTTATGAGAGATTTTCTTAATAAAATTCTTTCAGAATTTAAAAATTGTGCTTTTAAAGCAGGGAATATACTTTTAAGTGAGTATAAAAGAGACGATC
Source organism: Caldifarciminales bacterium (assembly GCA_039630575.1). Taxonomy (GTDB): domain Bacteria; phylum Hydrothermota; class Hydrothermia; order Hydrothermales; family JAJRUZ01; genus JBCNVI01. The sequence goes on from JBCNUW010000006.1 coordinate 74,003, forward strand.
TTAGTTTTAGAGAGAAAATAAAGAGAGATTTTGTATCAGAAACAGACTTAAAGGTAGAAGAAGAGGTAAAAAAAATTTTAGAGAAAAAATTTAAAGATATTCCATTTTTAGGTGAAGAGATGGGTAAAGAATTTATAGAGGAAGGTTTTATATGTGACCCTCTTGATGGGACAAGAAACTTTATTCAAAAGATTCCGATTTTCTCTTTTTCAATTGCCTATGTCAAAAAAGGAGAGCCCTTAGTTAGTTTAATTTATGTTCCTTTTTTAAAAGAGCTTTTTTATGCTATAAAAGGTGGTGGAGCTTATCTGAATGATAAAGCAATAAGAGTTTCAAATAAAGATAGTGGATTTTTAATAGGGACAGGTTTTCCTTTTAGAAAAAGGGGGTATTGGGAAATTTATTATAAAAAATTAAAGGAAGTATTTGAAAATTCTGATGATTTAAGAAGACCTGGTTCAGCTTCTCAAGATCTTGCCTATGTTGCCTGCGGTAGGTATGATGGCTTTTTTGAGTTTGGACTTTCTCCTTGGGACGTAATACCGGGGGTGTTGTTGGTAGAAGAGGCTGGGGGAAAAACAAGTGATATGCAAGGGACAAGAAATCATTTGATAAGCGGTAATATAATAGCAGGAAACCCCTTTGCCTATAATTTACTTTTAAAAATTTTTTTAAATAATAATTAAAAATTTGAATTTTTTTAAAATTTGTTTTAATATAATTTTATATGCTTACTAAAGATATTAAAAAGAAAATTGTTATTGTGGGAAATCCTAATGTTGGAAAGTCATTAGTATTTAATCATTTGACTGGTGAGTATGTAAATGTTTCTAATTATCCAGGAACCACAGTTGAAGTTTCAAGGGGTTTTCTTAAGGGAAAGAAGGATATCTTAGTTATTGATTCACCGGGAGTTCAAAGTTTACTACCAAGAACTGATGATGAAAGAGTTACTTTAAGAATTTTATTAGAGGAAGATCCAGATGTTGTTATTTTAGTTTCAGATTCTAAAAATTTAAAAAGGGCACTTGTTCTTTTGTATCAAATTTCTCTTTTGAAATTTAAAACTGTTTTAGTTTTAAACATGTATGATGAGGCTCAATTTAAAGGGATAGAAATTGATGATAAAGGTTTAAGTAATGAACTTGGTATACCTGTTATAAAGACTGTTGCGATACATGGCAAGGGGATAAAGGAGATAATATTAAATCTTGAGAAAGCTTCTTATCCTAATTTCAATTTCAGTTTGGATAAAAGGATAAATTCCTTTTGGGAGGAAATGGAGTTAAAACTTAAAGATAAAGTTAAAAGGAAAGAGGGAATTATAAAACTTTTTCTCACAAGAGACGAAAATGTTGAGAATATGCTCAAAGATCTTTTAAAAGAAGAATATAAAGAGATTGAGAAAATTAGAGAAGATTTTGAGGATTCTATATATGAGCCAGTTGAATTTTTTATTCTCTCTGATATTACAAGAAATGTTGAAAGTATTGTTTCAAAGTATGTAATAAAAAAGGAAACTGCTACGAAAACCACAGCTAGTGATTTTCTCCATAGTTTTATGGTTCATCCATTTTTTGGTTTTATTTTTATTTTCTTTGCTTTACTTTTTTTACATCTCTTTGTCGGAAATTTTGGTGCAGGTATTTTAGTAGACTTTCTCGAGAACAGATTATTTGGTGAAATTATAAATCCTATTTTGATTGGGTTTTTTAATTTCTTACCTGTTCCCCAGGTAGTAAGGGAATTATTTGTAGGAGAGTTCGGAATCTTTACAATGGCGCTAACTTATGGTTTTGCAATCATTTTACCTGTTGTTCTTACTTTCTTTATCGCTTTTGGAATAATAGAAGATTCAGGATACTTTCCAAGACTTGCTTTTCTTTTGAATAATCTTTTTAAAAAAATAGGACTTTCCGGTAAAGTGATTTTACCCATCATACTTGGCCTTGGTTGTGATACTATGGCAACTATAACAACTAGGACACTCGAGACTAAGAAGGAAAAAATTATTGTTACTTTACTTTTAGCTTTAGCTGTTCCCTGTTCGGCTCAGTTAGGTGTAATTTTTGCTTTAATGGCAAGTCTTTCTTTCTTGGCAATAATAATTTGGGGATCTACAGTTCTTTTCAGCTTGTTTATTGTTGGTTTCTTAGCTTCTCGTTTCTTAAGCGGGGAAAAAACATTTTTTATAATGGAGATTCCGCCCTTAAGAATTCCAAGTCTTAGGAATATTTTTTATAAAACTATTACAAGATTAGAGTGGTATTTAAAGGAGGTTATTCCGGTTTTTGTAATAGGAACTTTTATACTTTTTTTTATTGACTTGTCTGGTTTTTTAAAAGTTATAGAGGAGATTTTTAAACCGATTGTAACTAACATTTTAGGTTTACCGAAAGAAGCTGCCGTTGGTTTTATAATGGGTTTTTTAAGGAGAGATTATGGAGCAGCTGGATTTTTAATTTTAAAGGAAAAGGGACTTTTAGATATTTCACAGATAATAGTGAGTGTTGTAACGATTACCCTTTTTATGCCATGTATTGCTAATTTACTTGTTATTATAAAAGAAAGAGGTCTAAAGATAAGCCTTTATATTTCTATTTTTATTGTTATTTATTCAATAACGGCTGGTTTTTTAATTAGAATGATTCTTGAAAAATGGCCAGTTTGAAATTAAAATGTAATATGTGTGGTAAAAATTTTTTTGATAGATTTTTAAGAAAAATAGTATGGAAAGAAAGGTAGAGGAAGCATTAAAGCTTTTGTGGTTTAGGGAAGAGGGTTGGGATGAGGAGGAGTTGATTCCTGTTAAGAAGTATGAAATAGACGAGAAGAATTATATAGAGCTTGAGAGGGAAGGTTTTGTTGAAAAGAAGAATGGTAAATGGTGTTTGACTTCAAAAGGGAGACATTTTGTTTCTGAGATTATAAGGAGGTTAAGGCTTGCAGAGTGGCTTTTTTTAGAGCTTTTTGAGGGTGAAAAATTTTTTTCAAATGAAGCTGCTTGTCAGCTTGAGCATATTTTAAATGAGGAAGTTTCTGATAAAATTTGTATACTGTTGGGACATCCAAGATTTTGCCCTCATGGAAAACCTATTCCAAGAGGAAAGTGTTGTGTTGATAAAGGAATTGATGTTGTCAAACCAATTCATGTTCCACTTACCTATATTACAGAGGGAGAGTATGTGAAGATCATTTCAATAAGGAGTGATGATAAGAGGGTATTACATAAGCTTGCAAGTTTTGGTATAATATCAGGGGTAAAGATAAGGGTTTTAAAGAGTAGACCTTTATATTTAATTGAGTTAGACGAGACAATAATTTCTATTGATAGGGAAATAGCCGAGAATATTTTTGTTAAAACTATAAGGAAAGATACTTGACTTTTATAAAAATTTTTGATATAATTAAAGTGAGAGGGGGAAATTAAAAAGAAGGGGGCTTGAAAAATTGAAAGCTTTATGATATAATATAATAAAAGGATATTTGAAAAGTGAGGTGGTTGGGTATATTTTGGAGGTTTGAATGTTTTATGTAGAAATTAGAATTTTAATGGAGGGTTTGATCCTGGCTCAGGGCTAACGCTGGCGGCGTGTCTTAGCCATGCAAGTCGTGCGGAGGGGAGAAATCCCCTTAGCGGCGGACGGCGGAGTAACACGTGGCTAACTTGCCCCTGGGAGGGGGACAACCTGGGGAAACCTAGGCTAATCCCCCATAATGTCCTGGTGGGAAGTTCATCAGGATGAAAAGGAAGCTATTTTAGCTTCTGCCCAGGGA
>JBCNUW010000060.1:0-679 GCA_039630575.1 Caldifarciminales bacterium
AAGAAATATTTATTACCCCACCATATTCTTCCTTCGATTTTAAATCGTTTATTAGAATTTCTCATAACTATTTCCTTTTTATTTAATCTTTGGCGATATTTTAATCAACATTTAATTTCATTTATTACTTTTGCGTATTTAATATCAATCTCAATACCATCTAATAAATTTGCGGTTGAAAATTTACTAAATTCCTTTGTAGACTTTCGCAATCTATAAGATATTTTAATATTTTCTGCCAGCAAATTTTTAATTAACTCTCTTTCCAATTTCTTTCACAAGTTTTTATCTCTTATCATTTTTCTTCTGGTAATTCTATTTCAACAATTCTTTTAAGCCAGTTGGCAAATTCTAATACCTCCGTCGTAGCAAGTCGCAGTTTAGAAAAATCAGAGTTAACCAATTCTGTAAGAGCATCGTTATTACAGTATCCCTTTTTCTTTAACCATTCATTTAAAATATTATAAACCGGTCTTCTCTCTTCCTTTGCCTTTAAAAAGGCAAGAGTTGGAATAAGACCATTAGAGACAATAAGAGAGGATACCTTTTTCGCATTGGTTTTAAACTTTTTTATTTTATCATCATCCTTCTTTTCTTTATCCTTCTCTTCTTTCTTTATTGCTTTAGCCTCTTCTTTTATTTTTTTAACCTTCTCCAAAACAAAACTTGCCCTTTCTTG
>JBCNUW010000061.1:0-672 GCA_039630575.1 Caldifarciminales bacterium
TGAAAATGTTTAAATTCCTCTTTGGCACATTGCAACTTATCATTTGCTTTCTCAATAAACCCATCTATTGTTGTTTAAATTCCTCTTTGGCACATTGCAACTTAAATGATGCTGAATGCAGAGTTTATTTGTTGACAAGTTTAAATTCCTCTTTGGCACATTGCAACCCGAGTGGGAATTTACAAAAATTAAAATTCAAACATAGTTTAAATTCCTCTTTGGCACATTGCAACGCTAACCTCGTAATCAATATGCGCCGTCCCCTCTTGGTTTAAATTCCTCTTTGGCACATTGCAACTTCGTCGACATAATAAACTTTGTGATCGTATGTGTCGTTTAAATTCCTCTTTGGCACATTGCAACACATCATTAAGAGGATCCCAAGTTACCTTACAAACGTTTAAATTCCTCTTTGGCACATTGCAACTTAAAGAACTGAGTGAACTTTACAAAGAGTTACTTAGGTTTAAATTCCTCTTTGGCACATTGCAACTATCTTGTAAGATTCCTATCTCTCCTATATCAATCTCGTTTAAATTCCTCTTTGGCACATTGCAACCCTAACATCCATAAACGCTAACATCACTAAATTTTCGTTTAAATTCCTCTTTGGCACATTGCAACCTTAGTTGACAAAAGAGAGAAAGTTAAAACAGTTATAAGTTTAAATTC
>JBCNUW010000062.1:0-661 GCA_039630575.1 Caldifarciminales bacterium
GAGGAATTTAAACTTTGTGCCTCTTGAGACAACAAACACTATGTATGGGTTGCAATGTGCCAAAGAGGAATTTAAACCCCCTTCGCGTGGGGAATATTTATTGACTAATATGTGTTGCAATGTGCCAAAGAGGAATTTAAACACGAAAGAAGCTATTTCAAAAAAAATCTTGATTGGTGTTGCAATGTGCCAAAGAGGAATTTAAACAACGTCGAATCTTGTTATTTTATATTTGCTATCAAGTTGCAATGTGCCAAAGAGGAATTTAAACAAATACCTTTTTGTTTTGCTAAATTAACTACATCTAAGTTGCAATGTGCCAAAGAGGAATTTAAACAAATTACTACAAAAATAAGGGGGTTTAAAGTTAAAGAGTTGCAATGTGCCAAAGAGGAATTTAAACCGACTTGTGGATAGATGGAAAAAGCTATTTAATTAAGTTGCAATGTGCCAAAGAGGAATTTAAACTTTGCAGGTAAGCTGAAATTAGTTTTTGATTCGTGGGTTGCAATGTGCCAAAGAGGAATTTAAACAAAAACTTATTTAAGACATATTCTTTTGTCTTTAGGTTGCAATGTGCCAAAGAGGAATTTAAACTTTGTGCCTCTTGAGACAACAAACACTATGTATGGGTTGCAATGTGCCAAAGAGGAATTTAAAC
>JBCNUW010000063.1:0-650 GCA_039630575.1 Caldifarciminales bacterium
TGAAAGCATTGGTAATTTTTTTGAAGTTAGGTATAAGCGGCGTAATGAGGCTTTTGTCTACATCGGGCAAAGAGCCTAATAGTTCCTGTATAGCAGAATTAAGTTTTTTCTGGCTTGCTGCTAGTTTTTCTTTTTCTTTTTGTTTAACCTTTTCTGTTTCTTCCCTCTCTCGGAGTGCTCTTGAGATACGGTCAAAGGTATTAATTGCCTCTCCTAACCTTTTAAACCAACCCTGATTTTGGCTTTCTAGCTTATCAAATGCTCTCTCTTTAGCAATATCATACTCATTTAAAAGTTGTTCTACTTTATTAAGCTCTATTACTTCTTTGGGTGTAAGTTTTTCTGGTTTAAATTTATCTTTTAATTTTCTAACTCTTGAAGCTAATTCTTCTAGCTTTTCAAATACAGGTCTAAAAGAGCTGAACCTGTCTATCTCTCTAGATAAATCAGAATAAAGGGTTGAAAGTTTTTTGAATATGTCTTCTTGCTTTGCTTTGGGGATACCCTTTTTAATTTCCTCTTCTACTGCTTCGAGCGCTTGCTCTATGCCTTCTGCTTTACCCAGTTTCGAAAGCTGCTCTTTAAATTTTCTGTCTAAAACTTTTAGAATATTTGCTGCTTCTTTAGGATATTCTTTTTTAAGAGTTTTG
>JBCNUW010000064.1:0-646 GCA_039630575.1 Caldifarciminales bacterium
CTTTGTCACATTGCCACTTGGTATGTTTTTTTAAGCCACTGGTTAATAGTTAAGTTTAAATTCCTCTTTGGCACATTGCAACCTTTATAAACAAATCACTATCATTCGAAATCAAATGTTTAAATTCCTCTTTGGCACATTGCAACAAATATACTATCTACTTACAACTAATAAATTCAAAGTTTAAATTCCTCTTTGGCACATTGCAACCTGTTCTTTTTGAGTACAATAAAAACGCGGGGAAAGGTTTAAATTCCTCTTTGGCACATTGCAAATAGTTGATTTAGATATTAACATGTCTTATGGTATTTTGTTTAAATTCCTCTTTGGCACATTGCAACAACCCTAAGTCTATCAAATTCTTCTGCCGTAAGTTGGTTTAAATTCCTCTTTGGCACATTGCAACTATTTTTTAAATTTTTCTTTTTCAGATGTTACCCTTGTTTAAATTCCTCTTTGGCACATTGCAACAATTTTGCAATAAATGATTATTATAAATATTCAATCGTTTAAATTCCTCTTTGGCACATTGCAACTGTTTAGTGAGTTTAGGTTGAAGTTAGTTTATGGTGGTTTAAATTCCTCTTTGGCACATTGCAACAATGTTCCAACAAAAGCCTGTTTTAAATTAGGCGGTGTTTAAATT
>JBCNUW010000065.1:0-645 GCA_039630575.1 Caldifarciminales bacterium
TCTAGAATATTTATGACCTTTTGATTTTGATCTACTGGTTCTGCTATGGTATCAGGGAAATTTGCAAAATCTGATGAATACCCTATAACGTCTACTCCCTTAAAATCTAATGTTTCTTTAAAATCTAATAAAGGAATGGTTTCTTCTTTTTGAACAATTTCTCGTTCAACGTCTTTGCTATGAATAACCCCAGTAGACTCCCCTTGTCTAGCTTCCTCTTGAACAGTCTCTACTTGAGTAACTCCTCCCTCTATGGACTCCACTCTCTCCTGAATAAACTCTTGTAGTTCAATAGATTTTTTTTCTTCGGTTTTTTCTTCAATTTCTTTTTCTTTCTCTGCGGTAGTTAAAATTAATTCGACTTTTTCAGTAATTTTGTATACCAGTTCCCTTAATATTCTCATCTCATCAACAAGCAAATCAATTACTGAGTACTTATTATACAAACTTAAACTATTGGGTCCAAAAAAAATAATCCTTACAGGTTCATCAATCATAGAAAAAATTTTTTCATATATTCTCTTTATCTTGACAAATCTTCTGGGTGATATATCATCGTCAAAAAATTTTTTTTGATTTAGTTCGTTCAAGACTAACCTGTAATCATCGAGGTAATTATCAACCTTAATAGCTAAATCACTTGAT
>JBCNUW010000066.1:0-317 GCA_039630575.1 Caldifarciminales bacterium
TATAAGCGAAATCAGATAAAAGAATTCATCAGTAAAGATTTAAAGAAAAAGGTAGAAATGGCTTTCTCAAAATATAGAGAAGAGTTCGAAGAAAAACTTAAAGAGAAGAAAAAGGAAATTATGGAAATTGCTGATAAGCTTAGAAAAAAAGCTTTTACCTCAGATGAAGAACTATATGAGGAATTCAAAGATACACCATTAGGAGAAGAATTTCTTGCGTTAAAAGAGCAAATTGAAAATATCAAAAAGATGGAGCATCAGGTTTTTGTTGATCTTTATAATTTCTTTTCAAGGTATTATGAAGGTGGCGACTTTAT
>JBCNUW010000066.1:325-639 GCA_039630575.1 Caldifarciminales bacterium
ATCAGGACCAGTATTATGTAAAAACAGGGATTTTATTCAGAGATTATACATTTATAGTAGGAGATTATAGAGTCATATTTAGAATTGAGAATGCAAAGGAAGAAATAGGCTCAAACAAGGCAACAAAAGAGAGATTTTTTGTTCTTGATGATGAGAAACCAGTTGATAAATTAGAAGATGAAAAATCCTTGATAGTGCATTTTCAATATAGAGAGTTAACCAAGGAAGAAGTAGAGCGTTATAATGTAGGAGGTGGCAGTACTATATCAAAGCAGGAAAAGATAAATGAAAAAAGTTATAAATGCATTTTAAAT
>JBCNUW010000067.1:0-632 GCA_039630575.1 Caldifarciminales bacterium
CTACTTCTTTATCTTTATTTTCTTCTTCCTGTTTTTCTATATGTTTGTATATTCTTATTCTAACTAATTTTTCATTTTTAATATCAAATACTAAATCAATATCATCTTCAAATTCTTCTATATAATTGATTATTTCTTCTAATTTTTCTTTATCTACTTTTAAAACTAATTTGCTAGCAGTTTTTTCTTTTAATATTGCTAAATTACCAGTAAATCTAATACTTCTAAATTTAACTGGAGCCATAATTTTTTCTTTGGATATATTCCCAACCTTAACTTTTACTTCTTTATTTTTTTTAGCTGATTCAGTAATTATATATTCAGCTCTTAAATATTCTCCAAGAAAATTACCTAATAATCTATAAGCGTTTATTTCAATTAAATTCATTAATTTTTAATTGTTTGTGGAAATATGTATTTAAAATATTTATTTTTTATTATGATTTATTAAAAAAAACATTTAAATATAACAATTTTAAGAAATGTATATAAAAAATGATGCCATAACGAAAAAGATTTTAGCCAATATAATAGTAGGTAATATCAAAGGTTTAACTAAATTAAAAAAGGAAAATTATGATTTAGCATTAGAAGCTATTGTATTTGAAAATATAATATCAGAACCTAATATT
>JBCNUW010000068.1:0-616 GCA_039630575.1 Caldifarciminales bacterium
GCTGTATTTAATGCATCTTTAGCAATTTCATTTATTTGTGTCTCACTTAATGTATGATTTTTAAACTTTAATTTTAATTCGGGTATTGTAATATTAGTATAATGTCCATAGTTTAATCCTATACCTATATCTATATTATATTTATTTTCTATATAATAAGTTAAATAGTCTATAATATTATAAGATACTTGATATTCAGAAGTAAATTTATTATCGAAAAGTACAAAATTAATAGAATCTTTATCTTTATCTTTTAAATAAGGTTTTAAATCAAACTTTATTTCCATATTTTACCTCCTTTTTAATTAAGTAGTAAAATATACTCATAAATTATTTTTTACTTTTTTAAAGCTTAGTTTTATTTAAACAAACACTAAAAAAATATAGTATAATTATGTATTATTAGTATTGATCAATAATAATACATTTCTCTTGTTAATTCTATAAAATTATCTACTATTTTATCTAAATATAAATAATCTTTATTAAAATCATCTTTATAAAAGACAGTAATTGCTACATTAAAATCGATATATGTATCTTTAATATCATCATCTTCTCTTAGATATATTTTACTAAATACACTATTATCTTCTAGTTTATGTATATTTCTAAA
>JBCNUW010000069.1:0-615 GCA_039630575.1 Caldifarciminales bacterium
GTTTTGTTCTTTTTAAAGAGCTTTTGAAAAGGATTGAGAAAAAAGGAATAGAGAAGCTAGGAATTGATAGATTAAAAGGCAAGATAAATTCTTTATACAGGGTAGATTAAACAGCCCTGCAAGTGGAGTTGTAAATGAAATTCTTTCTCCTATGAAATAATTTTTTAAAATAAATTTTTCAAAATAAACAAAACATAGTGCCAACAAAATTTTTAGGATTTAAAACTTATGAAACACAATGATTTACAAAACCTACTGTAAAAGATGAGTAAAAGGCGCTAAAATTTAATTTTTGCCTAAAAATGGCAAACATGGGTTAAATAAAAAGAGAGTGTAAAAAAATGAGCAATGGTTTTCAAATTGCATTTGCAAACAAAGGTTAACGGGAAACTTGCTATGCTGAACTACACTTTGTACTACAAAAGATTTTCTTTTACTTTTAAATAGAATTCCTCTAAACTCATATTTTTTAAATCTTTTATTAACCATTTTCCTTTAAATTCACCATTGATAATTATTCCAAACGATGTACAAAGAGATTCTATCTCATACAAATTATGTGAGGTAATAAAAACGATTTTTCCTTTACTTACTGTCTCAACTAACATTTTTTTA
>JBCNUW010000007.1:0-74360 GCA_039630575.1 Caldifarciminales bacterium
TAGAAAGATTTTAAGAGAAATATAAAATTTTGTAGTTTTTAATAATTACAAAATAAAAGCTACGAATAGAAGTGTTATTTATATTTTTTAAATATTAAAGGAGAGATTTTTCATATTTTCTTTTTACTAATTACAATTTCACAGGGGTAATTATAAATTTTTTATTTAATTTGAAAATTTATTCTTTTATATTACTCTTATACCTCTTTTTAAAAAACTTAACTTTTAACAGATCTTCACCAATTCTCAATCAAAAGTTGATTTTTAATGATTTTAAAATTTTACTCTACATATTGGTTAAAAACCCTTTTCTATGAAACTTAAAACGTCTTTTTCAAACCTACTTAAAATTATTGCTCTCATATAATCAGACCAATTATCATACATCCCTTTAAAGGGCTCACCCTTTATTAAACTAAAAGCTTTCAAAAAAGAGTCCTTGCTAAATACCTCTCACCCCTTAATAAAAAGATATTCGCCTCTTCAAGAAACTCAAAAACTCATAATAATCCGTTACAAAATAAACACCATTATTCCTTAAAACGGGATAATCTTTTTTAAAATCATAACCTTCCCTTATTAAAAAAGTCATTATTACTAAAATATCTGTCTCCAAATGGGGAGGCAAAGTTCCTGTAAAACTCCTCAAAAGATATTTCCTTACCAGGCACATTTAATCTTAAAGCTAGATGAATTAAAAAGGCACTATCCTTAGGTGATAATTTGTTTTTTATGTACACTTTCTCCTTTTTACCACCCTTAACTTTTATTCTGTAAACCCTAAGATTACCTAAAAAATTAACTTCATAAACAAAAGCCTTCCTATTGAAAACAGGTAACTTTAAAATTGATTTCGGTAAATAAACCTTCTTTCCACTTTCAATAATCCTATTCACTAAATCAGGGAAAAAATATAATATATAAAAATAAGTTAAAACACCTTCTTAATATGAATTAAAAGTTAGCACTAAAATAACTGTTTCCATTAAAAAAAACACTTCTTGCTTTTCTTTTATAACTTTGATCCATTGACTCACCCATAAAATTCAGCGTTCTTCATATAGTATACTCAAGTGATTTTCATTTTTCTTTTTAAAATCAAGTTAATATTAAGGTGATTCTTTTACACTCCTTATATTTTGAAATGATGCTTAAATAAAAATTTCACATGAAAAAATTAAAAATTTAAAAAAGTCCATTTAAAATTTTTAAACTAAACTAACTATTAACAAAATAACAAAAATATAAATCAAATCCAAAATCTCCAAAATTAGTTATGAAGTAATTAAAAAAATTACAATTAACTCACACAAATTCCTATGAATTTTTTTAGTATCATCAAAAGCTATTTATCCTGTCCGGATAAAATTAAATAGTAATTATTTAAGCAAAACTTTAACTTACACAAAATTTCAAATTATTTTTTTAATCTATATCCACTTTATAGAACAACCGATTGAAGGATACTGAATTTTTGGGGGTTCTTCACCACGAAAGAGGCTTAAACATGCTTCCTTTAATTCTTCCCTTGTTACAAGATTTTCATCTTTCCAATTATCATCAAGCCTTCCATGATAGTAAAGTTTCATTTCCCTATCAAGAAGATAGAAATCGGGTGTGCATTGAGCTTTATACATTTTAGAAATTTCCTGAGTCTCATCAACAAGATAGGGAATATTTATTTTCCATTCATTTATTTTGTTTTTCATCTCACTTACAGAATCTTCAGGATAATCACTGTTTTTTGAGTTTGGGTTTATGGCAAAAGTATTTATGCCAATCTTACTTATCTCACCAGCCAATCTCAAAAGTCTTGGCCATACAGCTTTTGCATAAGGACAATGGTTACACGTAAATACAATAAGTAAACCAATCTTACCCATATGATCTTTCGTTGAATAAACTTTCCCGAAAGGATCCTTCAACTCAAAATCAGGCATTTTTGTGCCTATAGGAATATAAATAGACTCAACAGGCATTTTTTAATCTTACTCTCAAGGATTTGAACCTATTTTGTTTAAAACTTCTTAAGGTCTGTTTTTCCTGGAATATAACCCCAAAGTTCTTTTATTATTTTCCTTATTCTCTCTATACACCTTTCCTTACCAATCAACTCCATTAACTTAAAAAGAGAAGGTCCAACCTTCCTACCTGTTAAAGCAATTCTAAGTGGGTGAATTAAAAAGGCATGTTTCTCTTTTAAATTATCAGCAACCTTCCTTACAACCTCCTCTATCTTTTTCTCATCCCATGTTTCAATTTTTTCTAACTCACTTTTTATTTCTTCTAACCCCTCAAATACTTTAGGATCCGCAAAATATCTTTCGGTTGCCTCAACATCGTAACCAAAATCATCTATATAAAAATACTCAATTAAATAGGGAATATCTTTTAAAACTTTAGCTCTCTCCCTTGTTAGCTCAACTACCTTCTTAAGGTATTCTAAATCCTTCTCATATTCTTTCTTCCACCATTTTTCCTTCCTTAAAAACTCTAATGAAAGATCTATAATTTCATTTAAATCTTTTCTCTTTAAATACTCAGAATTCATCCATAAAAGTTTCTGTCTATCAAATATACTAGCACTTTTTCTACAATCTTTAATATCAAACTTTTCTATCATATCCTCCCTTGAAATAATCTCAACATCCCCACCTGGTGACCATCCAAGAAGTGCAAGAAAATTAAAAAGTGCCTCAGGTAAAAAACCCTCCTCTTTATACTCGATCACTGATGTTGCACCGTGTCTTTTTGATAGTTTCTTTCTATCAGGTCCTAAAATCATAGGAAGATGCGCAAATTCCGGTATCTCCCATCCAAAAGCTTTATAAAGTAAAATTTGTTTGGGAGTATTAGATATATGGTCATCTCCTCTTATAACATGCGTTATCCCCATATCTCTATCATCAATTACACAGGCAAAGTTGTAAGTAGGTGACCCGTCACTCCTTAATATAATAAAATCTTCAATTTCTTCATTTTTAAATGTAATTTCACCATGAATTAGATCCAAAAATTTAGTCTCCCCATCTGGAACTAAAAACCTAACTGTTTTTTCCCTATTTTCACTTAATAATCTTTTTATCTCCTCTTCACTTTTACTATAACATTTTCTTGAATACTTAACAGGTTTTTTTTCAAGTCTTAATATTTTTCTTTCTTCCTCAAGCTCCTCTTCAGAACAGAAACAGTAATAAGCCTTTTTTTCTTCTAAAAGCTTTATAGCGTATTTCCTGTAAACATCTAATCTTTTACTCTGAAAGATAATTTCCTCATCCCAATCTATTTTTAACCATTTTAGGCCATTTAAAATTACATCTATAAATTCTTTTTGTGATCTTTCTACATCAGTATCCTCAATTCTCAAAAGAAATTTACCCTTCATTTTTCTTGCATAAAGAAAGTTATAAATTGCGGTTCTTACACCTCCAACATGAAGAACCCCTGTCGGTGCTGGTGCAAATCTAAGTCTTATTTGCATAAATTTGATTATAAGTTATAAAAAGCTTAAAATAAAAAGATGGGAAATATTTTTAACCAATATAAAAATAGAATAACAAAAAGTAATTTAAAATTACCTGAAGATTTACCAGAAAACTTAAAAAGAAAAAGCCCTATAAAAATACCTAATCTAACAGAAGGTGAGGTGGTAAGACACTTTGATAGACTTGGAAGAAAGAACTATTCAGTGGATTACGGATTCTATCCACTTGGCTCATGCACTATGAAGTATAATCCAAAACTAAATGAAGAAGTTGCCTCTCTTTCTAATTTTATAAATTTACATCCATTACAACCCTCATACACAGTTCAAGGTATTTTAAAATTAGCAAAGGAACTAGAAAACTTACTTTGCTTAATTTCTGGTATGGATGCAGTTACTTTACAACCTGCTGCAGGTGCTCATGGAGAGTTAGTAGGTATGCTTATAGTAAGAAAATATCATACTGATAAAGGAAACCCAAGAAAGTATGTCTTAATACCTGATTCAGCTCATGGAACAAATCCAGCATCCGTAACTCTTGCAGGTTATACTGCAATAGAGATAAAGTCTAACTCAGAAGGTCTTGTGGATATAAAAAAACTTAAAGAACAAATTAATGAAGAAGTAGCAGCTTTTATGATAACCAATCCCAATACACTTGGTCTATTTGAATCAAATATAAAAATTATCTCTGAGATGCTTCACGAAAAAGATATATTACTTTATATGGATGGTGCAAACTTAAATGCTCTTCTTGGAATAATAAAGCCAGGCGATACAGGAGTTGATATTCTTCATTTCAATTTACATAAGACATTTTCAACTCCTCATGGTTCAGGAGGACCCGGTGCTGGTCCAGTTGGTGTTAAAAAGTTTCTTGAGAAGTACTTACCTATACCTCGAATATTAGAAGAAAATGGTGAATTAAAACTTTCTTATGATTTTCCCCATTCAATAGGAAAAGTTCATGCTTTTTATGGTCATCCTCTCATTTGGGTAAGAGCACTCTCTTATATTTTAAGAATAGGAAAAGAAAACCTAAGAAAAATTGCGGAATTTTCGATTTTAAATGCTAATTACTTAAGAAAAAAACTCGAAAGATTTTTTGAAAATCCCTATCCAAATAGGCCATCAATGCATGAATTCGTATTATCTGCTGAAAACATTAAGAAAAAATATAATGTAAAGGCTCTTGATATAGCAAAAAGGTTACTTGACTATGGATTTCATGCTCCAACAATGTACTTTCCCTTAATTGTAAAAGAAGCTCTTATGATTGAACCAACAGAAACAGAATCCGTTGAAACCTTAGACGAGTTCGTACAAACAATTGAAAAAATAATGGAGGAAATAGAAAAAACTCCTGAAGTTGTTATCAAGGCACCACACAATACCCCGGTTAAAAGGCTTGACGATGTTAAGGCAAATAAAGACCTTATTGTAAGAGAAACTCTTCTTGACTAATTCCTTAAATTCCCAAAACTACGATGAGTTAATTGATAGAATTGCTCGAAGGATATGTGATTTAAAACTTGAGACAATTTTTATAATTATTCTTGAATCAGCTAAACCTCTCTCCTTTATTGCATCAAGTATTTTAGTAGCTTTTGAACCACTTATAAATTCCTTTTTTTCATTTAAGGATTACAAAAAATTTTACGAAATGCTTGAAAATAGAGAAAATATTGAAAAGCTGATCAGAAAAATTGAGGAATACTCGCAAGAAAAATAGATTTGAATTCAGAAAAAAACTTATTTAAAATTTTTTAATGGTTCCACCCCAATAAAAAAATTAATAAGAAATGGAAAGAGAACCAACAAGAATACTTGCAACTGATTGTGGGAGTACTACAACAAAGGCAATTTTAATAGAAAAAAGAGGAGAAAACTACACACTTGTTGCAAGAGGAGAAGCTCCAACAACTGTTGAAAAACCCTTTGAAGATGTTACAAAAGGAGCTTTAAATGCCTTTAGAGAATTGGAAGAACTAACCGGTATACAAATTCTTGAAGGAGAAAAAATTATTAAGGGAGCAAAAGGCTCAAAAGGTGTAGATCTTTATGTATCAACATCTTCTGCAGGTGGCGGTCTTCAGATGATGGTTGCTGGGGTTGTAAAAAGCATGACTGCTGAATCAGCAGCAAGAGCAGCTCTTGGAGCTGGAGCGATTGTAATGGAGACAATTGCTTCAAACGACGGCAGACTACCCTATAAGAGAGTCGAACTAATTAGACAATTGCGACCTGATATGATACTTCTTGCTGGAGGTATTGACGGTGGAACTAAAAAACATGTAATTGAACTTGCTGAACTTATAAGAGCAGCAGAGCCTAAACCAAGATTCGGAATAAGTTATAAATTACCTGTAATTTACGCTGGAAATAAGGAAGCTAGGGAAGACGTTGTTGATATCTTAAAAGACAAAACAGCCCTCTCAATTGTTGATAACATAAGACCAGTACTTGAAGTAGAAAATTTAGGACCAGCAAGAGATAAAATTCATGACTTATTTCTTGAGCATGTCATGGCTCATGCTCCAGGATATCCAAAACTGATGAGTTGGACAGATGTCCCAATTATGCCTACACCAGGAGCAGTGGGTCTTCTAATGCAAAAAGTTGCTGAAATAGAGGGAATTGAAATTTTAGGTGTTGATATAGGTGGCGCAACAACAGATGTATTTAGTGTCTTTCAATGTATCTTTAATAGAACAGTAAGTGCTAATCTGGGTATGAGTTATTCTATATCAAATGTGATGGTTGAAGCAGGTATGGAAAACATCTTAAGATGGATACCCTTTAAAATAAAAATAAGCGATTTGAGAAACAGGATAAGAAACAAAATGATAAGACCTACTACAATTCCACAAAACCTCGAAGATCTGATAGTAGAACAAGCAATCGCAAGAGAAGCTCTAAGACTTGCACTTGAACAACATAAGCAGATGGCAGTAAGCTTAAAGGGTGTTCAAAAAGAAAGAACGATTTCTGATGTTTTTGCTCAAACTATAAGTGGCGAAACTCTTGTAAATATGATGACTTTAGGCATGATTATAGGTTCAGGAGGAATCCTCTCACATGCTCCAAGAAGAAGTCAAGCAGCCTTAATGATGATAGATGCCTTTCAACCTGAAGGAATTACCTATCTAACAGTTGATTCAATCTTTATGATGCCCCACCTTGGGGTTCTTTCAACAGTTCACGAAAAAGCCGCAATGGAGGTTTTCAATAAAGATTGCCTTATATGGCTTGGAACATGCATAGCACCTAGAGGAATAAGTAAAAAAGGTAAAAAAGTATTAAAAGTAAAAATAATAAAAGAAAACAAAGAAGAAATAGAAGCTGAACTCAAATTTGGCGAATTAAAAAGAATCCCACTTTCAATTGGCGAAAAAGCTAAAGTATCTTTAGATCCTGAAAAAAATTTTGATGTTGGTGAAGGACCAGGTAAAAAAGTTGAAAGAGAAGTAAGAGGAGGCGTCGTTGGTATTATTTTAGACGGAAGAGGAAGACCACTTGAAATTCCAAAAAATGAAGAAGAAAGAGTATCTAATTTTTCTGAATGGATTTTTTCTCTTGATGTATATCCTAAGAAGGATTATTTAGAACTTTTAAAGGAAAAGTAAAAGAGAATAAAAAAAAATTATTAAAAGTCAGTATAGCTCGTAAATCTAAGAGAACATAAAAGATATGGGGCATATATACCAGTCGAAAAACGAAAACCATAGGAACTTGATTCAGAAATCAGTTTTCTCTCTTTTGAAACTTCCAGTTCATTACTTAAGACTCTTAAAAAGGAGTCAGTAAATCTAAGGTTTTTAATAGGTTTTGTAATTTTTCCTTTTTCAATTAAAAATGTCCCATCCCTTGTCATACCTGTTATAGAAAAATTTGAGGCATTAACAATGTTTGTATAATGGAATCTGGAAATGTAAATTCCACGTTCTATTTCTGACAAAATTTCATCTTTTCCCTTTTCTCCAGGAGAAATAACTAAATTAAAAGGAAACGGGAAGGTAGAGGGTGGAAAGCCTGCTGCATTACCAGTTGATTTTTTATTCTCAACAAATGCTGTTTTTCTATCATATAATAGATTTTTTGCAACTCCTTTGGAGACAATCTCTACCTTTTCTTTTGGAACACCTTCAAAATCAAATGGGAAAGGAAAACCATCTTCAAAGAAGGGATCTTCATAAATTGTTAATTTATCGGAAAAAACTTTCTCACCCAATCTACCAACTAGGAAGTTTCTTTTTTCTTGATAGGTCTTAGCCGAAAAACCTATAAAAGAAGCAAATACAAAAATATCAGCAACAGCCTCTGGTTCGAGAAAGACAACATATTCTCCCGGTTCAATCTGAATCTTATCAAAGGAATTAGCTGCTTTAAATTTTGCTTCCTCAGCAATTTTTTCAAAATCTATTTGCGAAAATCTTCTTGAATGTTCCTCAGCCCAACCAGTGGCAGTACCCTTCATTGCTGTAATAGTAACATGAGCATCCGAAACTTTTGAATAGGCAGATAGACCTCTTGAAGAAAAGAGTGCAATTTCACTTCCACCTGTATTAATAACTCCATAACCTTCAAAATTTCCTAAAATTTTTGAAATTCTATAAACAGCTAAAGCCCTTTCTTCCTCACTTACATTAAAGGTCATCTCATCAAAAGTAAAAATTTCTCTATAATTACTACCCTCAGGATATCCAGGATAATCAGAAGGATAAGTGTCCTTAAGCATTTCATAAGTTTTATTCACAAGATTTTTAGCATCATCCAACTCAGGATTACTGAAAAATCTTGTTACTATACGATCTTTTTCCTTTATGCTCACAGCAACTTCAGTATTTTCATAAGAGGTATTCTGATGAATTTTACTCTTCGAATACCTTGTTATTTCGTTTTTTTCATAAAGAAATATAACAAAAATCTCTTCACCTTTTTTATGACTAAGAATTTTTTTAAAAAAATCAAAATAAAAATCTTTTCCTTTCATAATTATCCTCCCTATAAGTTATTTTCCCCTTTTTTATTGTATAAAGAACCTTTCCTTTTAGTTTATAACCTTTAAAAGGAGTATTTTTGCCCTTAGTAAAAAATTTATCTGGTTCACATATCCACTCTTTATCTAAATCCAAAATTGTTATATTAGCTAAAAAATTTTCCTTAATCCTTCCATAACCTTCAAGACCAAATATCTTAGCGGGATTATACGACATAAACTTAACAATCTCCTTTAATTCTAAAATTTTAGTATGGTAAAAAAAGGTTAAAATAAGCGAAAGAGCAATCTCAATCCCAGATACACCTGGTGAGGAAATTTCAAACTCCCTTTCTTTATCAAAAATTTTGTGAGGAGCATGGTCTGTGGCAATAATATCTATTACTCCTTCCTTTAAACCCTCTATAAGTCTTATTCTATCTTCCTCCTCTCTCAATGGGGGGTTTACTTTAAAATTTGAATCAAAATCAAAAAGAGCTTTTTCCGTTAAAATAAGATGATGAGGTGTTACTTCACAAGTTAAATTTAAACCCCTTTCTTTTGCATCCTTTACTATTTCTATACTCTCTTTTGCTGTTAAATGAGCTATATGAAGTTTACCTTTTGTTTTCTTTAAAAGTGTTATATCTCTTAGTATAGCGATAATTTCTCCTTCTCTTGGTCTTCCTTTAAGTCCTAATGAAAGTGTAAAAGGAGACTCGTTTGCAACTCCTCCTTCACATAAAAATTTTTCCTCAGCATGTTGTATAATAGGTTTGTCAAAATCTCTTGTATAATATAGCGCATTCTCCATAAGTTTGGTGTTTTGAAGATAATCACCATCATCAGAAAAAGCTATAGCACCTTCCTCTATCATCTCATAAAAATTTGCTAATTCTTCTCCTTTTCTACCTTTTGTTATTGCTCCAACTGGGAAAACTTCACAGAAGTCATAAGATTTTGCCTTCTCCTTAACATATTTAATAACTGCTCCTTTATCCATACATGGGTCAGTGTTAGGCATGGCAAAAACAGCAACATAACCTCCTTTACTGGCTGCCCTTGTTCCTGTTTCTATTGTCTCACTATCTTCATAACCTGGCTCTCTCAAATGAGTATGCACATCAACAAGACCAGGTATTGCATATAAATTATTAGCTTCTATAATTTCTACATTTTCCCTTTTTATATTCCTTTCTATACACTTTATCCTTTCATTTTCAATGAGAATATCATAATTTTCTTTTAATCCTTCCTCAGGATCTACTATATTAACATTTTTAATTAAAATCTCACTCAACTTATAACTCTTTTATTTTATCCTTAAGCCGCAAAAGCTCAAGCATTGTAGCAGCAGCATTTTCACCTCTATTTCCCAGTTTTCCACCAGACCTTTCAATCCCTTGAAGAGTATCAGAAAGTGTTATTATTGCCATTCCAAGAGGTATTTCCTTCTCCTTTGCTATTTCTATTACATTTTTAATACTTTCTCTTGCTACATGGGTATGATGCTCTGTCTCTCCTTCCACAATAGCTCCAATAACCAAAAAAGCGTTATATCTTTCTGGAAATTTATTCTTTAAGAAAGAAAAGGCACTAACTATTTCTAAAGAACCAGGAACAATAAAAACATCAATTTGATCTTCTTCAGCACCACATCTTTTGAGAAACTCCCTCGCTCCTCTTAACATTTCAAATGTAATATGAGAATGAAACCTTGAAACAATTATACAGAATTTATCATTTTTATTAACCTTTAAATTTCCGTAAATTTCAGCCATTAAAGTTTTCTCCCTTCTTTTTGAATTTTTTCAAGAAAATGTCCCATTTTCTCTTTCTTAATTTTTAAATACTCCTTATTGTTCTCATTAGGTTCAACCTCTATTGGAATTCTCTCTAATATCTCTATACCATAACCTTGTAAACCAACGATCTTCGAAGGATTATTGGTCAAAAGTCTTATTTTTTTAAGATTAAGATCAAGTAAAATTTGAGCACCAATACCATAATCTCTCAGATCAGGGGGAAAACCAATCGCTTCATTTGCTTCAACTGTATTTAAACCTTTTTCCTGAAGCTCATAAGTTTTCAATTTATTTAAAAGTCCTATTCCTCTCCCCTCCTGCCTCATATAAACGAGAACTCCCTCCCCTTCCTCTTTTATCATTTCTAAAGCTCTTTCTAACTGTTCACCACAATCACATCTGAGTGAGTGCAAAATATCACCAGTAATACATTGTGAATGAACCCTAACTAAAACATTATCTTTACCCTCAGGCTCTCCCATAAGTAACACGAGATGAACATCCTCTTCAACTATATCCTCATAGGCATATAATCTAAAATTTCCAAACTTAGTGGGTAAAAATATATTTGATACTCTCTTTACTAGCCTTTCTCTTTTTAATCTGTATCTTATCAAATCTTCTATTGTGATAATCTTTAGGTTAAATCTTTCAGCCAATTCAAAAAGCTTAGGTAATCTAGCCATTGTACCGTCATCATCCATTATTTCACAGAGCACTCCTGCCGGATATAAACCAGCTAGTCTTGCAAGGTCCACAGCTGCTTCAGTGTGTCCAGCTCTTCTTAAAACACCCGCATCCTGAGATCTTAAAACATGAACATGCCCAGGTATAGCAAGATCTTCATGAACGGAATTGGGATCTATCGCTACTTTTATAGTTCTTGCCCTATCAAAAGCAGATGAACCTGTTGTTATACCCTTTCTTGCATCAATTGGAGCAACAAAAGGAGTCCCCATCTTTGAGGTATTTATATGAGCAAAATCAGGTATCCTTAACTCCTCTATTCTTTTCTTTGTAAGAGAAAGACATATCAAACCCCTGGCATAGGTTGCCATAAAGTTTATATGCTCGGGTGTTACTTTTTCAGCAGCAATAACCATATCACCTTCATTTTCCCTGTCCATATCATCGACAACTATCACTATTTTTCCTTCTCTTATATCCTCAAGTGCCTCTTCAATACTTGAGAATTTGTATTCCTTCATTAATTCTTCCTCCTTTGGTCATTTTATAAAATATATTATAAAAATTTTGTAAACCTCTTATCAATATCTTATAATCTTTATATGGCACATGCTTATACGCCTGGATTAAAAGTATCTGAAAAAACTTTAATTTTAAAAGAAAGGAGACTTCCCCTTAAAGGTCAAGTTATTGTTAAAAAGGGTGAATATGTTAAAGCTGAAGATGTTGTAGCAAGAACACTTTTACCCGGTAACGTTCATCCACTCAATGTAGCTGGACTACTTGGAGTCTCGCCTACTGACCTCCCAAATTTGATGCTAAAAAAAGAAGGACAAGAAGTTAAAAAAGATGAAATCATTGCATTAAGTAAAGGCTTCTTTGGACTTTTTAAAACTGAAGTAAAATCTCCTGTTGATGGAAAAATAGAACAAATATCACTTGTTACAGGTCAAGTTATAATAAGAGAACCTCCTATACCAGTTGAGGTAAAAGCTTACTTTGACGGTATTGTAGAAGAAATTATTCCTGAAGAAGGAGTAATCATGAAATCAACCGCCACATTCATTCAAGGTATCTTTGGAGTAGGTGGTGAAAAAATTGGAAAATTAAAAGTGCTTGTTGACTCACCTGATGAAGAACTAAAACTTGATAAACTTGAAAAAATAAAGGAAAACTCCGAAAGTTTAATTGTCGTAGGTGGAAGTTTTGTAACCGCAGAAGTTCTAAAAAAGCTTGAAGAATTTAATGTAGTAGGGTGCGTTGTCGGTGGAATGGATGATGAAAACTTAAGGAAATTTCTTGGATATGACATAGGAGTTGCAATTACCGGATCAGAACCACTTAAGATAACCCTAATTCTAACTGAAGGATTTGGTAAACTTGAAATGGCAAGAAGAACTTTCGAGCTTCTTAAAAAAAGAGAAGGAGAAAAATGCTCGATAAATGGAGCTACACAAATAAGGGCAGGTGTTATAAGACCAGAAATAATTATACCCTATAAGGAAATTCAAGAAGTAAAGGAAGAAGATTCCCTAAAGGAGGGTCTTATAGAAGGAACAATAGTTAGAATAATTAGGGATCCATATTTTGGTGAAATTGGAAAAGTGGTAGCTCTTCCTCCGGAACTTAGAGTTATCAATACAGAGTCTAAAGTTAGAATTTTAGAAATAGAACTTAAAGATGGTAAACGAGTAATTGTTCCAAGAGCAAATGTAGAGATAATTGAAGCATAAAAATGCTTGAAAATAGCTATGAAAAGGAATTTTTAGAAGGAGAGGTAATTTTTAGTGAGGGTGAAAAAGGAGATGAAATATATCTAATAAAAAAAGGTAAAGTAAGAATTTTTAAAAGATTTGAAGAAAGTGAAAAAACTTTGGCAATATTGAAAGAAGGTGACATCTTCGGTGAGATTGCTCCATTGGATGGTAAACCGAGAAGTGCTACAGCTGTGGCCTTAGAAAATACAGTAGTAGAAGTTTTAGATAAGGAAAGTATTTTAAACATAATAAACTCACATCCCATCGTTAAGTATCTTATAAATACACTGGCGGAAAGATTAAGAAAAGCAGATGAGCAAATAAAACTTTTAACCATAAAGCATGAAGAACAAAGATTTTTAACATATCTATTAATCAGATATAGAGAAGGGCAAAAAAAGGAAATTGATTTAAATGAAATAGAGTATTTTACAGGTATTGAAAATGATCAATTGCAAAGTTACATAAAGGATCTAGAAAGCAGAGGACTTATTTCTTTTAAAGATAATAAACTTTATATCTTAAAAGAGGAAGAAATTGAAGAGTACAGAAAATATATCTTTTTAAAAGAAAAATTTGAAAGAAACAGGAAAGAAAGAACGTGAAGGAGAATCTATTAGAAATTATAAAGAAAAAAGAAGAAATTGAAAGAGAACTTTCAAAACTTGAAAATATTAAAGATAAAAGGAAACTTACTGAGTTAAAAAAAGAGTATAAAAAGATAAAGGAAAAAGCTGAAATTGCTGAAAAAATTTTCATTTTAGAGAAAGAAATCGAAGAAATTGAAAGTATGATAAAAAATGAAAAGGATGATGAAATGAAAAAATACTTAGAAGAAGAGAAAGAAAAAAAATTAGGTGAAAAAAAAGAGCTTCTATTTTTATTTTTAAATACAGAAAGTAACGGTAAAGGAAATAACTGTATACTTGAAATAAGAGCAGGAGCAGGAGGAGAGGAAGCAGCACTTTTTGCTAGAGATCTTCTTAGAATGTATATAAAATTTTGCGAAAGAAAGGGTTTTAAATGCTCTATCACAGACATAAGAGAAAGTGATTTAGGAGGCGTGAAGGAGGCAGTGTTGTTAATAGAAGGAAAAGGAGCTTATAAGATGCTTAAATATGAAAGTGGTGTCCATAGAGTCCAAAGAATTCCTGTTACAGAAGCAAGTGGTAGAATACATACTTCAACAGCATCAATTGCTGTTTTACCTGAAGTTGAGGATGTTGAAATAGAAATAAAACCTGAAGATATTGAAATAGAAACAAAGAGAGCAAGTGGTCCTGGAGGCCAACATTTACAAAAAACGGACTCAGCAGTAAGGATAAAACATATACCAACGGGAATTGTTGTACAATGTCAAGATGAGCGGTCCCAACATAGAAATAAAGAAAAGGCATTAAGAATTCTCAAATTAAAACTCTATGAATATGAAAGACAAAAAAAGGAAAAGGAAATAAGAGAATTAAGAAGAGAACAAATCGGAACCCAAGATAGAAGTGAAAAGATAAGAACGTACAACTTTTTGCAGAATAGAGTTACTGATCACAGGATACCACTTACTATATATAACCTTGAAGATGTTTTAGATGGAAACATAGATACTTTTATTGAGGAGCTTAGTAAAAAGGAAATAAAAGAATCATTGGAGTATTGAATCTGTTTAAAAAATAAATTAAAATATAAAAAGGGCGGCGTGGCCGAGTGGCATAGGCAGCGGTTTGCAAAACCGCTTACCTCGGTTCAATTCCGGGCGCCGCCTTTTTACATTCCCCTTGAAAGATCTCGATATCCTCCTTAAAAATCCTCTTATTATACAAAATAAAGAAAAATTCATTGATAAAGGATTTCTTGGAATAAAAAATGGCCTTATAACTTTAGTCTCTGAAAAAGAACCAAACTTAAATGCTAAAGAAATTGTAGATTTAAGTAATAAAATTGTATCTCCCGGATTTTTCAATACCCACACCCATATCCCGATGACCCTTTTAAGAGGTTTTGCCGATGATTTACCACTAATGGAATGGCTCACAAAATACATATGGCCCCTTGAATCAAAACTACTCTCACCAGAATATGTAAAAGCAGGAACTTATATTGGGCTAATCGAAATGATTAAATCAGGAACAATTGGCTTTGCTGACATGTACTTTTTTGAAGAAGAAGTAGCAGAAATTGTAGAGGAAACACAAATTTATGCTCTCTTATCTGTAGGAATACTTGACTTTGAAACACCTTACTATAAAAATTCAAAGGAAGCAATTAAAAAAACAGAGAAATTAATAGAAAAATATATCAAAAATGAAAGAATAAAAGTAATTCCTGGACCCCATGCAATTTACTCATGCTCTAAGGAAACAATAATTGAGTGTGTAAATCTTGCAAAAAAATACAACCTACCAATACATACCCATATTTCAGAAACAAAGGGAGAATTAGAGGAAGCCATCAAAAAATTTGGGAAAACACCAGTTTTTTACCTCAAGGATTTAGGTCTATTCGATTTAAAAGTAATCGCAGCCCACTGTGTATATCTAACAGAAGATGAAATGAACCTCCTGAAAGATAAAGAATTTTATGTATCTCACAACATATCAAGTAATCTTAAACTTGCCTCTGGGATTGCACCTATAAAAAAATACATTGAAAAAGGATTAAAAATAACTATTGGGACAGACAGTGCATCCTCAAATAACAATTTAGATATTTTAAGAGAAATGAAACTTGTATCTTTAATACATAAGGGAATAAATCTTGATCCCTTAATACTAAGCGCAAGAGAAGTTTTTAATATGGCAACAAAAATGGGAGCTTTAGCTTTGGGTTTTGAATCAGGTGAACTTCTTGAGGGAAAACCAGCTGATCTTGTTATATTCAACCCCCAAAAGGAAGGAACAATTCCCTTTTATGACCCCTATTCTTATATTGTCTATGCTGCTGGTAAAGAAAGTATTGAAAGTGTTATGGTAAATGGAAAATGGATAATGAAAAACGGTGAATTTAAAACGATTGATACAGAAAAAATATTTGAAGAAACTTTTTACTGGAAAAATAAAATAAAAAATTTATTTACCTAAAAAATCTTTGAATTTTTAGTTTATTTAAATACTTAATTATTTTATCCTTTCTATACCATCGACTCCTGTTAAGGAAAAACTCAGCTTCCTTTAGTAACTCTTTTGCCTTTTCTCTATTTTTGTTTAAAACATAATAACACTCAGATAAATAGAGACGTACAATACCCTTGTTGTAATCTGAATTTTGATTGTCTACTATTGGTAAAAGTTTTAGATAAATTTCCTCTGCCTTTTGAAAATATCCGCTTCTTCTATAAGCATTCCCTAATGCAAAAAGGGTTCGGCGAGTCTCCCCGAACTCCTTATAAAACTTTTCAGCCCACTTTATTGCACTATCTCTCATCTTTTCCCTTAAAAGAATCTCTATCAAGGCGTCGTAGGAATTAGCCTTCATAAAAATACCTTTTGATATTGAATACTTTATCTCTCCTATACCTTGTTCCCTCCTATCACCCTTTATAAAAGTTTTCCCAACATACTTCTGTAAAATACTCGCTCCATAATTGTAAATACCTAAAGCAAGATAAGCATCAGGATATCTCTTAAACTTTTTAATTATGTTATAAGCTTTAAAACCATTTGTTAAAGCTTCAAGATAATTCTCTTTTATCCCCTCAAACATTGCGGAATAAGCAATCAAAACTCCTTTTAAAAACTCTATATCTTTAGAATTATCTTTAACTCTATCGCAAAGATAAATTCCCTTCTCTATGCTTTCAAGAAACTTTTCCTCAGAGTCTGGTTCATAAAAATCAAGAAAATAATCAAAATACCTTACAGTTTTTATAGTATACAAAAGAGGATGGTCCTTATATTTAGAAAAATAATTCCTTTCAAGCTCTATGACCTCCTTATAGTTTTCTTTCCATAAAGAGTTTAAATAAAATTCTATCTTTTGCCTTTCTTTCTCTAAAATTACTAAGAATAAAAAAATTGTTGCCATTAAATCCTTGGAAGAACTATACCTTTCTGTTCTTGATACTTTCCTTTTCTATCTTTATATGAAACCATACAAACTTCATCTCCCTCAATAAATATAACCTGTGCTATACCCTCATTTGCGTATATCTTAGCAGGAAGTGGTGTAGTATTAGAAATTTCGATTGTTATATAACCTTCCCACTCAGGTTCAAGAGGCGTTATATTTATAACTATTCCACATCTTGCATAGGTAGATTTACCGAGACATATACCAAGCACATTCCTTGGAATTCTAAAATACTCAACACTTTTTCCAAGAGCAAAAGAATTCGGTGGAATAATACACTCCTCACCCTTAAATTCCACAAAAGATCTTAGATCAAAATTTTTCGGATCAACTAAAGTAGAAAAAACATTCGTAAAAATCTTAAATTCATCAGCAATCCTCACATCATAACCATAAGAAGAAACTCCGTATGATATAACATTCTCTGTAACAAGACTCTCAGCAAAAGGTTCAATCATCTTAAACTCTTTTGCCATCTTTTTTATCCACTTGTCGTTTTTGATACCCATATTTTTTTATTTTTAATAAAAATGGGGAAGAAGGATCTACTCTTAACCCCTCTTCCCCAACTTTAAATAAAAGCTTTAGTTTAAAAAGAATATAAAATACTTATTATGGTAAAGAAATCACTCTGATTTCCTGTTACAAAATAAGGACCATTATAGAAAATTTCAGGTGAAACTTCTGCATCAATTCTTAAATTCCCTCTTTTATAAGCTAAACCAAGTGAAACTGGAAGCAATCCTTGAGATGTCTCTGTAGTTTTACTTCTTTGATCCAAATATTCCTCCTTAGTAGTTAAAATAATGGCTTTTCTTGTTGATAGTCTTAATATGAACCATTTGCCGAGATCTGCTTCGAGACCTAAAACTGAATTTATTGAAAATTCACCCTCTTTTCCAAAATCTCCAAAATTATCTAAAAGATTTAAGACTTGAATACCTAAAATTAAACTTAAAACATCTACAGGTTGAATGTTAAAACCAGAGTTTAAAGTAAAACTCGAAAACTTAAGAGTAGTATCTACAGTGTTACCACCAACTCTTCTTTGAATTGATCTATCCGATGCTTGAAAATGAAATCCAATAACAAAACTTGTATACTCTGAAAGGGATCTTAAGTATCTCACATCAAAGGATATATCTTGTGTTCCCTTTGCCTTTACTGTGTCCACAGGTTGCTGAAATTTGCGATCAAATGTTCTATTTCTAAAATTAAAAGCAACATCAACAAAATGAGATTCTGAAAAACTAAAAGTAAACCCTGGATTAAATAAAAAAATTCTCGCATCTTCTTTATTTTTATAATCAGCAACCGTATCCTCTTCACTCATACTATAATTAGAAAAACCAACATTAAATCCAAGCGAAAACTTCTCTCCAAAATACTTTCCATAAGAAAACATTAAACCTCTTATTGTCTTATTAATATAACTGTAAACTGGGATATTTAAATAAGCTCCAAAAACTCCGAGAGAATGATTTTCTCCAATACCAAAATAACCTTTTAAATAAGAATTGTCTGTTCCTAAAGTTCCAATATCAAAGGCTTCAAGAACAAACAGGCTCGGAAAAGATAAAATCTGGGAAGGATAAGTTAAAGCTAAAAGATCATCTTTTATAAAATCAACAACTCCTCCCATAGTTCTAACTCTTGTCTCTGTTGCAATCAGAGGGCTCAATAGAAAGAATAGATTGATCACTATTTTCCTCATATTATTCCTCCTTTTAAATAATATTGTGGCCCCGGGTGGACTTGAACCACCGACCTTACGCTTATCAGGCGTATGCTCTAACCACCTGAGCTACGGGGCCTAAAATTTTATAAATCTATACATTTTTTTATCAAGATTTATATAATAAACTCCAGCTTTCAAATTATTCAAATTTATTTTATTTTCGTCTCTACCATTAAGAAAACCCTCCCTTAGTCTACTTCCCATAACACTATAAATTGTATACTTTATAGGATTTTTTATGCTCTTTACCTCAAGAAAATTATGAATTAAGGATGGAACGAATAAAAAACTAACTTCATCTCTCAGTTTTTCAGAAACTGCTGTCACTCCCATGAGATAAGCCCCTCTACCAAGTTCGTATATAACTACGTAACCATTATTTAGTGCATGTATACCAACAGGATTATCTAGTGGAACAGAAACTGACTTTAAATTTCCATTTGGCATTACTTTGTAGTAAAGGATATATTCATTTAAAGCTGCATCAAAATATAAGGCATATATAACTCCATCATAAGACGGCGAAAGACTTCTAAAATAAGAATTAGAATTAGGCCTTTTAATAGCTGTATCAATACGAGAATGCAAAATATTGTAATACAAAACATGGTGTCCTGCCATATCATCAAAAAAAACATATGGTAAACCTTTTATGTAAAATAAATCACCTCCATTTGGAATATAAGCTAAATTTATAAAGGGACCGCCTCCAAAACTACCTAAAAGTGTATCACCATTTTTAAGAACAAACACAGTATCAAACTCACCAGTAGCAGATTTTATCGGCACATTATAACTTACAAACGAAGAACCACCATCTGTAGATTTTAAAATACCCCCATCATTCCATAAATAAAGCGTATTTACGTTAGAACCCATAAACATACCAGAATAATCAGCAAGATTTGATGAGGTATTCCTTAAAGTAAAAGTAGAACCAGCATTGTTAGAGAAAAATAAAAGCCTCTCGTTAGGAGAAACAATTACACGTAAATTTCTGGTAAGAAGATATAAACTCCTTGCAGAAGAAATAAAATTTTCAACCAAGTTGTTACCAAAAAATATCAAATTACCCTTAAAAGGAAGCTCTGTTAATCCCTGATTAATAATATCAAAACTCCTATACACAACACCGCCCTCTGTAATTAAAAATAACGTATCTCTTCTTGAACTTACCTGCTCAGGACCAAAAAACATTATAGCTTTCAAACGATTCTTATATTTTGTCCAGTTTCTACCCCTATTTATGGTATAATAAATCCCATCATTTGAACCAACATAGAAAGTATCGTGTAAATTTGAAGCCCTGTAGATTGGTTCAAAAAAAGTTGGAATAAAAGTTGTATCTAAAATAGAGTAACTATAATTATTCCCAATAACTCTCCTTGCTTTGAAGATACCTCTATCAACTACAGAGGAAATTAAAAAAGAATCTTGATTAAAGGGAATAACATCAGGTATAAAAGCAGGATAATACTGAAAACTCGGAATTATTTGAACTTGTGACCAAGTAGAACCTGAATTTGTCGTGTAAAAAACTCCTGATTCTGATGTAAAAAACAGTACGTTAGGACTAACAGGTGAAAACCTTAAAGATAAACAATTCCCAGATACGTTAGATATAATACTCATAATTGAAAAACCTGCCCCCGCATTAGTTGAATAAAGGAAATAATAATTACTACCACCATGATAGGCTAAAATAGCAATTACATTTGAATTGAAAGGATAAACATCGATAAGATATCTATATGTATCAGAAGGAATATGCAACTCAAGGTCATTGACAAAAACAAAGTTAGAACCTCCATCATATGATCTAAACAAAGAGTCACCAACTATCATATAACAAGTTTGTCCTACTGCATCTAAACCTCCTATCATTGCATTTAGATAGATAGTATCTAAAGTAGCAAAATTATCAGAAGTTATATAATAAGATAAAGAATCCCTCAAGAGAAGAAATTTATTGTTACCTGTCATAACCCCCATTCTGCCAGGTGTAAAATAAAAACTTGAATAAGGAAGAGCAATCTCAAAGGTATCTCCAGTAAACAAATTCTCACATTTGTGGTATTCTACAAAAGAACGAACAACAACTTTTTTAGGATTTATTTCAGAAGATATAAGATGAACGATAGTGCCACCTTGAGGTCCAATATAAGTAAGAGGATAGTTTGAATTTTTCTTTTGTCCTGTAAAAGTTTTTTCATAATTAAACTTTAGTTTTTTTTCAAAACCCTTAAAATTGAACAAATTTATATTGAAAAAGATTAAAAATAAAAATATCACTTTTTTAAAATTTAGGTTAAATGTGGAATTGAACCTTTTTGTAATCTTTATTATAATAAAAGGGATGAAAATTTTCAACACGTTGACAAGAAAAATTGAAGAGCTAATTCCTTCTAAAGAGGGAGAAATATCTTTTTATTTCTGTGGAATGACAGTTCAAGATTCTCCACATTTAGGACACTTAAGAGCATTTCTTGCTGCTGATATTTTATTAAGATTCCTTGAATATAAGGGCTATGAAGTGAAATTTGTTTTAAACATAACAGATATTGACGACAAAATTATTCAAAAGGCTAATAAAGAAGGAAAAGACTACAGAGAAATTGCCGAAAGATATGAGAGAGAATTCTTTGAAATGAGTGAAAAGATGAATTTAAAAAGAGCTCGTATATACCCGAGAGCAACTCAGCATATATCTGAAATTTCAGAAATAATAAAAAAATTAATGGAGAATAAACTTGCCTATAACTCTAATGGAAATATATGGTATGATGTTTCAGAATTTGAAGATTATGGAAAACTCTCAGGTAAAACAATCGAAGAACTTGAAAGTGGAGCTAGAATAGAACCTGATGTTACAAAAAAGGATCCCCTTGATTTTTCTCTATGGAAAAAGAAAAAAGAAAATGAACCTTACTTTTATTCTCCTTTTGGAGAGGGAAGACCTGGATGGCACATTGAATGTTCTGCAATGAGCATGAAACATCTCGGAGAAACAATAGATATACATGGGGGAGGAGAAGACCTAATATTTCCTCACCATGAAAACGAAATTGCTCAAAGCGAAGGTGCAACAGGTAAACAGTTCGTTAGATACTGGTTTCATACAGGACTTTTAAGAATGAAAGGAGAAAAGATGAGTAAATCAACTGGCATATACTTCAGAGTTCTTGATGCCTTGGAAAAATATGAACCTGATGTAATAAGATACTTTTTATTAAAAGCACACTATAAATCTCCACTTGAGTATGACGAAAACTCTTTAAATGAAGCACAGAGTGCATGGAATAGAATAAAAAATGTAATATCACGTGGAGAAATGAGAGATATTCCAAAATTTTCACCAGATATAAGGAATTACATCAAGATGTTTGAATCCTATATGGAAGAAGATTTAAACACCCCTAAAGTTTTTTCACTTCTTCATGAACTATCAACTCTTGCTAACAAATATTTTGAGGAAAAAAATGAAAGATTCCTTGAAATAAAAAACCTGTTAATATTTCTAACAAAAATACTTGGATTTAAATTAGATATAAAAAAGATTGAATCAAAAATTTTTGAAGATCTTATACAACTTATCATTGAAGTAAGATCAACTCTAAGAAAAGAAAATAGATTTGATCTCTCTGACAAAATAAGAGAAAGACTAAAAAGTTTAGGAATTGAACTGTTTGATAAAAAAGAGGGAACCGATTATAGAATCATCTGAAGTTTTCTATTTTCTCTATGGTGGACTTGGAAATTCTATTTTAGCCTATCCTGCTATCTTCGCTCTATCCGAAATTTACAAAACAAAAGTTTTTCTTCTCAGTAAATCTCAGGAAGATTTTATATTATCATCAGGTTTAAATGTAAAAACAGAGTTATCTTCTTCCTTCATTGAGGTTTTCAAAAAGCTCCATAACAAAAGAGTTTACGCATCAACCCACAGTCTTTATGCTCCCTACAAAAAACACCCCTTAATTTATCTTTTTTTAAAATCAAAAATCAGAGTAGGTTTAAAGGGGAAAAATTTTTTAAGGTTTTACAACATCACAGTTCCATTTTTAAAAAAAGAAAAGCAAGGGAACATCGAACTTATAAAACCACTTATTACGAAGATAAAAGAATTTACCCCAAAAACACATCCAAAAGAAGAAGGCTTTTTTCTTCTTTTTCCTGGTAGCTCAAAAAAATTCGAAAATTTTAAAAGGTGGAAATTCTTTACAGAAATAGGTGAAAAATTAAAAGATAAATTTAATATACTTGCTGTTCTTGGGCCAGATGAAATTGAACTAAAAAAAATATTCGATGAAAAGAAAATAAAAGTTTTTATTTCGCACAATTTTAAAGATCTATTTAAGGTTTTTGAAAATTCCTTTTTTTACATAGGTAACGATACAGCCCTTACTCACCTTGCAAGTTGGTTTGGACTTAAAGGAGTAGTAATATACACCTCAACTGACCCAGAAAAAAACGAGACAATTTACCACTCTATAAAACTTACTCCCTCCCTTTTTTGTTTTCCTTGTTACAAATTTCTTAAAACTAAATGCATCAATAAAAAAAAGTATAAATGCACCTATTCAGTTGAACCTGAAATAGTTTTAAAAACTTTAAAAGAAACTCTAAATTTTTGACTTAAAAAGATTACTCAATTATAATAAACTATGTTGGTTTTACTTTTAATCTCTATCTATGCTACAGAGTTCCTAAAAGAAATACCTGATGCAAGAGGAATTTCACTTGCTTTTTCCGATATATCAGAAAATAATCTAAACTTTTCATCCATAAACCCTTCATCTTTACCTGATTTTGTATCTGTAAATTTTGGAACAAAAGATTTTGCCCTATTAGCAAAATATTACCTCTTTGGTTTTTCGTTGCCAATCAAAAAATTAAAAACAGGGATTTTATGGATAAGAGCTCAAGTTGATGAAGTACCTCTATATCCGGAACTTCCCGAGGGAGACACAATACCTAAAAATAAACAAGGTGAATTTTCAAATGTTGAAGAAGCTCTTCTTTTACCTTTCAAGATAAGTAATTTTCCCTTTGCCTTTCAGTTCAAATTAATAAGCAAAAGATTTAAAGATTTAAAGGGGAAAGGTATAGGTTTTGATTTGGGTTTTAAAAGGGATTTTAATTTTAAATATTTTAAGACTTATATAGGACTCTCACTACTTGACATTTCGGAAACTAAAATTTCTTATAACAAAAATGGCATAGATAAGGAAAGAGTAAAAATTATCTCTTTTACAACATTTAAGAAAAAATTTAAACCTTTAACTCTTTCTACATCCTTTAAATTCAGATACGACGTGGAGCTTACATATTCAGCAGGATTAGAAATTAAGATAAAAGAAATTTTCTCAATACTATCAGGCTTTGAGCAGGAACCAAGATTTGGAGCAGGATTGAATTTTGAAAATTTCAGCTTATTTTATTCCCTCAGATTGCATGAACTTGGAATTATTCAAGCAGTAAGTCTTTCAATAAAGAAATGATATTTTTTATCTTCTTAACATTTTCACAAGATTCACTTTTATATTCACCAAATGTAAGAGGCTTCTTTTACCTTACAGAAAGTAAGAGAATTAGTATAGCTGAGAAAAAAAATTGGACTTTCATCGTTTTAACGTGCTATCCTCACTATCTTAACTCAGACATTTATTACATTTTTAGATCACCAACAACTTCATTTACAGATACACCAATTAAAATTCTTGAAGATCCACCTGCAAGTAGACCACCTTACGATGGTTCACCTTCCCTTGTTATCGACTCTTCAAGTAATTTTAAAATTCATATTTTTTGGAATTCAGAAAGAAGTATGAGCGGTTATCCTTTCTGGTGGCAAACTGAAATCTTTTACACCTACTCAGTTGGAACCTATATAAATTTTCCAGCAATTGAAAATGTCTCGAAGGATACAAATTCTTTTGATTTATTCCCAAGTGCAACCTGTGACCTTTCAAACAAAATATACGTTGTTTATTGGAAAATATTCATGGATAAAGAAAGTATATATTTGGCAGAAAGAGATAACTTTGGAAACTGGCATAACAGAAAAATCACAGAAGATGAGGAAATTGCTGAAAATCCACTTATAACAACTCTTGATAACAATGATAAATTAATTTTTTACTATGAAGTTTTAAGTCAAAAACTATACGCAAGAAAATTAAAAGATAACTATATATCTGAACCTTTTGAAATTTCTAAAGGCCATGATTATGCTGTAACTTTCAAAAATAATGAAATATACTTTTTATACATAAACAAAGACTCCTTATATCTGAAAATTTTAGACTATAACCTCATATCGAAAAGGAAAGTACATCTTGATTTTGGACAAGGACTTTTTATTAAAAATCCATCTTTAATCTTTCTAAAAGATACTCTTTATATATTCTACGTAAAAGGCAATAACACTCACTCTGACATATTCTCAATAACCTTTAAGGGAAACATATTAAAAAAAGAAATCTTTGTAAGTTCAGTAGGTAAAAACGAAAATCCAATTCCACTTATAACCTCTGAAGGTGAATTCTTTGTGTTCTTTCAAAGTGATAGAAGAAAATATCTCGAGGAAAATATAAGGGAGTTTAATCATATATATTTCAAAAAAAGATACTTTCAAAATGTTACAAAAAAGAAAAATTACATAACTTTTCTCTTACCAAAAGATTTAGAAAAAAAAGTAATCTTTGATCTAAGTGGAAGAAAAACAAAATCAACATCAAAAAAAGGAATTTTTTTTATTAAAGATAAAAACGGAGAAACTCTAAAATGTATCTCATTTTAACTCTTTTTTTTCACATAGGTATTTTTCTGATAGATGATGAAATAAAAAATAACATAAAAATATTAAAAGAAGGCTATTTTGGACCCTATAAAATAGCACTTGGAGAATTAAAGGGAAAATTAAACTCAAACAGAAAAGAAAGTAAAGTACTTGATTTTCATGGAAACATACTTAAAAAAATTGCTTTAAATTTTTCTCAGATAGAAAAAGCAAAAACAACAAATCTTTTAAATTTCTTAGAAAATGATACACCAATAAGTATTCCAAAAGAAGTTATACTAATTTACACAAAAAAGGAAGGACTTTATTCAATTAAAGGTTATATGCTTTCCTCAAGGGGTATAAGAATTGACACGATAAATGTAGATTATATTACTCTTCTTGGAAGAGAAGGAAAAATCCCTATTATTACAAAGGGATTAAAAGATGGAAAATTTGATCCTTTAGATGAAATAATTTTTTACGCAAGAAAATTAAAGGGTAATAATTCTTATTTCGATCTTTACTCATTTGAAAATACTTATATTCTTTATTTTAACAGAAATTTAAAAATAGAACTTCCTGAAGAAAATTCTAAACCAGATGAAAGTTTAAGTGTATTTAAAAAGGGATATTTTAATTTCCATTTTGAGGAGGATATATACTTTCCAGACCTTGATCCTGCACATTCTGATACTGAAAACATTTGGTTTTGGAAATACCTAAAAGAAAACGAATTAGAAACATTAAAGGTAAGTATACCACTTGCTATTGACTCAAACAATTATAAGTTAAGATTAAACTTTGATACAGAAGAAATAACTGGACGAGAACCTTTTCATAAAATAGAACTTAAAATAGGTGAACAATTTATCGACTCTTTCTTTTATACACAAAGAGAACCTTATACAATTGAAAAGGATATAAGAGGACACATTTTAAACTCTGATTCCCTGATCTTTATAAGAGAAAAATCTAAAATACCAAACTATTTAAATTACATAGAAATAGAAGGTGAATTTTTATTAAATGCAAAAAAATTAAAAAGTTTAAAATTTACTTTAGAAGAAATTGACGGTAACATTGAAATAAGTGGATTCACTGAAAAACCTCTATATTTTATAAACATAAATCAAAAAAATTATACAAACTTCGAAATAAAAAACTACTTAGAAGCTGGTAAAACTTATTACTCAATAAAAGCAAGACTGAAGGAAAGCTTCTTAAGTGAGTATTACGTAACAACAGAAATCTTTAGTCCTGAATCAATTGTTCTTTACCGAATGGAGAAAGACATAAAAAGAGAAAGGGGAGCCAATTTAGTTATAATATACCATCCTGACTTTAAAGAATTTGCAGAATCCCTTGCAATATACCGTTCCTCTCCTAAAGGAGGTTCCTTTAATGTTAAAACTTTCTCAATCAAAGACATTTATGTTCAGTTTAATTATGGGACAAAAAGTCCACATTCCATAAGAAAATTTTTAAAATACTTTTTCATTAAAAAGGAACCAAAATTAAACTATCTAATTTTGGTAGGTGATGCAAGCAAAGATCCAAGAAACATATTTAAAAACAGTATAGAGGATAAAATTCCCACATTTTTATTTCCCTCAACCTTCAGACAATTTGAAACACAGGCAATATTTACAGGATTCTTTTCCTCAGACTTTTACTATTCAAACATAATTGGAAATGATCCCTTTCCTGACATTGTAGTCTCGAGAATACCACTTCAAAGTAAAAATGAAGCAAGAATTTATTTCAGAAAGATAAAGGAATATTCAGAGGAAACTTTCGGAGTATGGAGGAGACATTTTATTTTGGGAACAGAAAGAAAAACCGGACATCTTTCCGATGTATACACTCAAATAAATAACTTACTAAAATCTATGATGAAAAAAGGGATGACTTACGTTGAACCAGATGAGAATGAAACACCCGAAAACCTTATATCTTATCTATCAGATGGATGTGCTATCTTTAACTTCATTGGTCACGGTGGACTTCACTCAATATGGGGAAAAGCAGCTTTTAGACAGGAAGATCTTTGGGAAACCAGAAACTATAAAAAGTACTACTTTTTTACAGCCCTTTCATGTTGGACCGGTGAATTTGGAATGGTTGATTCAAGAGGATTTGGAGAGGAAGTGCTTTTAATTCCTGACAGAGGAGCAATAGCCTCAATCTCCCTCTCAGGAAGTGGAAAAGTTCCAGGAAATGTAAATTTTGATATAAGTAGTGACTATACAAAATCTATTTTTATAGGATACTTAAGAGATAGTATAAACAGAATTGGTGACCTTGTACTTTATTCAAGGATGTATATCCTTTCAAGATATACCACTTTAGATGAATTCACAGAAACAACTCTAAAAACATCAAATCTTTTAGGTGATCCCCTAATTCTATTACCTGAACTGCATGAAGTCAAACTGAAATCAAATAAAAATTATTATAGTCCATCTGAAAGTGCGACAGTTTACGTACAAAATCCAGAGGTAATATCCGGAATTTCAACTTGGGAAGTTATATACCAAAATCTAAATGACGATATTATTCATAAGGATCTATACACAAATTTTTTTGAAAATTCAAATGTTAAGATAAAGTTCAAAATACCTGATAATATAACAAGAGCAAAAGTCACTGTTAATCTTTATGCCTATGATATTAATTTAAAAAAGGAAATTATATCAAATCATAAATTCAGTATTAATTTGCTTAATATTGATGAAATAAACTTTAAACCTGATATCTATTCCGATGATACCTTTAGAGTCTATTCTGTTTTAAGCGCACCCTATTCGCTTAAAAACTGCGAGTTATGGTACACCTTTAACGATACAACTGTTCCTTATAACTTAACAAGAGTGAATATGGTTAAGATAGGACCTAACAGCTTTAAAACCGATATTACTTTACCTCCATTTAATTACGAACCAGGTAAAAGATACTTTCATTATGCTCTTATAGCCGTAGATACATTTTTTAATAGCCATTTTTCCGATACTTTTTATATAGAAAATAAAATTTATGCTGACTTATTTTTTAGAAATACCTTAACCTGTATAACACCCGGTGAAAAATTTCCAGAAATAAATCTTTCTTATACAAACGCTGGAGCGAGAGACGCAGATAGTTTCTATGTGTTTTGCGAAATTAAAACAAAAGGAGGCAAAATTTTAAAAAGTGACACCTTCTTTGTAGATTGTTTAAAATCTCAAGAAACAAAAATTTTGAAAATTCCTGTTCCCTGCACAAGCTACTATTACTTATATTTAAACTTAGATATCAAAAATAATATAAAAGAACAAAACGAATTAAACAACGAAGATTCTGGTATAATACTAAATCCTTACATGTATGTTGATACACTTGGATATAAGGCTCAATACAATTTTAATAACATGACATTTATTAGCGAATTTTATCCCTCCAAAAGTTTATCCATATACGAATTAAAGAGAACACAAGACAAAAGTATAAATGATTCAACTTTAAAAATACTCGTAATAAATGAAAAAAGAACAACTGACACAGTTGGCAAATTTTACTTTGAAAATGTTACAGAAAAAAAGGACGTTATGTTAAAAACTGATAGAGACTCTCTTTGGCATAGGATAGAAAGTATGTACGATTCAACAAATAAAAAAATTGAATTTCACTTACAAGAAATCGGAGAGATAGCACTTTTTAATTTAATAGACAAAAAGGGACCTGAAATTGAAGTATATATTAGAGACAGAAAAATTGATGATGATAGGTTTACAATATCAAAGTATTTAAACTTAAAGATCATATTAAAGGATACTTCAGGTATTGATTTGATTTTTAAAAAACCTGAAATTATCCTTAATGGAAAGCCCCTTAACTATGAAAATTCAATAATTAAGGGAGAAAAAAAGACTATAATAAATCTAAAAGAAGGACCGTTTAAAGAAGGAACATATCAACTCAAAATTGTGGCTTTTAATAATATGGGTATAAAGAGTGAAAAGAATTTAAAAGTTGAAGTATCTCTTCCTTTTGATTTAATATATTATGGAAACTATCCTAATCCTGCAAGAAATGGAAAAACAGTAATTTTTTATGAACTGACGAAAGATTCGGATGTAATGGAAATAAGCATTTTTACCATATCAGGAAAAATAATAAAGAAATTTATTACTGATGACGATGGAAACCCCTTAAACCTAAAGGGTAAACATAAAGTAACTTGGAATTTAAGGGATGGATATGGAAACAGAGTTTCTAAAGGAGTTTACTTTATACTCCTTAGAGGGAAAAAAGACAGAAACCAAAAGAAAGTTGTAGGAAAGATAGCGGTTGAGTGATGAAGAAAAATTTTAGAGAAATAATTCTAAAAGAAAAAAATCCTTACAAGAAACTATCTAAACTTGTGGAAATTTTAAGAGAAAACTGTCCGTGGGATAAAAGGCAAACACTTTTTAGTTACAAAAGGGAACTTTTAGAGGAGTGTTATGAACTTATAAGTGCGATAAACTTTGATGATAAGGATAAAATAAAAGAAGAAATGGGCGATCTAATTTTAACAATTTTTATGATGCTTGATGCTCTTGAGAGAGAGAAAATTGAAAAAAAAGAAAAAGTTATACAAAACGTTATAGATAAGATGATTAAAAAACATCCTCATGTTTTTGGAGATGAAAAACTTACTGAAAAAGAGTTTCTAAAGAAATGGGAACTAGATAAAAATGAAAAGGGACTTAAGATTGAGGATAAGGTCTTTCCTTCTTTACTTTTAGCAGAAAAATTATCCAAAAGGGCAGGAAGGATGGGCTTTGACTGGGAAAATGTTATAGATGTTATAGAAAAACTAAAAGAAGAAATAGATGAATTTAAAAAAGCAATTAAAAAAAATAAAAGGGAGGAAATTGAGGAAGAATTGGGAGACATTCTCTTTGTAATAACAAATATTGGAAGGCATCTTGGAATTTCTGCAGAAATTGCCTTATATAAAGTAAATGAAAAGTTTATAAGAAGGTTTAATGAAATGATCTTAATATCGGAGAAAAAAGGGAAAAAATTCCATAAACTAAATATAAAAGAGATGGATAAGTTATGGGAAAAAGCAAAAAATATAATTAAAAAGAAAGGAGAATTATATGAATAAAAAATTTGGTATCTATATTGATGTTCAAAACTTACAAGCAACATTTGAGAAGTTTAACCAAAATGTAAGGTATGATAAATTACTTGAATTTATAAAAAATAAATACGGAGAACCCTTTAAGGCTGTCTGCTTTGTTCCATATAATCCAGAAGATCAACATAGAAAAAGACTAATAGATGCCCTAGCACTTATGGGCTATAGGGTTGTAACGAAATTAATAAAATACTTACCTGACGGATCTTTAAAAGCAAACATGGATCTTGAAATATGTCTTGAGATTATTAAAGCATCAAAGTACTTAGACACTATTATACTTGTAACTGGTGATGGAGACTTTGTTCCACTTGTAGAAGAACTAAATAGAGTTGGCTGTAGAGTAATAACAATTGGACCTATGAAAGGAGCTACTTCCCTTGAACTAATAAGAGTCTCCGATGAATACTACAACTTAAACGAAATAGATGAAACAGTAATACCAAGAAGTTTTACTCAGGATGATTCTTATGAATCAATAAAAAAAGAAGAAATCTATTGAAAAAAATTTTACTCTCTTTTATTTTACTTTTAAATTGTATTTATGAAAATTCCATATATTTTAAAGGTGAATATAACACCATAATACTTTCCTCAGGAAATTTAACAAGGGCAAAAGATCTAATCAAAAAAAATCTTGAAATTATACAATTTACTCCAAGAGAAGAAAAAATTTTAAATGTTTTTGATATAGACTCACTTGAAAAAAAAGATAAATTTTTATACAAACATTACATAATAGTTTCAACTCCATCCTCCGATAATTTTAAATTATTCAAAGAGATTTTTAAAGATATAAAAGAAAGTGGAATATATTTTAGGAATGATCCATTTTTAAGAGGATCATTTATAGTTGGAATATATGGCGAAAAAGAAGAGGAAATTTTAAATATTATTTCAAAAAAGGGGGATTTAATTTTTAATACGTTTTACGATAAGATTATAGCTGATCTTAGAAAAATTGCATATTTTCCTGGAGAAAGAAAGGAATTTTCCGAAAGGGTATTTAAAAAAATTGGACTTAAAATTAAGGTACCAAAAGGCTACAGATTGTTTAAGGAAGGGGAAGATTATATAATTTTTAATACAAACTATCCAGATAGATTTGTTATGTTTTGGAAAATAAATTCAAAGGTTCATTTAGTTCCAGAAAAGGTAGTCGAATTGAGGAACAAAATAGCAAAAACAGTATATGCTGGTGACTCAGTTTTAACAAATTTTGTAAATTATAAATACTTAAATTTAGACAATAAAAAGGCTTTATACGTCACAGGAGCTTGGGGAAACTTCAGTTTAAAAATTGGTGGTGGATTTGAATCTTTAGTTTTTGAAAAAAACGGAAAAACTTATTTCATTGATATTGGAATTTATGAACCAAAAAAATGGAAACTGAAATTTTTAAAAATTATGGAATCTTGGGCTTTTTACATAGAAAATGAATAGAATTATAGAATTTCTTGAAAATCCAAAAAGCTATGAGGAAAAGACAGATTATGTAAAAAGAATAGAAACTCACATATCAATAGTTTTTCTAACATCTAAATTTGCCTATAAAATGAAAAAACCAGTAAACTTTGGATTTCTTGATTATACAACCCTTTCAAAAAGAAAATATTTCTGCGAAAAAGAAATAGAGCTAAACAGAAGAATGGCTGAGGGAATATACCTTGGAACTGTATATATCGGAGAAGAAAATGATAAACTTTTTTTCAATAGAGGAAAAGAAATAGAATACCTTGTAAAGATGAAAAAAATTCCCGATGATACTCTTTTATCTTATAAAGTTGAAAAGAATTTAATTAAAAAGGAAGAAATATTCAAAGTAGGAGAATTTCTTGGTGAATTTCATCTTAAAGCTCAAAGTGATGAAAGGATAAGTGAATTTGGGACACCAGAAAATTTTAAAGTAAATACAGATGAAAACTTTGAACAAACAAAAGATTTTGAAGAATATATACTTACAAAAAAAGATTTTCAGTTTATGAAGGAAAAAACAGAAAAATTCTATGAAAAATATTATGATTTAATGCTAAAGAGGGTAAAAGAGGGGAAAATTAAAGACTGTCACGGAGATATAAGACTTGAGCATGTTACTTTTTTTGAAAACAAAATAAGAATAATAGATTGTATAGAGTTTAATGAGAGATTTAGATTTGGAGATATTCTTCTTGACGCAGTATTTTTAAAAATGGAATTAGACAGTGTGGGGAAAAGTGAGCTCGGAGATGAGTTTATGAAAGGATGGATTATTAAAACTGGTGAGAATTTTGACGAAATAAGACCCCTTTATTACTTTTATTTATCCTACAGAGCTTTTGTAAGAGCAAAGGTTACAGGATTTCTCTTAAAAGATCCTAATATTAAAGATAAGGATAAAATAATAGAAAAAAGTAAGAAACTTTTTTTGCTATCAAAAAGTTATATTGAAAATTCCTTTATAATTTGAATTATAAAGTAATTTTGCCTTTTTTCTATACCTATAGTTGTTTTAGGTCCATGCCCAGGATAAATTTCAAAATCATCTGTAAAATTATCTATAACATATAAAATAGACCTTTTCATATCTTCAAAATTACTTTCTGGAAAATCAGTTCTTCCAATACTTCCAGAAAATATAAGGTCACCAGTAAAAATTTTATTATCAACTACATAAACCATATGTCCTGGTGTGTGACCCGGTACACTATGAAAACTAACCTTCAATCTACCAAAACTTACTTTTTCTCCACCTTTGACCCAAAAATCGGGTTCTTTAAACTCACCTGGATCAAAACCCAAATAATTTTTTGTGAATTCTCTTGCTGAATAATAAAGATTCTTATCACCGTAAGGGACATATAAAGGGATTGAGTCTATATCTTCTATATAAGGTATTCCAAGAACATGATCAAAGTGAGAATGAGTTACCAAAATTGCTTTTAATTTTATATTATTTTTCTTTAAAATTGCTTTAACAGGCTCAAAATCACCACCTGGATCAACAATTATGGAATTTCCTTCTTTATCAAAGATAACATAGGTATTAACGTAAAGAGGAGGATAAACAACCTTTTCTAATTTAATGTCTAAAATACCTTTCTTTAATAAAATAAAGTGCAATATCGTTTTCCTCAGCAGCTTTAATTATCTCTTCGTCTCTTATAGAACCTGAAGGAGAAACGATTGCAACAATACCCTCCTCGTAAGCCTTATCAATTGAGTCTCTAAATGGAAAAAAACCATCGGATGCTAATACTGCCCCAACTGTAGAAAGTCCAAAGGACTTTGCCTTTGAAATGGCAAT
Source organism: Caldifarciminales bacterium (assembly GCA_039630575.1). Lineage (GTDB taxonomy): Bacteria > Hydrothermota > Hydrothermia > Hydrothermales > JAJRUZ01 > JBCNVI01. The sequence continues at coordinate 33,746 of JBCNUW010000007.1, forward strand.
CTCTAATGCTCTTACCCTTGAAGGCTGTCCAGAACCAATACCTAAAGTTCTTTTTGCTTTAGCTACACATATAGCATTTGATTTAACATATTTAACAACCTTTAGTGCAAAAAATAAATCCTCCAATTCAGATTCAGAAGCTTTTTTTATCGTTTTTAATTCCCATTTATCAGGTGGAATTGTACCTTTCATCCTATTCTGATAAAGAATAAAAGAAAAAACACTTTTTATTTCATAATCAGGAACATAAAGTTTACTTGAATCTATGACTCTTAAATTTTTTTTATCCTTAAACATATCCAAAACACCTTCCTCAAAAGAGGGTGCAACAACCATCTCAAAGAAACTTGATAAAATTCTCTCACAGGTAATTTTATCAACAGGAGTGTTAAATGCTAAAACACCACCAAAAGAAGACTCAGGATCAGAAAGATAAGCCCTTTCAAAGGCTTCATCAGGAGATTCACCACAGGCAACAGCACAAGGTGAGGAATGTTTTACAATAACACAGGTGGGTTCTTCAAATTCTGAAACACATAAAAAGGCAGTTTCCAAATCAAGTAAATTGTTGTAGGAAAGTCTTTTACCCTGAAGTGGTTCAATGGATTCTTTACCAAAAACAACTCCAATTTGCTGTGGATTCTCACCATAACGCAATTCGTAAATTTTCTTTCCAGCTAAAGATAAATATTCAGGAATCACACCTACTTTACTTCTAAAGAATTCAGAGATGGTAGCATCATAAAAAGTTATGTATTCAAAGGCTTTAGAGGCAAAGAAAAACCTATCATTTAATGTGATACCTTTCTCATATTTTTCAATAAATAACTCATAATCAGAAGGATCAACTATAGGGATTACTCTTTGTATATTTTTACATGCAGCCCTTACCAAATTCACACCTCCAATGTCAATAAACTCATAAATTTCATCCTCTGATTTTAACTCTTTTAACTTTTCATAAAAGGGATAAAAATTAACTATAACAACTTCAAAAACCTCTTCCTTTTTATCAAGTATTTTTTGTAAAATTAAAGGATGAAGTGTTTTAATTCTTCCTTGAGCAATACCCTCTGTATCAATACCAAGATCATCAAGACCTTTAACAATTATACCCTTTTCTTCAAGATACTTTTTTGTTCCAGATGTGGCATAAACTTCAAATTTCCTTTCTATAAGAAACTTTGAAATTAATTCTATTTTCGATTTATCGTAAACTGAAATTAGTGCTTTTTTCATATTTTAAATTATAAAATAAGTAATGAAAAAAATTCTCGAAGGCAAACTTGAAGTTAAAAAAAAGGGTTATGGATTTCTCATTGTTAAAGAAGGAAAGGATATATTTATACCAAAAAATAACTTAGGCGGAGCTAAAGATGGAGATATCGTAAAGGTAGTAATTACAAAATCTTTAAAAGAAAGACCCGAGGGAAAAGTTTTAGAAGTAGTAAAGAGGGCTGAAAAAAGATACTCTGGGACACTTTGGAAAAAGTATAAAGATACTTTTATTGAACCAGACGATGAGACAATTCCTACGAAAATTATTCCTATCGAAAATGTAAAAGAAATACCATCAGGAAATAAAGTAACATTTGTTCTCACCGAAAAAGGAACAGCTAAAAAAATAAAAGATATTGGTAAACCTGAAGAGAGTGAGACAGCATTCAATTTAGTAAAAAATCTGTATAACTTACCTGAAGAATACGAAAAAAATTTCCTTGATGAAAATAAAATTAAAAAACTTATAAGGGAAGAAATAAAAAAACGAAAAGACTTAAGAAATTTGCAAACTTTTACTATTGATCCATACAATGCTAAAGATTTTGATGACGCAATAAGTGCTGTAAAATACAGGGACGGATACGAACTATTTGTTCATATAGCAGACGTATCTTTTTTCGTTCCACTTGAATCAAAACTTTTTAATGAAGCTTTTGAAAGAGGCACAAGTTATTATCTTTTAAACAGGGTTATACATATGCTACCGAGAGAACTTTCTGAGAAATTCTGTTCTCTTCAACCTGGGAAAATTAGGCTTTGTAAAACTGTTCATATTTTACTTGATAAGAAAGGAAGGGTGAAAAAATTTAATTTTTACGATTCAATAATAAAATCTAAAAAAAGATTTAATTACGAAGAAGCTCAAGATATACTGGAAGGAAAAATAAAAATTTTAGATAAGGAAATTTTAAATTCTTTGAAAACAGCTGAAGAAATATCAAAATTACTAAAAGAAAAAAGAAGAAAAAGACTATCTCTTGATTTTGATGTTCCTGAACCAGAAATACTTTTTGATGAAGATGGAAAAGTCAAACTCGTACGTCTTGAAAGGGCGGTGTTTACACATTCATTAATTGAAGAATGCATGATAATGGCAAATCTAGCCGTTGCAAAATTTTTCCACCAAAAAAAATTACCACTCATCTATAGAATTCACGAAAGCCCTGATAGAAAAAAACTTTTAGATTTGAAAAAAAGCTTAAGCACCATATTAAAAGATGAAAAATATAAAAAAATATTTGAAAAAGAAGAATTTGACATAAGAAGTATCCTTGATATAATAGATGCTGTAAAAGGAAATAAGGAAGAAATAATAGTAATTAAAAAGATCTTAAAGGCAATGAAACAGGCAAGGTATTCTCTAAAAAACATAGGACACTTTGGCCTTAAACTACCCTTTTATACTCATTTTACATCTCCAATAAGAAGATTAGCTGATCTGACAAATCATAACCTTTTGAACATAATTAATAAAAATATGATAGATAAATACCCACATGAAGAAAAACTCTGGGAAATAGCAGAAAGAGCATCAGAAACAGAGAGAGTTGCACAAAAAGCAGAGTGGGATATTGTTGATATGAAAATACTTGAACATTTAAAAAATAATATTGGAAAGAGTACAAAGGGAATTATAACAGAAATAAAAAGCAACGGTTTTTTTGTGTATATCCCTGAATTTTATTTTGAGGGCTTTGTTGAAAAAAACCTTTTACCTTTCAAAGCAAGATTTGATCTTGAAAACAAGAAAATTCATCTTAAAAAAGGGAAAAAAATATCTTTAGGAGATTACGCGAAGGTTTTAATAAATAAAGTTGATATATTCAAAAAAAAATTGTTCTTAATTTTTCTTAATCTTGAAAAACCCTAAAAAAAAATGTATTATTATAACACACTTTCTGACAAAAAATTAATGGGTTCTATTCCCTATTTTCAATTAGTATGAAAATGAAAGAAATAATCAAATGGGATCCTTTTAAAGAGATATCATCATTAAGGGATGAAATTGATAAACTTTTTGATTCATTTTTTGGAAGAAGGGGATATTTACTTGGCGAGACTGAAACTTTTGTTCCAGCTTGTGATCTTGAAGAAACTGAAGATTCCTTTATAATTTCTGCTGAAATTCCCGGTATGAAAAAGGACGAAATTAAAATCACTATAGATGAAGATGGAATCACGATTTCTGGAGAAAGAAAAAAAGAGAGAGAAGAAAAGGGGAAAACCTATCATAGAATCGAAAGAAGTTATGGAAAATTCCAAAGATACATTCCTTTTCCCAAAGAGGTTCAACCTGAAAAAGCAAAAGCCACTTACAAGGATGGTGTTTTAAAAATTGAAGTTCCTAAAAGTGAGAAAGTAAAACCAAAAGAAATTAAAATTGAAATAGAAGAATAAAATAAACAAGTAGCCAAAAATAAAAAAAATTAGACAAACACCAATAATCGGAATTACCCCTTCATTCTCATATAAATCAAATAATTACAAAATAAATATGAAATATATTGAAGCAATCAAAAGAGTAGGAGGTATTCCATTAGTTATTCCCTATATAGACCTAGAGATTAGGAAAGATGAATTTTTTGATTTATTTGATGGGTTTTTATTATCAGGTGGAGGAGATGTTCATCCAATGTTTTACGGTGAAGAACCAAGGAAAACTGAAAAAGTAATTCCTGAGAGAGACAAGTTCGAAATAGAGATAGTTAAAAAATGTTTTGAAAATAAAAAACCAATCCTTGGAATATGCAGGGGTTTACAAGTTATGAACGTGTCGATGGGTGGAACCTTAATTCAAGATATAGAATCTTACATCGAACATAAACAATCAGCTCCATACAATAAACTTACTCATTCAATAATTATAGATAAAAAAAGTCAACTTTACGAAATATTCGGTAAAGAAGAGTTAATGGTAAACAGTTTTCATCATCAGGCAATAAGGAAATTAGGTGAAGAGTTAAAGATCTCAGCAAAGGCAAAAGATGAGATAGTAGAAGCAATTGAAAGCGAAAAACACCCGTTTTTTATCGGGGTTCAGTTTCATCCTGAACATTTATTTGAGGAAAATGAAATATTTTTTAACCTGTTTAAAAGTTTTGTAGAGTGTTGTAAGTAATTAATCTGAAGGAAATTTAAAATATTTTTTTATAATATCAAGTTTTTTCTCCCCTATACCCTTTATCTCAAGTAATTCCTCTGGAGTTTTTATCTCACCCTTTTGACTTCTAAACTCAATTATTCTGGCTGCTAATCTTGGACCGATAGATGGCACATTCACTAAATCTTCAAAATCTGCTAAGTTAAAATCAATTTTTTCGATTTTTGTTTTTTCAGAATCAAACTTACTTTTAAGTAAAAACTTTTTCCCAAAATCACCCAAAATTATAATGAAAATTAAAAGGTATAAAACCTTTTTCTCTGATTCAGAAGGATAAAGATAAAAATAAAATATATGTTTAAGGTACCCTAAAATCTTAAACATCTTGTAATTATACAGTTAAAGAAGTTAAAATACAAAAAATGAAAATTTTTATAAACAACAGTGAATATGAAGTTGATCCAAACAAAACACTATTAGAAATTTTAAGAGAAAATGGATATGAAGTACCCTTTTACTGCTTTCACCCAAACATAAGAATAACAGCTTCCTGTAGAGTCTGTATTGTAGAAGTAGAACTTAAAGGCAAGAGGTTTCTTGTAACGGCTTGCTCAAATTATCCTCAAGAAGGAATTAAAATATTACCTGATTCTGAAAAATCAAAAGAGGCAAGAGCTAACATACTTGAATTAATGCTTATACATCATCCAATAGACTGTCCACTATGCGAAAAAGGAGGAAGATGCGATTTACAAGATTTCACCTATAAGTTTGGAAGAGCTTTAAAAGAGACTGATTTAAATAAAATCTTACCAAAAAAGCAAAAGTTTAGTGGACTTTTAAGGTTTTATCAAACAAGATGTATTCTATGTTATAGGTGCTCTAATTTCTGTAGGGAGGAGCTTTATTCTGATAAGTGGCTATCTTTTAAAAGAGGAAAAGAAAGTTTTGTAGGCCCCTTTGATTTAGAACTTACAGATGATGTACCCTTTTTAGGTTATTTAACTCATTTATGCCCTGTAGGAGCAATTCTAGATGATAAAGATTATAGATACGGACCAAGACCATGGGATCTTAAAGAAATTGAAAGCTCCTGTTTTCTTTGTTCAACAGGTTGTGAGCTCAAATTTTGGGTTAAAAAGGAGCGCAGAGAAAAAGTTTTAAAATCTGGATTTAAAAAGAAACCAGACAAAATTTACAAGGTAATTGCAAAAGATGATTTTGAAAATCCAACTGTTTTTTGTGACAGAATATTTTATGGAAAGGATTTCATATCAAACAGTAAAAGGATTTTTAAAGGATATACATCAGAGGAAGCTAAAGAGAAACTTAAAAAAGTTCTTGATGAATATGATAGCGATGAAATTGCCTTTTTAATTTCTCCTCGTGAAGTAGACGAAATTTTGAAAAAGATTAAAAATTTTATAATTAAAGAGAATATCAAGAATGTAGCTGCTTTGCCAGGTAAAATATACGGTGGATCAGAGAATATAATTTCAGAGTTAAACTATAATGATTTTGAAAATTCCTTTTCTCTTTTATATTTTACACTAATAGACTACTCACACCCTGTAATCGGATTTGAACTTTTTAGAATAATGAAAGAAGGTAAAAGGTTAAAAAGGTTTAAAGGGGCTTTTCTTGAAAATGTAGCTAAAAAAGAGAATTTCTTTACTGTCATAACTGGTTTTGAGGACAGGTTCTTTAAAAATTCAGACTTTTATTTAAAATTGACATTAAAAATATCTTATGAACTTATCCTTGATCTTATATTTCTCTTCTTAAAGGAAAAAGGTAAATTACCCGAAATTAAAGATTTTAAACTTATTAATGAATATTTTTTTGAAGAACATTTAAGAGAGAGAAAAATTGTTTTAAAAGAATCGGAGATAATTTTTGAAAAGATAAAAAATTACAAAAATTTTATAGTTATTTTTAATGATATGTTAGAACCAAAAATACAGCTACTTTTATATTTCTTATCAAAGTATCATGAGAACGGTAAAATTTTAAACTTAAGAAGTGCTTATAATACAGAAGGATTCTTAAGAATTTTTAAAGGCTTCCACTTTAAAAGTTTAAAAGAAATTAAAAATAAATTAAAAAACAAAGAAATAAAGTGTTTAATACTTTATAGAGTTGAGCCCTATTTTGACATTCTTGACAAAGAGTTTTTGTATCTTATGGAAAACACAAAAGTCTTTTACATAAATTCATTAAAACCAAAAAGTGAAATAAAAATGGATTATATTTTTATTTCAACACCCTTTGAATATGGGGGAGAATTTATTAACAATTTAGGTGAAAAGAGGAAAATTAACAAACTTTTTGATCCACTTTTTGAAAGTCAAAATCCTCACAGCTTGTTTTATGAGGAAAATTACGAATTAACCGGAGAGGAAAAAATTTTGTTAGATTTTAATATATTTATGGAGGATGTTGATGAAGAAGAATTTTTAATAGAAAAACCTAATTTATGGGATATTAATCTTTTATTCACTGAAAATATAAAAAAGGAATTTGAATTCAGCGGTCTTAAGCCAATTGTTAAATTAAAAAGACTTTTTCATGAGTGATATTTGGAGGAATTGATTTATCAATAAGGGATAAAAATAAAGCAATCTGTTTTATAGAAAATAAGAGAAAACCAAAGATAATTTTATTAAAAAGAAAAGTTTCGGATAAGGAAATTATTGATTTAGTTAAAAAGTATAAACCAGTCTTTCTTTCTATAGATGCGCCTTTAAAATGGAAAGAATTTGTCGATAGAAAAGAAGATAAAATTTTAAGAAAATACTTAAAAAAAAGAAAAATTAAAAATGTAGGTGTACTTCCCTTCTATGTAAAAAGTATGATGGGACTTTCTAAAAAGGGAAGGTATTTATACAGTAAATTGAAGAATATAACAAAAGTTCTTGAAACACACCCAACAGCATCAATCAGAGCAAATGGGTTTGAAGGTAACTATAAAAAAAATAAAGAAGAATTTAAAAAAATTTTAAAAAGATTGAAATATAAATTTATGAACATAGAAATGATTAAAAACCATAATGAACTCGATGCTTTATTTTGTGCACTTTTTTCTTTGTACTACTTTGAAGGAAAAAATATAGTTATCTTAAGAAAAAAAATACCCTATGGAATTATAGTGAAAATTTAAATGTTACTCAATCTCCTCACCTGGCTTTAAAATTATAACTTCTATATTTAATGATGGATCAAGTTGATTTTTAAATTCATCAGGAGTTCCTGTTAGTATTGGAAAGGTTCCATAATGCATTGGAATCACAAACTTTGGTTTTAAAAGCTTACATGCATAACTTGCTTCAAGAGGACCCATGGTATAATGAGATCCTATGGGTAAAAGCGCAAGATCTGGTTTATATAGCTTTCCAATTATTTCCATTCCTGAAAAAACTCCAGTATCTCCAGCATGGTATACAGTAAAGTTATTTTCAAATTTAATAACAAACCCTGTAGGATCTCCACCTGGTATTATTTTGTCTCCTTCCTGAATTGATGAGGAATGAGTTGCCTCAGTTTGAATTATCTCTATATCTCCATCCTTAACATGTCCACCTATATTCATTCCTATTGAATTTTTAATTCCCTTTGATTGGAGATATACATAAATCTCGTGTATAGAATAAACTTTTGCATTAGTTTTTTTGGCAATTTCTATAGTATCTCCAATATGATCACCATGAGCATGTGTTAAGAGTATTATATCAGCTTTATCGTAATCTTTTGTAGTTGAAACAGGATTATTTAGCCATGGATCAACAAATATTACTTTCCCAAAAGGAGATATAAATCTAAAGGCCGCATGGCCATAATATTTTACTTTTATTCCATTAAATTTTTTCATTTTCCCTCCTTTTTAAAAATTATGAGAATTATACTAAGATTTTTTCAAGTAACTTTTTAGTCACCCTTGATATCTCATAGTTTTCTTTCACAAAGTTAAAAGCATTAATTACTAACACTCTACTGAGTTTTTTATCTTCCAAAAGTCTAATAATTTTCCTTGCAAAATCTTTTTCATCTTTTGCAATTAACAAATGCTTTCCATCCTCAACACCTATTCCCTCAGCTCCCTTAGGAGTTGTAACAATAGGAGCCCCAAACTGCATAGCTTCAAGTAATTTTACCTTTATTCCTGTTCCAAATCTCAAAGGTGAGACAAAAATAATTGCTCTTTTATAAAAAGTCTCAAGATCATCAACTGCTCCCCAAACTTTCACATTTTTTTCTTTACCTAGAATGCCTTTTAGATCTTCCCTAACATTTGAACCCACAATCCAAAATTCAATTTCAGGAAATTTTTCTCTTACGTAGGGAAAAATTTTTTTAACAAAATAAAAAACAGCATCTGGATTTGGAGCATAATCCATCTTGCCAACAAAAAGCAGGTAATTTTCCTTTTTATCTATTTTTAATTCCTCTTCAATTTTAACGGTAGGTGGGAAAAGAATCACATTTTTTATACCGTTTTTTTCAAGATATTTTTTATCTTTTTCTGAGTTTGTTAAAACAAAATCAAAAAATTTTGACCAATACTTTTCATATTTTCTCATCATTTTTATCTCGTAGGACAACAGAAAACTTTTAATGAAATGAATTTTTAAAATTCCTCTAATTATGGAAGGTATACTATAAATAGCTTCACCAAAAGGATTTTCTATATCTTTTATAAATTTTTTCATATTCATATACTTTAAGGACTGAGGATCATCCATATTTAAGATAGTTTTATTTCTTTTTACATAAGGAAAAACGTGAGCGATTCTTAAATAATCAATAAAAATCAAATCAGGCTTTATTCTTTCAACAAAAACTTTTAGATTTATAAAAGCTTTCTTATTTATGTAAAACACTATTTCAAAAGGATTTTTAAAAAAAGAAAATATAAGATTTTTTAAAAAAGATAATTTAGATAAAAAAGGAGCAAATTGAGCCTCCTCAAAGATTTGGTTATCTTTAATATCAAAATTAACAAAAGAGTAAAGGTAAAGTTTATATCCACACTTTTTTAATTCATTTGTAAAAAGAAAAATTTTCTTTCTGAGACCAGAAAAGGGTGGAAATAAAACTTGAGAAGTTATAAAAAGAATTTTCATTAATAAAATTTTAGGAATTTTATGAAAAGTTTTACAAAGTATTTTATAATTAAAAAATGTTAGAAGCCCTAAAGGTAAAAGTAAATAAAATCTTTATTTTTTATTTCACAACCTTTGTTCTATTTTTTCTTCTTTTTGGTTACCTTCTCTTAGAAACGAATATTTCTTTAATTTTAGTTGGAAAAGTATTTATTTTTTTATCTTTTCTTTTAATACTTCCTATAGGAAATTTTTTTAGAAATGTTATAATTTTTCTACCACTATCCTTAATTTTAAAGTTATCTATAAATTTTAATTACATTGTTTCGCCTTTACACTTAAAACCGGCTCTTTCAAATATAGTCTTACCCTTCAAAATGTTTAATCTTTTTGTATTAATATTTATATTTTTTCTTTTTCTTTATTTCTTAAGTGGTAACAAATTGAAAGAAAAAGTGCCTTTTTTTAATTTTCTGATCATTTTATCTTCTTTAAACTTTCTATCAATTCTTTGGTCATTAAAGAAAGATTATGCTTTTTTAAACTCCTTTATGTTTTTAATAAACTCTTTCTATTACTTTATTGGTTTTCTTTACTTTAAAGAAAAAAAAGATTTAAACCTTCTCCTTTTATCACTTTTAATTTTTTTGGTTTTTAATTTTTTAATATCCTTTTTCCAATATTTCCTTCCTGATTCAATAATCGCAAGATTCTGGAAAGTAGAAATAGGTGAATATTATTGGAGCTTAAGAGTAAAAGGTGTTTTTTATCACAGTAACAGTTATTCAGCATTTATAAATCTTGCTCTTATAATGATATTAAGCTTTATTTTATACAGTGAAAGTAGACTTTTAAAATATTCTCTAATTTTTATACTTTTTTCTGCTGTTTTCACAATTTTCTTAACCTTTTCTAGAGCCGGTTATCTTTCATTATTTCTATCAATTTATTTTTTCTGTTTCTTTTATCTTTTAAAAAAGGGAAAAGCAAAAATTCTAATATTTTATACAATTTTAACAATAATACTTTTTGCAATATTTTTATTTATAATCAAATTAATTTCACCTTCTATTTATTTAAGATTTGAATCTATACTTTGGGGTAGGAGGGAAATAAGTATATTAATCAGAACAATATTTTGGAAAGAGGCTATCAAAATTTTTATTAATAACCCTATAAAAGGTTTGGGAAGTGGACAGTTTGCCTTTACGGATTTCTCTCAAATTCACCTGCATGCACATAATGCGTTTCTAAACTTTCTTGTTGAACTTGGAATACTCGGTTTTATCGTATTTATAGTCTTTCTTTATAAAATATTTAGATTTCTCTTAGATATTTTTAGAAAAACTAATGAAAGAGAAATATTCCTAATAATAGGGCTTATTACAGGTTGGATTTCAATAATTTTTCAACTTTTTTTTGATTATTACTGGTTAAATGCTATTTACGATATGGAAATCAAATTTTTCTTTTTATATATCCTTATAACTATTCTGTTAACAAAATTTTATTTTAAAGAAAAATTACAAATCCCTTAATCTCTTTGACAAAACTTTAGCAATCTCAAGTAAAAGTTTACAGGCTGCCTTTGGTTTTGATTCAATAAGATCAAAAAAAGCGCGATGTGAAAAGAGTAACACCTCTGAATCCTCAACCGCTCTACAGGTAGCACTTCTTACACTTTCCTCTATGAGAGCCATTTCACCTATAAAATCTCCCGGACCAAACAAGGCAATTTGTACTTCCTCTCCTTTGTTATTTTTCTTTAAAATCTCTAATTTACCCCTTTTAATTAAAAACAAAAACCTTCCCGTATCCCCTTCAAAGAATATAATCCTACCTTTTTTAAACTCTCTAACACTTATATAAGGTGCTATATCTTTTATGGTCTCTTCTGATAACCCCTTAAATAACTTATTCTTTTTTAAAGTATTTACTATTTCTTCAATTTCCATATAAGGACTCCTAAAGTAAAAATAAAAATTGAAATTATCTGTGCAACTGAAAGGAAAGGAATAGGGGATGGGGTTGTTATCCTTAAAAATTCAACTAAAAACCTTTCTATACTTGAAAGAATTAAATATAAAGAAAATAATTTCCCCTCTTTTAATTTATCCTTCAGCCTAAAAAGGACTATAAATACAAGAAGCATCATTAAAATTTCATAAATTTGAGTTGGATGAACCCTAACAAGCATATCGTCTGGACCTTCAATCTTTAGGTAGGGAAAGTATTCTTTCATGGCCCCAACGTAAGTTGGTGGAGTCCCCTTTGGGAAAGCTAAAGCCCATGGTAAATTACTTGGCTTACCGTAATCATCTCCAACAAAAAAACAACCTATTCTTCCGATCACATACCCTATAGCAAGAGATGGTGAAACTGCATCAGCTGCTTTTAAAATAGGATGCCTTATTGAGAAAAAATAAATAAGTATTAAGAAAAAAGCAAACAAAAAACCACCATAATAGGTAAAACCACCTCGTTGTAAGAGATATTTGATTGGATTTGAAATAAAATCTCTAAAAGGTATATTCTCAAAAATAAAAAAAAGTTTTGAACCTAAAATAGCTCCAACAAGAGCTAAAATGAATACATTATTAAAAACTTTCCTATCAAGACCTTTTCTTATCCATTCTTTTTCCGAAAGATAAGTAGCCACAAAAAAGGCAAGAGCAATCATTACCCCATAAGAAGATATAACAAAGTCTCCAATTCTAAAGAGCTCAGGATACATGAATTAAAACTCTTTCTAAAGCTTTCCTTACAAACTCTTTAAAAATTGGATGAGCATTTAAAGGTCTTGATTTAAATTCTGGATGGAATTGAACACCAAGAAAAAAGGGATGACCATTTAACTCCATAATTTCAACAAGATAGCCATCAGGTGATTCACCGCTTATTATCATACCATTTTCCTCAAAAATTTTTCTATAATCGGGATTAAATTCATATCTATGTCGGTGTCTCTCATAAATTAGATCGGAGTTATAAATTCTATAAGCAAGTGTTCCCCTTTTTACTTTGCAAGGATATGATCCTTTTCTTAACGTTCCTCCATAATATTTAATTCCTTCTTTTTCAGGCAAAATTTTAATAACAGGATGAGATGTGTTTTGATCAAATTCAACACTGTTTGCGTTCTTAAATCCTAAAACATTTCTGGCAAACTCAATTGCTGCTACTTGCATACCTAAACAGATACCAAAATACGGAACTTTTTTCTCTCTTGCATATTTAACTGCTTTTATTTTACCCTCTATCCCTCTTTCTCCAAAACCACCTGGAACAAGTATTCCGTTTACAGAGGATAAAAGTTTTTCTTCTTCCTTATTCTCAAGATCCGTTGCTTCAATCCATCTTAACTTAATTTTTGTCTTAAAATAGGATCCTGAATGAACAAAGGCTTCGATGATGCTTTTATAAGCATCTTTTAAATGAGTATATTTTCCAACTATCGCTATTTCTACCTCATTCTCAGGATACAAGATTCCCTCTAAGAATTTCTCAAATTCCTTTAAGTTAGGTTCACAATAAGGAATTTTAAGATGACTTAAAATTTTTTCGTCAATCTTCTGCTTCTTAAAATTCATTGGAACTTCATAAACTGTTTTTACATCTGGTGCTTCTATTACATTTTCTGGAGGTAAATTTGAATAAAGAGCTATCTTTGCTCTTGAGCTTTCAGAAAGCTTTCTATCAACTCTACATACGACAAAATCTGGCTGAATTCCAATTTCCCTTAACTTCATCACTGAATGTTGAGTTGGCTTTGTCTTTAACTCACCAGCACTTTCTATAAACGGAACAAGCGTTAAATGAATAAATACAGTATTTTCAAAACCCTCTTCAAGTCTTATCTGTCTTATTGCTTCTAAAAAAGGTAAACTCTCTATATCACCTACAGTCCCACCAACTTCAACAATTACAACATCAGCTGATGATTCTAGACCAACTCTTCTTATTCTTTCCTTTATCTCATCTGTGATATGAGGAATAATCTGAACAGTTGTGCCAAGATACTCACCTTTTCTTTCCTTCTCAATAACACTTCCATAGACTTGTCCTGTTGTTACGTTGTTTAAGTAACTCATATTTTGATCTAAAAATCTCTCATAATGGCCTAAATCAAGATCTGTCTCTGCTCCATCATCTGTAACATAAACCTCTCCATGTTGATAGGGATTCATCGTTCCTGGATCAACATTTATATAAGGATCAAGCTTCATAGCAGTAACTTTTAATCCCCTCGCCTTTAAGAGAAAAGCTATTGAAGCTGTTGCAACTCCTTTTCCAAGAGAAGATACTACTCCTCCTGTCACGAAAATGTACCTTCTTTTTTGCATATTTTTATTGCTAAAAGAATCTTTCAATTTTTTTTAAGTTTAAGTTCCAATAAATTTTGAAATCAAATTTTTTATCTTTTTTTCATCAATTAAATCCTTCGAGCTTATAAAAAGCTTACCTTCTTTAAAAAGTTTTATTTCTTCTTCCTTTACCTTTAATTTTATGAAAAATCTATTCTCTTCAAATCCTTCATAATTTCTCCAATTCTGTTTTATTTTTTCATAATCAAAAAAGTCAAGTTTTATATATACTGTTTTTTCTGAACAAAAAGTCATAATTTTTTGATCCTCTTTGTCTATAAACTCAAATTTTCCAAAAGTACAAAGTGAACAATCTCTTCTTTTTTTTAATTTAAATTCTCTTAATGAATAATTATCAGAAAAATCAATATAAATCATTCTGTTAATATAATTCCTTTTTAAGGTAAAGTACTTAATGGCAAAATCTAGTTGTATTCCTGCTACTATTTTTGCCACTACAGGGTTAATTCCGTGAGTTTCGCAAGTATCAATTCTTCCTTTTTTTGGAATTTCCTTAAAGAGACACCTATAACATGCTCCAACCCATGGGATAAAAAAAGCAATTTCACCCCTTTCACCAACACATGCACCATGAACCCAAGGTATCTTTCTTTTAAAAGAGAATTCATTTATTAAAAACCTTGTTTCCAGGTTATCAACTGCATCAAATATAAGAGAAATATCATCTTTAATATCATTTAAAAAGGATGGAGAAAAATCCTCAAAAAAAATTTTTACGTTTACACTTTCATCGATTAATCTAATTTTTTCCTGAGAAGCAACTACCTTAGGTTTTCCCATCTCTGCATCTTCTTTAGTGTAAAGTGGTGAGTTTAAAAGATCATGAAATTCTACATAATCTCTATCAATTAAAACTAAATTTTTAAAACCAGCTCTAACAAGAAGATCTAAAATATTTGAGCCAAGAGCACCCAAGCCAACAATCAAAACATTTTTATATCTTAAATCACCAAGATTTTTACCCCATTTAAGTGGATAAAGTCTTTTTAACCTCTCATCTATCATCTGAAAAGAACAACTGGTATTTTTGCCCAAACCTCCTCTCCACTTTTGATAACTATAAGATAAACACCTGCCTTTTGATTTTTTCCAAAATCATCCCTTCCATCCCAAATTATTTTTACTCTCCTATTGGATCTTATAATATCTAAATCTTTGACCTTCTTCCCTGTTAAACTATAGACCGATGCTAAAATAGTACGTACTTCTTCTCCACATTCTAGAATTACTTCAAGGTTTTCTACTTCAGGACTAAAGAATTTTTTATATTCTTTAACTTGAAGCTCTTCTTCCTTTTCTTTATAAACAATTCTAAGCACAGCTTTTAAATCAATACCTTTATCCCATACTCCGTCACAATCTTGATCTAATGGTACTAAAAATAATGGATAAATATCTCCCTTTTGTTCAGGTATAGAGTAAAAAATTCCGTTAGATTCAATACAAACCCAAAAGTAAATTTGTTTCGAATTTTCAATTAGATTTTTTGGGAGTTTAATATTTAAAAGATTTTCTCTGCCAAGAGTATCCATATGGAAAATTATACCTTTATCAGAATAAGAAACTTTATCTTCCTTTAAATCAGATACAAAAAAATATTTAAGTTTGACTGGAAACTTGAAAGAGCCCCTTAGTTCAGGGAAAAAATACATTCCTTCGTCACCAGTACCTGCTGCAAAGTAAATCCTATCAAATTTTGCTACTTTCAAATTAACATGAAAATAAAAACTATCCCAACTCGCGTAAAGCTCTGAAGTTGAGGAGATATAAATGGGTTCCTCCTTTAAAACTAGGATTAAAAATATATAAAGGATTTTCATTGGATTTATTATAGAGTATATAATATTTAAAGTGCAATATTATATTTTTTCTGATTTTCATCTTGGTTTCTCTGAGGAAAGAGATAAAAAGATTTTTGAAAAATTTTTTGGTATTCTTGAAAAACTAGAAAAAGGCAGTAAAATTGTTTTGCTGGGTGATATTTTTGATTTTTGGTTTGAATATAAAACTGTTCTACCTAAGGAAAATTTTTTATTTGTATCTGAGCTTTACAAATTTAAAGATAAGTTTGAATTCTTTTACTTTACAGGTAATCATGATTTTTTTGTTAAAAATTTCATTCAAGGTTTTAATTTGAGGATTTTCCAAAAGGAAAGAATTTTTCAAATAGGAAAAAAGAAAGTCCTGCTTGCTCACGGTGATTTCTATTATGAAAGCGATTTAATAGGAACGTATTTTAATTATCTTTTAAGAAGTTCTTTTGTTAAATTTTTATTCTACATTCTCCACCCAGATATAGGAATAAAGTTGGCAAAGGGTATTTCAAAAATTTCGAGAAATAACTCTGAAAAAAAAGAACCAAAGGAAGAAATTCCTGAAAGAGCAAAAAAATTTTTTAAAAAAGGAGGTGATATCTGTATTTTAGGACATTTTCACAAACCGATGTTTATTGAAAGAGACCAAAAAATTTATGTAAATACAGGAGAATTCCCTATAGATGAAAGCTTTGTTTACCTCGATGAAAACAGGATCGCACTCTATAAAGAAAATAAAATAATAAGGGAAAAAATTTTAAAATAAAAAAGAAATTTTGATATAATTGATCAGTGAAGAACTAGATAACCTCAAAGTCTTTGAACCACTTATTAATCTCAATCCTAAAAATAATTTATTACATACCCTGTTTTAAACTAAAAGCAAAAAATTTATAAAACATCTCACTCAAAAATTAGAAAATCCTCGTAGCACTGAATTAAAAAATGAGAATTTCTGAAATAAAAGTACAAATTTTAAGAATGATACATTAACTAAAGTTGTAAGTTAAAAAAACTAATTGTTAGTAGGATTTATTCAATCAGCATTTATTACAGATTCCGTAAAAAGATTATTGAGTCAAAATCAAAACTTTCAGAAGTTAATCCTCTTCAGTACATTAATTAAATATTGATTTTTTAGAAATCACGGTATAAAATTAAAAGATGAGCCAAAAGGAGGTAAAATGATGAATCTATTTTTGTTACTTTTATTTTTAATGCCACCACATCCTCAATTAAAGGAAAGGATGAGCAAAACGGATTATGAAAAAATGCTTGAAATTCTGAAGAATGCTAAAGAAAGAGGTGTAGATCAACCTGATTTTGAAAATCTTGAGAAATTTAGATTGAGATTACAAAAAAAACAAACTGATACTGCCAAAATACCCGTAATTCTTGCAGAATTTACTGATAACTTGGCTGATTCCTCTGTTACCCATTTTCAACAGTTGCTGTTTTCTGTTGGAACCTATCCAACAGGCTCTTTAGCAGACTATTATCTTGAAAACTCATATGGAAAGTTCATCATAACAGGATGGGTTTCAAACTGGCTTATGATGCCACAACCTTATTCTTACTACACTAACAATAACTACGGATTGGGATCCTATCCACGAAATGCTCAAGGTCTTGCAAGAGATGCGGTTCTTGCTGCTGATCCCTATGTGGATTTTTCTCAATTTGATAGAAACAATGACGGTTATGTCGATGTAGTCTTTATAGTTCATGCAGGTCCAGGTGCTGAAGAAACAGGAAATCCAAACGATATATGGTCTCACGCTTGGGTTATACCAGGTGGAGTTAATGTTGACGGTAAAATAGCTTATAGATACTCAATGATGCCTGAAAATGGTAGAGTAGGTGTATTCGGTCATGAGTATGGCCATAATCTTGGTTTACCTGACCTGTATGATACTGACTATTCCTCTGAAGGACTTGGAAACTGGTCAATGATGTCAGGCGGTTCCTGGGGCAACAATGGAAGAACTCCTGTTCATTTTGACATTTGGTGCAAATATAAACTCGGTTTTCTAACTCCAGTCAATGTAACCTCTATTATTAATAACGCATCTTTTGATCCAGTTGAAAACTTACCAATAGGATATAGGTTATGGACAAGTGGTAACAGTTCACCCCAGTACTTTCTCGCTGAATTTAGAAAAAAAATTAAATTTGATTCCTACATACCTGGAGAGGGTCTTCTAATATATCATGTAGATGAATACATGACAAATAACAACTATGAATGGTATCCAGGTTTGCCAGGTGGTTTACATTATAAAGTTGCTCTCGAACAGGCAGATGGAAAGTGGGATCTTGAAAAAAAGCAAAATTCAGGTGACCTTGGAGATCCTTATCCAGGCACTACCCTTAACACCTCCTTTGACAACTACTCAACACCTAATTCAAAAAACTATAACAATAATACCACTTATGTCTCAATAACTGGTATATCCCCTAAAGCTTCAAAAATTTATGCTGACCTTGCTGTTATACCTGTATATAATATGTCCATTGATTCCTCAAATATTCCCAACATAGGAAAAAAAGATAGTTTAATATACCCTAAAATTTTTGTTTCTAACAGAGGTTTTTATAATCAAAGCTTTGACTTGACACTTAGAATTGACTCCTTTTCTTATACAGTTTATCAACATCAATTAAATGGACTTTCACTTTCACAGGGATCAGCAAGTTCTTACTCTTTTCCAGCCTTTAGTCCAAAATTTTCAAATGGTATTTATACTTTTTACGGATTTATAACTTCCCCTAACGAACAGATGTTCCGAAATGACACTATAAAGGTTCGATTTTTCTCATACCAATTAATTAATTTCATCAATTCTCCCTACAATGAAAATCCCCCTACGATTGACGGTTATATAGATCCGAATGAATGGGCTTTTAGTTATGTACTTGATATATCAGATTATCTAAAAAGAGCCGGAAGAAGAAATATCCAAGAGTCCTATATTTATCTTTTCAATACTCAAGATGCTCTATATATGGGAATAAAACTTAGTGATACAACAGATGGAACAGATTACATAAGAATAATTTTTGATGATAACGCAAACGGTAGTTTCCCTCAATCCCCAAATACAAAAGAAGGTGAAATTAAATTTCAACAATCAGGGTCAAGTTTCAGCGCAACCTTTACACCTTATTTCACTGGAGGTGGACAAGGTTCAACACGCCCTCTTAATTTACCTTATGCTATCTCTGAAACAGGGGGAGAACGACACATAGAAATAAAAATAAATATAACCCCTCAAAATCTTGGTCTTGATGAGGAACTTCAAGTTAACTCAAACTTAGATACCTTCGCCTTTTTTATTATGACTAGAAACTCAGCTGAAAACGATCTAAACTCATACTGGCTACAAAACATACCATTAACACAGATTAAAAATCCCTCCCTTTATGGAAAGGTAGAAATAGGTGGACTAAATGTAAATGTAAAAGAAAATAGAACTTCATCAGCAAAATTAAACTTTGATTTAATATACAAAAAGGATGGCATTAGGATAATATTTAACCAACCTGATTATTCTCCATTTGATTTAAAAATTGTCAACATAACTGGGAGGGTTGTTTTAAAAATTTCCTCTAATGCTAAGGAATTCTCAAGAGATGTTTCATATAAGGAATTAAATAAAGGAACATATTTTGCAATAATTAAAGGAGGCAAAAGAGAATTAAGAAAAAAATTCATAATATACTAAAAATTTCTTAAAAAGAAAAACTATTTAAGCCTAAAAAAGGTGTAGAATAAAAAAATAAAAAGAAAGAAAATTCCTATAATTGGGTTTGAAATATTAAAAGAAATGATAGAAAGTCCTGTAATTATTATTAATGCAAGTAATATTCCACTGATTGCATCTCCTGCTACATAACCGGAAGCAAGTAAAATTCCCTTTTCTTTTTTCTTTATAATTTCAGATAAAATTCCACCAAGTGCTATAGTAGTAGATAAAGAAAAAGGAAGATAAAGTCCAACTGCAACTGGAAGTGATGAAATACCTAAGATCTCGAGAAAAATTGAAACCGTTATACCAGAAATAAAAAGATGAATAGGAAATTGAGCTTCAAAGATTCCTTTAACAATTAATGACATTAAAGTAGCCTGTGGAGCAGAAAGTCTTTCGCTACCTATAACATAAGCTTTATGTAATATAAATAAAGTAAAACCAATAAAAATCGATGAAGTAATCACACCTATTATCTCTCCAATTTGCTGTAGTTTAGGTGTCGCACCTACAAGAAATCCAGTTTTTAAATCCTGAGAAATATCCCCAGCAATTGCAGCACTGATACAGATAAAGGCTCCAATCGTTAGCGAAGTGAACATAGCATAGATTCCCTTTCCACCAAGAATGTAAATTAAAAGACTAACTAAAAAAAGTGTTGCTATTGTCATACCTGATACAGGATTTGATGAAGATCCTACAAGACCAACTATTCTTGAAGAAACAACTACAAAGATAAATGAAAAGATAATAATAAGAAAAGATGTAAAGAAATTTTGATTAAAAATATCTAAAAGTGAAATTAAAAAATAAATTATTAAAACAGAAAAAACTATAAAAGATAGGGGAAGATCCTTTTTACCAGGTTTAAAGGAAAAAAATTTTCTTTCTTTAATAAGATTTAATAAAATTTTTAAAAATGATATAAGACCACCAGAGAAAACTGCTCCAGCACCAATATATCTAATGTATTTACTCCAAATAGAATAAGTATCAAGAACTTTTGCATCAGGAACATAATTGCCAATTAAAGGAATAAAAACTAACCAACCTAAAAGTCCACCCGCCAAAAGTAAGAAAGAAATTCTTTTTCCTAAAATGATTCCAACACCTAAAAGAGCTGGTGAGTTCTCAAAAGAAAGGGTTAGTTTATTTTTAAGGTTTATTAAAAAATAATCAGGAAAAAGTTTAAAACCTATCGCTAAAAACCTGAAAGTAAAACCTGAAATAAGTCCCTCAAAAACAGTTTTAGCTTTATGTCCACCTTCATCTCCTGCCTTAAGTACTTCAGCACAGGCTCTTCCCTCTGGAAAAGGAAGCTCCCTATCTTCCTCCTCTATGAATCTTTTTCTGACTGTTACCATAAATAAAACTCCTAAAAGTCCTCCTAAAAGAGAAGTTAAAAATATATAAAAAATTGTTGGATTTAATCCTATAAGAATCAGGGCAGGAATAGTGAATATGATACCAGCTGCCAGTGATTCACCAGCTGAAGCAATTGTTTGCACCATATTATTTTCAAGAATAGTACCTCTTTTTAAAATTCCTCTCAAAATAGCCATAGAAACACAAGCAGCAGGTATTGAAGCAGAAACTGTCATTCCTGCCTTAAGACCAAGATATGCATTAGCAGCACCAAAAATTATAGAAAGGAAGATTCCCAGAATAATAGCTCTTATTGTAAATTCTTTCATGGATTAATTATATCTTATAATAATTTATGTTTTACAGAAAACCCTTTAAACCTGATAAAAAGGAAATTAAGGCTGATGTATGGAAAAAATGTGAGAATTGTGGAGAAACACTCCATGTAGCTCAACTAGAGAAAAATTTATGGGTATGCTCTAAGTGTTCCTTTCATTTTAGAATACCAGCAAAAAAATATATTGAAATTGTCTTCGAAGAAAATACCTTTGAAGAACTCTTTCTCCATATTGAATCTGACGACCCTTTAAACTTTCCAGATTATAAAAAGAAATACAAAAAAGCAAAAGAAGAAACAGGACTAAAAGAGGCTTGTATAACAGGAAAAGGTAAAATTGATAAATTTTTTGTATCTGCCTTTATATCAGACTTTTCCTTTATGGGAGGCAGTATGGGTTCTGCTTACGGTGAAAAATTCTACTTAATATGTGAATACGCAACTAAAGAAAAACTTCCTCTAATTGCAATAACTTCATCAGGAGGAGGAGCACGAATGCAAGAGGGTATAATCTCTTTAATGCAACTTGTAAAGACAAATATAGGTGTAAAATTACTTAAAGAAAATAGAATCCCCTATATCACAGTACTCTGTGATCCAACAATGGGAGGAGTAATGGCTTCATTTGCAGCACTTGGAGATATTTCTTTAGCTGAAAAAGGTGCTCTTTTAGGATTTGCGGGCCCAAGAGTAATTGAACAGACAATAAAACAAAAATTACCCCCTGGATTCCAAAGAGCTGAATTTCAGTTTGAACATGGTATGATAGACGAAGTTATCGACAGAAGAGAGTTAAAAAAAATGTTAATAAAAATTTTAAGTATAATTTGGGATTAATCATCTTTTTTTTATTTTTAAAACCAATAAAATTTCAGGCAGACTCTCTACTTTACGATGTAAGGAAAAAGGTTTTATATCTTTTAAAAAATGTCAAAATTGAATATGAAAATGTAGAGCTTTTTTCAGATACAGTCCTTTTTTTTGAGGAAAGAAAATTTATTTATGCTTACGGAAAAGCAAAATTAAGATCTGGTAAAGATTCACTTAAAGGAGAAAAAATAATCTATAACACAGAATCCCAAAAAGGGAAAGTCTTAAAGGGTAAAACAAAAATCGAAAAGGGAATATTATGGGCAGATAAAATTTACAAAGTTGATAAGGATAACATTAAAGCTTTTGACGGACACTATACAACCTGTGAATTAGAGGATCCCCATTATTTTTTTTCATCTAAAAAAGTTAAAGTTATTCTTAAAAAAGATATAGTTGCGGAACCTGTAATAATGTTCATAAAGGATTTCCCAATAATTTTTCTACCTTTCTGGATATTTCCAGCTACAAAAGAAAGAAAATCAGGTTTTCTAACACCAAGACCAGGAAGAAATTCTCTGCTTGGTTTATACTTGAAAAATCTTACCTATTACTGGGCTATTAATCCTTACATGGGTTATACAATTGGATTTGACTTATATGAAAAAAAGGGAGCTTCAATTGTAACTGAATATGAATATATTTTATTTAAATTTCTTGAAGGAAACATAAGTGGAACTTTTACAAGAGAGATAGATCCTAAAAGAGAAAGATGGAGCATAAATGGTATTCATAACCAGAATTTTTTATATAAATCAAAAATACAAGCAAAGGCTGATTTTATATCTGATAATACCTATGCAACAGACTACTCGGAATATAAACCTGAAAGACTAAAGAGTGAAGCCTATTCTTATCTAACTTTCTCAAAAAATTTTAAAATTTCATATATGAACTTAACACTTGACAGAAGAGAAGATTTTTTAAATAAGAAAAAAGAAACAAAACTACCAATCTTTTCCTTCTCATTCTTCGGCAGAGAAATTGGACCATTTAGAATCTCTGGAGGATTAAATCTTTTGAGAATAATTACAAAAGATAGTTTAAAAAAAATAGAAAATAAACATTTAGCAATTAACAAATCAATTTTAACTCAACAGAATTTTCTGGGAATTTTTAACACCTCCATATCTCTTAATCTTTCAGAAAAGATATACCCTGAGGACACTCTCAGAAAAAAATTTCCAATTTCTTATAACATAAGCTTTTCATCAAATTCTTCATTAACACTATACGGAAGATCTTTAATAAAACCACCATATTTTGAAAACTTTTATCATTTTTTAACTATTTCAACTGGATATAGCCTAAGACCAGGTTTTAAAGCAATTGCTGTCAGAGGTGAGGGTCCAAAAAATCCTTCATCTTCTTTAAACTTCAGCTTAAAAAATGACTTTTTTGCAAAAAAAGAAAAAACAAGGTACCCCCTAATAAATATTAATATCTCTGGAAATTATGATTTTTTAAAAAAAGAAAAAAAACTTTCAAATATAAATTTTGTAGGGACAATACCACTTCCATATAATCTTTCAGGCTCAGGAGATTTTAATTACAATCCCTATTCAAAAAAAATTGAAACATCAAACTTTAGAATATCCTACAATTTTAATTTAATTTTAACTGAAAAAATGCTTCCATCCAATAAAAATTTAATAACTTCTGGAACATATAGCTACAGTAAAAACAAAGGTAAGGAAAATCATACATTAAGTGGATCTTTTTCCGGTCAATTAACAGAAAAATGGAGTTTTAACTATTACTTTGTTTATACAAGTGAGGAAAAAAAAATAAATTCTCAGAGCCTAAATTTAACAAGAGATTTGCATTGTTTCTCTTTGGAAATAAGATGGTCAAAAATAGGAAATTTCTACGATTATCAATTTAGAGTATCAATTAAAGGAATCCCTGATTTGAAAATAGAAAGAAACTTTTTCGAAACTATCTTACCATCTTTGCAAGAGTAAATTATATATTATTCCTTTTCTTCCTCTTCTTCTATATTAGATAATTTTTCAAGTTCAGCCCTTAAAAGCTCACCAAGATTTATTCTTGCTGGACCACCTTCAGTATACTTTGCAATCTCCTTCTTCTGTAAGATTCTTTCATATTCCTTTTCTGATAATAAAATTCTCTTTCTCTGGGGTTCAACTTTTAAAACTTTTAAGTTTATTTCTTCACCTTGCTTATAATTCTCCAAAACATTCCCCTTTTTTGAAAGATGAGAAAGAGGTACAAAACCTTCGAGTCCCTTATCAACTTCAACAATTAATCCCTTATCTGTTACTTTCAAAACTGGAGCTTTTAAAGTTGTTTCAGAAGTTAATCTCTTAGAAATTTCTTTCCATGGATCTGGTCTTAAATGCTTAAGTGATAGTGTAATAGTCCTTGCCTTTTTATCAATATTCATTACTTTCAATCTCAACTTTTGATTTATTCTTAAAGCCTCTTCAGGCTTAGAGAATTTTCTTGTCCAGGAAATATCAGAGGAGTGAAGATAGCCCTCTAAACCATCGTCAAGTTCTATTATTGCACCAAAACTATCAAATCCAATAACTTTACCTTTAACTACAGACCCTCTTGGAATTTTCTCCTCAATATAAGTCCAAGGATCTGGTTGAGTCTGCTTAATTCCAAGAGCTATTCTCATCTTTTCCTTATCTATATCTAAAACTAAAGCTTCAATCCAATCACCCTCCCTAACAACTTCAGATGGTTCTTTTATTTTTTTCCAAGATAACTCACTTATATGACAAAAACCAAGAATATCCTTTTCAAGCTCTATTAAAACTCCATAAGGCAATACCTTTCTTACTATACCTTTTACCTTTGTTCCTATAGGATATTTCTTTTCTATTTCTTCCCATTTTTCCGGAACTATATCTTTTACTGATAATATAAATCTCAATTTTTCAACATCCTTATCAATAATCTTTACTTTTATCTTTTCACCTATTTTTACAACTTCCTTTGCGTTTTTGACTCTTCTTGGCGACAACTCACTTAAAGGAATGAATCCCTCTATATTATCAATTTCAACGGTTACACCAACATTAGAGACAGCTTTAACTTCTCCTTCCACAATCTGACCAATCTCAAATTTTTCCCTAATTATCTTTTTCTTATTTTCTATTTCCTCCTCAATATAAGCCTTTCTTGAAGCTACTATATTTTTTCTTTCTTTGTTAACCTTAATAATCTTGAAATGAATATTCTTACCAACAAGCAAATTTACATTTTTTACTGGCTTTACATCTATTTGAGAACCTGGCATAAAAGCATCAACACCAAAAACATCAACTATCAAACCTCCCTTTACCCTCCTCAAAACTTTTCCTAAAACAGTTTTATTGTTTTCATGAACATCACTAATTTTATCCCAAGCAAGTTCAAAATCAGATTTATGCTTAGAAAGAATTACAAAACCATCCGGACCATCTGGATCTTCAACATAAAGAGTAACCTCATCACCGGGTTTTAGTTCATCGGGATTTTTAAACTCCTCTTTAGGACAAATTCCCTCAGCCTTTACACCAAGATCAAAAAATATTTCTCTTTCACCAACTTTTAAAACTTTCCCTTTTACAATATCTCCTTCTTTTAAAGTTTTAAAACTTTGATTTATAAGTGACTCTATCTTTTCATTTAAATCTTCTACTACCATTAATTTAATTCCTCCTTCATTCAACTCTCCAACTTTTATGGATTTGAACCAAAGGGAGAGTTTTTTTGGTAATAATTATCAAGAATTTAAAATTAAAATTTCAAACTTGAGAGAGATTTTTTACTTTACTTTCTAATTTTCTTGTAAACTCTTCTACATATTCCTTAGTGCTATCAAAGGGAAAAAGAGGCTCACCAAATATTATTTTTAAATTTCTTTTTAAAATCCAACTGAAAGGATTTTCTCTTACATTCCTTATGTAAGCAGGGATAACAGGAACTCTTAACTCGCAGGCAAGTTGAGAAGCACCCTTTTTAAAAGGTAAAATATCTCCACTTTTACTCCTAGTTCCCTCAGGGAAAATAACAACAATTTCACCCATTTTAAGCAATTCTTTTGCTTTTTCATAGGCACCTATAGCACCTGCTCCTTTTCTTATAGGAATAGCATTAAATGTCTCTATGAGCCACTTAAATAATCTGTTTGCTACAAAAAGATCAATTTTGGCCAAAAAGAAACTCTCCCTTTTAATTGCAAAACCAATAAAGGGAGGATCCCAAAAAGTAACATGATTGGGTGTTACAATGAAGGGACCATTTTTAAACAAGTTTTTTCTACCAACTATTTTCATTCCAAAAAGCCACTTTAAAATCGGATAAGAAAAATAATAGGCAAACTTCCACCTAAATTTTTCTCTTTTCTTATAAATTTTTTCATAGGAAAGTGCTAAACATAAAGATAAAACTTCTTCAACTTGCTTATTTGTTGTATCAATAAAGTAAGCATCATCAGGTAACCTAAGTGGTGAATTTATTCTACTTTTATCTCTCATATCCCTTTTTTCTAGATCTACGAAAACTTCCTCAAAGCTTATATTTTTTCCACTCTTTTTAAAATCTCTGAATCTTCTCTCAGCTCTTTTTGTAATATCAGCATCCATGTAAATTTTTAAATCTGCATCAGGAGCAATAACAGTCCCTATGTCTCTTCCTTCCATAACAACACCTTTTTTCTCTACAAAACTTCTTTGGACATAATAAAGATAATCTCTTACTTCCCTATACTCTGCAATCTCTGAAGCTATACGCTCCACTTCAGGATCTTCTATTTCATCAGTTAAATTTACACCATTTATATAAATTTTCGGTGTATTTTCAAATTTGTAATCTATTTTCAGATCTTTTATTCTCTTTTTTATTTCTTCTTTTTTTAAATTATTTATTTTTATATAAGCACCGATACCTCTATAAAGTTTTCCTGTTAAAACAGGAATGTAATTGAGAAGATAAGCGAGCTTCAAACAGATAGTAGTTTTTCCACTTCCGGCAGTTCCATCTATTGTTATAACTATCTTTCTCATAAACTATTTTCTAAATATTTCACAATCTCTAAAAAACCAATCTCTGATATTTTCTTTGCTCTTTCAAAAGCCCTTTTAGAATTTTTACTGAGATTTGTTAATTTTTCCTTATCATGAATTATATCTTTAAAAATCTCAAAAAATTCCTCAAAATCCTTACATTTTACTCCTCCCTTTTCTTTTATCAAGACTTCCTCCATACCTTTAACATTTGAAGTATAGGGCCCGAAAAAAACAGGAACACCAAATTGAGTAGGCTCAAGAAGATTATGTCCTCCATAAGGTGCAAAAGTTCCACATACAACTACAACATCACTTAAAGGAAAAACTTTTATAAGATCACCCAATGTATCAAGTATTAAAACCCTTGTTTTCCCTCTAAAGTCTTTTCTTTCCTCTGAAAATTTAACATATCTTATGTTTTTTAACCTTAAAAAATTTTCTAACAAGATTATGGATTCTAAGTGTCTAACAGCAATTATAAATCCTATATTTTCATTTATCTTCATAATCTTATCAATAAAGTTAACTACACCTTTGAATTCCCTTGTTCTTACGCTTGCAAAAGTAACAGTGAAGTCAAAAGGTTTTTCAAATAGTGGGGTAATATTTTTATTTTCACTTAAAATTTTTAGATTTCCCGAAATAAAAACTTTATTCTCCTCTACATTGAAGTACTTAAGAATTTTTTTTTCTTTAAGACTTATAACGAAAAATTTATCAAAATTACTTAAAATTTTAGCAAAATAATTTTTTAAAAGTTTCCATCTTAAAAAGGATTTTTCAGAAATTCTGCCATTTACAAGAATTAAACCTTTTTTATTCTTTTTTATTTCAAATATAATGTTTGGCCAAAACTCACTTTCTGCCAGTACCAAAAGTTTTGACTTTTTCTCAATTTTTTTTATTAAAAGGGGATTATCATAGGGAAAAAGAAAAACCCTTCCCATAAAATACTCTTCTGCTCTCTTTTTTCCTGACTCTGTCATAGTTGTTATAAAAAAAGGAACATTTCTTTTTATAAAATAATCTAACAGAGGCTTTATTGAGACAACTTCTCCTAATGAAGCTGCATGAAACCATATGGAATCTTTTTCTATATCAAAATCCTTTATTCTTCTATATGCAAATGGGTAAGTAAAAGAAGAAAGAGTTTTATATAAAATATTAATCATTCCCACTCTATAGTAGAAGGAGGTTTAGAAGTTATATCGTAAACAACTCTATTTACACCCCTTATCTCTCCTATAATTCTTCTTGCAATCCTATCTAAAAGAAAAAATGGAAGCTTTGCCCAATCAGCAGTCATTCCATCCACACTTTTAACAGCCCTTATAGCAACAACTTTTTCATAAGTTCTTTGGTCTCCCATAACTCCCACCGATTTAACAGGTAAAAGCACAGGAAAAACTTGCCACAATTTTCTATAAAGTGAAAAACGCTTTATTTCCTCCTCAACTATTAAATCAGCCTTCTTAATAATTTCAAGCTTTTCTTCATCTACTTCTCCGATAATTCTTATTGCCATTCCAGGCCCTGGAAAGGGGTGCCTTTCTAAAATTTCCTCTGGAACATTTAGCTTCTTTCCTATCTTTCTTACCTCATCCTTAAAAAGCTCCTTAAATGGCTCAAGTAAAACAAAAGGGTGATCATCTGGTACACCTCCCACATTGTGATGAGTTTTTATCTTACTTGAGGGTCCTTTATAACTCTTTGACTCTATTAAGTCTGGATATAAAGTTCCCTGTGCTAAAAAGCCAATTTTTTCTCCTTTCTTTTTGCTTAATTCTCTTGCCTTTCTTTCAAAAACCTCAAAAAAAAGTTTTCCTATTATCTTTCTTTTTTCCTCAGGATCAGTTACACCCCTTAAAGCACTGAGAAACTCTTCTTTTGCATCTACTATATTTAAGTTTTTAAAATTACTGAAAAGCCTTTTTACTCTTTCCTCTTCTTTCTCTTTTAGTAAACCAGTATCAACAAATATTGGATAAAATC
Organism: Caldifarciminales bacterium; assembly: GCA_039630575.1. GTDB lineage: Bacteria > Hydrothermota > Hydrothermia > Hydrothermales > JAJRUZ01 > JBCNVI01. The sequence goes on from JBCNUW010000007.1 coordinate 62,762, forward strand.
TCTCACCAAGTGCTTTTTTTAATAAGAAGGCAAGTATAGAGGAATCTACTCCTCCTGATAAGGCAAGAAAACAAAATTCATCTTTAACAGTTTCTTTTATTTCTTCAATTTTCTCTTCAATAAAATTACTTATTTTCCAATTCCTTTTTATTTTCAAAATTTTAAAAAGAAAATTTTTTATAATTTTTTTTCCGTTTTTTGTGTGATAAACTTCTGGATGAAATTGAACACCATAAATTTTTGAACTTGTATTCTCAATAGATGCATAGGGTGAAAACTCAGTTTCACCTGTTACTTTAAAACCAAAAGGCAAAATTTTTACATAATCTCCATGACTCATCCAAACTCTAAACTCTTTTTCAATTCCATCAAAAAGCTCTGAGTCTTTTATTACCTTAAAAAGTGCAAAACCGTATTCCCTGTTTTTAGAACTTGTAACCTTACCTCCAAATAAATGAGCAATTAGCTGCAAACCGTAACAGATTCCTAAAACAGGTTTTCCTATTCTAAGAATTTCTTTCTCTACCAGAGGAGCATTTTTATCGTAAACACTTTTTGGACCCCCTGATAGAATAATTCCTTTTGTATCAGGTGAAGATAAAATTTCTTTTAAATTTTCTTCAAAAGGAGAAACTATTATTGAAAATACATTTAGCTCTCTTATTCTCCTTGCTATAAGCATTGTATATTGTGAACCGAAGTCTATTATAACTACTTTCTCCATTTCAAAAAATATTAACTTTATCTTTTTTCATAAATTACTCCTCCACCTAAAAGTATTTCATCTTCGTAAAAGGCAGCAATCTGACCTGGTGTTGGAGCAAATTGCTCCACTTCAAAACTCACCTCAGCATAATCTTCATAAAATTTAACTTTTGCTGCACTTTCTTTATGCAAATTTCTTATTTTAACCATAAGTTTTTTTTCACCTTTTATTTTATCAAAAAGATTCAATTTGGATACAAAGATATTTTTCTTCATTAATTCATTTCTAAAATTTACCTTTACGATATTATTTTGCGGATCTATTTCTGAAACATAGAGCCTTTCTCCAATAGAAACATTTAAACCTTTTCTCTGACCTATAGTGTAATTATAAAAACCATTATGAATACCAATTTTTCTACCTCCAAAATGAATTTCTCCCTCTTTTTCCCCGAGTTTTTCTTTTAAAAATTCACCTATACTTCCATTAATAAAGCAAAGATCTTGGGATTCTTCATAATAAAAAGATAAATTTTCGTCTTGTGCAATCTTTAAAACTTCTTTTTTTGAGAGATCACCTAAGGGAAAAAGTAGTTTTTTTATAACATGTGGATAGATCATTGCTAAAAAATAACTTTGATCTTTTTCCTTATCTTTTGCTTTTTTTATGAAATATTTACCGTTTTCCTTTTCTATTCGTGCGTAATGACCGGTTGCTAAGTAGTCAAAATTTTTTTTCAACATTTCTTCATACAAAATACCAAATTTAAAAAATCTGTTACAGAAAGCACAGGGATTTGGAGTTATTCCTTTTTCGTATCCACTAATAAAATTTTCTTTAACAATAATTTCTTCAAATTCTTTTTCTAAATTCAATATAGAATGTCTAATACCATATCTAAAGCAGATCTTTCTTGCTCTCTGAACAGCTTCAAGTGAACAACAGGTTCTTTTATGACTTTTTTTATTCCACAAAAAAAGAGTAACTCCTTCAATTATAGCTCCAGAGTTTTTTAGTAAAAAAAGTGCTGTACTTGAGTCAATTCCACCGGAAATTGCAACAAGGATCTTCAAAGATATATTTTATGCCATATATTTTTGAAATTTTCAACAACTATTTTATATTATTATAATGGGTTAAATTCCCAAAATATTCTCATTAAGGAGGAAAAAATGCACACCCCAGAGGATTTGAAATATACAAAAGACCATGAATGGGTAAAAATAGAAGGTGAAATAGCAGTGATTGGAATAACAGATTTTGCACAGAGTGAACTTTCAGATATTGTTTATGTTGAACCACCTACTGTAGGTCAAGAAGTTATACAATTTGAGCCTTGCGGAACAATTGAGGCTGTTAAAACAGTGGCTGATTTATATTCACCTCTAAGTGGAGAGGTCATAGAGGTAAATGAGGAACTTGAGAATGAACCTGGTTTGATCAACAATGATCCTTACGGTCACGGATGGATATTTAAAATTAGGTTAAAAGACCCTGATGAAATAAAAAATCTTTTATCTGCAGAAGAATATAGAAAACATATAGGAGAAACATAATGCCCTTTATACCTGACGAAGAAAAATCTCTCAAAAAACTCAAAGAATTTCTTAATATAAAAAGTTTAGATGAACTTTTGTGGGTTATTCCAGATGAATTAAAGATTAAAGATGAAATATCCTTACCTTATGCACTCAGTGAATTAGAAGTAGAGAAATATATAACTAATCTTGCTCTACAAAATCATGTTCTTAAAGTCTTTGGTGGTGCAGGGTCATATGATCATTATGTTCCACCTGTTGTGAGGTTTGTTATTAAAAATCCTTCTTTTTTGACTGCCTATACTCCATACCAGGCAGAAGTATCTCAAGGAACACTTCAAGCTATGTATGAATTTCAGACTGCTATATGTGAATTAACACAGATGGATGTAGCAAATTCTTCAATGTATGATGGAGCTTCAGCCTTTGCTGAAGCTGTTCTCATGGCTGAAAGAATTAACAAAAAGAAAAAAGTTCTAATAGCTGATAATATAAACCCCTTTTATAAAGAAGTTTTAAAAACATATGCTTCATTTTCCTTGAATATAGAAAGTGTAAAATTTATAAGTGAAACAGGAGAGATAGATCTTGAAGATTTAGAAAAGAAAATAGATAAAAACACATCCTGTTTTGCCTTTCAACATCCTAATTTTTTTGGTATACTTGAAAATCCCTTTGAAATTAGAAGAATTACAAAGAAAAAAGATTTAATTTTAATTTCAATCTTTGATCCAGTTTCAATATCAATTATTTCGCCTCCAGGTGAGTATGATGCTGATATTGCTGTTTGTGAAGGCCAACCTTTAGGAATTCCCTTATCATTTGGAGGTCCCTATGCTGGAATATTTACAGCAAAGAAAGAATTTATAAGAATGATGCCAGGAAGAATAGCAGGAAAAACAGTTGATGCTGATGGGAAAGAGGGTTACGTAATGGTACTTCAAACTAGGGAACAACATATAAGGAGAGAAAAGGCAACAAGTAACATATGTACTAATCAAATGCTCTGTGCGCTTGCAATACTTGTTTATATTCTTTATATGGGAGAAAAAGGATTAAAAGAAGTTGCTATTAAAACTTTTAATAACACAAATAAGATTAAAAATGCCTTAATACAAAAGGGTTACAATTTACCATTTAAAGGTAAAATTTTCAGAGAGTTTGTAGTAGAATTAAAGGAAGATATAAATAGTTTCATTGAAAAGGCAATTAAAGAAAAAAGAATACTTCCAGGAATACCATTAAATATTTTTGGTTTCAAAGAAAATTATCTTCTAACAGGAGCAACTGAGAAGCATAGTGAAAGTGAAATAAATGAAATGATATCTCTTTTTAAATGAAAGAAAAAATTGACTTTTACATTTTAAAACATCCTCTTGTTCTTTTCACACTTCTTGATGTTCCGGATAAAATTGGAGTAATTCTTGATGTTTTTGAGAGAATAAGCAACAGTGGAATTGCACTTCCCTACATACTAACATCACCGTCCTCAAGAGGTAAGTCAACTATTACAGTTCTTGTTCCACCTTATTTAAAGGAGGAGGCCAGGAAAATTTTCAATGATATTCTTGAAAGCTTAGAATGGGGATTTTTAAGGTCCTTTGAAAATGTTGCTCTTGTATCTTTTTATGGAAAGAATCTGATGGAGGCAAAAGGTGTAATGGCTGGACTTCTTAATATTTTTATAACAAACAAAATAAAAATTATTGCCACTTCTACTGCAATGAATTACATAAACTTTATAATACCAGGTGAAATGCTTGATAATTTAAAAGAATGTCTTATAGACGAACTAAACATGGAACCCTCTGATGTACCTTAAAATACTAAAAACGAAGTTGCACGGTCTTGTAGTAACTGATACTAATTTAAACTACGAGGGTTCAATTACTTTACCTGAAAGTGTTCTTGATGAGGCTGGAATACATGAATATGAAGCAGTTTATATAGTCAATCTCTCAAACGGTAAAAGATTTGAAACCTATGCAATAAAGGGAAGAGAAGGAGAAGTTGTTTTAAATGGCGGAACAGCGAGATTGGGTTTAAAAGGTGACAGAATAATCGTTTTTTCATTTATTTATTTAGAACCTTTAAAAGCAAAAACATTTAAGCCTAAGATATTTATTTTTGATGAAAATAACAGAATAACAAATAGAATATGATTTATCCTGTTATTTTAGCAGGCGGCAGAAGTATTAGATTTAATTCAGAAAAATCCAAAGTTTTGCACAATCTACTTGGCAAACCCATTATATTTTATATTTTAGATATACTTAAAGAATTAAGTTTTGAGACAATCTTTGTAATATCAGGGAAAAATCATGATGAATTAATTAAAAGTCTTCCTCCAGATGTAAGGTTGATGGAGCAAAAAGTTCCCCTTGGAACAGGTGACGCTGTTAGAGTTGCCCTTGATCATATTGAATCAGGTGAGATCTTTATTTTGCCGGGCGATGCTCCGCTTTTAGAAGCAGAAACATTAAAAAAACTTATAGAAAAACACACAAAAGAGGGAAATGCTTGCACATTTTTAACAGCAATTCTTGAAAAACCAACAGGATATGGAAGAGTAATAAGGAAAAATGAAAAGCCAATCAAAATAGTAGAAGAAATAGATGCAACCGAAAAAGAAAAAGAAATTAAAGAAGTAAATGCAGGAGTTTACCTATTTAAAACTGAAATTTTAAAAGAAATCATACTAGATATAAAACCTGATAACAAAAAGGGTGAATATTATATAACAGACTGTATAGAAATATTAAGTTTAAAGAAAGAAAAGGTAAACACTTTAACTCTTGAAGACCCTAAACAGATGCTCGGAATAAACACACGAGAAGATTACGAAAAAGTTTTCAAAATATTAAAAGAAAGAATTATAAAAAAATGGATGGATAGTGGAGTAACAATTATGGAGAAGGATAGTGTCTATATAGAAAGTGAAGTAGATATCGGAAAAGATACAGTTATTTACCCAATGGTTTATTTAATGGGAAAAACAAAAATAGGAAAAAAAGCAAAAATAGGACCATTTGTAACTATTAAAGATTCAATAATTAACGATGAAGAAGAAATCTTAGGACCTTGTGTTATTAAAAGTAATATAAAGTCTTATATCCTACACGAAGTGATGAAGGAGAAAAAGAAGATGTTAGATTAACTTTTACTCAAAAATGATATCAAGAGTATTTTTATTTATAAAAGCTTCTTTTGCTTTTTTATTTATTAAGGCTCTTGGTAAATAAAAGTGTCTTTTTTGATTTCCTATTCTTATTACAAGATCCTCCCCCCTCTGATAAAGGGAAACTTTTTCTTTTTTTAAATTTTTAAAGTAAAGTTTTAAAACAATTTTTCCATTAACGTTTAAAAGATCAAAAATATTATCTTTATGGAAAATTTTTAAGGGGTCTTCATTTCCATAGATCTCCTTACCAAGTTTTAAAAGTTCATCATAACCTATTATCTCCCTATTATGATAGGGTACATAAAACAAAGGTAAGGGGTCAAAACTTATTCTAATTCTTTCTAAATAATTTTTTTGAATTTCATATAAAAAATTATTTTCAGCAACTACTCTGTTTAAAATTATAGCATCAACAGGATATCCGTATAGGTGTAAATAAGTGAAAGCTCTTTCTGTCTCCCTTAAAACCATCTTTTCAGGATTTGTAACCAGACGAATTGATGATACTTCTCTGTTTTGAAGTATTTCATACAGAGAGAAAAGATCATTAAATAGCCTCTCAGCTGCATCGTAAGTTTCATCTTCAGGTAGTGGAAAATCAGAAACTGCCTTTACTGCCGGTCTTACAATTTTAACAACTTTTTTTTGAATTGGTAAAATTTTATTGACCCACCATTTTGCTACATCAGGAATAGAGAGAAACCTTAAAGTTTCACCAGTGGGAGCTGCATCTAAAATTATAACATCAAAAAAATTTTCCTTTATGTGCTTGTTAATCCATAAAAATGAAGAGATTTCTTCCATTCCAGGTAGTACAGAGAGCTCTTCGGCTAAAATATCATCTAAACCTTTCCATTTAAATAAAGACTTTATATAATCTTTAAGCTCTCCCCAAAACTTTTCAACTGAGTAATAAACATCTACTTCCTGGGCATAAAACCTTTCATAAACCTCAAAAGGTTCTGGAAACAGTTCCCTGTCAAGAACATCTGAGAGAGAATGGGCAGGATCTACAGAAATAACAAGGACTTTTTTAAAAAAAGTTGAAGCATAAATGGCAGTTGCTGCTGCTATAGTAGTTTTTCCAACACCTCCCTTTCCTGTAAAGAGTATGATTCTCATTAAAAGCTTTAAGACTCTTTAATTTCTACCCTGTGCCCTTCTATTTTTTTTTCTCCTTCAAGTTTTTCTATCTTCTTTTCAATAATAGTCTTCAGTGCAAGCATTAATTCCTTAAAAGAATTTTTCAGATGAACTTTTGTTTCTTCTGGAACTAATGTTTTTACATCATCTATAAAAGCATCTACAGCTTTTGATAAATATTCAACCCATTTTTTCTCCATTTTTGAACCTCCTTTTATGAATTTTACCTTCTTTTTATTACTTTTTCAATAAATTACCTTAGAATTTTAAGATGAGCCCTTCTTTTAAATTTCCATTCATTCTTTGGTAAATCTTCTGGTTTTAACTTTGGGTCATATTCAGAAATAACTTTAAGTCTTAAATATTTATTACCTTTAAAAAAGATTTTAATAAAATTCGAAATCCTATCTGCTCTATCATATGACAATCTCCTGTTAAAGAGTGTATCTCCTTCTGGAGATGCATTTCCCGCTAAAAGTAATTTAACAGTGTCATCCTGTATAGAGTTAAAAATGTTAAAGATTAAATCAAAGGTATCTCTATAAAATTCCTTTATTTCGGCTTTTGCTGAATCAAAATAAAAATAAAAGTCTGTCTTTGTAATATATATAGGCGTCCTCAAAGTTTCAACTTCCAAGGTAAAAACTTTTTTCATAGTAATTAAGTATTTGACTAAATCTTTTTCAGTGTCCTCAGGATAGATATAAAGGAAAGTATCCTTAAACCCTTCAAGTATAAATTTTAAAAAGTAAGTATCAGCCTTAGCATTTATTTTTTCATAAAAACCAGGAGTCTTTTTTGTAAGTAAAAGAGGGGGATTTTCTTCTATCTTGGGTGAAAGAGGATTACCTTCTTCATCTTTCACATAAATTTGTATTTTTCTTTTTTTCTCAATAAAGAATAAAAGCCCTAATATAAATTTAAACCCTGCGCCTTCTTTTAACACTGGTTCTCCATAAAGATAATCACCTTTATTTCCCCCTCTAAAGGGATTGGATTTAGACCTTAAGGAAAGAAATCCCTCTAAAAGACCAAAAATATTTTGTAATGGGTTAGAGAATAAAGTTAAACTTACTTGAGGATAAGAAAAAACATTATCAGAAAACAAACTTTTATATTTAACTGAAAAAGAAAGGGAAGCTATTTTTTCTGGAAACAAAATAAGGTCAAAGTTAGGAATAATAACAAAAATCTCTCTTTCCCCAGAACTGTTATAAATACCTTCAACTTTTGTTCCAAATCTTAAACTTTTAGAAAAGGAATAATAATAAGAAGGCTTTATTTTAAAAATTGGTTCAAAGGAGTTTATTGTTCTCAATTGAGATCTAAAATCTGTGAAAATAGTTCTTATTTCTAAGGGAAAAAATATAAAATATTTCTCTTTTATAATTTTTTTCTGTAAAAATAATTTTAAACCTTGTCCATTAACAAAACTTTCAGCATAAAATTCTCTTGAGGAGATACCTTCATCAAAAAGAAGCAAAAAAGATAAACCCATATCTAAATAAGGAGTAATATAGTAAAGAGAAATTTTGTTATCAGTGGCTACTCCATATGATCCAAAATGAGAATAAAAGATTTCATATGGCACAAATAGTATAGCATTTTTATCAAATTTAGGCTTCAATTCAAAAAAGTTAAAAATAAGAAAGATTATTTGTAATTTTAGAAACATAAAAGATTATAGGATAAAAAACCTAAAAAAACAATTAAAAATTTATTTTTTTATTTTTTTTAAATTATAATATCATTAAAGGAAAATATGGTTAATAAAATTAAACATTTGTCTTCTGTGGAGAATTTATTTCTCCTGCTTCTCCTAGAATTAAAGTTTTTAAGACTGAAAGACCACACAAATTTCCAGAAGAAAAAGGGAAAATGTAATTATGTTTGAATATAAAATACACGTCAGATATGCTGAAACAGACCAGATGGGAGTTGTATATTATGCAAACTTTTTTGTTTATTTTGAAGCTGCAAGATCAAGTTTTATGAGAGAAAATGGTTATCCTTACAGTAAACTTGAAAAAGAAGGACTTTTTTTACCTGTTATTGAAGCCTACTGTGAGTACAAATCACCAGCTTACTATGATGAAGAAATTGCTATAAGACTTTTCATAAAGGAAATGAAAAACTCGTCATTTAAAATTCATTATGATATTTTTAGGGAAGGAAAACTCATAGCAACAGGCTATACAAGACATGTTTTTACTGACAAAAATTTAAGACCAGTTAGGATTCCTAATAAAATAAGAGAGATTTTTGAGAAACATTTAAATAAATGAAAATAGGGGTTATAAGTGATACTCATGACAATTTAGAGGCAACAAGAAAAGCTTTTAGTATAATAAGTCAAAGGAAGATTGAGTTTGTCTTTCATTTAGGCGATATAGTTGCACCGTTTACCTTAAAGGTCATAAAGGAGATATATAAGGGGAAATTGGTTTTGCTTTATGGAAACAATGATGGAGAGAAACAGGGTCTTTATTTGATGGCGAAAGATTTAAAATTTGAAATATTTGAACCACCTTTAGTTTACAAGTTAGGAGATATAAAATTTATGCTTTATCATAATTATCCTGAAGATTATTATGCTGAAATCAAAGGCATAAATTTTTTGCTATTTGGGCACTGGCATAAGGTTATACATATAAGAAAGGATAATACAATTTTCCTGAATCCTGGAGAGGTATGTGGATATTTGACTGGAGAAAAAACATTTGCGATCATAGATTTAAAAACTAAGGAAATAGAAATAGTAAATATTGAAAGATAATTTAAAAAAAGGAAAAAAAGGAGAAGAATTTGTATTAAAAGATTACCTTAAAAGAGGATATAAACTTTTAGAAAAAAATTTATATTTTAGGGGAGGAGAAATTGATTTAATATTTAAAAAAGATAATTTAATTGTAGTAGTTGAAGTTAAAACAAGAAAAAAAGGTAATTATTTAGAGGCTCTTCTTTCAATAGATAAAGGTAAAGTTAAAAGGTTAATAAAATACACTAAGATTTATCTTGAAAGTAAAAAATTTTATGAAAAATTTGATGTAAGGTTTGATGTTGCTGTTTTAGATGGAAATGAGTTAAATATTATAGAAAATGCCATTTACGATGAACTTTAATGGTTGAAAAGGTCCTTTCAAGTACATATTTTGGTATTAACGGTTTACTAGTTGAAGTAGAGGTTGATTTGTCTCCTGGACTTCCTTCCTATATACTAGTTGGATTACCTGAAACAGCAGTCAAAGAATCAAAAGAAAGAGTCCTTTCAGCAATAAAAAATTCCGGTTTTGTTTTACCGATAAAAAAAATAATAGTTAATTTAGCTCCTGCTGACATTAAAAAAGAGGGAGCTGGTTTTGATTTACCCATTGCCTTAGGAATACTTGCAGCATCAGGTTTAATAGAACCGTATATTTTAAAAAATAAGGCATTCTTAGGTGAACTTTCCCTTGATGGAAAGTTAAGAAAAATTAAAGGTGTATTACCTATTACACTTTTACTTAAAGAAAAGGGAATAAGAGAGGTCTATTTGCCAGAAGAAAATGCAAAGGAAGCAGCAATTGTTAAGGATATGCTTATTTATCCTGTAAAAAGTTTATTACATACAATAAAGGTTTTAAAAGGAGAAGAGAATATAAAACCTTTTAATTTTGATCTTACTGATTTATTTTATAAACTATCTGAGTATAAAGAAAATTTTTCAGAGGTTAAAGGTCAATATCATGTAAAGAGAGCATTAGAAATAGCTGCAGCTGGTGGACATAATGTTTTAATGATTGGACCACCCGGATCTGGAAAAACTATGTTAGCAAGGAGAGTTCCCTCTATACTTCCCCATTTATCACTAGAAGAGTCTCTTGAGGTTACAAAAATACATTCTGTTGCTGGTATTTTGTCAAATGAAGAGCCTTTAGTTGCAAGGAGACCTTTCAGATCCCCACATCATACAATATCTGCTGCTGGAATGATTGGAGGAGGTCAAGTTCCAAAACCAGGGGAGGTATCTCTTGCCAATCACGGTGTTTTATTTTTAGACGAACTTCCCGAATTTAAAAGGGACGTACTTGAGGTTTTAAGACAACCTCTTGAAGACGGTGTAGTTACAATCTCAAGAGCTAAAATAACACTCACCTTTCCTTCAAGGTTTATGTTAATAGCAGCTATGAATCCTTGTCCTTGCGGATATTTGACAGATAAAAGAAGAGAGTGCAGATGTACATCAAACGAAATAAAAAAGTATGTTAGAAAAATTTCAGGACCACTTCTTGATAGGATCGATATTCATATTGAAGTACCAGCAATATCTGTAGATGATCTTAAGAAAAAAGAAGAAGGTGAATTATCGGAGAGTATTAGAGAAAGAGTTATTAAAGCAAGGGAAATTCAACTTGAAAGATATAAAAACGAAAAGGGAATTTATTCAAACGCTCATTTAACGCCAAAATTGATGAAAAAATATATAAAGTTAGATTATGAGTGCGAAAATTTAATTTTTAAAGCTATAGAAAATCTTTCACTATCTGCAAGAGCTTACTCAAAAATAATTAAACTTTCAAGAACAATTGCAGACCTTGAAGGATCAGTAGATATAAAACCTAAACATGTTGCAGAAGCAATAAACTATAGGACACTTGATAGAGAATACTGGCTAAATTACATTTAACTTTTAAATGTTTCACGTGAAACATTAATCTCCAAAACAGTAAAAATAACCGTCTTTTGAACCAATAAAAACTTTCCTTTAGTAAACTAAAGGAGTTAAATCAATACACCACTTGTTTTGAACACTGAATTTAATTTTATATTAATATAAAATTTTTCTCCTCTTTTGTCTTTAAATTTACCTAATACTGATCTCTCAAAGTTAATTTTGTAAAGAAAATGTCCCCATTTACACTACAAATATTAATGGTGTAGAAATTGAACCCCCCTTAAAATCCTTATAGACAACTGTTTGAATACAATCTATCCCATGTTTGCCAACTTAATTTAAAAATCGTTGAATATCAATCATTTTCATTTTCATCT
>JBCNUW010000070.1:0-612 GCA_039630575.1 Caldifarciminales bacterium
GTAAAGAAAATTAAATTCCGATGGGAAGAAGAATTTAAAGAGACGGAGATTGGGGAGATACCGAGGGATTGGGAGGTAAAAGAGTTGGAATATGCTTTGAGTGGTTTGGAAGCTGGAAATCGTCCTAAAGGTGGGGCGTTACAGCATAATCCAAATGGTGTTCTTAGCATTGGAGGTGAAAATATAAATTGGGATGGGGAATTAATATTGGAAAATTGTCTAAGATTTGATGAGAACTTTTACAATTCACTAAAAAGAGGAAGGATAAAAGAAAAAGACATTTTATTGGTGAAAGATGGGGCAACTATAGGGAAGATATCATATATAAAAGATGTTCCAGAAGGAAAAGCTATGGTAAATGAGCATGTGTTTATATTGAGGAGTAATGAATCAAAATATTTTCCGAGATATCTATTTTATTATCTTTTTAGTGAAGCTGGACAAAATCAGATAGAAAGTTCAATAACAGGTAGCGCTCAAGGAGGAATAAATCGTGGTATATTAAAAAGTGTAAAAATTCCTTTACCAAATTTAACTGAGCAAGTTCGCATAGCTACAGTTTTATCTTATTTTGATGATCTTATTGAAAACAAAAAGAAGCAAAATGAAATT
>JBCNUW010000071.1:0-593 GCA_039630575.1 Caldifarciminales bacterium
TATTTAAAATAAGCTTTTCTCCATCAATACTTTCAACTTCAAATCCCATGCCAAAGTTAGTCATATTAAAATTTTAAAGAGAAAATTACCAAATAATCTCATTCAATCCAACTCTTTTAAAACCATAATCTTTATCATAAAAATTTTGAAAATTTTCTTTTTTTATCCTTGGAAAATATTCTAAGTCAAAATTAGACGCAAAACTATTTGGCACAGAAATTACATATTCAAAAAATTCTTTTTTTATTTTTAAAAATTCTTTGTATCTTTCTATAAAATTTTCCTTTTTGTAAATTTCAATAAACTTTGCAAATATCATTTGTGCATTATTATCATCATCAACCTCTACAAATACATCTATATAGTCTTTCTCGTCTTCAATAATCTTAAATTTTTTAATTTTTTCAAAGTCAGGTTCCTTTAGAGCTTCTAAAATTTCATTATCAAAATTTTTTCTTTTTTCTACTTTTTTATAGTAATTATTAATCAATTCATAAAACTTGCTTTCTTCAGCTGTTTTATTCAGTGTTTCTTTTACAATATCAATTAACACGTTACCATATATTTTTCTACAACTCGGGCTTTTACCGTTA
>JBCNUW010000072.1:0-592 GCA_039630575.1 Caldifarciminales bacterium
CTTTGGAGCATACTTTGAAACTTCTTTTCTTGGCTCACTAATAGTTTTTGACATTATGTCTATTATGTAATTTCTTGCATCTTTTGCTCTTTCAAATGCTTCTTTAATTATCTTTAGAGTTAAACCTTTGATTTTTATATCAAGTTGTATTGCGGTTATTCCTTTTCTTGTTCCCGCAATCTTAAAATCCATATCCCCAAAGAAATCCTCCATTCCTACTATATCAGTTAGTAAAACATATTTATCGTAATCTTCCAAAATCAAACCTATCGATATACCCGCAACCATATTACTAATTGGAACACCTGCGTCCATTAAAGCAAGTGTTCCTCCACAAACTGTTGCCATGGATGTAGAACCATTAGACTGAGTAATTTCAGAAACCAGCCTTATAGTATATGGAAATTTATCCTCATCAGGTATTACAAAACTTAATGCTTTTTCTGCGAGTGCTCCATGTCCAATTTCCCTTCTACTTGGAGCTTTTAGTGGCCTTACTTCATTAGTTGAAAATGGATGGAAATTATAGTGAACCATGAATCTTTTAAGCTCTTCTTCCTCTAATTCTGATAGTATTTGAGCGTCTCTTCTT
>JBCNUW010000073.1:0-579 GCA_039630575.1 Caldifarciminales bacterium
AAGAGGAATTTAAACAATGAAGTTAAAAAAGATTTAAAAAAGGCAATAAAGTTGCAATGTGCCAAAGAGGAATTTAAACGTAGGCTATAACTGTGTAACTTTGTTTAGAGGGCTAGTTGCAATGTGCCAAAGAGAAATTTAAACATTTATTTGTGTAATTATTTCTCCATATTTAGGTTCGTCGCAATGTGCCAAAGAGGAATTTAAACTTTCCCATTTTAGCATTTTTTGAATCAAAAGAAGTTGTTGCAATGTGCCAAAGAGGAATTTAAACGCTATTAAGTGCTCTGCATTCTTTTTTAAAATTGGGTTGCAATGTGCCAAAGAGGAATTTAAACTTTGAAAGGGCTCTTGCAATTTTCAAATGGGTAAAAGTTGCAATGTGCCAAAGAGGAATTTAAACTTTAAAATGCAGATAAAATAAGGGTAAAATTGGGAGTTGCAATGTGCCAAAGAGGAATTTAAACCATAATTTCCACATAGTTTTCCACATGATTTTAGTGTGTTGCAATGTGCCAAAGAGGAATTTAAACTAACTCTTGTATCACATCATTTACAACAGTTCTTAAGTTGCAATGT
>JBCNUW010000074.1:0-569 GCA_039630575.1 Caldifarciminales bacterium
CACCTTCTTCTGAAAGTTTTGGTATTTGTGTTTTGATAAGAGCAAGTATATCAGATAAATCTGGTATAAAAGGAATAGGCGTAGTTTCTCTTACTTTTTTCTTTAACCTATATATTGTTTGCTCTATAACTTTATCTTCTTTTTCTTGTCTTTTTCTCTCTTCTTGTTTTAGTCTTTCCTGTTCTCTTAATTTTGCTTCTTCTATTTCTCTTCGTTTTTTGTCTTTGTCTTTTTCTTTTTCTCTTCTTTTTTCTTCTCTGAGTTTTCTTTTTTCTTCTTCTCTTTCTTTTTTATCTCTTTCTTTTGCTTCTTTGATTATATTCTGTAGTTCTGCGCTAAAGTCTTCAAAGGTATCTCTTAGCTCCTCTGCTTTATCTACAAGTAGCTTGTTTTTATTCTTATCAAAGTCTTCTAGGCTTTGTTTTATTTCCTCTACTTTTACCTTTTGCTCTGGTGTAAGTTTTTCTATTGGTATTTTCTTGATTGCGGCTCTAAGCTTGTTTCTCAGGTTTTCAATCTTATTCTTTAACTTTTTGAAATCTAAGTTTTCGGCTAAAGTATCAGATAAG
>JBCNUW010000075.1:0-281 GCA_039630575.1 Caldifarciminales bacterium
CAGCATTAGTTCCTTGAAAGTAAGCATTTCCTCCTGGATTGTAAGTAGGGAAGTTAGTTGAATTGACTATGCCTACTACGTATACTCTGTTATTAGCGTCTGTTGTAACGAAAGTAGCCCACTCCTGATTACTTCCTCCATAATAAGTAGACCATCGCACTACTCCGTTGCTATCAAACTTGAGAATAAATGCATCACCATAACCAGCATAGTCTTGAAAGTAAGCACCTCCCCCTGGATACGTAGGAAAATTTTGACCAGCTATACCCACTACATATACG
>JBCNUW010000075.1:291-563 GCA_039630575.1 Caldifarciminales bacterium
ATTATCTGTTGCAACAGAATAGGCTTTTTCACTATCATTTCCTCCGTAATATGTAGCCCATAGCCTTACTCCACTACTATTAAACTTAAGAATAAAGACATCCATACCACCAGAGTAATAATCTATTGGATTATAAGTAGGAAAATCAGTTGAGTGAGTTTCGCCCACCACGTATACATTATCGTTATTATCTACGGCAACAGAATAAGCATAATCATAAATACTTCCCCCGTAGTAAGTAGCCCATAGCCTTACTCCACTGCTGTTAAACT
>JBCNUW010000076.1:0-284 GCA_039630575.1 Caldifarciminales bacterium
AGATAAATTTCAAGTTCACATTTAAACTCATTCTCGATCTTTATCAAACTCTTAATTTCAGCAGATAAATCATAGATTTTTCTACCTCTGGCAAATCTAATTATTATGCTCTTTATTCTCTCACATCTGTCCTTCTCGCTATCCCATTTAGACGCCCTCTTTTCTTTCAATGGATCATATGATCTCAAAAATTCAGGCGAAACATTACCACTTTTCATATAATTCTCGAAAATTGATGTCCCTACCATGGTTACTACTTTCTTCATGGCACTACACCTATTAAG
>JBCNUW010000076.1:294-563 GCA_039630575.1 Caldifarciminales bacterium
TCACATCTGATATATTTTTTAAATGAAACGCTTTTTTCACTTCCTCTATGCTCTTCCCATTCAAAACCCTAAAGTAATATACGCTCCCCGCCGGCACGGCTTTATACATAGGTTTCGGCTCGCCTCTTGCTATATCCCAACCACCTACCCTAACATATTTACCAACAACGCATGCGATAAGCTTTAACTGTATTCCCTCAAAATCACCTATTAAAGTTTTTTCATTTATCCATCTTGGTATCCACCCCTTCTCAAATATAGCATGCGTA
>JBCNUW010000077.1:0-560 GCA_039630575.1 Caldifarciminales bacterium
AAATTGGATATTTGTTAATATTATGCGCTTTTTTTATTTACTCCAGCCTTCGTAAACTCCCCAGAAGAAATCATCCCATTCCAAAAATTCGATTTTTTCTTCTTTTTCATCTCCATCTATCATAATATTATATAGTTCATCGTTTTTACCTGTTTCAGATAACCTTTTTACAGCAGTTTCATCTACATTTTTATTGATGAAATATTTTTTAAATTCCACATGATTCGGTTTTTCAAAATAATCTTTTATTTCGAAACCATCTTCCAATCTATTTATCATTTTTATAATCTCTGAAAAAGTTTGCACGTCTTGTTCATAATTTTTTAAAAATTTACCAACAACCAAACCCGCATTATATGGAGTGAGAAATGCTTGATTACAACCAAAGTTCATAACGTAAACATGTTTCATAATAAACCCCTCCTTTAGTCAGTTTTAAAATAAAATTAAAAGAAAACTATTTGTAAAAATGGAGTTTAAATCAATTTATTCACCAAAATATGCATCGTTAACTGCACTTATAAAAACTGTAAAAAGTATAAAAAGCGCCAACATTTTTC
>JBCNUW010000078.1:0-555 GCA_039630575.1 Caldifarciminales bacterium
CTGAAAGAAAAAGGCAAAATGCTCGTAGTTTTGGACACCGGGGCGGTCTCTCGCGGAAGTGGAACCTCTGGCAAAAATAAAGAAAGGGACATAAGAAAGTCCTTTGTAGACCAAGACCTTATAGAAGCTGTTGTCCTTTTGCCTGAAAACCTCTTTTATAACACCACAGCATCCGGCATAATTCTGGTCATAAACAAAAACAAGCCAGAAGAGCGTAAGAGAAAGGCTCTTCTAGTAAACATCTCAAACCTCTATCAGAAAGGAAGACCCAAAAACTACCTGCCTGAGAGCACCATTTTAAAGGTTTACGAGCTATATTCAGAGTTTAGAGAGGAAGAGGGCATAAGTAAGGTGGTGAAGCTGGAAGAGATAGTTCGCAACGACTATAACCTCAGTCCTTCCAGATATGTTTCAAAAAATGGAGTAGAGGAGGTGCTATCCCTTGAGGAGGCAGTGGTGGAGCTGGAAAAGGCAGAGGAAGAGAGGAGAAAGGTGGAAAAGGAGCTTTGGGAGATTCTTAAAGCTCTGAGGTTATATGGCATATAGTGGGCTTTA
>JBCNUW010000079.1:0-554 GCA_039630575.1 Caldifarciminales bacterium
ATCAAAAGAAATCCTGGTTGCAATAAATGAAGACGAGATATTTCCAGCAGCAAGCCTAGTCAAAGTTCCACTATGTTTACTAATTCTAAAAAAATGTCAGGAAAAGGAACTGAACCTAGAAAGTATAATAAGAATAGATAACAGAGTAGGTGGAGCGGGCATAATCAAAGATCTCTCGCAAGAAGAATATAAACTCATTGATTTACTAACTCTTTCAATAGTTCTCTCTGACAACACAGCAAGTAATACACTGATAGAACTGACAGACTATGAAGAAATAGAAAATTTTCTAAAATCAATTGGATTGAGTAAAACATGTATAAAGAGAAAATTTATGGTAGACTTGGTAAATCCTCCCGTTAATTTTACAACCGCAATCGAAATGAACACAATATTCCAAAAGTTAATAGATTTTGAAATATTGAATTTTGAACATACTCTTCTATTCTTAGATATACTTTCTAGACAGCAGTATAGAGAAAAAATACCTCTGTTTTTAAATAACTTTTGTATAGTTTGTAATAAAACGGGTGATATAAGCAATATATCTCATG
>JBCNUW010000008.1:0-70073 GCA_039630575.1 Caldifarciminales bacterium
TGATTTCCTTGTAAAGTTCAATAAATTTTTCATAGACAAAATCAACATCCATATTTTTCATACATTTAAAATTAATGTTTTTAACACACCTTAAAGGTTTTGGAGAATAGAAAAAGCAGGGTGAACAGTCAAGATTTAAAAAACAAACTCTATGTTTCACACCAAAGGGGAAAAGCTTGTAGGGAGATGTGGGACCAAAAAGGGCAAGAACTGGTACACCACAAGCTGCTGCAAGATGCATAAGCCCTGAATCGTTAGAAATAAACATTTTACATTGTTTAATCAGAGCGGCTACTTCTCTTATTTTTTTATTAACTATTAAAATTTTTTCCTCCAAATTTCTTTGAAGAAACTCATTAACATCAGCATCATCTTTAGAACCAAAAATTATAAAGAAGCTGCTTTCTATTTTCTTTTTTATCTTCTTAAAAAGTTCAATGAAATTTCTTTCTGGCCACCTTTTCCCAGTATGCCCTTTAAATACACTTGAACCGGCATGAACTCCTATTAAGAATTTATCGTTTATACCCTTTTCTTTTAAAAAATTCTTTGCTAATTTTAACTCTTCATCCCTTAAATAAATTGAAAGTGGAGGAACACTTTTAATTTCAATTTTAAAAAACTCCCTCAAAAGTCTTACGTTTTCTAAAACATTATGAGTTCCCTTTTCCTCCATAATCTTTTTATTTTTTAAAAAATTTAGTTCAATAAAATTCATATGTTGGTAAGTATGACCGATTCTTGACTTAGAACCCGTCAGAAAGGAAAAAATGTTATATTCTTTCCTGTTTGTTGGATAAAAGTTAATAACATGGTCATAATTTCTAAATCTTATGGTTTTAAAAATATATAAAAGTCCCTTTAACCTATTCTCTAAAAGAGGGTAATAAATAAGATTATCAATAAAGGGATTATAAAGTAAAACATCCCTTGTGGAACTAAAAATTGTAAAAACATCTAATTCTACTTCTTTTATATTTTCTTTTAAAAGTTTTAATGCAGGGGTCATCATTAAGGTATCGCCAATACCGAAAAGTGGACTGATCAAAATTTTCACAATGAATTATAATTTATTTTGTTGAAAGATTTAAAAAAAATTTTTTAAAATAAAATGCCATGAATAGAGTATTCATATTTGGTTTTGGTGAAATTGCTAAATTAGTATTAAAAAACATTCAAAATAAAGAAGGTGTTAAATTATCCGGTGTAATCGATATTGATCCAGAAAAAGTTGGAAAATCAGTAGCTGAAATAACAGGTTCAAATAAGTTCTCTGAGATTATTGTTGAAAAAGACGTTGAAAAGGTCCTCGGAAGATATAAAGATGGAATAGTTCTTCATCTTACAGGTTCCTATGTTAAAGATGTGATAGATCAATATATGCTTATACTTGATATGGGACATCACATAATAACCACTACCGAAGAAATGACTGATCCATTTTTAAGAAATCCTGAACTTGCGAAGAAAATTGAAAGCAAAGCAAAAAGAAAAAAGAAAACTTTACTCCCTACTGGTGTTAATCCTGGATTTGTTATGGATTTTCTTCCTGCATTCTTCTCAGGTGTATTTGAAGAGATTAATTCAATAAAAGTTGAAAGAATAAATAATGCCAGTAAAAGAAGGTATCCCCTTCAAAAGAAAATTGGGTCAAGCCTAAAAAAAGAAGAATTTTATGAAAAATGGGAAAAAAGAGAAATTGGACATGTTGGACTTGCTGAATCCGGTTCAATTTTGGCTAAAACACTTTCACTTAAAATTAAAAATTTAATAGAAACCTGTAATCCTAAAATAGCAAAAGAATTTATAAAAACAGAATACTTTGAAGTAAAACCTGGGGAAGTATGTGGAATACTTCATGAGGTAAATGTTGAAACTGAAGAAAATATAAAAATAAATCTTTTCCTTGAAATGAGTCTCGATGCAGAAAATCCCGTTGATAGAATATCTTTAATAGGTAATCCTTCTCTTACAATGGAAGTAAAAGGAGGAATTCCAGGAGATGAAGCAACAGCTTCAATAGTTACTAATTGGATAAAAAAGGTAAAGGATCTACCACCAGGTATTATTACAATTGACAGACTTTTCTTTAGTAGATACTTTAAAAGTTAACCCTCCTACCCCTAAATAAAAGGAAAAGGAAAAAAGGAACCCCTAAAAGGGAAGTAAAAACCCCAACTGGAATCTCTGCACCCCTTAGAAGTAATCGTGAAAAGTTATCACATAACAAAAGAATGATCGCTCCAATAATTGTTACGGGAAAAAAAATTCTTATATGTTTCCCTGAGCCCTCAATCATTCTACCAATATGTGGTACAATAAGTCCTACAAAACCTATGATTCCTGTCATAGAAACTACTACACCAGTTGCAAAGGCGATTAAGAGAGAAAGGTAGATTCTCTCAAATTTTAAATTTATACCCATAGAAATACTTTCTTCATCAGACAGTAAAAGTAAATCATATTTATTTAAGTTGAAAATTAGAACAAAAAGAAAAAAAGAAAAAGAAAAAAATATTATAATAAACTCCCTCCATTCAACAAATGAAAAGGAACCGAAAAACCAAAAGAAAATTTTTATTCTTTCTGAAGGAGAAGTAAAAATCAGAAAGGAAAGTAAACTTGATAAAAGCAATGATAAAGCAATCCCCGATAAAAGAAGTATTTCTCTTGGTAAAAATCCGTTTCTTATTGAAATTAAAATTACAAGAATAACGGTTATTTGAGAAAAAAGAAAAGCTAAAACTTGATTTTTATAGGGGATTGATGGCAAAAAAGTATCAGCAATAAATGCCCCAAGTGCAGCACCTGATGAAATCCCAAGTAAATAGGGTTCAGCAATCGGATTTCTAAATAAAGTTTGAGTTAAAAGTCCTGAAAGTCCTAATAACGAACCTGAAAAAATCACTGTTAAGATTCGTGGTAACCTTATATTTAAAATTACATCTTTTTCTATTACTTTTGCAGGACCAATAAATAGTGAAAAGATAAAAAGTGTAAACAAAATTAAAAATAAAAGTAAATTACTCCTAATCAATCTGCGATAAAAACTTTAAACCTTTAATCAGTAGAGGTGAAGGTCTTGAAAAGTGATCAGGATCTTTAACCTCATAAATTTTTTTATCACGTGTGGCTTTCAATTTTTTTATAGGTGTATTTTTTACGAGTTCAAAGGAGTTTTTAAAATTAAAAATTATAATATCAGGTTGATCGTAAACTAACTTTTCAAGAGAAATTACTCCGTAACCATCAAAAAAATCAGAATAATTTTTAAATCCAACCCAGTTAATCAAATCACTTATAAAAGTTTTTCTACCAGGACAAAAAACTCCATTTGTTAAATCAAGAACAAACAAAACTTTTTTCTTCTCTTTGGTATCTTTGTAAATAAATAAAGTATCAAGAAAAACTTTAAGTTTTCTTAGAGAAAGCTCCTCTACTTTAAACTCCTTGCCAAGAATAAGATAAGTTTCAATCACATCAAGAATACTTTCATATTTTATATCAAAGACCTTTATTCCTCTTTTTTTAAAAAAAATTAATTCCTCCTCTTTAACAAGACCTGCAGAGATTATATGGGTTGGTTTCAGTTCGTATATTTTTTCCTTTGAAACTCTAAGTGAGGATGAAAGAACAATATCTGCCTTTATATAATCAGGATCTAAATAGGTTTTTCCAACAACATAATCAGATAAATTTAGTTCTATCAGAAAATCAGTTACACTTGGAGCAAGAGAAATAATTTTAGGACTAAATAAAAATAAAAATAAAAAACTAAAAGTTTGATTCAGCAAAAACATAAACTCTTCTTCTTTCTATTGGATATCCTATTTGAATTTCATAGAACCTGTTGTCAAGATTTGTAACAATTAGTGAGATATTTAAATTTTTACCTACATTATAGTAAAAGGATAAATCGTTAAAATGGGCAGATTTTACTTCCTCTTTTGAAAAATTAGGTGTTAATGACATATGGGAACCCAAAAACCTGATTCTATAGTTAAAAGTAAAATCTTTAAAAGAGAAACCTGTTAAAAAAGTTAAAGTATAAGTTGGAACAATTAATAAATTTTCGCTTTTACCCATCTCTATTTTTTTCCTCTCTCTAAACAAAATGAAATTGATACTTACAAGAAAGTTTTGTAATTCATAATTTAAAAGACTTTCAAGTCCTTGTATTTTAATTTTTTCTATATTTTGAGGAGTGTATATAAAATCTTTATCAGGACTCCATATAATTCCCTTATCAAGCTCTCTTTTAAAATAGGAAAGTACAAATAATAAATTACTACTTAAAGCTTTCAAACCTCCTTCAATTTCTCTTGAAACTTCTGGTTCTAAGTCAGGATTACCCTTAGCCCATCCATCAAAGGGATAATAAAGATCTAATAAAGTAGGAACTCTAAACCCCTTTGAATAATTGAAATAAATAGATCCTTCCTCAGATAAGATTAATAATCCTCCCCTGTATACAAATGGTCCTTTTGTTTTAAAAACACCTTTTAGCTCTCTTCCACCCTCAAAATATGGAACAATCTGGTTTAAAAATATCTCCGATGTAAAATAGGGATAAAGTCTTTCATCTTTAGGATCTATATTCTCAAAACCATTTCCCTTTAAATATTCTCTCTCATATTCAAAACCCGCTCTTACTTTAAAATTTTCAGTATTTAAAAAAATATCTCCCAAAAATCTGCTTGATACATTCCATTGTTTTGAACTTGACTTGGAAAAAATTGATTCAATTTCATCTTTTTTATACTGATATCCCAAGTTTAAATATTCATTTTTAAATCCTATACCTGTAAGAATAGTCTCATCGTTCTGTCTGACTGTATCATTAATAGGATTTCCTATGTTGTTCCTTGAATAAAAGAGTATGGATTTTAAATTTTTATACTCATAAAGATTTATGAATCTCGAAAAGTGGCTGTCTTTGTTTTGAAGATAAGGAATAGGAGGAATTGAAGTGTAAGCTGTGTAATAAAAATAGGAATAATTTAAACCTGCTTGTCCAGAAAAAAATGTTGTTCTTAAGTTTCCTGCTCCTCCCTTTATATTAAAACCTTTTTTTCTTTCTAATTTGAAATTGACAACACCACCTAAAGCATTATCACCGTATAAAGATGAACAAGAAGAGAGGATTTCAACTCTTGAAAGAGGTAAGCCTGAAAGTAGAGATAAGTTGAAACTTCCAGATGTTCTTGAATTTAATTTGAAACCTTCTATGTAAACACCTGTTCTAAGAGAGGAAAAACCTCTAAAGAGACCTGTTTGTAGGTAACCTGGGAGTCCATAGCTGTTTACAAAAAGTGAAGGACTATAGGAAAGGTTTAAAAAGTATGGATCGAATTTAAAAGTAGATAGGAGGATCGAATCTATCATATATGATGTACCTTTTGAAGTTATAAAACTTTCAGGATATTTTGCAGAAACTTCTATTGGTGGAACTATGTATGGTTGCTCCCTGTGAAAATAAGAAGTTTGGTTTATGATAAATATAAAAATTATTTTAAACATATTTTTTTAAAAGGGTCCCCAGGTTGGGGATATAACCCTTAGCCCTTAACCCCGGGGCATTTAAAAGGTTGGGTCGGTCTCCCGACTTAAGACCTTCATGGAAGTGTTTTCCACCTTCCCAGGAAAAAAGCTTTAACCCTTGATGGGTTGAAACCCTTTTTCCCAGTGGCGGGCTATGCCCTGAAAACACTTCCTTAACCGGTCTATTACGGTCGCGGGGACGGTGTGGGACTTGCACCCACTTCCCGGCACCCAACCCTTTTTAGTTTAATTATAAAAAAAAAACTTAAAAATTTCAACTCATTTATTTTTGAAATTATTAAAATAAACAATCTCTGATAATTTTTTCCTTGCTTTAAATTTTATTTTTATAATATCCTCCTCTTTATAAATATTGTCAGGATAACCAATAGCAATCAAAAGAGGAACTTTAAAGTTTTCTGGAATGTTTAAAATTTTTTTTATTCCTTTTTCATTAAAATACCCAATATAACATGTTCCAAGTCCTAATTCCTGTGCCTGTAAAACTAAATGCTCACTTGCAATACCTATATCGATGAGATAATACTGAGTTCCTACAATCCTACCCCCTAACCTTGCTATAAACTTTTCTTTATCCGCTGCTACTACAATTATACAGGGAACCTCAAAGAGAAACTTGTTAATAACACCGTATATTCCCTGTGTTGCTACCTCAGCAATTTTTTTAACTAATTTCTCATCATCTACCACAATAAACCTCCAAGGTTGTGAGTTACAAGCAGAAGGAGAAAGTCTTGCAGCATCTATACATTTCAAAATTTTTTCCCTTTCTACCTTGTGATCCTTAAATTTTCTACAGCTGAATCTTTTTAAACAAAGTTCATAAAAATTCATTATCGTTCCAAAAGTAAAAAGAAATTTCCTATTCTTACATTTTTAAGACCTTTGCTTTTTGCTATCTCATAAAACCTATATGCTTCACTTTTATAATTTTTTCTTGCATCACTCATTTCAAAATGAGGCGCAAAGGCAAGTAAAGCATAGGGGATAGATGGATTTAACTTCGATATAAATTCCGATATGTTTGAAATTTCGTACTCATCTATATAACCTGGAACCATAAGTGTTGAAACACATAAATGTTTTGATGATGAATCACTAAGATAACTTACAGCTAACTCTAAATTTTCAAAAACCCTTTTCCCATCATATCCTGTTAATGCAAAATATACTTCCCTTGAATAGGCCTTTATATCAAACTTTAAAATTCCTCCGCTTTCCTTTACAATCTCTAAAACTTTTAAAAGTATTTTTTTATTCCACATTCCATTTGACTCATAACATATCACTTTACCATTTTTAATAGCCTCCTCAGAAAATTTTATTGAATGAATTGCCTGTGTTGTAGGATCACCACCAAAAAAACAAACACAAAAAACAGAAGGATTAAGTGCCTTTAATAACTCTACATATGAATAAGCTTTGTCTTTCCATGGTTTTCTATATCTAAAATGATAATTTTGGCAAAAAAGACAGTTTAAAGAGCAAGTTTCATAAAAAACAGCAAGGTTATACTTTCCATAAGCAGTATGTCCATTACAAACCCAGTCAGCAACACAGTTTGTAGGAAGTGGATCATAGTAATATTGGAAAAAACCGTAATCGTTTTTAGAGTAATTAATAAATTTTTTATTTTTATATGCTCTGAGCCCGCAGAATCCCCTCTCGTTTTCTAAAAGTGAACATTCCCTTGCACAGAGCTTACACTTAATTTTACTTTTACTAGTTGGAAAAGTTAGTTCAAATTTTTCCCTTGTTTTTTTATGAATAGAAATTAGTTCATCCCTTAAATTTTCAAAATTTTCTAAAAGACAATTTTTACAAATTCTTAAAATGTTGGTGAGATAATCAAAATTTTTGTTACAAACTTTACACTTCATAGGTATTTTTCCACTAACTCTATATCTTCTTTTCTATCCACAGGAATTGTATCTTTTTCTGCAAAAACGCAATAAATTGGTATTCCGTTTTCAAGTAATCTCAGCTGTTCAAGTTTTTCTATATTTTCAAGATAACTTTCTTTTAAACTTACAAATTTTTTCAAAATGTCTTTTTTATATATATATACTCCGATATGCTTTAAATAAAACTCAGGCTCATTGTCTCTTCCATAGGGAATTTTAGATCTTGAAAAATATAAGGCTTTGTTTTCTTTGTCTATTACCACTTTAACTATATTTGAATTTTCTACATTTTCTCTTGTTTTGTAAACTAAGGTTGCACAGGGGAATCTATTTTTTACTGTTTCATTAACAAGTTTTATAAGATCTCCCTCAAAAATTAACGGTTCGTCTCCTTGGAGATTTAAAATGTAATCGTAATCCATATTTTTTGTTGCATGGTAAATTCTATCAGTTCCAGAAGGTAAATTACTATCTGTCATAACTACTTTAGCGTCAAAAAAAAGGCATTTTTCCCTTATTCTTTCGTCATCAGTAGCCACTACAATATTGACATTTTTCAAGAAATTTTTTAGTTCGTCTTTTGCTTTTTTGGCTTTAAGGTAAACCCATTCGATTAGGGGTTTATTTTTAATCAAAGCAAGTGGTTTACCTTCAAATCTTTTTGAGCCGTATCTTGATGGTATAGCAATTATTAACTTCATATGTTTACATAAGAGCCGTCATGACAGGCATAACATATTTCTTCTCCTAAGATTTCCTTTAGTCCATCCAATGTCATATATGTTAATGAATCAGCACCAATCTCCTTTGATACTTCTTTTTCTTCTTTAAATGAGGCAATAAGCTCTTCTCTGGTGGGTGTATCAATTCCGTAAAAACAGGAATACTTTATTGGTGGATAGGTTATACAAAGATGAACTTCCTTTGCTCCTTTCTCTTTGAGTATTTTTACCATTTTTGAGAGTGTAGTCCCCCTAACTATGCTATCATCAATTAAAATTATTCTTTTATGTTTTAAATTTTTTTCAATTGGTGTTAAGGTGTAAAAAACTTCTTTTTTTCTTATCTCTTCTGAAGGTTTTATAAAGTTTCTTCCTCCATATCTATGTTTTTCAAGCACATCGACAAGTGGAATTTCAATTCCTCTTTCTTTTAGTCTTTTAAAAAAACCCTCTGCTGCTGCTCTTGAGGTTTCAGGAACTGGTGAAATTACTGTATCCTTAAATTCAAAAGTCTCACGATTTTTAAGGAAAACATCACAAAGCATTTTCCCTAATTCCTCTCTATACTCAAAAATCTGTTTACTTTTATACCTTGAAGTTGTTCTTGAAAAATAAACAATTTCAAAGGAACAAAATTTATATTCTTTTGTATAAATTTTTTTTAACTTTATGTTCAAATCACTGTCCACAATTAAAAGTGTTCCCCTTTCGACTTCTATAAAATCCTTGAAACCTAGCTTTTCAAGAGCAATCGTCTCTGAAGAAACAGATACTCTATTCTCATCAAAAGAATAAAAAAGTGGTCTTATGCCGTAGGGGTCACGAAGAGCAAATAAAAATTTATTTTTTAATATTCCAAGAAGTGAATACCCTCCCTTTAAATGTGAAAGAGATTCTTCAGAAAATTTTTCTATATCTTTACTTTTTTGATAAATAGAAAAAAAGGCTATAATGTCTATTTCTGATTCAAAACCAGGATTTCCAAATTTTTCTAAAATTTCTGAAACATTTTTAATATGTCCATTATGAACCATACCTAAAGATTCATAAACAACAGGTTGAGCTTCCCTTTTTGTTTTTGTAGTGGGATATCTTGTTTGACCAATAAATCCCCTACCTTCGATTCCCTTTATTACTTCACTTTTAAAAACTTGATCTACAGTCCCTTGACCTTTTATAAGCTCTCCCTCGAAAGTATAAATTCCTGCTGCGTCTTGGCCTCTATGTTGAAGCATCTCAAGAGAAATATAGGCGATCTCACCTAAATCTTTTCTTTTCTTTTTTTCAAGGTATCCTATTATTCCACACATACTAAATTTTCTTAATTACTTCAACAGCATACTCTATATCGGAGAAATCTACATCCTTGTGAGTTACAAACCTTATTCTCCCTTTTCCGAAAGGAAGTGCCAAAACATTTTTTTCTTTCATTTTCTTGCAAATTTCCTCTTCATTCCTTTTTACTTTTATTATCAAAATATTTGTCTCTACTTCTTCTAAATCAAGATCTATCCACGGTATATTTAATAGTCCCTCGGCAAGTTTTTTTGCCTTTTTATGATCCTCTTCCAGTCTCTCAATCATTTCATTTAAAGCGACTATTCCGCAAGCAGCAAGAACACCTGCTTGCCTCATTCCTCCTCCAAGCATTTTTCTTATTCTTCTTGCTTTTTCAATGAATTCTTTAGAGGCACATAAAATAGATCCTACTGGGCAAGATAAACCCTTAGAAAGACAAAACATTAAAGAATTTACATGTCTAGTTATTTCTTTTACATCTATTTTTAAAAAAACAGAGGCATTAAATATTCTGGCACCGTCGAGATGAATAGGTATATTGTAATAATCAGCTATTTCTCTAACATCTTTTAAATATTGTGGGGTTAAAACCTTACCACCCCAATAGTTATGTGTATTTTCAAGACAGATTAAAGAGGTACCTGAAACATGAAGACCCTCCTTTCTTATGTTTTTTTTAATCTCATCAGGTTCAATGTAACCCTTATTACTTTTAAGAGGTCTTGGTAAAACTCTTGAAATTTCAGCAAGGTGTGCTACCTCAAAGTTGTAAATATGGGACATTTCCTCTACAATAACCTCGGATCCTTCTTTTGTCCAAACTTTAACTGCTATTGCATTACCCATTGTTCCTGATGGAACAAAGAGAGCTGCTTCAAAACCTGTTTTTTGTGCGGCAATTTCTTCAAGTTCTCTAACTGTAGGATCATCTCCAAGAACGTCATCTCCCAAAGGTGCTTTTAGCATTGCTTCATACATCTTGGGAGTAGGTTTTGTTACAGTATCACTTCTTAAATCTACAATTTTTTGCATATTTAAAAATGATAAGGTAATCTTTTATTATAAATAAATGAGAATTATATTTCTTGGAACAGCAACAGGAATTCCCCAAAGAAATAACTATCCAAGTTCAATTTATGTTGAAAGTAACGAAAGCAAGATAGTTTTTGATTTTGGTGAAGGTTTGATTAAAAGTCTTGTTGAAAGGAACATAGATATAAATGATATAGATGCTGTCTTTTTAACTCATTTTCATGTAGATCATGTTGCTGGAATTGTGCCACTTCTTTTTGCTTTCAGATATGAAGGCAATCCGAGAAAAAAAACTTTTTACATTATAGGACCTAAGGGAACAGTTAATTTTTTGAAAAAATTATTCAGGATCTTTAAAGGTCAGATTGAGCCTAAAGGTTATGAGCTTATAATAAAAGAGTTAGGAACTTATAAGTTTATAAATTTCAAAGGGATTAAGATAAAAACTTTTAAAACAAATCACAAGAAAGAAAGTATCGGTTATATAATCTATTTAGGTAAAAAAAGAATATGTTATACCGGTGATACAGGTTATGATAGAAATTATAAAAAAATTTTGAGGAAAGTTGATATTTTAATAACAGAGTGTTCATTACCAATTGATGTGAAAAATCATTTGAATCCTCAAAAGTTATTAAGATTAATAGAAGACATTAAACCTTCTGAAACTTACTTAGTGCATATATATCCTGTTATGAGAAAAAATATGATAATTAAGTATTTAAAAAATAAAAAAATTTTCATACCTAAAAAGTATTACGAGATATCAATTTGATTTTTTTTACTATTTTCCCATATTCTTAAAATATGGAGAAAGCTTTGGAATGTGATTTAAAATACTTTTCACTTAGTGAAATTTTACAATTGTTAGATAGGTTTAAAAAAACAGGTAAGATAGAGTTAGATATTAAAAATAAAAAGGGTGAAATATATGTTCTTGAAGGTAAATGTATTCATTCAACCTTTGGTAATACTGAGGGAATTGATGCTATTTTTGAGATGGCTCAACTTGTTGAAGGAAAATTAACTTTTTATCCTTCATTGATTTCTGAAAAGAAAACAATTTCTGCACCATTTACTGTTTTAAAAGATGAGGTAGAAAGGAGAACCTTTGAAATAAGAAATCTAAAAGAAAAATTACCTCCTCTTGATACAGTTATGGTAAAGACAGATAAACCTCCCTCAGAGTTAACCTTAAGGAAAACTGATTGGAAAATTTTAACCCTTATTGATGGAAAAAAGAATTTAAGGGAAGTAATAGAAACAAGTGGTCTTGGTCTTCTTGAGAGTCTTAAAAGTCTTGCTTATCTGAATGAAAAAGGGTTAATTGTTGATCCAAAAGAAAGTGAAAAGGCAAAAGTTAGTCTTGTTAAGTTTCTAAATGAGTGGTTAAAGGAATTATCAGGGGATGTAGAGACAGAGATTAAAAAATACAGTGAATTTATAATTGAAAATCTAAAAAAAGTAAACCCTTCTTTAGGAAATTTAGTTAATTTTAAAAAAGAATTTAATCTACCTGAAAGTTTAAATCTTTCTCTTAGAGATGTTGAAGAAATTAAAAGGTCTTTAGAAGAAATTTTTAAATTAAAGTTGGAGGAAATTTTTGGTAAAATATTAGCAGAAAAAAAGATTGAGATCTTGAAGAAAAAATTATGAAAGGGTTAATAGAGAAATTAAAGAGTGAATTTAGTAATATTGAGGGAATAGTTTTATGTGATTTGATTAAAGATGAAGTATTAGAAAAAGAAGGAAGAATAGAGCTTTTTGAAGAAGGTATACTTCTAATAGGCTCAACTACAAAACTTACTTTGGAAAAAAATATAGGTAAAGATAAATTTGATTTGATAGAGATTGAACTAAAAACAGGAGAAATAATTAATCTTTTTATGAAAGAAAATATTCTTGCAGGAGTCATTGGAGAGAGGATTGATAAAGATAAAGTAAAAAAAATTTTAATGGAGTTTAAACCTCTTGAAGTTAAAGAGGAGGTCGAGGAAATAAAAGTGGAAAAAGAGGAGGTAAAAGAATATATACCTACTCCTGAAGAAAAATTGGCTATTAACAAGATAGAGCAGATTAATGAGCTTGTAAAAGAGTTTGCACCAGGTGATGAGGAAAGGTGGTTAAAGGTCTCTTTAGCTAAAATAAAAGATTCCTCTCCTGAGCTTGCAGAATTAATTTCATTAGGGGAGAAGGAGCTTAAGATAGATTTACCATTTAAGGTGAAGTTAAACGAGGATGAAATAAATAAAGCTTTTAGAACTTCAATTGATATTATATGGAAAATGGCTGTTTCAAAATACGGCATCGATGAGGCAAGAAAAAAGGTGAAAAAAGTTGCTGAAAAATTAAAATTAATATAATGGAAAATTTAAAATTTGCAACAATTTTTGAAAGAGGAAATTTAACAGTAGTTAAAGGAGATATAAAAGAGGAGTATAAAAGAATTATAATAGCTCTCAAGGAAGCCTGGGATTTTTCAGGACTTCCTATTGATACTCTTAAAGTTTTTTTTAATGGAGAAATTCTTGTATTTATAAGAAAAAAAGGAGAAAAAATATTAGTTCTTCTTGGTGAATCATCAATAGATATTGAAAAAGTAGAAAAAGAACTTGAGGAAAAATTAAAAGAATTAATCAAAGAGGAAAAAATTGAAGAGGTTAAGGTAGAAGAAAAAGTAGAGCCTAAAAAGGAAAAAGTTTTAAAGGAGGCAGTTGAGAAAAAGGAAGAAGTTGTTGAAAAAACAGTTGATGAGGTTATTTTTGACAAAGTTTTTGAGATAACAGTAAAGCATCTTTCAGCCTTTGGCGAGATGGTATTTGAAAATGTTTTAAAGGAAATGAAAATAGACAAAAAAAGCTGTACACAGAGAATTTTTAAAAGATTTGTGAAGAAAATTGAAGAATCAGCTCAAATGATTGTAGGACCATCAAAGGCTAGAGAGATGTCGAGCGAAATTTTAAAGCTCTTAGAATGAAAATTTTAAATCCGGTTTTGACTCAAGAAGATATTTCGTTAAATGAGCTTTTAAGACCAAATAGATTGAAAGAATTTATTGGAAAAGATAAGATAAAGGAGAATTTGGGAGTTTTTATTCAGGCTGCAAAAAAAAGGAAGGAACCTTTAGATCATGTAATATTTACTGGCCCTCCCGGACTAGGCAAGACAACACTTTCTTATATAATTGCAAATGAGATGGAAAGCAACATAAAGGCTCTTTCAGGACCTGTAATTGAGAAACCTTTTGATCTTGCATCTATTTTAACGAATTTAAAAAAGGGAGATATCTTGTTTATAGATGAAATTCACAGATTACCAAGAAATGTTGAAGAATACCTTTATTCTGCTATGGAGAATTTTGAAATAGAAATAATTGTAGATAAAGGACCACATGCAAAATCAATAAAAATTAAAATACCACCTTTTACACTTGTGGGAGCAACAACAAGAATGGGACTTTTAACAGGACCTTTACAATCAAGATTTGGAATTCATGTAAGAATTGATTATTATGATATTCATGAATTAAAGGAAATTGTGAAAAGATCAAGTAGAATTTTAAATTTAAAAATTGAGGATGATGCAGCATATGAAATTGCAAAAAGGGGAAGAGGTACACCAAGAATAGTAAATAGACTATTAAAGAGAGTTAGAGATTTTGCAGATTATAAGTCAAAGAACAAAATTGATCTTGAGATTACTAAATTTGCTCTTGAGAAACTTGAGGTGGATGAGCTTGGTCTAAATGAAATGGATAAGAAAATTCTTTATTTAATATATGAAAAATTTAACGGTGGTCCAGTTGGACTTAAAACACTATCATTGGCAGTTGGAGAGGATACAGGAACAATTGAAGAGGTATATGAGCCTTATCTTCTAAGAGAGGGTCTCATTGAAAGGACACCCCGAGGAAGAAAGATAACGCCAAGAGCGATAAAACATCTTAATATAATTGAAAAAACTCTTTTTTAAAATATATGAAAGAAAAAATTTCAAAAAGACTTTTTTATGGATTTAGGACAAAACTCTTTCTATTTTTTTTTCCTTACACCTTTGCTATTATAATTTCTTTTGCTCTTTTTTTCTTAATTTATATGAGAAATACACTAAGAAATAGCATACTAAAATCAACAGATTCTCTTTTCAATATTGCAAGCGACAGAATAAGACAGGCTATTTTCTTTGAAGATTCATTACTTATAAGAGATTTATTAAGAGATTTTTTAAAAAATGAGAACATTTTATATATTGCAGTTTATTCTGGGGATACCTTGAAAAAATTTTACGAATTTGGAAATGAACCGAAAAGGACTCATATAGAAGGTTCCCCCTATGTTGATTGTTACTCTTGTCATGGAAAAGAAGAAAAAAATATATTTGAAGAAACAGTCAATTATTTTGATATAACTTTTCCAATAATTATATCGGATAAACCTATACCTATAGGGTTTTTAAGAGTTATACATAGTAAAAAAGAAATTATTGAACTTCAAAGAAGATCAGGTTTTACAGTTTTAATTTTTTCAGTTATATTTTTTATTTTAGGAGGAGTAATTTCCTTTTTACTATCAACTTTACTTATTAATCCTATAAATATTTTTAAAAATAAATTAAGAGAAATTGCTGAAGGAGAGGCAGATTTAACCAGAAAGATTAAACTAAATGGAAGAGATGAGTTTTGTGAAATGGGAATATTTTTTAATGAATTTTTAGAAAAATTAAGAATTAATGTGTCAAAAACTTTAGAAACATCTGAAAAAATAAAGGCTTTTTCTGAAGATATTTCAAGTGCAACAGAGGAATTAACTGCTTCATCTAATGAAGTAACCGGTACAGTTCAAAAAATGGCTTCCTTAGCCTCTGAGACTGCTTCAAGTGTTATAGATGCTTCAAAGTCTGTAAGAGAAATATTAGAGCTTTCCCTATCAACTTCAGAGGAATCAAAAGAGATGGAAAATCTTGAAAGAGAAGCTCTTACATTTGCAATAAAAGGAAGAGAGATTTCTGAGGTTGTAATGCAAAAATTATCTGAAATGCAAAATGACATCTTATCATTAAAGACAAATATCGAAACCCTTTCTCAGATGCTAAGGGGAATAAGAGAAATAACAGAGAGTATTCAAGTATTTATGAAAAGAACTAACCTTTTGTCTTTAAATGCCTATATAGAAGCAGCAAGAGCAGGAGAATACGGAAAGGGTTTTGCAATTGTAGCACAGGAGATAAGAAAACTCTCAGAAGATTCAAGAAGCTCTTCAATCAAGATACAAGAAATTGTAGAGAATATAAATCAGGGTATGCAGGAAACCTTAGTTGCAATGAAAAAGGTAAACGATTCACTTTTAAGTTCAAAAGAGATTATTTTTGAAACTGTTTCTCAAATGAAAAAAATTGCTGATCAAACTGAAGAGACAATGGATCGCACCAGTAAAATTGCAAAACTTTCACACAAAGAAAGGGAAGAAATTGAAAAGCTGGCAAGATTTATGGATAGAGTGGGTGAGATGGCTGAAAGTGTTTCTGTTTCTTCCCAGCAAATTGCAGCCAGTATGGAGGAACAACTTGCGGCAATGGAAGAGATTACAGCAACTGTTTCTGAACTTGGAAAGCTTGGAGATGAACTTAGAGGAATTCTTGGTAAATTTAAGGTTTAAGGTAATTTTAATTTTTTTGTTAGTTTTACTTTCCTGTAAAAGAGGGTTTATAAAGAAATTTTACTTTGAATACTATAACTTTTATACCAATGCTGAATATATAAGTGATAGAGGAGAAAGTGGGTTTATTTACTCAGTTAAGGATACTTTAACTCAGGAAGGAGAATTTAAAAAATTTATTTTTCTTGATGAAATTAAGTTTTTAAGAAAAGATAAAAATATTATATATGAATTAAAAAAAGTTGAGTATGGTTTAGAGGATTTTCAGATTGATGAATTTACTATTTTTTTTCTAGATGCTTTCCCGATAAAGGAGGAATTTAAAAGTTTTATTTTTAAGGAATTCTATCTGCTTGGAAATGATACCCTTTTTTTTTACTTTGAAAGAAAAATAAAAACAGAAGATTTAGAAGATGATGTGAAGGTTAAGGTAGAAGATATCATGATTAAAAATTTTAAAGGTATTTTTGAAAGAGAGGAGGACTCTATTATTATGTTTCTTGAACCCAAAAATCTTCCTTTAATTATAAAAAAGGGAAATAAAATATGGAGGAGAAAAAAATAAAAAGGACACCTTTATATCAATTTCATATAGAAAATGGAGCAAAGATGGTTCACTTTGCAGGATACGAAATGCCGATTCAGTATGAGGGAATTATAAAGGAGGCACTTCATACACGAAGAAGTATATCTATTTTTGATGTTTCTCATATGGGAGAAATTTATGTAACTGGAGACGATGCTCTTTTATTTTTATCTTTTGTGACTTCCAATGATCCATCGAAGCTAAAGTATGGAAAAGTCCAATATTCGATTTTACTAACAGAGAAAGGAACTTGTGTTGATGATCTTTTAATATACAATTTGGAGGATAAGTATCTCTGTGTTGTTAATGCTGTAAATAGATTCAAAGACTTTGAATATATGAAGGAAATGAGTAAAAGTTTTAAAAATGTATATATTGAGGACAAATCAGATGAGATTTTCCAGGTGGCGGTTCAGGGACCAAGATCCCAACCCTTTATGGAGGAATTTTTTGATAGATCTTTCTCAGGAGTTAAGTATTACAGTTTCATTGAATTAAATTACATGGGAAGTAGATTGATTGTATCAAGAACAGGTTATACAGGGGAAGATGGCTTTGAGATATATGGTGATAAAAAGATTGCTATGGATTTTTTAAATGAGTTAATTAAAAGGGGATCGAAATTCAATTTAAAGCCGGCTGGACTTGGTGCAAGAGATATCTTAAGGCTTGAGATGGGATATCCCCTATACGGTAATGAGTTAACAGAGGATATTACTCCAGTTGAAGCTGGACTTGAAAAATTTTTAAAAATTGATAAAGAAAGAATTTTAGGAAAGGAAATATTGAAGGAACAGCTTAAAGGAAACATTGAGAAAAAACTCATAGGTATTGCATCTGAAGAAACTAAGGCTATTCCAAGAAAAGGAACAGAAGTATTTTATAAGGATGAAAAGATTGGTTATGTTACATCAGGTGGTTTTTCCTACTTATTAGACAAAAATATTGCTTTAACCTATGTAAAAAAGGAATATTTAAATCTTGATAGTTTTACTTTAAAAGTAAGAGATAAAAAAATAGAATATAAAAGGGAAACTCTGCCTTTTGTAAAAAATACTTCACTTAAAAGATGAGATTTTTTAAAAAGGATGAAAACATAAGATCTTTGGAGGTATCAATAATAGGTGGACCACTTGCGAGATATTCTATTTCAAAAGATCAAGAGATAGAGAAAGATATTAAGTTTGCCTTTATTGAAGTAGAGAATGAAGAAAAACCCTTAATTGTTAAAGTAAGGGGAATTTCAAATAGACCATCCAGGTTAAGACTAAAAAAAATTCTTCCCTGTGATGATAAGGAGATAGTTAAACTTTTAAGAAATATAGTATATGGAATCTTGTTTAATGAGAAAATCAGTGATGTGAGAATTGTAGATATTGAGCTTTATAAAGAAAGAGGATTTGTAAGATTTACTTTTACTGCTGATAAAAGATACGATTTATCTAAGATAGCTCCTACAATTGCGAGGAAGTTACATCTCCATACTGAGTTTAGACAAAAGGGTACAAGGGATTACGCACGGGAACTTGGAGGCTTGGGAAGTTGTGGAAGGATAATTTGCTGTGGTACTTGGCTAAAAGAAATACCCCCAATTACTATTGATATGGCAAGAAAACAATACATTTTTACTGCTCCTGAAAATTTAACTGGAATTTGTGGAAGGCTTCTATGCTGTTTGCGTTTTGAACTTAATGTTTATGAGGAATTATCAAAAGGAATGCCAGAGATTGGTAAGGTAGTATTTACAGGGAAGGGAAAAGGTAAAGTTTCAGATATTGATGTTTTTAAAAGAGAATTTAAATTAAGCTATGAAGATGGTTCAGAAGAATGGATAAAAATTGAAGAAAATTTATAAAAGGAGGGTAAAAATGGGACCCAAGATAAATAATATGTTGCCAGGAAAAAAGGCAAAAAAATGGTTGAGTAAGGATAAAAAATTTATTTCACCCTCTTACACGAGAGTTTATCCTCTTGTGGTAGAAAGGGGTGAAGGAGTTTTTGTTTACGATGTGGATGGTAATAAATTCTTAGATTTTAATGCTGGAGTCGCTGTTTTGACACTTGGACACTCACATCCCGAAGTTATAGAAATTGCAGTTAATCAGATAAAAAAACTTATTCATTATTCTGGAACAGATTTTTACTATCCTTCAGAGATAAAGCTTGCTGAAAAACTTGCTGAAATAGCTCCTGGCGCAAAAAATAGAAAGATATTTTTCTCAAATTCGGGAGCAGAATCAGTGGAAGCAGCGATTAAACTTGCAAGATATTATACAAATAGACCCTATATTGTAGCTTTTTATGGTGGTTTTCATGGAAGAACAATGGGTGCACTGTCTGCTACAGCCAGTAAAACGATTCATAGAAAAAGATTTTTTACACTCTTCTATGGCACTGTCCATGCCCCTTACCCTTACTGCTTTAGATGTCCTATAAATCTTAATTATCCTCGTTGTAACTTTGCCTGTATAAAGTTTATTGAAGAAAACATATTTTCAAGGTTAGTAGATCCTGAAGAAGTTGCAGCCTTTATCATTGAACCAATTCAAGGTGAAGGTGGGTATATTCCTGCCCCTCCTGGTTATTTCGTAGAATTGAAAAAACTACTCGACAAGTATAACATTTTGTTGATTGTTGATGAGGTACAGAGTGGAATGGGAAGAACAGGTAAATTTTTTGCAATAGAACACTACGATGTTATTCCAGATATTATAACTCTCGCAAAGGGTATTGCTTCAGGTTTTCCCCTTGGAGCATCTATTGCAAGAAGTGGCATTATGAATTGGCCTCCAGGTACTCATGCCTCTACCTTTGGAGGAAACCCTGTATCCTGTGAAGTAGCTTTAAAAGTAATTGAAAAACTTGAAAATGGACTTTTAGATCATGTAAGAACTTTAGGAGAAAAGGCTTTAAATGAAATTTTAAATTGGAAGAATGAATTTGAAATTGTTGGTGATGTAAGAGGAAAAGGATTAATGATAGGAATCGAAATTGTCTCTGACAAAAAAAATTTAAATAAAGATAAAATTAAAAGAGATAAAATAGTTCAGGAATGCTTTAAAGAAGGTCTTTTGATTTTACCTGCAGGTGAAAATGTAGTTAGAATATGTCCCCCTTTAATAATTAATGAAGAGGAAATGTTTATAGGACTTGAAATATTAAAGAAAGTTATAAAAAGAGTGTCTGAAGAAAAATAGTGTTTAAATAAGACAGAGCATTATTTCAAACATAACCAAAACTAAAGAGACAAAAAGAAGAACCTTTTTTAAATTCAAAGAGTAAAGTTCATTTGTATTTTTTATAAAATTTAAATTAGGTGGTATATCTTCAAATTTTGCCAAAGATGGTAAAACTTTTGGGTTTACCTCTATGATAATTTCTTTCCCATTTTTTAAAAAGTAAACTCCTCTTGAAAGAGGTTTCAAAGTGAATTTTTTTTCTACCTTAAGATCGTAAAGTTTTTCCCCTTTATGATTATAAAGTGAAATTTCTTCTTCTTTTAAATTTAATTCGGTTAAAGAACTTTCAGAAACTGTGATTTTGCTTGAAAGAAAAAATTGAATAACATCTAAGAACAATTTTACAAAATCTGGATTGTAGATAAAATTTGTATGTTCATCAGAGGGATAAAAACTTGCAAGAGCAATATTTTTACATGCTGAAAAGATATTATGGTTAAAATTCTTTGTTTTAAAGTTTTTTTCTCCTGAAAATAAATGAATTTTCTTAAAACTTATTTTGCCATCATTCGAAGTTATGTTATTAAGATAACCAGTAAAGATAAACCCTTTTTTTGTTAGCAAAAGCTTTAATTCTTCACTTATTGTATCAGGGAATAAAATAAAATTTTTTTCTTCTTTTGCCAAATCTTCAAAATTTTTAAAATTCTTTAAATCAGTTATTACATAAATTTTATTTTCTCCTTTCTTTATTACTTCAGAAAGGGCTTTTAAAAATTTGTTATGTCCTAAAATTTCTAAATAGACCCCTCTTTCCTCTTCGCTATAGAAGAATCTCTCATTATCATCGAGGTAATCATCCTTTATATCTAATTTTACAAGTAAAGGATTTAATTGACTTTTTAGTTTGTATCTAAATAAATTTTTTCCTCTATTTATATTTTTTAATTCTCTTAACAATAAATCCTTTTCATGAAAAATTTCGATCGGAACTTCTTTTATGTCAAAGTCTGATTGAATTGTAATAATTATCTCTTCTGAGATTTTTTTTATGTCTACAATTTTTAAATTTTTTATATTTTGTGATCCAATAACATAAATAATTTTATCTACTTCTAAAATTTTTTCTTTGAATGTATCAGGTAAAGGTCCAAGAATAAAAAGACTTTTTAAACTTTTATCGCTGACAAGTGAATCAAATTTAGAAAAAGGTATTTTTTTTACATCAAAACTTTTTAGTCTCCTTGTCCAAAATGGATGTTCAAAGTAAACAAGATGATCAAAGTGCCCATATTTAGATTTAATTGTTGGTTGTGAAAATGAAAGGATTATAAAAAAGATAACAAGAACTCTTGTAATTAAAATAAGGATGTCCTTTAATTTTTTCCTTTTTTTTATCTTTTTTTCTTTTTCAAAAATTTCAACCCATGGGTAAAAAAATTTTATTTTTTTATAGGGAAAAATAAGATGAATAATTATAGGAATTAAAGAGAGAGGTATTGCTAATAGAAAAAGGGGTTTTAGAAAAATCATAAGAATTTTAAAATCATTAAAAGATTTTTTTCATATGGTTCTTTACTATTTATTACAAAATTTTTTATTCCTGCCTTTACAATTGTTTCATAAAGATCCCTTTCAAATTCGATTAATTTCTCTTTAAATTCATTCCATAATTTTTTTTCATTAACTACAATTTCTTTATGAGTTTCAAGATCCATAAGTATAAAAGGTGGACTTTTTGTTAAATTATAATCTTCATTACAGATAAGTCTTATTGAATAAACTTTATTATTTTTTGCTTTTAAATACTTAAGACCTTTTATAAAATCATAAGGCTTATGATAATAGTCAGTAAATAAAAATATAATACTTTTATTTTTAACAATTTCAGATAGATAGAGAAAAAGTTCCTTTGGTTCTGTTTTACCCTCGGGTTTCAGATTTTCAAGCGTATCTAAAATTTTTTCAAGATTTGCCCTTTTTGTGGAAGGAGGTATAAATAGCTTTTGATTGTCTGAGAAAACGTATAGTGATGGTGAATCTCTTTGCAGATAAAACAGAAAGGAAAGAGAGCCAATTAAAACTTTAGCATATTCAAATTTAGTTGGATTACCAAAATCCATGGATTTTGAAGAATCCAGTAAAAAGTAAACATTTGAGTTTGTTTCCTCTGAAAATTTTTTTGTATAAAGTCTATCTTTTCTTGCAAAAACTTTCCAGTCAATCATTCTTATATCGTCACCTAAAGAATATCCCCTATGTTCCACAAACTCCGAGGAATAGCCGTGTAAGGGACTTTTATGAATTCCAAGTAGAATTCCTTCTAAAAGTGCCCTTACCTTAAATCTTAACCCCTTTAATCTTTCAATTCTCTTTAATTCTTCCCTCATATAAGTTCTTGAATTTTCTCTGCTATTTCCTCTGGTGATAAAATAAAGTCTGAAATACTCTTAACAGCAGCTGGCATTCCATATATAACTGATGTTTCCTTATTCTGTGAAATAACAATACCTCCTTTGTTTTTTATTTTCCTTGCACCCTCAGAGCCATCTTTACCCATACCTGTTAAAATTATTGCAAGAGATTTTTCTCCATAAATCTCTGCAATTGAAGAAAGAATATAATCACCACTTGGTTTTACACCCCATTTCGGTTCATCGTCAATAAGATCTATTACTACTTTATCTTTTAATTTTTTTAAGGTCATATGAATTCCACCAGGAGCAATATAGATATAACCATTTTTAACAGTTTCTTCATCCTTAGCCTCTACAACATTTTTACCTGTTAACTTTTTCAATCTATCAACAAATAAGGAGATAAAACTTTTGGGCATATGTTGAACGATAAATATAGGTATATCTAAATTTGGAATATTTTTTAATATAAATTCGATAACTGGGGGTCCTCCTGTTGAAGAAACTATCCCAATTGCTAAAATTTTCCTTTCATAAATTTTTTTCTTTGGTTCAATTCTTTTGTACTTATATCTTAAAATTTCAGGATTAATTTCTTTTGCCAATTTAATCTTTTCATACAGCTCATTTTTTATTTTCTCGATATCAACAGATATTGAACCTGATGGCTTTGCTACAAAGTCAAAAGCACCTTTTGATAGCGCTTTTAAAGTTATTTCAGCTCCCTCTGTTGTGTAGGCTGAAAGCATTATACATGGAATGGGATTATCACTCATAATTTGTTCAAGCACTTCAAGCCCAGTTAAACCAGGCATTTCGTAATCCAAAGTGACTACGTCAGGTTTTAATTTCTTTATAAGTCTAAGTGCCTCCTCTCCATCCTTTGCTGTTCCAACAACTTCAATATCCCTAAAATTTGATAAAAGATCACTTAAAAGTACACGCATCAAATAAGAATCGTCTACAATAAGAACTTTAATTTTATCTGAGGACAATTTCTCTTTCTCTCTTTTTTACTACAATTTTACCTTCTCTTACATTAAAAAAAACTGATCTACCTTCAGATCCACCGACTTCTTCTTTAACAATTTTTATCATAAGTCTTGTTAAAATATTTCTTGCCTCCAACACATTTCTTGAACCTATTGACCAGGGAGAAGATGAAATTGGAGATTCAAATATTGTTGCTCCTCCAATTATGTAAGCTTCTATATTTTCTTTCTTTGAACCCATATGTTCCATTTCTTTTAACATTTGTGGTATTGCCCTTGTAACATATCTATAAGTAGGAACATTATCTTCTGGTCTTTTTGGTGAAGGTAACATAGCATGGGCAAATCCACCAACTTTATTTTTCTCATCAAAAAATATGATAACTACACAGGAGCCTACACCTATTGCTTTGAGGATACCCTCACCTTTTAAAACTTTTCCCTCTCCTATTCCAACAAAAATTTCATTCTCCATTATGTTTAATAAAGCGGATCTATGTATTTTCTTATGGCCTCCTTTGCTGGTTCAAAATAGGGGTTTAATTCTGTTACCCTTTCAAAGACTTTTTTTGCCCCCTCTAAATCTCCAACTCTTGCAAGCACTAAACCATAAAGATAAAGAATATCTTCTGATTGAGGAGCCTTATCTTTAGCTTTCTCAAGTAGCAAAAGGGCATTTTCATATTCTCCTCTTTCAAATAAAATTCTACCCATACCTGATAAAACTTCAGGAACCTCTGGATGTTTCTCCATGTACTTTTTCAGGTATACTTCAGCTTCATCAAAATCTCTCTTACCGATAAGAGTCAAACCTAAAAGTAAATAGGCATCATCTAATTCTAAAGTCTCTAAAATTTCTTTTAAAATTTTTTCAGCTTCATTAAATTCACCCTTAAGGTACAAAAACTTAGCACTTTCAAATTTTCTTAACTGGCGTTCCCTTTTTATTGACTCCTCCATCTTTTCTTTATATAAAATGAACGATTCGTTAAATTCCTTTAATTTTGAAATAAGATCATTAAGCACTGCCCTTTCTTTCTCAAAATTTTCAAAAAGTTTAGAAATCTTAATTTCAGAATCTTTTATTAAATTTTCTATTTTTTCCTTTTCTAAAGATAGCGCTTTTTCTACTACTACTTCAAAATGTTTCATAAATTCATTTCTCTCTTTTGTCAATCCTTCAAAAAATAAATTTCTTTCCTCAGAGCTACTTTTTATTGATTCTTCAAATAAATTTTTAAATTCTAAAATCTTAATCTCTACCTCTTTTTTTGTATCTTTTATAAAATTATTTAATTCCTCAATTTTTAAAATATTTTTCTCTGATGTTTCTCTTAAAAGGTCGTATACTGCTTTTATGTTTTCATTAAAATTAAGTATGTATTCGAGAATCCCCTCTTTAATTTTAGAATAGTCAAAATCCTCTACTACACCACATCTATTATCTCTATATAAAAAACATTTATCTTTCTGACAAGGTACTTCTTTTAAAATATAACTTTCAACTCCACTTTCATCTTTTGACCATAGGGTATTTGACAAAAAGGGGCAAATTTTTTCCTCTTTTTCCATCTTTAAATTTTAAGGTTCTCTTATAGGTAATGGAAAATTTCTATTTGTTTTGCCTCTAAAAAATCTTAGCGGATCCTTAAAGAAAATGCTTTCCATATAATCAACACCAGTATATTCTCTTTTAAAATGTTCTTTCCATAATTCATCAAGGATTTCAAATTTTTTGTTTTCGATCACACAGTTGACAAAGTCTCTCCAAGTATTAGATAGTTCTTTACTTTTTAATTCCAAAAGCTTTTCTATTAGGGTTTTAAAATATTCAATCCTTCTCTCTCTATAAGATAGTTCTTTTAAAATAAAGACTTCTGTCTCAATATCTCTTATTTTCTCCGCACATATTCTCAGAATTTCAAAAAGTTCCTTCTCATAATCAAAAATTTTAAGAGTCTCCTTAATTACAGCATAAAAGGTTCCTAAAAGATTAAGTTCAACAATTTTCCTAATTTCCTCTTTTAGTTTATTTACATCTTTAAATCTTATTGCCAAACTTAATGAAAGACCTATTCCTTCTGGTATAAATTTTCCCCATTTGTTTCTTCTTTTTTCGATTTCCTCAGGATATTTTTCTAAAGTTTCCTGATATAGATAAATTGCACTTTTATCGTTTCTATCAGCTAAAAAGTCAGCATAAGTAAAGAGAAATTCTTTTTCCCGTTCACCTTTAACGAAGGCATCTCTCATAATTTCTAAGGATTCTTCCTCAAATTTTTGAATAAATCCCTTTTCTTTAAAAAGTTTAAAGAATTTTATAAAGTCTTTTTTATCTTTTTTTAGTATATAAAATATTAGTTCCTTTTTTGCTTCGTCGTTTTTAATTTTCTCATAAGAGTATTCTTTTAAGTTGTCAATCAGTTCATAAAGTCTCTCATTAGAGGCAATTTCATAACTTTTAATAATTTCTTCCTCAAAAGGTAAACCCTCTTCATAGTTTAACTTTGCAAGAATGAAAAGAAGATAAGGGTCGCTCTGTGTTTTTGGGTAAATTCTTAAGAAAAAGGCGAATTCTTCTTTTAGTTCAGGATTTTCTTCAAAGAATTTTAAAAGTAAAGTTTTATTTTCCTCTTTCTCTATAACTTTAAGTGCCGTTTTGTATAGATCAATTTCAGGGAAATAGGAAAACTTTGTTTCAATAGTTATGTATATATCTTTTATTTTATTTATCAGTTGTGGAGAGTTTAAAGCAAGTAAAAAGTAGAACCTTGTTGCTTCAAGCGGTTTATTGAGCAAAAGTGCAAGAGATCCAAGAGTTTGGTAAATAAATGGGGATTTTTCTTTTTTTTCTCGCTCTCTCAAAAATTCATATAAAAAAATTGGATCAAATTTTTTTTTCTCCTTTAAAAGGTTTTTAATTAGCTCTTTTGCTTTATCAATTTCTCCTTTATGATAAAGTACAATTGACTCAAACGAAGAAATATCTCCTAACATTTTTTCATCTCTTACTTCATTTTTCAAAAGTGTAACGAATCTCTCAGCCTCTTCAATTTTATTCCATGTTAAAAGTAAATTAACATAAAGAAAAATTAGATGGGGATTTTTTTTCTTTCTAATCTTTTCAGTTAAAATTTTAGAAATTTCCTTAAGAAAGCCCCTTTCTTTCATTGCATTCCTTAGGTACATAAAAGATTCTTCAAATCTCTCAAGCTCAATAAGTATCGCTCCCTTTAAAAAGTTGAACTCTGGAATTTCCTCTCTATAAAACTTTTCAGCAATTCCATGAACAAATTTATTACCTTCCCTATAAGCTTCGTAAAGTTTATAGGCTCCTTCTTTCAATTTTGAGCTTCTAATAAGGGAAAGTCCCTCTACAACTATGTATTTCTTTGAAAAATTTTCTTTTTCTTTATTTAAAAAATTAATTATTCTATCATTCCAATCTCTATGTCTTTCTCCAAATTCATCAAGTAGAAGAAGAGCATACTCTGAAGAATCTCTAAATCTTTCTATGAGTTTTTTAATTGTTTCAAAAAATTCTTCACTTTTCTCCATCATATTTATTTCAGCTAAAAGAATTAATCCTTCTCTAAAGTTGCATAAATTTTCTTTTTTTCTTGAAAATTCTTTCAAAATTAGTTCAATTTCAAATTCCTTTCTCAGAAGATATCTAAAAAGTAAAATTCCATTTTTATATTCACCATTTCTTATCAAAGAAGTTGCTAGTGAAAATATAAAAAAGTTTGATTTTATTTTCTTTTCTTCACAGAGATCTTTTAAAACATTTAAAACTTCTCTATCATTTAGATAATCTGGATTATTTTCATATAGAAAACGCAAATTTTCATCAATTTTTTTTTCGTCAATTTCTAATAAAATTCTAAAGGCTCTTGGTGAAAAGGATTTCAAAAGGGACTCTCTCAGTGTTTTTATTCCCTCT
Organism: Caldifarciminales bacterium; assembly: GCA_039630575.1. Classification (GTDB taxonomy): domain Bacteria; phylum Hydrothermota; class Hydrothermia; order Hydrothermales; family JAJRUZ01; genus JBCNVI01. The sequence continues at coordinate 27,291 of JBCNUW010000008.1, forward strand.
ACAGTTTTTATACCCCTTTTTAAAAATTCTGCTGCTTCCTCTGTTTTTCCTAGCTCTTTTAATATCTCCGAATAAATCATTGATTCCTCTTCATCTAAATCTTCATTTCTCATTTCTTTAATGATTTCATATGCGTAGTTAAGGTCTATGCCCTCTTTTTGTGTAAGTGAGTTCTTTAAGACTAAAAGTCCCCTTTTTCTTTCACCCTTTGATAAAAGAAGCTCAGAGAAAAGAAGTTTAAAATATGAAAGTTCTGGAGGCTTTTTTTCAAATTCATTAAGAATATGAGTAGAAAAACTTCTGTCTTCGACAAGATCTTCTATGTATTCTAAGGCTTTATTTTCATTTCCTTCAGAATAATATATTAGAAAATTTATAAAACTAGCATATTTTCGTGTGAATCCCACATTTTGTAGTCTTATTATTTCTTTTTTTAAAAAATTAGTTTGCCCTTTATGTTTGGTATATATGTCGAAAAACTTAAGTGATGCGTCAATATAATTTTTAGAAAAAAATAAAATAAAATAAACAAAAAGCTGTGATGTAAGTTCTTCTTTTCCTGAATGTTTCTCAAAAAAATGATTCTTTTCTCTCTCTGGGATAAGTGGAAAAAGATTTTCTAATTTCTCAAAATTTCCCTCTGAAATTAATTCTAAAATAACCTGTTCTCTTAAAAGAATTTTATCTTTTTCATCGCCACCAAAATACTCTGTGAATAGTTCAAGAATTTTTTTTCTTCTCGCCGGAAAATTTTTTAACATTAAAAAATGACCGAGAGCCTCTTGATAATTTTTCATCAAAGTGGCTAATTCGGCACTTATTTCAAGAAGATCAGGATCTCTCGGTGAAGTTTTTAGGGCTTTTTTACAAAGTGAATAAGCTCTTTCCCACTTACCCTCGTCTCTTAATTTTTTTGCCTCCTCAAAAGTTTTTTTTGGATCTAAAGCAAAAATGGGAAGCATTTTTTACCTTTTCTTTGACTTTTTAGCTCTTGTTTCCTCATATTCTACAACAAGGGCAGCTACTATGAAAATTGATGAATAGGTTCCTACAGCAATTCCTATGATTAAAGCAAGTGCAAAATCGAATAGCAAAGGACCACCGAGCAATAAAAGAACCATTAATACTAAAAGTGTAGTTCCTGCTGTTATTATTGTTCTTGAAAGTGTTTCATTGATACTTCTGTTTGCTATTTCTATAAATTTACCTTGTCTTTTTTTCATATTTTCTCTTATCCTGTCAGAAATTACTATTGAATCGTTAATGGAATATCCTACTATTGTTAAAAAGGCTGCTATTATTGATGTGGTAATTTCCTTTGATAGTAAAATAAATATTCCAAGTGTAATAATTACATCATGAAACAACGCTAATATAGATGCAATTCCAAAAGACAGATTAAATCTTAAAGCAATGTATATAAGCATAAGTATCATTCCTATCAAAACAGCGTAAATTGCCTTAAGTCTCAATTCTTTTCCTATTCTTGGGCCAACTTTTTCAGCTCTTTCTATTTCAACATTAAGATTTAAGTTTTTCTTCAGAAAATTTACAACTGAATCAGAATCTACATCTTCAGAGTATTTTATTATATGTTCTCTTAAATTTATCTCCTGGATTTCAGATTTAGCAAGGTTTATTTTATGGAGTGCACTTCTTAAATTTGAAGTAGTTATCTCTTTATCAGTGTGAATGTGAATTAAAGTTCCTCCTGTAAAATCTATTCCATAAGTTGGACCTTTGACAAAAAGTAGAATAAGTGAAGATAAAATTAAAAAAGATGATAGGATAAAAAAAATTCTTCTTTTAGATAAAAAGTCAATGTTTGGTGTTTTAAAAAATTCCATTCAAATTCCTCCTTATATTGCCAGTTTTTTAACTTTCTTTACTACTAAAAAGTAATCAAATATAGCCCTTGTTACAAAAATTGCTGTAAAGAATGAAGCTGAGATTCCTAAGGCAAGAACAAGTCCAAATCCCCTTATTGGACCTGTTCCAAACCATATTAAAACCAGAGCTGCAATAATTGTAGTTAAGTTAGAATCAAGAATTGTAATTAAAGCTCTTTGATACCCTGTGTCTACGGCTGCCTTAAAGGATTTACCGAGCCTCAATTCTTCTCTTATTCTTTCAAAGATTAATACATTAGCATCTACTGCCATTCCAATTGTGAGGACAAGCCCTGCAATTCCAGGTAATGTTAAAGTACCTTTAAACAATGACAAAAGAGCAAGTATTATCACCAAATTAAGTAGAAGAGCAAAATTTGATATGAAACCGCCTACAACATAATAAATTGCCATAAAAATCATAACTAAAATTCCTCCTAATATTGCACTCTGAATCCCTCTTCTTATTGAATCTTTTCCTAGTAAAGGGCCAACGGATCTTTCTTCTTCAATCTCAACAGGAGCCGGTAGAGCTCCTGCTCTTAATATCACTGCTAAATCTCTTGCTTCTTCCATTGTTTCAATACCTGTTATCTGTGCATTTCCTGTGGGTATTTTCTGGGCTATCCTTGGTGCTGATTGGACTATAGAGTCAAGAACTATTGCAAGCCTTCTTCCAACATTTTCACCTGTAACTCTTGCAAAATCTATAGTACCCTTTCTATCAAAAGAGAGATTTACTATAGGCGTGTTTTGTAAAATTGGGTCATCTCCCTGATAAACTGAATGTATCGCATCTTTTATATGTTCACCTTTAACATCTGGATCTTTATTTAAAAGAAAAAGTGGTCTTAGTTTTTTCCCTTCTACTTCGAAAGATTTTCCAAACATAAAAATTTTATCTGGTGGTAATAAACTTTTAATATCTTCTTTCCTTAAAATTTTCTTTATACTGTCAAAGTAAATCTCTTCAAAAACAATGTCTCCTCTGTATAGGAATAAAAGGGGTTTTATGGAATTATCAATTTTATCAATGATTTTTTTTGTTTTTTCAATATCTTCAACTAAGTGAAAAGTTAAAACAGCAGTTTTTCCTATTATTTCTCTTGCCCTTTCTCTTTCCATAACTCCCGGAAGTTGAACCATTATCCTATCCTCACCAACTGGTTGAATTACAGGTTCATAAACACCCCATTGATCTATCCTATTTCTAATGATTTCAAGAACCCTATCTCTTGCATCCTTAACTTTTTCCTTTTCTTTAGCCTCTACTTTCAGGACAAGATACATACCTCCAACCAGATCAAGACCTAACGAAAGTGCTCTGTTAAGTAGTTTTCTTACTTCCTCTTTAGGTTTCCTTTCTAGTTCTTTTTTAGGCATTGAATAGTATTGAAAAGTTGGTAGTAAGGTTATAAAAGAAAATAAAATAATTATTAAAATTATTAAATATTTCCATCTTAACGTTTTCACTTTTAGAGGATATTGAATTTGGGGATTGGAACCCAATGGTTTTTGACAAATTGATTATAAAGAAAATTTTAAAAATTTATCAAACTTTTAAAGTTGAAAAGGTATAATTGAAATAATTATAATTATATTGGGGGGGAATTAAAGGTTCTATTCCCTATTTGGGATATCAAAAAGGAGGGTTTCTGAAATGGTTGAAATTAGATTTCATGGGAGGGGTGGACAAGGAACTGTAGTAGCTTCAAAGGTTAGTGCAATAGCAGCCTTTAAAAAGGGTTTTTATCCCCTTGCCTTTCCGCAGTTCGGAGTGGAAAGAAGGGGTGCTCCTGTTGCTGCTTTTTTAAGAATTTTTAACCCAGATGAGAAGCTCTATTTAAGATGTAATATATATAATCCAGACATCATAGTGATTTTAGACCCAACTTTACCTGAAATGATCAATGTTACTGAGGGATTAAAGGATAATGGGAAAATTATTATTAATTCTGATAGGGAACATAATTTTGGCTCTAACTTTAAAGTTTTTGCTGTAGATGCAACCTCCATCGCAATTAAACATAAACTTGGCTCAAAAGCCCAACCAATAGTGAATACAGCAATATTAGGGGCTCTTGCAAAAGTTTCAGGAATTTTTGGTATGGAGGAGTTAAAGCTTGCAATAGAAGAAGAGATAGAATTTAAAGCTATAGAAAATATAAAAGCTGCTGAAGAGGCTTTTTTATCTTGTAAGGAAATATAAAAGGAGGTTTAAATGAGTGAAAGAATACATTATAAAAATATTGATGAATTACCTGAAATTGCATTATCAGTTGGTTCAACAAGAGTATTAAAAACAGGATCCTGGAGAAATGTAAAACCGGTAATAGAAGATAAGGCTGCTCCCTGTACAAAGGCATGTCCAATAGGAACTAAAATTCCACAATATTTTTACCACACCATTGAAAAGGATCTTGATAAAGCAGCTGATATTCTCCTTGAAAAAAATCCTTTTCCTGCTATTACAGGTAGGGTATGTCCTGCTTTCTGTCAAATAGGATGTAACAGAAAGAGGTTTGATGAAAGAATTTCTATTAGAGAAATTGAAAGGTTTGTGGGTGACTATATTTTAGAAAGGGGGTACAAAGTTAAAAATTTACCTTCTGACACTGGTAAATCTATAGCAGTAGTTGGTTCAGGTCCTGCTGGTATGGCAGCTGCTTATTATTTAAGAAGAGCAGGACATAAAGTAACTATCTATGAAAGAGAGTCTTTACCAGGAGGTGTCTTGAGATATGGAATACCACCTTATAGGCTGCCTAAGGATATTCTCGACAAGGAATTTGAAATGCTTTTGAATATGGGAATTAAGATAGAGACAAACAGAGAACTCTCAAAGGATCTTGATTTGGAAGAACTAAGAAAAAATTTTGATGCTTTATTTATTGCTACAGGAGCCTGGATTGAAAAGAAAATGAAAATTGAAGGAGAAGAACTTTTTCTCTCCGGTGTTCACTTTCTTAAGGAATTTAACACAGGAAAGGACATCTCAAGGTTTAAAGGAAAAAAAGTAGCTTGTATAGGAGCAGGTAATGTGGCGATGGATGTAGTAAGAACATTAAAGAGAATAAATGCAAAGCCCGAGATTCTATATAGGAGGACTGAAGCTGAAATGCCCGCCTTGGAAGAAGAAAGAGAGAAGGCAAAAAAAGATGGAATTCCCTTTCATCTTCTTGTTCTCCCGATCAAGGCGAAAGAAAAAAACGGTAAAACTGTTTTAACAATACAAAGAATGCAGTTAGGAGAACCAGATTCCTCTGGTAGAAGAAGACCTGTACCAGTAGAGGGTTCTGAGTATGAGGAAGAATATGATTTTGTCATAAAAGCAATTGGTGAAGAGTCTGATAGGAAGTTATTACCTCCTGAATATCTTGGGGAAGATGGATGGCCCTATGCAGATAAAAAAACTGCTGCCACTAAGGTAAAGGGGGTTTTTGCTGGTGGAGATTTTATACAGGGACCTTCAACTGTTGTAGAGGCAGAATCTTGGGCTCAAAAAGCAGCTGAGAGTATAAATAGATACTTAAAGGGAGAAGATTTAACTATAAAGGAAAGTGTACCGAAAACCGTTTCCTATATGCTTATAAAAACAGACTACTTTAAAAAAGAAAAGGCCATTCATCCTTTTGAGTTAACTGTTGAAGAAAGAATCAATTCCTTTGAAGAGGAAGTTAAAACACTTTCAGATGAATTGGCAATCAAAGAAGCAAAGAGGTGTTTTTCTTGTGGTTATTGTAATTCTTGCGGAAACTGTTTTGTTTATTGTCCGGATATGGCAGTTTTATGGAAAGATTCACGGCCTTTAATAGATTACGATTTTTGTAAAGGTTGTGGTGTCTGTGCAAGTGAGTGTCCAAGAGGAATAATAAACATGGTTTAAAATTTAAAGGAGATTTAAAATGGAAAAACTAAAGACAAGAGAAAAAAAAGTTTTATATGGTAATCATGCTGTTTCATACGGAGTAAAGGTTTCAAGAGTGCAGGTTATATCAGCTTATCCTATTACTCCACAAACTCCGGTTGTAGAGTTACTTTCAGAAATGTGTGGAAAAAAGGAACTTAATGCAACTTTTGTGAATGTTGAGTCAGAACACTCTGCTATGGCAGTTTGTATTGGTGCGAGTATATCAGGTGCAAGAGTATTTACAGCAACTTCCTCCCAGGGTTTACTTTTGATGCATGAACTTTTGCATTGGGCAACTGGAGATAGGCTTCCGATTGTAATGGCAGTTATAAACAGAGCTGTTGCTGCTCCATGGTCAATTTGGTCTGATCAAAATGACACAATATCCCAAAGAGATACAGGATGGATGCAAATTTATTGTGAGTCAAACCAAGAGGTTCTTGACTCTATTATTTTGGCTTACAAAGTTTCTGAAAAGGTTTTTCTTCCTACAATGATTGTTCTTGATGCTTTTATTTTATCTCACACTGCAGAGCCAGTTGAGATTCCAAGTCAAGAGGAAGTTGATAATTTTCTACCTCCACTTGTTCTTCCATGGGCATTAGATCCGCAAAAACCTGTTGCTATAGGTGCTGTTGTTTCTCCTTCAGGTCCCTATATGGAATTAAGGTATAAAATACAAAAGGCAATGGAAAAAGCCCTTGAGGAAATTGAAAATGCTTCTTTGGAATATGAGAGTATTACTGGCAGAAGATGGGGAGTTTTTGAAGAATTTATGATGGATGACGCTGATACTGTTATAGTTGTTTCAGGTGCTATTTCCTCAACTTTTAAATACACTGTCAATGAGATAAGAAAAGAAAAAAATAAGAAAATTGGTGTATTAAGAATGAGGGTTTTAAGACCTTTCCCTTTTGTGAAATTGAGAGAAATTTTAGGTGACAGAAAGAGGATTATTGTTGTGGATAGAAATATTTCTTTTGGGTCAGGTGGTGTTTTTTTCAATGAAATAAGGTCTTGTCTTTATAATTTAAAAAGAAGACCTAAAATTTTGGGCTATATAACAGGTTTAGGTGGAAGAGATATTACACCTAAAGACATTTATGATATGATTGAGGATGCTGAAAAAAGAAAGGGTGAAGAGGATATTATATTTTTTGGGTTAAAAGAAGAAAATATAAACTTATAAAAGGAGGTTAAATTATGGCTTTTGAGTGGGAGGATCTTTTACAGGAAGAGCTTTTAGATCCTGGAATTTTATCCTGTCAAGGGTGTGGTGCAGTGATAGCTTTAAGGCATATTTTAAGAGCACTTGGAAAAAATACAGTTGTTACAGTTCCAGCCTGTTGTTGGACTATTATTGATGGGCCCTATCCTTATCATTCCTTAAAAGTTCCTCTTTTTCATACTGCTTTTGAAACAGCAGCTGCTGCAGCCTGTGGCATAAGGGCAGGCATGAATGCAAGAGGTAAAAGTGATGTGAACGTTTTAGCCTATGCAGGTGATGGAGGCACCTTTGATATAGGACTTCAGGCACTTTCTGGAGTTGCAGAAAGAAACGAAGATATTATTTATATCTGTTATGATAATGAAGCCTATATGAATACTGGAATTCAGAGATCAGGGGCTACACCTTATAAGGCATGGACTGCCACTACACCTTTTGAAAGTCCTAACCAAAGACCAAAGAAAAATATCGTAGAAATAATGAGAGCTCATAAGATACCTTATATAGCTACAGCAAATGTGGCTTTTCCTCTTGATCTTTATAAAAAAGTAAGAAAGGCAAAAGAAATAAAGGGAACAAGATTTATACATGTTTTGTGTCCCTGTCCCCCTGGATGGAGAATGGATTCAGAATTAACAGTTAAAGTTGCAAGACTTGCAGTTGAAACAAAGGTTTTTCCACTATATGAGATTGAAAATGGCGACTTTTTGAGAATAAATTACATGCCGAAAGGTCTACCTATAAAAGATTATCTTACAATTCAGGGAAGGTTTAGACACTTAAGAGAGGATGAAATTATAGAAATACAGAAAATAGTAGACTATAGCTTTGATAAATTACTTGAAGAACATAAAAGATCAAATGGAACAATTGATAACATAGAAAGAGGAATATATAAATAGGTTCAAAGCCTAAAAAAAATTTTTGCTGAAATGGAGGTAATTGAAGAAGGTAAAGTAGAGCTAATTCAAAGGCCTGATGTGGAAGAATTTAGGAAATTTGTAAGAGAAAAGAAAAGAAGAGGTTTTGTGGACAAAGTAATGGATGAAAAGGAGGCAGTAAAGGAATTTATAAATGACGGTGACTATATTGGAGTTGAACTTTATGGCACTGTGAGAGCTCCTCTTTCGGTTGTGCGAGAAATTGCAAGACAAGGGAAGAAAAACTTAAGACTTGCAGGTCAAGGTCTTCTTGAGATTGATTATCTTTTAGCCTTAGATCTAGTTGAAGCAATGGATGTTACCTATATTGGTTATGAAGTTTTAGGTCTTTCTCCGATTTTTAGAAGAGCTGCTGAAAGTGGAAAAATTAAAATTGCAGAATGGTCAAATGGAGCAATGTCGTGGAGATTTAAGGCAGCAGCTATGGGTATCCCTTTTATTCCTGTAAGGAGTATGCTTGGTTCAGATACTTTTAGATACTCATCAGCAAAAGTTGTTAAATGCCCTTTCACAGGATTAAAACTTTGCCTTTTACCAGCCTTAATACTTGATGTAGGGATAATACATGTTCATAAATGTGATAAGTACGGAAATGCTGTGATTGAGGGTATCTCTGGTTTTGCCTTTGAGATGGCAAGGGCATCAAAAAGACTTATAATAAGTACTGAAGAGATAATCTCAACTGATGAGATAAGACGATATCCCGAGAGAACAATAATTCCTTATTTTCTTACTGATGCTGTTGTTTATGCACCTTTTGGATCCCATCCTGGTGAAATGGTTTACCTTTATGAAAGAGATGAAGAGCATTTAAAAATGTTTCTTGAAATGGCACAAACGGTAGAGGGTACTAAAAAGTATATGGAAGAATATGTTTTATCTTTAAAGAATCATCAAGAATATCTTGAAAAGATAGGGATGGAAAAACTTTTAAAATTAAAGTATGAAAAAATGGAGAGGTGAAAATGAATTATTCAAAAACTGAGTTAATGATTTGTGTAGCTGCAAGGATGATGGAAGATTATTCTACCTGTTTTATTGGAACAGGTATACCAATGCTTGCAGCCTCTCTTGCTCAAAGACTTTATGCTCCTAATCTTATTCCCATATTTGAGTTTGGTGGAATAGGAGCTATATTAAAGAAACTACCAAGAGCTGTGGGAGAGGGAAGGACCTTTTTCAGAGCTCTCGCTGCCACAGGAATATGTGATATCATGGAAACAGCCCAAAGGGGCTTTATTGATTACGGCTTCCTGGGAGGAGCCCAGATAGATCCATATGGTAATCTTAATACAACAGTAATAGGTGAACATAAAAAACCTAAGGTTAGACTGCCAGGAAGCGGAGGTGGAAATGATGTTGGTTCTTTATGCTGGAAAACTATTATTATTATGAAACATGAAAAGAAAAGGTTTATAGAAAAGATTGATTTTATCACAACACCTGGATACCTGTCTGGTAAGGGAAAGAGAGAGGAAGCAGGTTTACCTGAGGGAACAGGACCATATAGAGTTGTAACTGATCTTGCTATTTGTGATTTCGATGAGGAAACAAAAAGGATGAGAGTTATCTCTATTCATCCAGGAGTTTCTTTGAAGGATGTTTTAGAAAATACTGGTTTTGAGCTTTTAGTTAAAGAACCTCTTGAAATTACAAAGGAGCCAACTGAGGAAGAATTAAAAGTTTTAAGAGAGGAAGTTGATCCTCAGAGGTATTACATATAGATACGGGGAGTAGCGCAGTTCGGTAAGCGCGCCTGGTTCGGGACCAGGAGGACAGGGGTTCAAATCCCCTCTCCCCGATCTCTATCTTTTGATTAATTCTTTAAGACAAATATCTTTAATTTTTTTAAAAATATATTCTCTTTTATCTTCGGTAATTTCATAAATTTTAACATCTTTTCTTTCTTTAATTTTTTTAATAAAGGGGTGGGGTGATATAGAAATAGTAGCAACTATATTTATTTCTGAATTAAAGGCTTTTTCAATTGCATTTTTGAATTTCTCAGAGAAAAGTTCCATTTTTCCTATTTCGTCTATTATAAGCAGGGTCTTATTTTCTATCGCTTTTATAATTTCTGGAACGCCTATCTCTTCAAGGGCATTTATATCTACACCGTATCTGCCTACTTTTAGGTTTGTTTCAAAGTTTATATGAGCAAAAATTTTTCTCTCTCCGCCAAAATTTTCTATGAAAAACCCTTTCCTCTCACCTTTTTCCTTTATTTCAGCGGTAAAAAAGCCATTTGAAGGTATTTTATTTTTAAGTTCTTCATAGATTCTTTTTATTAATGTAGTTTTTCCTGCTCTTGGTTTTCCTGTTACAAGTATTTTCATAATAAAAATTTATAAGAGAAAAAAAACGAAATTTTCATTTATAATAATTTTATGAAGCCCTTTGAAGTAAAAATTTTTAAGAAAGATAATGTTATTTATGTAAATTTAAAAGGTAAAATAGATACAAGGACAGTTAATGATTTTAAAGAAGCATTGGAAAAAGTTAAAAGTGAAGCTAAAGAAAAAATAGTGATTAGTTATAAAGATGTTGATTATGTATCAAGTGCAGGTTATGGGGCACTTTTAAAGTTTTGTGTTTACTCAAAAAAAGAAAATAAAAGTGTAATTGTAACAGGTATGAAGCCCGAAATAAAAAACATATTTGACATAATGGAATTATATAGGTTTATTGAATATAAAGAAAACTTACAAATACCTCAATTTTTAGAAGAGGTGGAGATGGAAAAGAAAAGAGAGCCCTTATATGAAATTGAGAGATGGCTAGAGGAAAAAGTTGTTGATAATCCGATGCTTGAACCAGAAGAGCTTTTTGAGATTTATGGGAAAATAGATAAAAATATTACTTTAGAGGAATTTAAAGATGTACTTAAAAGAAAAAAACTCTTTACAAAAGAAGAGAGGCTCCTTTTTGCCTATATGAAATTAAAAGAAAAGATTTTAAAATGAGCTTTAAAATAAAAATTAGTATCCTTTTTTCAATAATTTTTGTTTTTTTCTTCTTTTTAATTTATGATTATTTAACTAAAAGAGGTGAAAGTTATATTATTGAGGAGTTAAATAAAAGAGGTAATTCATTGGCCACATCCCTTGCAATGGTTGCAAAAGAACCACTAATTGATGAGGATCTTGCTGAACTTAGTAGGCTTACATATTCAATTAAAAAGGAAGAAAATCTCGTTTTTGTTTATATTGTTGATAAATACAATAAAATCAGAGGTTCTCCTGATTATGAAGAAGTCGGCAAAAACGTTGAGGATATTTTAAGAATTTATAAGGCAAAACAAAACTTTTTTCTATTTGAAAAGGATGTTTCAATGGGAGGAATCAATATTGGAAAGGTTTATTTAGCCCTTTCTTTGGAAATACTTGAAAAGGCAAAAAAGGATTTTAGAAAAGTAGCATCTATAATTTTTTTCCTCTTTCTTTTTTTAGGCTTAATATCAATTTTTCTTTTCTCATACATATCCTTAAAACCATTAAACTATATTATTAAAGCTCTCAAAAGAATTGGTGAAGGAGATTTGGAGAAGGAAATAAGATACCCCTCAAAAGATGAATTCGGAAAAATAGTTGAAGTAGCTGAAGAAATGAGAATTAAACTTATTGAATATAGAAAAGATTTGATGGAAAAGGAAAGGTTAAGAAGGGATGCAGAACTTGCTAAAGAGATTCAGAAGATGCTTTTACCAGAAAAATTACCAGACCTAAGAGAGTATGAAATTTCATACTATTACGAACCAGCTTTCTATGTAGGGGGTGACTATGTTGATGTTTTGAAAACAATTACCCATACTTTCTGCATAATAGGAGATGTTTCAGGAAAGGGTGCCTCTTCATCTCTTATTATGGCTTTAACAAAGTCCTTTATATATTCGAATTATAAAACATCAAGAAGTCCTATAGCTTTTGCAGCAAATATTCATTCCTTCTTAAGAGACAAAATCCCGGATGATATGTTTCTAACTCTTTTTCTACTATACCTTGAAGACAACGGCAACTATACTTATTCTTCTTGTGGACATACTCCACCACTTTTATATACTTCAAATACAAATCTTTTAAGAAAGTTTAAAACAAATGGGGTTCCTATTGGTTTTTCCTTTGTTTCATCTGAAGAATATCCCAGTTTTGTGCAAAAGGGTCAAGGTAAATTAGAAAAAGATGATGTTCTTTTTCTTTACACAGATGGTCTTATAGATGTTAGAAACGAAAAGGGTGAAACATTAGGCGAAGATGGTATTTTCAATTTATTTTATGAGATAGTTAGAGAGGTGAAAAGTGTGGAGAAAATTAAAAATAAAATGGTCGATAAAATTAAAGAATTCATGGGAAAATCTGAACCAGAGGATGATATAACTTTTCTGATTATAAAAAAGAAATGATACTACTTTTATTTACTTTACCTTTACTGAAGGGTCTAACAGGAGTTTCATATCCTGTTGATTTTCTTGATCGTTTCGTGACATCTGCTTTTACAAAACCAGAGGAAAAGTTTGGATTTTTTTACGAAATTCCAACTCAAATGAGTTTTTTTTCAATAGTTTATAGGAATTTTTCATTTGAATCGGATACCAGAAATTATGTTTCTTTTTCAAGTGGAACTTATGCAGAAAAGGTGTCTTTTTCTTTAAGAACAAAAATAATTTTTGTTAATAAAACCCTAGATGGTATAGGAGTAGGTTCAGCTCTATTACATGCTCCCAATAACTTTATGTCTTTTGGCTTTTATGCTGAAGGAATACAAAATTTAAGGATTAATACTAACTATTTAACCGCACAAATTGGTATTTCTCTTCATCAAAGAGGTTTTGCCTTTAACACTGAACCTGTTTTTACAACTGATTCTTTAGGCATAAGGCTTGGTGCTACATATCTTTTGAATTTAAGTAATTTTTTATTTGAAAATTTAAAATTTTACGCTGGGTTACAAGCTTTTAAAAAGAGAGTATTTTCCTTTGGTATCAGTTTTAAAAAAAGTGATATGAAATTCATGGTAGGTTTATTTGGTGAGAAATTTTATTTTGGATATGTACTTGATTTTAAAAAGAGAATTTTAATAAAGGAAATTGTTAAAATAAAAGAAGTGCCAATTTATGTTGAAAAAAAAGAAACCCCACCTGAGAAAGAGATTGTAAAAAAACCTTTAAGAAAAAAAGAAGAGGAAAAAAAAGAGGAAATCCCTCCCTTAACTGAAGAGGAACTTGAATTTTATTACAAAAAAGGTATAGAGTTTTATAAAATGGAATTATTGGAAGAAGCAATAAGGTCCTGGGAAGTGATTGTAAAGAGTAATCCTTCATATAAAGATACAAAAAGACTTTATGAAAAGGCAAAGGAAAGATTAGAAAAACTTAAGAAAATTACAGAATGAAAGGATTTGGAACTTCTTCTCATTTAGAAATAGGTGATAGAGTCTATTATATAGAGACAAGCTACCTATCAGCACAAGGAGAAATATTTTCAAAAGTAACAAGAGAAGGTAAAGTAGTATCAATAAAAAGGATAGAAGTGGATAAAGATTTGGAGGAAAGAAAAATTTTTGAAACCTTGAAAAATTTTCATGAAAACTTAGTAAATGAGATTAAAACATGGCTTTCCATAAAAGAAAAGGTAAAAGAGGAGCCTCTTGAAATGTACGTGAAATTAGCAGAGAAAATGTTAAGAATTGGACTTCTTGAGGAGTCAAAAGAACTTCTTGAAGATAAGATAAAATTAAATGAAAATTACGGTCCATTAAATTTTGTTTTAGGACAAATTTACTTTTACTTAAAAGATTATGAAAAATCAAGCTTATTTTTCGAAAAGGCTATACAGGATAGAGATTATGCTAACTATTTTCTATGGGCAGGAAGAGTTTTTAGAATAAAAAATGAATTTACAAGGAGTATATCTTATCTTAAAAAAGCTATTGAAAAAAATCCCTCTTATGCAGAAGCTCACTTTGAGATGGGTCTTTCTTTACTAGACCTTGTACTTAACTCTGGATCAACTATTCCCTTCAAAACTATAATACTTTCTTTCAAAAGTGCAGAGATCTTGGATCCAAGGTTTAGAAATGAAAAATTTAAAAACGGTTTAACCTTACTTGAAAATGGCGAAATTGTGGAGGCAAAAAGACTTTTTGAAGAATTCTTTTATTCTCTTAAACCCCATGATGTTCATGAAATCCTTGAGGAATTCATCATTCTTACAAAATATGCAGATAGGGAAAAATTGAGGATAGTAGTAGACGATTATATTTTAAAACTAAAAGAATTAAGAGATGAACATCCTGAATATGCTGATGTTAGGTTTAACTTAGCACTAGCTTTTTTCATTAAAATAAAAACTCTTTTTGAAGAAGCCCAAATTGAGCTCGAAAATGCCCTTTCAATAAATCCTGATTATGAAGCTGCAAAAAAGGCATTAGAACTTTTAAAAAATGAAAGTGAAGGCTTTGCCCTTTTTATTAAAACTATCGGGAGGTTATAGTATGATTTTTGTTCTAATTTCTTTCTTAAACTTAGAAATAAAGAATCTATTAAATGAAAAAGGTTATATTAACTTGTGGCTAAAATCAAATAATATCACAAGACTTTCAAATATTCTTGAAAATCATGGAGCTAGAATAAGAGCCATTTCTAACTGGGAAAAATTTCTATCTTGCTATTTTCCAGTACACCTTCTAAAATTTATAGAGCTTAAAGAAACTTTCAGTGAATATTATGTTGTTAAAAAGGGGAAAAAATTTTATAATAATGTAAAACCTCTTTCCTTTTCTCCATCAGATTACGGAAGCTCTTATGAAGTGATAAAGTTCTTAAAAATTGACGAAGTTCATAAAAGAGGTTTTATAGGTCAAAATGTAAAGTTGTCGATATTTGATACAGGTTTTGATCTTAACCATCCTGCTCTAATTCACATAAGGGAGGGCAACAGAATAAGATTTACCTATGATTTTAACAGTGGAGATTCACTGTTCCTTAAAGTTGGAAGTATAAATTATGGTGTACCAAGAATAAGAGCGATTGGCTATGTGGGAAAAACATCTCTAACAGGTAATAAAGATACCCTGTATATTTTTTATAATTTTTTAAATGAAAGAGATAATAGTAAAAATCTCTGGAAAATATACGGAAATGTTTTTTTAAACAATAACTTTACACAAAGAGACAGATTTAATCCCTTAAGCCCTGATACGATCTCTCTTTTACCCTCTGCAGTTTATTATAAGGGTAAAGTGTGTTTAGCTTATAAGATTTTACTTTTAAACAGTGAGGCTATTAATGTGACATTTCTGAGTAAAAACCTTACAAAAGATTCTTCTAAAATTTTAGTACAAACTCCTTTTATTTATGACATTGACATTTTTGATTTTAAAAACAATATAAACGTTATATATTCAGATACTTTTTCTATTAAAATAATCGACCTTAAAAGCAACTTGTTGTTCTCAAAAAATGTAAAGGCTTTTTCGGTAGATGCAGAAAAAAAGAACGATTTAATTTTTGTTTTATATGAAATTGGAATTCTAAAACCTTTATCAGGAGTTATAATTCTTGATACACTTTATAGAGTTATAAAAGATACTATTATCTCACCCGGACAATTTTCCTCTATTAAATTTAAGGAAGATACGACACTTGTTCTTCTTGTATCTGGAAATGAAAGGGATACTCTTTATGAATTAAAGTTTGATGATAGTTTTAATATTTTTCTTAAAAAAACTATAGATGTGGGTTTTTTTATAAGAAGCCCCGTATACTTTCAAGATAAAATCTACTATACAAAAAATGGGTTTATCTATCACTTTTATAGAGGAGCTATAGATTCTATTCTTGAGTATTTCGTTGATGATTTAAATTGTTATAATGATTTTGTTGTTTTTAGAAGAAGAGGAGATAGGAAAGTTAATCTTGATCCTTTAACGGATTTTACAGATCCTCTTTCAGGTGCTTATCATGGAACGAGGATGCTCGGATTGATAGGAGGTTATACACCTGGTGAGCTTATAGGAACAGCTCCTGGAGCTGAGTTTTTACTTTTTAAAACAGAGAGAACAAAAACCGTTGAAGGTTATAATTTTGAAAATGTTGTTGAGGAGGATTTTTGGGTTGAAGCTCTTGAACTTTCTCATAGGTTAGGTGCGAAAATTGTGTCTTCTTCTTTAGGATACTCAGATTGGTATACAAAGAAAGACATGAACGGGAAAACAGCAATATCTTCAAGGGTTGCTTCTAAGGCTCTTTCAAAGGGTATTTTAGTTTTTACTGCTGCGGGAAATGTATCTCATCAAGATACAACAAAGGCTGATACAACTATTGTAGCACCCGGTGACGCTGATTCTGTTATAACTGTTGGTGGAGTAAAACTTAACGGTAAAGTTTGGAATAGCTCTGCTTTTGGTCCTACCTCTGATGGAAGAATAAAGCCAGACATAGTTGCTCCTTATACTTCAAATACTTTATATAAGGAGATTACTTCTTCAGGAGATTCTATTTATTCATATTCTCAAGCTCAGGGGACTTCTGTTTCAACAGCACTTATGGCTGGTTTTGCTGCCTCTGTCCTTTCAGCTCATCCAAGTTGGAGTGCTAGAAAACTTTATCTCTCTATAATTAAGACTTCTTCAAAGTACTTATCCCCTGACAACTTTTATGGTTACGGTGTTCCGGACGCACTTAATGCTTTAAATTACGAAAAGGTTGAAATACCCTCAAGAGAAGGTGAGAAATCTAGAATAATTTCTGTTTATCCAAATCCTATGAAAGGTGAAATTCTAAATATTGATTATATTGTTAATGAAGGTCTAACACCTGTGTCTTTGAAAATTTTTACCCCTTCAGGAAGAAAGATTTATGAAAAAAGTTTTATAATAAAACCTTTAGGTAGATATAAAGAGGTGATTAATTTAAATTTAGATATGGATAAAAAAATTTCTTCTGGTTTTTACATAATAGTTCTTGAAACTTCAGAATCAAAAGATTATATGAAATTAATTGTTGAAAAATGAAGATAAAAAGAATACTTATTGCCAATAGAGGGGAAATAGCTGTTAGGATAATTTATGCCTGTAAGGAGTTAGGTATTGAATCAGTTGCTGTTTATTCAGAGGTAGATAGGGACTCCTTACATGTTTTTTTGGCGGATCAATCAATTTGCATAGGACCTGCTCCGTCTTCTCAAAGTTATTTAAATATTCCAAGAATTATATCAGCAGCTGAAATTACAGGGTGTGATGCGATTCATCCTGGATATGGTTTTTTATCAGAAAATGCAGAATTTTCGGAGATAGTTAAATCATCTGGTTTTATTTTTATTGGTCCTGAACCTGAACATATTTCAAAGATGGGTGATAAGGCAATGGCAAGGAAAATAATGAAGGAAGCTGGTGTTCCTGTAATACCAGGTTCTGAAGGTGTGGTTGAGAGTTTAGATGAAGCATTGGGTGTAGCAAGGGAGATTGGTTTTCCTGTAATTTTGAAAGCCAGTGCAGGAGGCGGTGGAAAGGGTATGAGAGTAGTTAAAAGTGAAAAAGATTTTGAGATTAATTTCAAAACAGCACAGGCAGAAGCTAAGGCTGCCTTTGGAGATGGAAGATTATATATTGAAAAGTTTATAGAAAAACCCAAACACATTGAAGTCCAAGTAATAGGTGATGGAAATGGTAAAGTTTTAACACTGTTTGAAAGAGAATGCACCATTCAGAGAAAACACCAAAAAATTTTAGAAGAAGCTCCTTCACCCTCAATAGACGAAAAAACAAGATGTAAACTTATGGAATTTGCAAGAAAAGGTGCTGAGGCTATCAATTATAAATCTGCGGGAACTTTAGAATTTCTTATGGATGAAAATAAAAATTTATATTTCATAGAGATGAATACAAGAATACAAGTTGAACATCCTATTACAGAATTTATTACTGGAATTGATTTAATAAAAACACAGATAGAATTAGAAGAGAAAGGAAAATTGGAGTTAGATCAGAGTGCTATAGAAAAAAGAGGACATGCTATAGAGGTTAGAATAAATGCGGAGAATCCGGATAAAGGTTTTATGCCCTCTCCAGGAATTATAAAGACATTGCACCTTCCTGGCGGTCCAGGTGTAAGGGTGGATTCCTTCATATATGCAGGATATGAGGTTAAACCTTTTTACGATTCTTTGATTGCAAAACTCATTGTTTATGAAAGAACAAGAGATGCAGCAATAAGAAGATTAAAAAGAGCACTTGAGGAGACAATAATAGAAGGAATCCATACAACCATTCCGCTTCATAAAAAAATTATTGAGGATAAGGATTTCATTGAAGGTAATTTTGATACGAATTTTCTTGAAAAATTTATAAAAAAATAAAATTTTATTTAAAAAGATATTTCCTCTTGAGCCCAGGAAATTAACCTGTTTCTACCACTTTTTTTTGCTATATAAAGTGCTCTATCTGCCTTTTCTATCAAAGTTCCCCTTTCCTTTGTATCCAAGGGGAAAGAGGCAATTCCCATACTAACAGTAACAAAAACCCTTTCTCCATCCTCTGTGTAAAACTCCTCTTTTTCTATTCTCTTTCTTATCTCTTCACCTTTGTGTTTTGCATATTCTTTTGAGCCTTCTATTATCAATGCAAACTCTTCTCCTCCATATCTTCCAGGAATTCCAACTCTTTCTGTTTCCTCTCTTAGAATCTCAGCTATTTTCACAAGAACTTTATCGCCAAATGGATGGCCATACGTGTCGTTTATTTTTTTAAAATGATCAACATCAACCAAAATTAAACTAAAGGGTGTATTCCTTTTAATATGATCCAAAAGTTTTTCCTGAAAGGTTTTATGATTATAAAGCCCTGTTAGTGAATCTCTCACAGCAAGATCCAAAGTTTTTTCAAACAAAAGTGCTTTTTCTAATGAAATCTGTGCCTGTTGAATTAAAAACTCAAAGATTTCTTTATCTTTTTCATCAAAATAGTCTGAATATTTTGAAAAGAGAGCAAGAGCATAATTTATTTTCCCCTCGATTCTTATTGGAAAAGCAAGAATTGACCTTATATCAGGATTTATCTTCCCTATAACCGGAATAGAACTTTTTATTCTACCTGTAAAAACTGGAAAACCGCTTTTAAAAAGTAAGGAAATTATTGAATCCTCTGAGTGCACAAACCTAGAACCTGATTTTATCCAATCCTTTTCCTGATTGATTGCCAAACATCTTATTTCATCTAATTTTTTCTCAAAAATACATATTATATCACTTTTTTTTAAAATTTCGGAAACATGGATTATCTTTTCAGCAACCTCCTTTAAGCGAAGCTTACCCGCTGTCTCTTTTGCTAACTCAAAAAGAGCCCTAAATCTTGATGCTAGCAAATTTTCATTCTTTAATAAAACGAAAAATTTCAAAAATAAATTTGTTTCTTTTGAGAGTAAGTCTAAAAATTTAAGATCATTTTCAGAAAATCCTTTTATCTCCTCTTTATCTGCATAAATAAATCCATAAAGATCTCCTTCAGAAAAAATAGGAACAATACACACTGATCCGAGTTTTACATTAGATTCGTAAAAACCTATATCATAGCCAGAACCTGAAAATTCAGGAAAATAAATTCTTTCATTTTTTTCTGTAGCTAATTTAATAAGAGGGGAATATAATGGAACTATCCCTTTGTTTTTAAAAAATTTCTTTTTTGAATAAGAAGTTTCAACTCTAAAACCCTGTGCAAGTGGATCATAAAATAAAAAGGCTATTGAATTTGGAAAAATTATATCTTTGTATACTTCCTTTAAATGATTTAGAGCAAATTTAAAAAGTGGAACCGGTTTCTCAGGATAAACCTGAGTTTTTAGCTCTTTTAAAAGTTTTTCAGAGGGAACCTTTTCAATTTCAAAAAGCCTTAACTTTGAAGAAATTTTTTCAATTTCCTCCCTTAAAATTTGACCTTTTCTACTTTCTCGGTATAAAAGAAGAAATAAAAATATGGAATATAGAAAAAAAATAAGAGAATAGTAACCAGTTTCTTTAAAAATTATAAAAGTTGGAAAGAAAGATAAAAATAATATCAAAAAGGGCGAATCGAAGAAAATTAAAATAAAAAGAAAAGAGAAATAATTAAAGTATGCTTTGTAGAGAAAGGAAAAAAAAATAAAAACTGAAAATAGAAGAAACTTATGGGTAATACTCTTTAAACCAAAATTAAGATTTAAAAAGTCTAAAATAACAAAAATAGTTAAAGTAAAAAGAGATAAAATTGAAATTATAGGAGGTACCTCAAATTCAAATTTTGATGTAAAAAATGACCCCAAAAGAAGTAAAAAAGATAAAAAAATTAAAAGTGTGTCTATCCTTTTTTCTTTAATAAATCTTTTTAATTCTTGTACCTTGATAGTAAAACTTGAGAATACGCTCATAGTTTATCCCTTTTTTTGCAAGTTCTAAAGCACCATATTGACATAAACCTACTCCGTGTCCGAAACCTCTTCCTAATATTATAAGCCTATCTTTTTCCTTTTTAAAATGAAAAAAATTCGATGGCAAAGGACTTTTTTTCCCGATTACTTTACGTATATCATATCCTTTAAAACTAAAGACCCCCTTTTTTGTCTTAATCTCTATTTCAGAAACCCTACCAGATGTCTCGCTTTTTGAAATTTTAAAATCAATTACATCACTTGTTGAAAAGGATATACCAGTTAGAGAAGTTAAATTCATTGAGAGATTCTCAACAAACTCTTTTTTTTCAAATTCTCTTTTCCATCTAAAGTAAGGAGAATTTTTGCAAAGATCTTTACCATTAAAATTACAATTAACAGATTTTAAATAGGGTATAAATTCTTTACTTGGAAAAATCTCATCGTAATTTGCAGTTTTTCCTCCACAGGTAGAATGGAATAAGGCTAAAACCACTTCATTTCCGTAGACAAGTACCTCACCTCTTGTCATTTTTATCGCAAGATCTGTAATCTCATTTTCTTTATCTTTGCCACCATAAACCTGGTCTTTTATATCAGAATAGAGATGAAAAAAATTATCCTTTTTTTCTATATATTTTCTCAAAGCATAACTTCTTGCACAAACTGTTTGTGCTTTTAAGGCTTCAAAATTTGATAGATAGGGATTTCCTATTTCAAGAGGAACAACTGATTTTAAATAATCCTCTATTTTGACCCTGTTTATAACTCTTAAATAAGGGTCAACTTCTATTTCACCTCTGAATCTTTTTCCCTGAACTTTTAAATAACCTACCCCTTCAACATAAAAGACAAGCGGTAAAGAAATATTTAAGTTTTTTCCATTTAGATATACAGCATACATGTTATTTTCTCTAATAAATTTTAATGTTTCGTTTGCATAAAATTTATATTTTTTCCCTTTTGAATCAATTGCAAAAAAAATAACAGTTCCTGAAATAAAAAGTGGATTTTCACCTTCATTAATTAGAACCTTCAAGACAGGTTCTTTAATTTTTACCCTTTTAATCCTTTTTTCATAAATCTTTTTTCTTTCAGTTTTTTCTACTGTTGAGTATCTTTTTAGCTCCCTTTTGGCACAAGAAAATAAAAGCAAAACTATTAAAAATTTCTTCATTTTATAATCTTTTTAAGGTGGTTCTCAAAAAAGAAATAGTGAGAACCCATCCAGTAGATCTTATCACATTTTTTACATATGTAGAAGTTTTCTTGTGTTTTATATGTGTAATAGGGAACTTTCCCTTTAATTTTTGCTTTATCAATTTCTTCTATATGACTGTTACATAGAGGACATCTTGAAAAAACATCAATTTTTTCTTTTAAATCAAAAAAATCTATAATTCTTTTTATTCTTATTTTAAATTCTCCTTCGGGAACTTTAAAAATCTTCCAACTTGGAAATAAATTTATTTTCTTTTTTCTTGTTATTAAAAATCTTTTTTCTTCATAAATACCTTTTATGATGTTTCTTAAATTATTGGAACTTACAGTGTCAAATCCTATTAACCTAAGCCACTTTGCCTCTCTTAGGCAAGTTGAATCACAGATGAATTTAGGTTTTCTGTTTTTTATTTGATCATAAATTTCTTTTGCTTTTATTTCCAGGGTTTTTTTATCACTTTCGTTTTCTACCACAAAATCTGCTAATTTTTCTTTATCTTTGAATATGTTTTGAAAATAAATTATTTTTTTGAAAAGATCTAAATCATATCCTTTATTTTTTGCCCTTTCAAGTAAAATATTTTCACTGGCTTTCAAATAAACTACATAATCCATGATTCTATCTGCTTTTGCTTCATAAATAAGGGCACCCTCTACTAAATAGTAACCATCTTTTCCATTCTCAATAATTTTTTTTACTTCTTTTTTTATTTTTCCGTGAATCCATCTTTCATATTCAGATTTTATTTTAATATCTTTAAAAATAATTTCTGCAATTTCTCTCCTTTCCAAATAGGAGCCAAAAATTTTTTTTATTTTTTCTTTATTCTCTTCGATTATCTTATGTCCTATCTTGTCAGCTTCAATCCAAATAGCACCTTTTTTTTCGAGTATTTTACAAAATTCACTTTTACCTGAGGAAATATTACCGGTAACACCTATTACTATTTTCAAAAACTTTTATGTTTATATTTTTCAATTTTTTTCTTTAGATTTTTATTTTTTGGTGAAAGTTTTAAAGCTTTTTCCCAATAATCTAAGGCTTTTTCCATCTCACTTAACTTAAAATAAAGATCCCCCAAATGCTCGATTATAACGGGATCATCAGGAACATTATCTGCTGCTTTCTTTAAATAAACATAGGCAGTATCATATTTACCCATCATATAGTATACCCAGCCCATTGAGTCAAGGTAATACCCATTTTCAGGTTCATACTTTAATGCCTTTTCTATAAGAATTTTTGCTGTGTCAAGTTTTAAACCTCTCTCTGCAAGCATGTAACCCCAATAGTTGTAAGCCTCTGAGAAAGTTGTATCGAGTTCAATTGATTTTTTAAAAGCCTTTGAAGCTTTTTTGATATCATTTAAATCTGCGTATATAGCACCAGCTTCAAACCACTTTGTTGCATCAAGTGAATCGAGCTTCAAAGCCTTCTCGTAAAGGTAAATGGCTTTTTTCAATTTCCCCTTTCTTTTTTCGAGAAATCCACTAAGATAAAAATAAGAGGAGTTATTTTTATCCTTTATTTCTCTTAGAACATTTTGAGCCTCAGTTAATTTTCCCTCTGTAATAAGTAAAAAGGCATAGTAAATAAAGTATTCAGAACTTTTTGGATTAATTTCAATTGCCCTTTTTATATGATAAAAAGCCTTTTCCATTAACTTTTCCCTATAAAATATCCTTGATAAATAATAGTGTGCTAAATCGCTATTTGGATTAAATGTTAAAGCAAGGGAGAAAAACTTAATTCCTTCTTTAAGTTCATTTTTAATATATTTTAAAAAACCGTACTGTTCAATAAAATCAAGATCATAAAAATAATCTTCTATCTTATCTTTTAAGAGAGAATCAGCCAAATCGTATTCTCCAAGAGAAATTGCTAAATTTAAAACCTTTTTTAGTAAATTTTTGTTTTCACTTCCCATATGACTGAGAAGTTTTCTATAAGTTTTTAAGGCTTCTTTTATATTATTTAATCCTTCATAGCAAATAGCCTTTTCTAACAAAATTTCTAAAGATGTTTCCTTTTTCTCTAGTGTTTCTATAATTTCAAGAGCACTCTTAAATTCTTTTTTAATTGATAAAGTTCTTACTTTATCTATAAGATATTTTCTTAAATTATTAGAATCTATTTTAATAAGTTCATCTAAAATAAAAAGTGCCTTATCAAACTCACCAATTGACTGGTACAAGGCAAAAGTTAAATATAAAAGATCCTTATCCTTTTTAAATTTATCTCTAAAAATTTTTTCAAATTTTTTAAAATTTCTGTAATCTCTTGTAAATATACATGCTGATAGAAAGGGATAAACCAATGTTGAATCAACTTCAAATTTTTTTTTGAAATCGAAGAAAACTTTTTTCAACTTACTATACTCTTTCATTTTATAAAGCAAAAATATATACTCTCTGTATAATTCCTTATCTTTTTTAACTTTTAAAAGTTTTTCAAGATACTTTCTTGCATTAATAAGATTTTGTTCTTCGTTTGCCTTAGAATATAAAATGTAAAGAAATATTGGATTTTCAATCTCTTTTCTATATAAAAAGCAAGCTGAATAAAAAATGAACAAAAGTATAAATAATTTCATTATATGAATTTTACTCTAATTCAATTATTAACTCCGCTCCACAATTTTCACAAAACCAAGAATCAGGAGAATTTCTGTGCCCACACTTTTTGCAGATAACCTCCCCCCTTTCCACTGTTTTACTCTCTTTACCAAGATCTTCAAGGAGCTTCTCATTAACGCTTACCTCTTCAAGCCCCTTTCCCTCACCTTCTTCTGTAACTTCTTCCAAAAGACCCTCTATCTCCATAAGCTCTTCTTCTACCTCAGTGCCAGCTTTTGCTTTTGTTTCATCACTTTTTTCTTCCATTTCTACAAGCTCTGTCAGTTCCTCAAATTCTGTCTCCTTTACCTCCTCTAAAGGTTTATAGGCTTTTTCAATAACTTCTTTTGGTTCACCTTTTTCTATCAAAGAGCGTAAATCATTTATTTCTCTGTCTATTTGGTTAAACTTTTCTTTTATCTTTTTAAGTTCAGCATTTTTCTCTTCAATTACTGATCTATAACTTAACTCATCATATTCTCCGATAGAATACCTCAGTTTAATCTCTTCAATTTCGTCCTCTATTTTTATCTTACCTTTTTCGATCTCTTTCCTTGTGCTGTAAAGAGTTTCTAGGTATTCTTTTACAACGTCTTTTCTTTTTTCTAATTCTTGTTCAACTCTTTTTAATTTTTCCTGATATTCTAAAAAAACTTTCTTAAAAATATGGGGTTTTGTTTCCTTTTCCTTTTCTTTAAGCTTTAGCAGCTTTTCTTGGAACTCTTTTCGTTTTATTTCAAGTTTTTTAATTTCATCAATATTTATTTCTTTTTTCATAATTCCTCCTTAGAATTTGTTTTATCTCTAATTCATAATCGTAATTTACTCTTCTATTATAAAGTAAAGGTTCATAAATTTTCCATAGTATTTCTGGGGAAATTGTTCTTTTTCTTACTTGGGAAACTATTGTATTGATTATAGATTGAATATCGAGTTCTTTTAATTTTGTTTCAGCCTTTTCTGAAAAGTCTACGGTAGGTGCTCCAAGTTCAAAAAGTGTAAGAAGGTTGTTAAGTTTTGTTAGTTTAGCTTCACTTTCTATCACGATATTTTGAATAGAAAATTCTTTTATATTTATACCCCTTACCTTTAACTCTTTTGAAAACCACCTAAGGGCTATATCATGGTCAACTTTTGGAAAATGAACATAAACTCCCTTTTCCAGTTCTCTTAAAACTTTATTTCTTTCAAAGGATCTTTTATCGCTAAATATGAATGCAAAAATATCTTTGGTATTTAAGTCAAAGAGTTCTCTTTTAAACCTTATGTCTTCTGAGCTGTAAATAATATTCATGTAGCTTTCCGTCTTGAAAAATGAAATATTTGCCTCTTCTTTTATGACCTCGTTCATGTTAAACTCTTTTCCAATATAAACTCTTTTTTTTGAAATATTGTTTATTTTCATTAACGATTGAATTGCCTTTAAAACAAGAAAAAATTCATCAAAAGTAAAAAAGAAAAATTTATCATTTTTAAACTCGGCTATATTTTTTAAAAAAACTTGATAATCAGATAGAGAAAACATAATATTTATTGTATTATATTTCAGGATTTTCTTACAATTTAAATTTTGGAAAAAGGAGGATCATTATGGCCATAGACAAAGAACTACTTGACATTATTGCTTGCCCAAAGTGTAAGGGGGATCTTATCTATCGAGAAGAAGAAAATGTGCTTCTCTGTTTGAACTGTAAGCTAAAGTATAAGATAGAGGATGATATTCCTGTTCTTATTGTTGAGGAAGCTATACCTTTTGAGGAATGATTTTTGTTTTTTTAATTTTTCTTGAAATAAAGTTTTCTTATAAGTTTGATGTAAAGGCTGAGACACTAAAAAATTTAATAAGATTTAGAGGACAGAGAGTTTTTACCTTTGAAAAAGGTCTACCTGATTTACCTTCTTTCTTCATTCCTGTGGAAATTGATCCTAAATTTGATTATGACGTTAGTTATAAAATTTTGAAAAGTGAAATTATTAAAGGAGACTTTGATGTAGAAAGGGTACCAGAAGTAAAAGATGAGGGTCTTTCCTACTATGATATAAAGACGGATTTTAAAAAGCCTTTTCCTATAAATTTATTGATTAATCAGGGACTTTCCTTTTTAAGACTTAAACCTGTTCTTTCTATTATTTTTTTTCCAGTAGTAATAAATGAAGAAGGAATCAAAATCATCAAAGAAGTTGAGATAATATTAAAAGAAAAAGGTACAGGAAAGTTAAATTTTAAAGAGATTCAAGAAGATGAAAAATTTTCTTTCTTTTATAGTAGAAACTTAATCAAAAACACTGAAAAAGAGTTTTTACCCTTAAATTTTAAAAAATTTTTTTTCTTTGATGATAAAGGTCTTTGGATAAAGATTACTGTTTACAAAAACGGTTTATATCTTTTAACCTATGAGGATGTTAAAAGGGTATTAAATATTGAGCCATCTCAGTTAGACATAAGGAGAATTGCTCTTTATAGAAGGTTAAAGGCTTTACCGCCATCGCCGGATTCTTCAGAAGTTGAACCTGAAAAGGTTCCCCTTTTATTTATTGATAGGGGAATAGAAAATATTTTTGATCAAGCAGACAGTTTAATTTTTCCAGGTTTTACAGCTACAGGATATAGAATTGAAGATAAAGGTCCCTATTATTATTTTAATCCCTATACTGATTGCTCATTTTATTTTATTTCTTTTGAAGGAGATTCAGGTTTGTTTGTTAATTCAGTTGATGGTAGTCCTACTTTTGATTTTAAATCTAATGAGGGTATAAGGATAACAAGGCATGAGAAAAACATTGTGAATCTTGCAAAAGCGGGCTTAAGATGGATAGGAGAAGCTATAAAAAATGATTCCTTTGTTTTTTATCTGTTAAATTTTAAAAATCCTTCATCAGAAACTGCTCTTATAAATTTTAATTTAATAATTAGAGAAAGGGAAAATTTGAATCAACCGATTTACACATTGAACCTTTTCATGAACAAAGACCTAATTTATAGTAAAAATTACTTTTCCTCAAGTTATCCATACGAGGATTTAATAAGATTTAAATACCCTTTAACCATTTATCCAGTTTTTAAATTAAATATACAGGGTTTTATAAATGTTGATTTCTTTGAAGTTATTTATAGTTCAAAGCTTATAGATTTAAGTGACACTTTTAGTTTTTATCTTGATCCTTTGAAAACTAAAAATGTAGTTGTAAAGGGGAATTTTAAAAGAAAAGGTAAACTCTTTAAAATTTTGAGTACATCTTCATATTTTAATTTGGTTAACTTTTTTTATAGTGAAGATTCTCTCGTATTTAATCCAGGATTAGAAAGTGATACTTATCTGGTTATGTATTCAGAAAGTTTGATTCGACCTGAGATTGAGAGATTTTCTAAGAAAGAGCTCAGAAAGATAACTGGTGCTCATATGCTTATAATTGGACCTAAGGAGTTTAAAAACGTTTTTTCCAATTTTATTGTTCACAGAAGAAATAACTTCTTTTTTGACACTTTAAAAGTTGAGAATCCCTCAATTCAATATGTGGACATAAATGAGATATTTGATGAGTTTGGTTTTGGGGTTAGGGATCCGGTAGCCTTGAGAAATTATTTAAAATTTTCTTTTCTAAACTATAACCCGCGTCCTATTTATGTTCTCCTTGCAGGTAAGGGAACCTATGATTATAAAAATTACGAATCTGGAGGTGGGATAAACCTTGTTCCACCATATGAATGGGGTTATGGTGTTGACATAAATAATCCACCCTTTACCTATGATAATTTTTTTGTCGAATTTGACGGTGGTGCTTTAGATCCAGATATGATAATTGGGAGAATTCCAGCAAAAAATCTATCTGAGATTTATGAGTTTATAGATAGGACAATTCAATACGAAACAAAAGGAAAAGACAACACTTTCAAAGTAAGTGTTTTAGGAGTTGCAGACGATACGACAGGTTCGAGAGGTAGTTTTGATGGAATAAATCATACCTCTCAAGTTACAAGAGTCTTAGGTAGGTTACCCAATTATTTGGATAAGAATACCCTTTACATGATTGATTATCCTTATGTTCATGATAGGAAACCAGATGCTACACGAGATCTTCTGAGATACATTGAAAGGGGGATGGGTTTTATATTTTTCTTTATTCACGGAAATCCAAACCAATTAGCCCATGAAGAGCTTTTGAAAATTGATGATATTGATCTTTTTTATTATAACAAAAAGCCATCATTTGTCCTTCTTGGTTCATGTAAGACAATGAATTTTGATAGGCCTTCTGGAGCAATTGGAGAAAAGTGGTTAATTAAAAACGGTATAGGTGCTTTAGGTTCCACTTATCTTACATTTCCAAGTGAAAACGAATTTGTTATTGATAACTTTTTCAGAAATCTTTTTTACAATAAATTAAAGAGTTTTGGTTCAGCTGTTTACTCAGCCATTCTTTTCAATATAGATTACGTTTTCCTTGGCGACCCCTCAACGTTTTTTAATACTCCCTCAAAAATTGATAATTTTCTCTATATACCAGATACACTATATTATTCACACTTTTCTGATTCTCTTTTTAAATTTTTTTCAACTCTTGACTCAGTAAATGTTAAATTCAACGAGTATTCAGAGATAGCTGTTATGAAAATAGAAAGCTCAGCTAAAATTGAAAGTCTGCGTGTTCGAAATAATATTCTTTATCCACTTTTTAGAAAAGGTAATATTTTATTTAAGGGATTATCAGAAATAAAGAATTTAGAAGCAAGTTTTAAATTTAAAATTCCTTTTTTGAATTCAAAATTTTTGAGGATAACTGTTTTAAATCCAATTCCAAAAGTTGAAATTTGTGTTAAAGATTCAATTCCTACATCACTTTCAAAGGATGAAACAGTTGACTTTAATCCTCCTAAAATATACGTTTCAGTAAATGGAAAAGAATTAAAGGAAAATGATACATTACCTAAAGATTTTAACCTATCGATTTCTTTAGAAGATGAAAGTGGAATTAATATTGCAACCGATACTATAATTCTTCAAATAGGTTCTTTAAGAGAGCCACTGAACGATTATTTCTATTATAAACCTAAAAGTTTCAATGAGGGTTTTATTAGTTACAGAGTAAAAAATCTTTCTGTAGGAAAAAGTTATTTAAGTATATCAGCCTATGATCTTTTTCATAACAGAGCCTTTTTTACAAGAAATATCTTTATAGAAGAAGAGGACACACTTTACTTAAAAGTAAAAGATGTGTTACCCTATCCTAATCCAGCTTCTGATTTTGTATATATAGGTTTTAGAAACAATAAGGTAGGTCTTTTTAAAGTTAAAATTTATACTATTAGGGGTATTAAAATTTTTGAAAGTCCTGAGGTTATATTCAATGAGGGATTCAATTCAATTAGGTTTAACATAGATAAAAGAATTTCTAATGGTCTTTACTTTTTTATTTTAGAGGGAAAGGATTTAAAAACAGGCAAAAAAGTAAAGGAGAGGGGTAAGTTAATTGTATATAGGTAAACTTTTGAAAATTCTTCTTTTGATTTTTACTATATTAATACCTTTTAGATTACCAGAGAGAATTTCTTATACTGAAAAAGTTATTACAGTAAAAATACTTAGGAAAAGAAAAGGAAATTCACAGTTGAAATTTCTCTTCACAGAAAGGGAAACTTTTGTTATAGTAGAAAATATAGGCTTTGAGAAAAATCTTTTGGGAGAAATAAATTTAAATTGAATGGGAAAGTTAAAAAAATTTTTCTTATAATAAAGAATGTTAAATGCCCTTTTGTTGACCCTTAAATATTTCTTTAAAAGGAAGGTAACAGTTGCATATCCTGAAAGAAGAAAGAATCTCTTTTTTAGGACAAGATGGGTTCATAGACTTCAGAGGTGGGAGAATGGTCTTGAGAGATGTATTGGTTGTATGCTCTGTGCAGGTGCTTGTCCTACAGATGCAATCTATATTGAGGCTGATGAGAATGATCCAGAAAATCCTGTTTCCCACTCTGAAAGGTATGCTAAGGTTTATGAAATAGATTATGGAAGGTGTATACTTTGTGGTTTTTGTATTGAGGCTTGTCCAACTGAGGCTCTTGTAATGGATAAGTTTTATGAACTTGCAGGTTATTCAAGAAGAGAAATAGTTCTAACAAAGGATAGGTTACTCGATCTTCCCCAGAGTCTATCAAAGCGAGCTTGGCTTTCTTTTGAAAGAAAGGGAGATCCTAAAGGAACACCTATAATAATTCCTAAAGAGGAAACTCCCTTTGTATGAAGATTTTATTTCTTTTAATGCCGATTACAGCTTTTTTGATTCTCATTTCAAGGAAATATACCCATCTGCTTTTCTTTTTTTTCTTAAATATACTTGTAACTTCCATTTTATACTTTTTTTTAAAGCTTAATTTTTTTGGACTTGTAGTGCTTTTACTTTATCTTGGTTCAATTCTTGTTATTTTTGTATTTCTTTTACCTCTTTTGAGAATAAAGGAAGAAATTAAGGAGAGGAAATTTAAGGTTATTTTATATCTTCTTTTAACTTACCTTTTAATATTTCTTTCATTAAATCTTTCATCGCTTTTTGAGAAAAATGACGCCTATTTTGAAGTTAAAAAATTTAGTGAGATAGTTATAAAAGATTATTTAGGTTTTGAACTTGTATCAATTTTGCTTCTTGTTGCAATTGTAGGCTCATATATTTTAATTAAGGATGAACATTGAAATTTTTTCGATAATTCTTACTTTTTTTCTTTCTTTACTAATAATTTTATTTAAAAGAAGTTTTGTTTATTTTTTAGTTGCTATAGAAATAGCTTTTAACTCACTTTTAATTCTTTTTGCTATTAATATAAAAGAAAAAGGATTTGAGTTTTCTACATTTTTTATTTATATACTTGCTGTAGTTGCGGCAGAAACAGCTATAGGTCTTTCTATACTTTTGATATTAACCAAGGGAAGAGAAAGTGATAACTATGACATCTGAATTTAAGCTTTTGGCTATAATACTTCTCCCCCTTTTTGGTTCTGTAATTCAAGCAGTTTTGGGATTAAAAGACTCAAAAAAGGCTGGTTTTTTAGCTACTATTTTTGTTTTTCTTTCTTTCCTACTTCACTTTTCTTTAACTGATGTAGAGAGAAAAGAGTTTATTTATATTCCCTTTATTATTTTTTCAGATATTGAAGTTTATTTCTCTTTAACTTTTGACAGAATAAGTTTTCTTATGGGTTTAATGGTAACTTTTGTTTCTTCTTTGATTCACCTTTATTCATCGGGTTATATGGAAAAAGATGATTCACCCTACAGGTATTTTGCCTTTTTGAATCTTTTTGTATTCTTTATGTTGGTTATTGTTTATTCGGGGAATTTTCTTATGATGTTTATAGGTTGGGAAGGTGTTGGTGTTTGTTCTTATTTGTTAATTTCATATGAGTCATGGAGGGATGATGCAGCGAGGGCAGGAACTAAAGCCTTTTTACTTACAAGACTTGCCGATTTTGGTTTTATATTATTTCTTTTGATTTATTATAAAATTTTTAAAACATTTGATATTGCACATTTAAAGAATGCAGTGAAGGATCCCTTATTACCCTATCTTTTGTTTTTTGCAATTGTTGCAGCTTGTGGTAAATCAGCTCAGTTTCCCTTTTATGTATGGTTACCTGATGCGATGGAAGGCCCAACACCTGTTTCAGCGCTTATTCATGCAGCAACTATGGTAACTGCTGGTGTATGGCTTTTTATAAGAGTTTTTCCTCTATTTAGTCTTTATCCTGATATTTTAAATATTATAATTTTTATTTCTGTGATAAGTTTTCTTCTATCTGGTCTTATTGCATGTTTTGAGAAAGATCTTAAAAAAATTTTAGCCTATTCTACTATATCACAGATTGGCTATATGTTTTTTGGAATTGGGATAGGTTATAAGTTTCTTGCTTTTTTGCATCTTTTGACTCATGCTTTCTTTAAGGCACTTTTGTTTTTATCCTCTGGTAATGTTATGCATCTTATACATAAAAAAATAGATATATATAAAACAAGAGGGATAAGAAAAGTTCATTCTTTTACTTCTTATAGTTTTTTAGTTGGGGCTTTAGCTTTAATTGGTTTTCCATT
This sequence comes from Caldifarciminales bacterium, assembly GCA_039630575.1. Lineage (GTDB taxonomy): Bacteria > Hydrothermota > Hydrothermia > Hydrothermales > JAJRUZ01 > JBCNVI01. The sequence continues at coordinate 59,569 of JBCNUW010000008.1, forward strand.
GACAGGTGGTTTCATAAGTAAAGAACTTCTTATAAATGCATCTTTTGATAATCTTTATTTGTTTTCACTTGCTTGCCTTGGTGCCTTTATAACCTCCTTTTATATAATAAGAGCCTATGCTTTAACCTTTGAGGGAAATGCAGAAAAAAAGGAATACGGAAAAATTGACCCTGTTATGAATATTTCTCTTTTGATCCTGTCTTTTTTTGTAATTTTAACCGGTTTACCTTTATTTGAAGAATTTTATTTTGATATTTTAGAAAGTAAAGTACATGTTAAAAATCCTATTATCTATCAATTTTTCCCTTTATTTCTATCAGTATTGGGTGGTTATTTTTCTTTTCAGATATATTTGAAAAATATTAAGTATAGCCCAGAGAAATTTAAAAGGTTAGCAAGTTTATTAGGATCAGGGTTTTATTATGACTATCTTATCTCAAAGATTCTTTATGGTTCTCTTGTTTTGATTACTAACCAAATATCTAAACTTTTTGACCGAGGACTTATTGACATTCTTTTAGTAGAGGGGGCAGCAAAAATTACCTATTTAAAGGGAAAGTTAACATATAAACTTTTTGTAAGAAAACCATCCTTTTATATTACCCTTTTGATTTTTCTTTTTTTTCTCATTTTATTTTTATATTTTTAATTTGATTTTTTTAATCTTTAAATTTAAAATTTAAATATGAAAGAAGAATTTAAAGAAATTGAGGAACTTTATCAAAAGTGGGAAAATGAAGGGAAAAAATCAAAAACTTTTGCAGCTTTAGCTGATGCCTATAGAAAGAGAAAAATGTATGATGAGGCTTTAGCTGTTCTGGAGGAGGGTTTAAAATTTCATCCTGACTATTCTGTCGCATATTACATAAAGGCAAAGATCCACCTTGAGAGAAATGAGTTAGAGTTGGCAAGAATAAATTTAAATAAGCTTGTTGAATTAGATGAGAGTCATGTTGTTGGATTAAGACTCTTAGCTGAAACCTGTGAGAAATTGGGTAAAGAACAAGAGGCTCTTTTAGCTTATAAGAAACTTTACGATCTTGACCCATTGACTTCAGAGGTTGAAGATAAGATAAAAGAATTAGAGGAAAAGTTAATTAAATTGTCTTCAGAGGAGGATAGACTAGGTGAGAAAGAAGAGAAAGCACCTACATTTCTTACATCTTTTGATGAACCCCTTTTGGATATTCTTGAAGATAAAGATATAATTTCACCTCAAGTTGAGCTTCCTGAAATTCCGGAAGAGGCAAAGGAAATCTTAAGAGAAATAGAAAATGAGCAAGAGGAAAAGGAGGAGATAAAATTAAAGGAATTCAAATTCGTAGAGGATGTGCTTGAGAAGAAAACAGAAGGTGAATTCATAAGTCTTGAAGAGTTCAATAAAGAGGAACCTGGGATAAAGGTTGAGGAGGAAAGCCTAATTGAGAAAGATATTTATGAGGAAAAGGAACTTTTAGAAGGAGGTGAAGAAGAAAAAGATAAAGATATTTTGTTAGAGGAGAGTTTATTTGGAGAAATAGAGGAAGAACTAATTTCAAAGAGTATTGAAACAGCTAAATTTTTAACAGAGGATTTTGAGGATATAATAAAATCTGAAGATGTAAAGGATATAAAGGGTGTTTTTGAAGAAAAAGAAGTTATGTTGAGTGGTCATCCTTCAAAGTTTATGGAAGAGTTAAAAGTTCAGGAAAAGGAAGAAGGAAAGGAGGAAGAATTAATTATAGAGGAAAGGGAGCCACTCTCATTAGGTGAGATTATAAGAGAACCTGAAAGACCCTCTGAGAGTATAGAGGAGATTTTTGTTGAGAAGTCTGCTGAAAAAATAGATTTTGTTAAATTAATGGAAAAAGAGAAAGAGGAGGTTATTAAATTAGATGAGAAGGTTGAAGAAAAGCAGGAATTCGAAGAGAGGAAAGAGGAAGAAAAAGGTTTTATAGAAATTCCGGAGGAGGTTAAAGAACTTTTTGAGGATTTAGAGAGAGCAAAGGAAGAGAAAACTTCTGAAGAGCAAACCAGGAAGGAGATTACTGAAGATGAAAAAATTACAGAGAAAAACTATAGGAGTTTTGTCGAGTGGATTAATTTCCTTAAAAGATCGAGTTAGATATTTAAGAAAAGTAATAGAGTTAAATGAAGCAGATGCATTATTTGTTAACAGTTTGTCAAATGTTTTTTATCTTACCGGTTTTACAGGTTCATCTGGTTATGTTCTTTTGACAAAGAGGAAAAATTATTTTATAACAGATTTTCGTTACAAGTTACAGTCAAAAAAGGAAGTGGAGGAAGATTTTGAAATTGTTATAATAAATAAGTTTGACGAAATATTTGAACTTTTGGGAGAAAGAGAGAAAAATGTTCTTTGTGAGAGGGAGTCTTTCACTTTTGATTTTTATAATAGTTTTAAAAAGAGAAAATTTAAGGTTAAGGTGATTGCGTCTCCTGTTTTAAATTTGAGGTTATATAAAAGTGAGGATGAAATAGAAAAAATTAGAAAAGCTCAGAGATTCTCTGAAGGTGTTTTAAAGAAAATACTAAATATTTTAAAACCTGGTAGGACGAAGGAAAAAGATCTTGCGCTTGAAATTGAGTATATGATAAAAAAAAGAGGTTTAGGCCTTGCTTTCCCACCGATTGTAGCATCTGGTGCCCATTCAGCTTTACCTCATGCAAAGCCAAGAAATGTGGTGATAAAGAATGAAACCCCACTTTTGATAGATATGGGAAGTACTTATAAAGGTTACAATTCTGATATGACAAGAACCTTTTGGGTTGGTAAAAATCCACCTGATTGGTTTAGAGAAATTTATAAGATAACTTTAGAATCAATTTTAATGGTTGAAGAAAAGATAAAAAGGGGTATGAAAGCCAAGGATGTAGATAGTATAGCAAGGGGTTATATTTCTGAAAGGGGATTTGGTGAAAAGTTTGGTCATGGGTTAGGACACGGTATAGGAGTTGAAATTCATGAGAAGCCTTCTGTATCTCAGAGAGGTGGCGAAGTTATTGAAAAGGGGCTTGTTTTTACGTTAGAACCTGGTATTTATTTAGAAAATAAAGGTGGAGTTAGAATTGAAGATTTAGTTTATATTGATAGAAAGGGTGAGCTTAAAATTTTAACTAAATTTACAAAAAGGTTGCTGAAAATTTAAAATATTAAAATCAAAAAGGTTCAAACCCTTAAAAAAATTAATTAAAAAATGCCGGATTTAAGGCGCGGAATGGTAATCAATTTTGAAGGAAAATTTTATGAAGTTATAGATTTTCAGCACATAATGATGGGTAGAGGGCAGGCTCATATAAAAACTAAGCTGAAAAATATAGAGACTGGACAAGTAATAGAGAAAACTCTAAGGGAAGCTGATCATTTCGAAGAAGTAGAGTTAAGAGAAAGGGAAGCAACTTTTTCTTATACAGATGGTGAAAATTACATTTTTTATGATTCAGAAAGATATGAGGAGATTGTTTTATCAGCTGAAAAGATAAGGAATCAACTTTTATATTTAAAAGAGGGTCAGGAAGTTAAGGTACAGTTTATAAATGAAAAGGCTGTTGGAATAGTTTTACCAACTGCTGTTGTTCTTGAGGTTGTGGAAACTGATCCTGGAATAAGAGGTGATACTGCTTCTGGTGGTTCAAAGCCTGCAAAGTTAGAAACAGGTCTTGTTGTAAAGGTTCCACTTTATATAAAAGAAGGAGAAAAAATTAAGGTTGATACAAGGACAGGAGAATATATTGAAAGGGCATGAATGACAAAGATTTAAAGAAGATTGAAAGGTTAATTGAGTTGATGGAAAAAAGTGGTTTAACAGAGTTAGAGATTAAGAAACCCTTTTTTAGAATTCATTTAAGAAAAAAAGAAAAGGTCGAAAAGCATAAGATAGAAAGGTCAAAAGATGAGGTTGAGACTACTCTGAAGGAGATTAAAAAGGTAGAGGAGGTAAAAAAGGAGCCTGAAAAGAAAGAGGATAAATTCTACTATGTAACTGCTCCTCTTGTTGGAACATTTTATAGGGCACCTGCTCCGGATGCAGAGCCTTATGTTGAGGTGGGATCAAAAATAAGACCAGGACAAGTTTTGTGTATTATTGAAGCTATGAAGATAATGAATGAGATAGAATCAGATGTTGAGGGAGTTGTGAGGGAAATTTTAGTGAAAAATGGTGAGCCAGTTGAGTATGGTCAGAAATTATTTAAAATAGAATTAGTTTAATATGGCTTTAAATTTGAAGTTGTTATTAAAAAAAATGATCGAAGAAGAAGCATCGGATTTACATCTGAAGGCTGGTTTGCCTCCAGTTTACAGGATACATGGTAAGCTTGTAAAGTTAAATGTAGAGCCATTGACTCCCAAAGATTTGACTGAAATTGTAAAGATTATAATGACGGAAGAACAGCAGAAAAGATTTCTTTCAAGAAAGGAGATTGATTTTGCGATAGGTGTACCAGGTCTAGGTAGATTTAGAGTTAATTGTTTTATTCAAAGAGGAAGTATTTCAATTGCGATGAGAGCAATACCAACCAACATAAAAACATTTGAGGAGCTTAATTTACCTACTGTTTTAAAAGATATATGTATGAATCCAAGAGGTTTAATACTTGTCACGGGGACAACAGGTAGTGGTAAGTCAACTACTCTTGCAGCAATGGTAAATTATATAAATTTAAATAGAGCAAAACATATAATAACAATAGAGGATCCAATAGAATTTTTGTTTAGAGATGAAAAGTCAATAATATCTCAGAGGGAGGTGGGAAGTGATACATCTTCCTTTGCATCGGCATTAAAGTATATACTAAGGCAGGATCCTGATGTTATTCTTATTGGTGAGATAAGAGATAAAGCGACAATGGATACAGCTATAAAGGCAGCAGACACCGGTCATCTTGTGATGTCTACACTTCATACATTGAATGCGACAGAGACCATAAACAGAATCATATCCTTTTATCCTCCCCATCAACATCAGCATATAAGAATAATGCTTGCCTCAACTCTTATTGCTGTGGTTTCCCAAAGACTTATACCAAGAGCTGATGGTAAGGGGAGAGTTCCAGCTGTTGAAATTCTAATAAACACTCCGAGAATTAAAGAACTTATCATGGATGAAAATAGATCTGTAGAAATACCCCAAGCAATTGAAGAAGGATATTATGAGTACAAGATGCAGACCTTTGATCAATCTATCTTAAAACTTTATAAGGAAAAACTGATTACTCTCGAAGATGCTTTGGAAAATGTTACAAATCCTGATGAATTTAAATTAAAGTTAAGGGGTATAAAAACAACTGCAGAAGTTTGGGATCAGGAAGAGCTAAAACTTGAGTGATAATATAAAATCTAAAATCTTGAGGATTGTTGAATATTATGATGGAAATAGCTCACTTTCCCTTATACCTATTTTGAATATGATTCAAGATGAGGAGGGGTATATAAAAAGAGAGAGAATAAAGGAAATTGCTGAAATTTTAAAGATAAGTGAAAATAGAATTTATGAAACTCTCAGTTTTTATCATTTTCTAAAATTAGATAAAAGTGAAAAAAAGACACTTTATATATGTAAAAATGTTTCCTGTTTACTCGAAGGAGCAGATGAAATAATTGAATATTTAAAAGAAAATAAAGAGAAGTTAAAATTTGATTTTAAGGAATGTGAATGTATAGGGCTTTGTGATTTTGCTCCATCAGGTCTTTTTGACTTTAATCCTCTAAAAAATTTAAGTATTGAAAAGATCAGAGAGCTTAATGAAAAAATCTGAATTTTTTTTAATTAAGAAAAAATATTCAGATAATATTGATGATTATATAAAAAAGGGTGGTTTTTCATCATTAAAGAAAATTTTTTCAGACTCAATCTCACCAGAAAAAGTTATAGAGGAGGTTAAAAAAAGTGGATTAAGAGGAAGAGGTGGGGCTGGTTTTTACACAGGGTTAAAGTGGTCATTTGTTCCAAGGGAAAGGTCAATTAAAAAATTTTTAGTTTGCAATGCTGATGAGGGTGAACCTGGGACTTTTAAAGATAGGGATGTTCTTTTTTATGCACCTTATCTTTTGATCGAGGGAATGATAATTGCCTCATATGCTATTGGAGCAGAAGTTTCATACATATATTTGAGAAAAGAATATAAGTGGGTTTTAGAAAAGTTAGAGAAGGCAATAAAAGAAGTCGAAGAAAGTGGATTTTTAGGAGAGAAAATACTAAAGAGTGATTTTTCTCATAAGATTAAGATTTTTTTAGGAGCAGGAGCTTACATATGTGGTGAAGAAACTGCTCTTTTAGAGTCTATGGAAGGTAAAAAAGGTTATCCAAGACTTAGACCACCTTATCCTGCTACTTTTGGTCTTTTTGGTTATCCAACTGTAATAAACAATGTTGAGACTCTTGCAAATGTGCCAATAATTATTGAGATGGGTGGAGAAAATTACGCTAAGATAGGGATACCAAAAAGCACAGGAACAAGGCTTATAGCTTTAAGTGGAATTGTTAAGAAAAAAGGGGTTTATGAAATTGAACATGGTAAATTAACATTAAGAGAAATTATTAATGATCTTGGTAATGGAATAAAGGAGGGTTATCACTTGCTTGGAGTTATACCTGGTGGCGTATCTGCTCCTCCTCTTGCTTATGATGAGCTTGATATATCTTATGATTTTGAATCTCTTGTTGAAAGAGGGACAATGACAGGTTCGGGTGCGGTTATTGTATTTGGATATAGGGAAGATAAAAAGAAGGAGCTTTTAAAAATTTTAGAAAGCATAGTAAATTTTTTTAGAGATGAATCCTGTGGAAAGTGTACCCCTTGTAGAGAAGGAACCTGGGCTATTTTTAGTGTTTTGGAGAAAATAAAGAGTAAAGAAATTTTAATAAAAGATGGAATTGAGATGATAAGTTCCTTAAATGGTAAAATAAAGGGACTCTGTGCTTGTCCACTTGGAGAATCCTGTGCTTTAGTTTCTGAAGTATTCTTAAAAAAATTTGAAGATATATTAAAGTAAATTTGTGAATGTCTTTATAATTTTTTCGTTTTTAACTATCCATGAATATGAGTATTATAAGAATTTAAAAAAGGCTAATTTTAATGAAACTATAGAAAATGTTAAGTTTTCTTCAATTGAGGAAAGGTTAAGAGGAATCACACATACCTTTTACGGATATCTTCCCTATTGGGTAGATACATTACTTTATCAATACTTTCAGATGGAGCTTATTACTCATATTTCCTATTTTGCTACGAGTATTGATCCTGCAACTGGAAATTTGGGATCAGTTCCTAATCTTTCTCGTTTTTATAAAATCATTAATTATGCTCACCCAAGAGGTGTTAAAGTTCATATGACCTTTATTATTTTTGGTTCATCAAATGTTTCACAATTTTTAAATAATAAAAATGCAAGGAACAATGCTATAAATAAAATCAAAGATTTTGTTACAAATTACAACATTGATGGTGTAAATATCGATTTTGAATTTGTAACAGCTAGTGTAAGAGATAGTTTTTCAAAATTTATTAATGATCTTTACTACACTTTGATTAATCATCCACAGGGAAGAAAGGAACTTTTCATAGCTACCCCTGCTATTCCGGAGTGGTATCCTGGATATAATATATCTTATCTATCCACTCACTCAGATGGTCTTTTTGTAATGGCTTACGATTTTCATTATAGTGGTTCAAGTGTAGCAGGTCCTGTTTCACCGCTTATTCCTTCTTCACAATGGGGTCCTTACTGTGTATCTAAATCCATACGTAGTTATAAGCAGTATGGTGCTAATCCTGATAAAATCATACTTGGGATGCCCTATTATGGTTACAACTGGCCAACTCAGTCTTCACAGATAGGTTCTTCAACAAGAGGTTCTGGTGATGCTGTGATTTTCTATTATGCCAAACAAAATTCCTCAAATTATGGTAGGTTATGGGATATAAATTCTTTAACTCCCTGGTATAGATATTATATTTCTGGTGATGGGTGGTATCAAACCTGGTATGATGACTCGGTTTCTATTGATTTAAAGATTAAGACTGCTGTTGATTCTGGTCTTTCTGGAATTGGTTGTTGGGCTTTAGGTTATGACAGATCTGAGGATGATTTATGGAATGTTATAAGGAGTAATCTTTGGATTGAAAATCCTAATAAGCATTTTGTAGTAAGAGTTTATGTTCCAGACGAATTAAATATCTATGAAAGTCCTGATTTTAGTTCAAGAGTAATTTCAATTGCTACTTTTAACTCGAAATTTGTTTCCTTTTTATACAAAAACAATTTTTATAAGATTTATTTTCCAGCTGGGACAGGATATTATTATGGTTATATTATTGGTGGTGACGGAATTAACCAAAAATTTTTATGTGGTTCAAATTATGATAAGGTGGTTAGGGTTAATGCTTCTCTTTTAAATGTTAGGACAGGTCCTTCTACTTCTTTTCAGATAATAACTCAAATCGCAAGGGGACAAAGTTTTGTAACTGATTCTTCTGCAGGAAGTTGGTTAAGAATTTTTATAGGAGAAGTTGGAGGTTATCAAAAAGGTTGGATTCACTCCAATTATGTAAGAATAATTCAAAATCCCGAAGATTCTAACAAGCCCCATATAAAAGTTTTAAGTTTGAGTTATCCTCAACAGGTTTTTTCACAGGATACTTTTTCTATATTCATATTCTCCTTAAATAGTGGGTATGTTTCTTTTGATAGTTTTTTTATTTTGAAGTCGGTTAGGGATTCTTCTTATTTTTACAATCCCCAAACTTTTATAGATAAAAGGAGAGCGGAGTTATTTTCAGCGTATAACGCTTTGCCTTTTCAAAATCTTTTGTTAAAAGCAACTTTTAAAGCACCTGATGTAAGTGTCTCTTCTTTTATTACTGAAAGTTTTTATTTTGAAAGAAAATTAAAAGAGTTCGGGGATACTTTTGTTTTAGGAGTCCAAGTTGATCCACGTATTTATATTTCAGATGAAAAAACAGAAACAGAAGAAAAAGACTTTACACTTTCTTCTAATATTTTGGACAAAAATTTTAAAATTAATATAGGTAAAAGACTCAAAATTTTTGATATGACTGGAAGAAGAGTGTTAAATATAAATGAAAAGAAAGCTACTATTTTATTTATTAACGTAGAAGGTAAGAAGAGGTTTAAGGTAATAAAGTTCTAATTTTAAAATTTCTTTAATCTTGAAAAAAAATATTTTTTAGTTTATAATTTAGAAAAGGAGAGAAGATATGAGGAGTATATATTTACTAATTTTATCTTTGATGTCCCTTTTAGGGCAGGCGGTTCAGGATACGGTTTTTAGGTCGAAGTTGAGGGGTATTGAGGTTCAGGATTTTCTTCCGGCTTCTGTTTTGAGGATAGATTCATTTAAGACTTTGCAGTTGGGAGAGTGGGTAACTTTGAGGTGTTATGCTACTCTTTCGGATTTGACACAGGTATCGGGTGATATTTTGCGTTTTAAGATTCATGGGGTGAGTTCGTCTAATGCAAGGAGGAGTGCGGGAATGACATTTACGGGTTTTCTTGTGTCAGGTCCTAGTCCGCAAGGTTATTATACTTCTAAGGTTGTTTTGAGGGATAAGTTTGGTAATTTTGCTGACACTATACCTTTGATTAGGTCAAAGTTAAGGGGTACAAGTTTTAAGAATTTTGATAATACGCAGAAGGCTTTATCGGGTTTTATGAGTTCAGGTCCGGATGCGAATGGTTTTGTTTATTTAATAGCGGTTTTTAATTCGGCTTTAGGTTATCATGAGCCTAAGCCTCCGTCTGATAAATTTAAGGGAGAGGTAAAATCTGGAGGTAGGTTTTTCCTTTATGGTGTTTATCCTAATCCTGCTTTGAGTGTTGCAAGGGTTAAGTTTGGGGTCGGTGAAGAGGTGATGGTTAATGTTGAGGTTTTAGATGTTAATGGTAGGGTTGTGAGGAATTTATTGGAGAGGGTGGTAAAGCCTGGGGTTTATCAAGTTGATTGGGATCTTTTAGATGATAGGGGGGATAGAGTAGTTTCTGGGGTATATTTTATAAGGTATAGGGCAAAGGATAAGACTTTTATAAAGAAGTTTTCTATTATAGAGTAGGTGGAACAAAAGGAGGTTAAAATATGGGTTTAAATTTAACAAAATTAAGTCTTTTTGTTATAGTTGGGCTTTTATTTCAGGCCCAGCTTAGAGTTTCGGATCCTGGAGATTTTAGGGACAGAGAGGATATTCAGAGGGCATTTATAGAGGGTCAAAGGGGATGGGCTGAAGATGGAATTAGTTTATGGACAGCTGTTTCGCCTTTACCTTCTTACAATGTGGGTATAGGTACAAGCACGCCTGCCTATAAGCTTGATATAGTGGGTAATACAAGGGTGCAGGGTCTTTTGTATATAAACAGTTGGCCCATACAGGTTAATGCTGCACCTTCGGTGGGACAGGTTTTGAAGTGGACAGGTTCTGCCTTTGTTCCGCAGGATGATGCAGGTGTAGGAGATTGTGAGTGGCTTGATGCAGGTTCTTATTTATATCCT
>JBCNUW010000080.1:0-550 GCA_039630575.1 Caldifarciminales bacterium
TAAGAAATGGTCTATTTTCAAAACTTTTAAAATTGCCTATAAACTACATTAATTCAGTAAGTCTCGGTAGTATAGTAAGTAGATTTACCAATGACTTAAAATTACTAAAAGGGGCTATTACTGAGGGGTTCTTTGAATTTATATTTTCCAGCGTTAGACTAATTGTATTTATAACTATCTCCTTTCTCGTTGCCTTTCATTTAATCATTGTAGGTATACTTACCGCTCTGCCGTTGGGTATTTTACTATTTTTCATTTCAAAGGCTATGCACTATAGATGGAACAAACTAAATGAGAATATGTCAAAGATAAGTTCTTATATAAGTTCAACTATTAGGGGAATGAAAGTTATTAAAATATTTTCTAACATTGAAAAGGAATTTAATAAATTTAAAGCTATTTCTAAGAATTACTATAAATCTGCAGTAAAGCTTGAAGCACTAGGTAGTTTTTCTGCAAACTTTTCAGAGTTCGTAGTTTCAATACCTATAATATTACTTTTAATCTATATATCTGATTTGATTTTTAGTAAAGGAACTTTATCAAGCGA
>JBCNUW010000081.1:0-541 GCA_039630575.1 Caldifarciminales bacterium
TCCGGATTGATTAGTCTGCAAAACCGAATTCTATCACGCTAATTCTAGCTCTTTCTAGTTCTTTAGCTATTTCAATTTTTTGTTCTAGTTTCAGGTTATTCTTGGAGTCTGATCACCATCCCTTAATCAAAAATTAAAACCTTTTCTATTTTTTATTCCCTCCTCATAGATTATTAGTTGATATTTCAAACTCTATGGGATAAGATAAGCCAGGGGTTATAACAAAACTTATTGGATAATAGCAGCTTTCATAGGGATTCAAATTTACTTCAAAAATTTTTCTATAAGAACCACTATCAACCTTGAAAATATTGAGATTTTTCATAAAAATGAGGGGGGTATAACCCGAAATAGAAGAAAAGTAAATATTAACTTTTTGCGGATAATTATGGTTGTTGGTTATTATAAAGAGTAATTTATATAAAACGCCATAATTTGAATAATTTTGTATACCTCGGTCAGAAATTACTTCTTCACCGGGAATTCTAAAACTACAAAATCTCTTTGAAGTATCAAAGTTATATTCTTTTTTTATTAGTGG
>JBCNUW010000082.1:0-541 GCA_039630575.1 Caldifarciminales bacterium
ATTTGAAATTTCATGCTCTAATTCTTCTTCAACATATTTAAGCTCATTTTCGTACCATTTTAATGTATCAAAGGTTCTCTCGTCTCCTATAATCTGATTCTTCTTATTTTCCCAGTTTCTTAAATCATCTAAATATTTTTGATATTTCTTTTGCGGTTCAGTTAGCTGTTGACTCAATTCTTTTAATTTTGTTTCAATTTCATGCCTCTCCTGATTTAATTCGTTTAATGATTTTTCTATTTTATCCTTTGTGCTTTTTTCATCCTCTAATTTTGAAGATATCAAATCAATTTTGAATGAAAATGAAAGTATTTCTTCAATATTTAAACCTAATTTTTGATACCGTACTCTCTTTTCTTCAATATATGTCTTTAATTCTTCTTCCTTATTTCTTAATTCATTTTCTATTTTCTTCAGTTCTTCAATTATTTGAAGTATATTCTTTAAAGATTTGTTTTTGTTGTCTATTTCCGTCAAAAGTGTTTCCAACTTTTCATTATATTTATTTAATTCTTGAGATTTTCCCCTCAGCTCTTCACTT
>JBCNUW010000083.1:0-540 GCA_039630575.1 Caldifarciminales bacterium
TTGTTTTCAATAAGATCATCAAAATAAGATAAAACTGTAGCTATGCGAACTTGCTCAGGGAGGGGAGGATAAGGAACAATTATCTCAGAGAATGGAGTTAGATTTATTGTGTCTCTAGTTGAACCACCTTCTCCTCTAGTTTTTATACTTTCTTGTCCTATAGGAAGCATGAAAAATCTTAAATAATAATTAGGATGAGCATATTTCTTATCAAAAGAAACTTTTAAACAACTGGATGCAATTATGGCTCTTTGAAATTTATGTGGCAATAGTGCTAATTTCCCAATTGTTGCACCAGTTTTCGCAATAATAAGATCATCAGGATTCACCTCACTTCTCTTTAATTCATTAAATTTCTCTTCAGAAATAAAGACTAAATTATCCTCTATAAATTCACCTTCAAAGCTTAAATTTACTACTCTTATCACGGGAACTCCATCTTTTGTATATTCCTCCATATGAAGTTGCGTTCCAAATGGACCATCAACGATTGGGAATTTCTTATTTTTATCAACAAGATCTTTAATTATTTTTACTTCC
>JBCNUW010000084.1:0-130 GCA_039630575.1 Caldifarciminales bacterium
CCCGCCGCCTCCACCACAATACATTTTCAACAAATATCCTTTAAGTTCAGGTAGTCTCTAAAACTCAGAATTGGAAAGACTTCCAAGGTTTTAGTTGGTATCAGAAAGTATCATATAGTTTCACATTACC
>JBCNUW010000084.1:139-540 GCA_039630575.1 Caldifarciminales bacterium
GTAGTGGTTTAACCTGAACTATCTTCGGACGCGGGTTCAATTCCCGCCGCCTCCACCACAATACATTTTCAACAAATATCCTTTAAGTTCAGGTAGTCTCTAAAACTCAGAATTGGAAAGACTTCCAAGGTTTTAGTTGGTATCAGAAAGTATCATATAGTTTCACATTACCCCCTGCAAAAGCTCAAGATCTTTTCATTAATCCCTTCTCCCATCAAAGACTTAAGGATGATGCAAAGACTATACTCAATCCAGGATGCATTCCATCACAATTCCTTTACACAAAAGCCACAGTCGAAGCTTTTGTATCTATAAAGCTACCATCTATAGATGAAAGAAACTTCTAAGAAAATTTTCTCTTGTGGTGAGGGGTCTGCAGACAGATAATTGGAGTGAGTTTT
>JBCNUW010000085.1:0-537 GCA_039630575.1 Caldifarciminales bacterium
TTTTGAGAGTTCATTACAGAAATCCGAACCTCTTTCTATAATTTTTTCTTCAAGTTCCCCAGAATTATTTTATCTATTTCCTTTTCTGCTTTCTCTTTTAATTTGCTTGTGAATTTTTAATGTGTTTTTTCCAACAAAGGATACCTACCACTTACACAAAAACTTTTTATTGGTGTAATTTTCTGTTTCAGGAGATAAAAGTATTATTTTCTTTTTTACCTATAATAATCAATCTCCTTGAGTATACATTAAAAGGTTCAAAATTGAAAGAGCCATAGAATTTTTCTGCTTTTATTTCAGTAAGTCTCAAAAGAAAAGAAATTTCCGCAGGTGTATAAACCCTAATAAAAAATTCCTTTCATCTAATTTCTTTCCATTTTTATAAATTATTCTTAAGTTTTCTGTTCTCATATTAATAGGGTCAAGTTTTCTTTCTTCTAAAACAAACAAATCATCAACAAAATAAAAATCCTTTGGAATAAAATTTTTTACAATAAAAAATTAGAAATATTAAGGGTAATTGCAATTAAATTGGCG
>JBCNUW010000086.1:0-535 GCA_039630575.1 Caldifarciminales bacterium
GATCAGGAAGAATATCTAAGGAAAGTTATTGAAAGGCTTGAAGAGAATGCTTTGCCGAAAAAGACAGTACAAAATGTATTGAACGCCCTTAAAAAACTTAGTATAAAAGAAATTCAAAATCCAGTGAAAGTTATAGATGTTTTGCAAACAAAAATATCTACTTCACTTCTCGAAAGCCATTATGTTGAAGCTAATGTAGCAACAGAGAGCGAAACAGAAGTGATTTTATCACTTTACCTAACAGAGATGGATAATAATATTGAAGAAAGAAAATTCTAAAACTTAAGATTGCGCTTGGAAGAAGGTAGCAGAAGATGGCTAGATAGGAGTAGCTGCTTTGTTAATAGCTTTGCAAAATTTTTTGTGAAATAAAAATAAAGATATCCTCTATTGAACTTTGCGAAAAAATTTAAAAGGGAGGTTAAAAATGGATAGGGAACGAGCAAAAAAAATAATACTCGACGCTTTTGAGAATCCTTTTGATAGGGGGCGCTTTGTTATATTCCTCAAGAATCTTTTAAAGTCATATGAAGAA
>JBCNUW010000087.1:0-534 GCA_039630575.1 Caldifarciminales bacterium
TTATCATTTGTTTCTTTATAATCAATTAAATGCGTTGCATCTAAATTTAAAAATAATAATTTTTCTGGCATTGGCTTTAGCATATTATAAATTGCTTGCTCTTGCATATTTTTTCTCCTTTTTTAAGCCATTATTTTTAATTTTATATTAAAATCATTTATTGATGGCGTTATAATAAATTCTAATTTATTTATATCCGTATCATAAGCAATATTAATAACATTTATTTCATTGCTGTTATAATTATTGTTTATATTTATTGGCGATAATATAGCATTATTGTCAATATTTAAAACGCAAGAAGAATTAATATCATTATTTTCGTATTTTATTATTAATTTTTTAATAATTTTTGCTTTGTTAAAATTAAATGCAATTATTTTTATTGGCATTAAATTGTTTAAATTATAATTTATTATATCATCATTTATTAAATTTGGCAATGGCTCAAAATAATATTGCGAAATTGGAAATATTATTAAATTTTCTGTATTATTTGCAATTAAAAAATTAAGCATATTATTTATTTCATTA
>JBCNUW010000088.1:0-529 GCA_039630575.1 Caldifarciminales bacterium
GGAATTTAAACGCCTTAGCAGCAATTGTTTTTAAACCGGCAATTGCTGGTTGCAATGTGCCAAAGAGGAATTTAAACTAGAACAGGGACAAAAGACCCTTCGGGAAAAGTTCCGTTGCAATGTGCCAAAGAGGAATTTAAACCTCCCTCCTTTTATATATAATAACATCTTTTTTCAAGTTGCAATGTGCCAAAGAGGAATTTAAACCACGAAATTGCAAGTTTTTGGAGAAAACCTATCAAAGTTGCAATGTGCCAAAGAGGAATTTAAACAAATTAACTCGTTTTTGAATGCGTAAGTCAATTTTAGTTGCAATGTGCAAAAGAGGAATTTAAACTTCTAAACTTCTCTAAAACATCCCATCTTTCTCTTAGTTGCAATGTGCCAAAGAGGAATTTAAACGAAAAAAAGTGGAGTTTGTTAGATAAAAATAAGATTGTTGCAATGTGCCAAAGAGGAATTTAAACGCCTTAGCAGCAATTGTTTTTAAACCGGCAATTGCTGGTTGCAATGTGCCAAAGAGGAATTT
>JBCNUW010000089.1:0-523 GCA_039630575.1 Caldifarciminales bacterium
TAGATGAGATAATTAAACTATTGACAAAAAGAGGAAATTTGATATCATAATAAATAGGAAGGACGGGGCAACATCCAGTTAGCCACCGTCCAAACAACACCAACCCGCTATGAATAATAATATACCATCTAAAGAAAAAAATCAAGAGAAAAACACAACACCAAAATCAAAGAAAAAACAAGAGTTCCACCAGACAATAGAAATATCCGACATAATAGAAGAAATCAGAGCACTTCACTACTTAGAAACAACTAACACATCAAATATACAGAAAATAACTGTAGATGACTATACATATTATGTTTTTGATGCACTCTTCACAAAACCAAAGACAACCAAAAACAAAAACAAAGTAAACCAACTGGAGAGACTAAAACAACAAAAAAAGATGAGTGTTAGAGAATTAGAGAAATACGCTATAGATAATCAACTCTTTGGAATGCTCTTAGCAGTAAAACTTTTAAAGTCAAATATGACAATAGAATACAAGATACTATCAGAGAAAAACAACAAAATCTACACA
>JBCNUW010000009.1:0-69020 GCA_039630575.1 Caldifarciminales bacterium
TACTCTCATAAGATATATAAGAGGGGTTGATTTTTCAAACTTAAGAAGAAGGACTCTTCCAGATGGTAGAGTTTGGAAATTGGGTGATATTATCTATTCAACCCCTCTTGTAGTTGGACCTCCAACTGAAAGATATGATCTTATTTATGGAGATGTCAGTTATAATGAATTTTATAGAGCTTATAAGAATAGGAGAACCGTTGTTTATGTAGGAGCAAATGATGGGATGTTCCATGCCTTTAATTCAGGGAGACTAACAGAAACAGGAAATGATCTTTCACCATTACAGATAGATCCTGCTGGTTATTCTATTGGAGATGAAATTTTTGCTTATATTCCTTTTAATCTTTTGCCTCATCTTAAGTGGTTACCAAGAAATGACTACTGCCATGTATACTACGTAGATTTGAAACCTTATCCCACAGATGTTAGGATATTTACTCCTGATCCTATTCATACAAACGGTTGGGGAACAGTAATTGTAGGAGGCTTTAGACTTGGAGGAACTTTATATAATACTCCAACAAAGGTTTATTCCTCTGCTTTCTTTTTAGCAGATGTTACAAGACCTGAAAACATAACAATTTTATGGGAAAAAAGATTACCTGATGGATCCTATACTACCTCATTTCCAACAACATGTAAAGTTGGTAATAACTGGTTTTTGGTAGTTGGAACAGGTCCTACAAATTTAGCTCATGTGAACTCAAATCAAGCTCCAAAGATATATGTACTTGACTATAGAACAGGTCTAATTCTCAGAACCTTTACTTTACCAATCAATTCCTCCTTTGTAGGTGATATAATTTCAGTTGACTATGACCTTGACTATAATGTAGAGGTGCTTTACTTTGGAACAAATGTACTTGAAAATCCTACTTTGCCAAGATATGGTGGAATACTTTATAAAATAAAAACAAACGATGATCCCAACCCTAACAATTGGGTGTTAGCACCAGTTTTTGATGCATCAGAACCTATTATTTCATCCCCTTCAGTTGGAATGGATAATAAAGGAAGATTATGGGTTTATTTTGGAACAGGTAGATTTTATACAAGGGATGACGCCAACTACTTAGAAACACAGTATCTTGTTGGAGTGAGGGACGAGGATGCTTACTATAATCTTAATAATCTTCTTGACGTAACCAATATAAGGGTATTTAGTCCTGAGAGTGTTTTTACACCTACAGGAGCAATAATTTCCTTTAATCAACTTGAAAATATGGTCTCAACGACTTACAAGGGGTGGTATAGAAGACTTATTTTAGGAGAAAGATGTATTACAGCTTCAGCCCTTATAGGAGGGGTTGCTTTATTTACTACTTATAAACCAGACTTTAGACCCTGTAGAGCAGGTGGTGAAGGTGTACTTTATGCTCTCTACTATTTAACAGGCACAGCCTACTATAGGCCAATTATAGGAGAGTCTGGTACCGGTGAGAATTTACCTTCAATTTCTACAGGACCTGGAGCTCCTTCAGAACCTACAGTATATGTGGGTGCCGAGGGAGAAAAAGTTTTTGTTCAACTTGGAACAGGTGGTATCTTTGAAACTGAATCTCCTCTTCCTTTTTCACCACAAAGATCAAGAATTATCTTTTGGAAGGGTAGATGATGAAAACAAAAGGGTTCAAATCCCTTTACAAAGTTTTAACATACTAATATGAAAAGATTTTTAATATTTTTTCTTTTAACCTTCTTTAATGGAACCCTTAAAGCAGATTGGGTTGAAGGAAGTGATACCCTTACGCTATATGAAGTCAAAGAAAACTTTTTTTATTTTGAAGAGTACATGATTCCTTTTAAAGGAGACTATACTTTACCTACCCTTATCCAGTCTAAAAAGTTTATAAATAGGTCAAATGAACTTGAAATTAAACTACCCGCAAAAGTTTATATTAAATACCTCTTAAACGTAACAGGAGAAGAAGATATTAAATTCCATGAAATAAAAATTATTTCTTTTGAATATATAAAGAGATTGTAAACTGATTTTTCTATTTTGATGATGAAATATTTAATTCTTTCAACTTTTTTATTTTTAGTTTTTTGCAAAAGGGAAGTAAAGAAAGAAAAGGGTGAGCTCCTTTTTATAGAATTTGCAGAAATTAATAATAAAAAACCATGTGTAGGTGACGTTTTAGGCGTAAATTATATCTTAAAAGGGGAAACTAAAGAGGCAAATGTAATTGTTGAATGGTATGTAAACGATAAAAAGATTTTTGAGGGTTTAGATTTTAAATTAGAAGATGTAAAAAAGAAAGATAAAATTCATGCAGTTTTAATTCCATCCTTTAAGGGAGTCAAGGGGAAACCCTATTTTACAGAGTCTATTTTTGTGTCTAACAGCTTACCTGTTGTTGAGAGTGCCTCTTTAGATCCAAGTTTTATATACTCAAATACAGAGAAGGTTAGAGTAGTTCCAAAAGGTTATGATCCCGACGGGGAAAAGATTAATTTTTTTGCAAGATGGAGAATTGGCAATTTTTATCCGAGTGATTCTTCATTAGAAATTTCTCTTAAAAATTTGAAAGAAGGAGATACAGTAGAGGTATTTGTCTATGCAAGAGATAGTGAATCCCGATCGTATAGGTCTTACTCCCTCCAAACTGTGGTTCAGAATTCTCCACCACAGATATATAAAGAGGAATTCTTTATTAAAGAAAATAAAATTTTTGTAAAATTTTTTGCAAAAGATCCTGATAATGATAATTTAATTCTTGAGTTAATTAATTCAAATATTAAACCACTTGAGATAAAAGATAATGAACTTACACTTATATTTCCATATGACCAGAAGATAAATGAACTCAAATTAGATGTAAAGGTTTTAGATACAAAAGGTAATTATATACTGAAAAACCTTCTTTTAAATATTAAAAGATAGGGGAATTTAATTAAGTTATTTTGTTTTTATTTTCCCTTGTTTATCTATTTATGTTTATAAACTTAAATTAAACCTTAATGAAGTGCCTCTATTCCAGGTAGACTGCCTTTTTCTATAAATTCAAGTGAAGCACCACCACCTGTTGAAACGAAAGAAATTTTATTTTCTAATTTTTGTTTTTTAATTACCGTTACCGTTTCTCCGCCTCCACAAAGAGAAAAGGCTCCCTTTAAAGTTACTTCTGCTATTTTCTTAGCCACTTCATATGTTCCCTTTGCAAAAGTTCTATTTTCAAAAACACCCATTGGTCCGTTCCAGAAAATAGTCTTTCCCTTTGAAATTTCCTCTTTAAATATCTGAATAGACCTTTCTCCAATATCATAACCTGCATAACCTTCTGGAACTTCTTCGCCTTCCGTATATTTTTTACTTTCTGGTGAGTCAGAGTATCTTGTGTCTACTGCAACAACAAGTTTCTCTTCTGGTAACTTTTTAACTTCATCAATAAACTTTTCGTCAAGTATAGATTTTCCAATACTTTTTCCTTTTGCTTTCCAAAAAGTGAACATCATACCTCCACCTATTAAAATCTTATCACATTTATCAATAAGGGTTTTTATAACTCCAATTTTATCTTCTACCTTTGCACCGCCAAGTATAGCTATAAAAGGTTTCTCAGGATTTTCTGTTATTTTCTTTAAGTTATTAATTTCTTTTTCAAGTAAAAAACCGGCATACTTTTCTTCGAAGAGTTTTGGCAATGTGTAAACTGAGGTATGTTTTCTGTGAGAAGCAGCAAAGGCTTCATTTACATATATATCTGCCAGTTCCCTCCATTTTTTAGCAAGTTCAATATCGTCTTTTTCTTCATTTTCTTCAAATCTTGTATTTTCAATAAGCAAAACTTCTCCTTCTTTCATTTCGTTTATTATCTTTATAACATTTTCACCATGTAACTCTTCAGTGAATCTTACTTTTTCCTTTAATAGTCTTTTTAATTTCTTTACAACTGGCTGTAGAGAAAATTCAGGACTCCTTTTACCTTTAGGTCTTCCGAGATGGCTGGCTAATATTATTTTTCCACCTCTTTCGATTAAAAATTTTATTGTTGGAATAGTTTCTTTTATCCTGGTATCATCAAGAATTTTTCCTTCCTTGATCGGAACATTAAAATCAACTCTTAAAAAAATTCTTTTACCTTTTATATCACCAATTTGATTTAAACTTTTCATTTATAACTCCTTTTTATTCCTTTTCAGCCATAAACTCAAGCAAATCAACTACTCTTACTGAATATCCCCATTCGTTATCATACCAACCAGCAACTTTAACAAGATTTTCAACAGTTTCTGTAAGTGTAGCATCAAAGATACAAGAATGGGGATTACCTATAAAATCTGAAGAAACAAGTGGCTCATCACAATATTCAAGATACTTAGGCATTTCTTGAGATGCCTTTTTGAAAGCCTCATTTACATCTTCTTTTTTCACTTCCCTTTCAACTATAGCTGTAAAATCGCATAAGGATACAGTTGGTGTTGGAACTCTTATGGCAACAGCTTTCAATTTACCTTTCAGTTCGGGATAAACAAGTTCTATTGCTTCAGCAGCTCCTGTGGAAGTTGGAATTATGTTTAAGGCAGCTGCTCTTGCCCTTCTTAAATCCTTATGAATTTGATCTAAGATCCTCTGATCATTTGTATAAGAGTGAATTGTAGTCATTTCTCCTTTTTGAATTTTGAAATTTTCGTGAACGACCTTTACAAGAAAAGAAAAGCAATTTGTAGTACAAGAGGCGTTTGATATAACAAAATGTTTTTTAGGATCGTACATATTATCATTTATTCCAAGCACAATAGTAACATCTGGTTTTGTACCTTTTCCAGGAGCAGTTATCAAAACTCTTTTCGCTCCAGCATCTATATGGGCTTGAGCCTTTGTCCTGTCTGTAAAAGCACCAGTTGCTTCAACTACATAATCAATTTCAAGATCTTTCCATGGCAGTTTTACCGGATCCTTCTCTGAGAAAGTAAGTATTTTTTTGTTATTAATTACAAATCCATCTTTTTCAGTTTTTATTTCTTCTTCTGCAATTCTAAAAATTGAATCATACTTATAGAGATGAGCAAGGGATTGGCTATCTGCAAGGTCATTTATTGCCACGAATTCAAGTTTCTTTCTCTTTAAACCTTCCTTTAAGACTTGTCTTCCAATCCTTCCAAAACCATTTATAGCAATTTTTACTTTTTTCTTCATTTTTCACTTTAATTTTAATTGGGATTTGAACCTTTAAATGAAAGATTATTATAACTTAACATTTTTTTGAAAACAAAATAGTAAATTGACATATAATATCTTAAGAAATGAAAAAATTCCTTTTTATTTTTTTAATAATTTTTGGGGCATGTTCTTTTAAAATTTTTAAAAGAACTAAACCAGAGGAATTTGGTATTGAAAGCTATTTTGCTCAAGGTGTTTATTATTTTTATAAGGGTAAATATGAGAAAGCCAGGTTCTATTTTAATAAGGTTCTATTTTCAGGAGAGATAAGGGAGTATACTGATGATGTGCAGTTTTACATTGCTAAGTCTTATTTTTTAGAAAAGCAGTTTGAAACTGCCTCATCGGAATATAACTTTCTTTTAAATCAATTTCCAAATTCTGAGCATTTGGAAGAAGCTGAATTTGATATTTTAAAAATTGAAATTTTAAAGGTTTCTTCACCTTCACATGAGACTGGTGAACTTGAAAAAGTTATACCTAAAATAGATAATTTTTTAAAAAAATACCCTAATTCGAAATTTAGTGAGGAATTGCTTGGATTAAAAAATACTGTTTTAAACATTTTAGCTGAGAAGATTTACTCCATAGCAAGACTTTATGAAAATTTAAAAAAATATTATTCAGCTGAGATTTATTATAAAGAGTTAATAGATAAATATCCAGACACTATATGGGCAGAAAAGGCAAGAAAAAAAATTAATAAAAAATGAAAAAAATAGGAATATTCGGTGGAGCCTTTGATCCACCTCATATAGGCCATTTCTTAATAGCTCAAGATGTTTATGAAAAATTAGAACTAAACGAATTGTATTTTCTTGTCTCATACAGACCGCCTCATAGGCAAACAAAGGCAGAATTCGAAGATAGATTGAAAATGGTAGAGCTTATGTTGTCTGGATCGCCTTTTTATGTTTCTGACTTTGAATCTAAGCTTAAATTTGCACCAACCTATACAGTTCTTGTTTTAAATGAATGGAAAAAAAGAAAAAAGGATGAGGAACTGTACTTCATAATGGGCTTAGATCAATTTTTAAATTTAGACAAATGGTATGAATACCAAACACTTTTTGAACTTTCAAAAGTTGTGGTTTGTAAAAGACAAAAGTGTGAAATTAAGGAAATTGCTTGCTATAAGGAAAAGGTAATTTTTCTTGATACAAGAATTGTTGAACTTTCGTCAAAAGAAATAAGGGCTAGAATAAGAGAAGGTAAAAGTGTACATCTTATGGTTCATCCTGAAGTTGAAAATTTTATAAATGAAAAAGGACTTTATTTAAAATGAGACTCATTTATTCATCAAAATATGAAGTTGATATAGGTCCCCATGTTTTTCCAACCAAGAAGTATAGATTAATAAAAGAAAAGTTAATAGAAGAAGGTATTGTTAAAGAGTATGATTTTTTTGAGCCAGAACCAGAATCCTTTGAAGAATTGAAGATTGTTCATACTGAAGAGTATCTTAATGATTTAAAGAATTTGAGATGGACAAAAAGAACAATGTTTTCAGAGCTACCTTTGAATAAAGAAGTTGTGGATTTTTACCTTATCGGTGCAAGAGGAACTTATCTTGCTTCATTGGATGCTCTCCAGGAAGGGCTCGGAATACATGTTGGTGGTGGTTGGCATCATGCTTTCTCTGATAAAGCTGAGGGTTTTTGCTACATAAATGATCTTGCCTATGCTGTAAAAAAATTAAAAAAAGAAAATAAGATTAAAAAAGCCTTAATAATTGATCTTGATCTTCACCAAGGTAACGGTACAGCAAAAATTTTTGAAAATGATGAAGATGTTTTTACCTTTTCAATTCATCAAGAAGATTTGTATCCTGTACCAAAGCAAAAAAGTGATTTAGATATAGGTCTTTGGAGTGGTACTCAAGAAGAGGAATATCTTAAAGTACTTGAAGAAGCTCTTTTTAAAATATTTGAAAATAGAAGTTTCGATCTGATTTTATATCAAGCAGGAGCTGATCCTTACGAGAAGGATCTCCTTGGAAATTTAAAATTGACAAAAGAAGGTCTAAAAAAAAGAGACGAACTTGTAAGAAAATATACTCTTGAAAGAGGTTTTAAAATTGCAATAACATTAGGTGGTGGTTATTCTTCAGATCTCAGAGATTTAATTGAAATTCACACAAACACTATAAAGGTGTTCCTATTATGGAAAAAAGAAAAACAATTAAAGATGTAATAAGATTTATTGGTAAGGGTCTTTATAAAGGCAATCAAGCAGAAGTAATATTAAAACCATATGATAAAAGTGGGATAGTCTTTCTTGTAGATGGAAAGTTTTTTCCTTTAAGTGAAGTTCAGGTTGTGTATAACAAAAGAGGTACTTCTATAGTTTTTGAAGACAAAACACTTATGTATGTTGAGCATTTAATGTCTGCTCTTTATGGCACAGGTATTGATGATTGTATAATTGAGGTCAAAAGTGAAGAAGTGCCCTTTTATGACAGCTCTGCAAAATTTTTTGTTGAGAAGATAATGGAAACAGGTGTTGATGAGAAGGAAGATCCTTTAAAGTTTTATTTCATTAAAAAATCTTACTCAAAAAATTTTGGTGGTCCAAGAATTTCAATTTTGCCTGATGATAACTTAGAAATTGGTTATAGGTTTACACGTACACCTTACAAGAAGTATAGTTTTAATTTTATATACGATGCTGAAAGTTACTTAAAAGAAATAGCACCAGCAAAAACCTTTATAACCTATGAAGAGGCAAAAGAATTAAAAGAAAAAGGATACTTTAAGGGAGCAGATGAGACACTTGCATTAATTTTTAAGGATGGGGAAATAATAAATAAAGATTTAATAACTTTTGAAAACGAGCCGGCAAGACATAAAATCTTAGATATAATTGGTGATCTCTATTTAACAGGAAAAAGGTTTAAAGGAAAATTTATTTTTGAGGGAACAGGTCATAAAGAAACATTAGATTTTATTCCATTCCTTGAAGCTTTTTCAGGTTATGGAAATGAGCTTGATTCAGAAGAAATTAGAAAGATATTGCCTCATGATTATCCTTTCTTGTTAGTTGATAAGATTTTATCAGTTGAATCTGATAGAATAGTAGGGATCAAAAATGTAAGTTATAATGAAAATTTTTTTAGAGGACATTTTCCGGAAATAAAAATCATGCCTGGAGTTTTAATTGTTGAAGCGTTAGTTCAGACAGGTGGTATAATGATTTTTGAAAAATTTAAAGAAAAATATGATTTAAAAAACAAATTACCAATATTTACCGGAATCGATAACCTTAGGTTCAAAAATAAAGTTCATCCAGGTGATACCCTCTATATGGTTGTAAATCTTTTAAGATTTAAAGGAAAAGTTTGTAAAATTAAAGGTTTTGCCCTTAAGGAAGAGGGTATTGTTTGTGAAGGAACTTTTACAGCCTTAATTTCAGAATAATGAGCTTTATTCATAAAACAGCTATAATTGACGGAAATGTAAGAATTGGTGAGAGTGTTTATATTGGACCTTATTCGATTATAGAAGGAGATGTCGAAATAGGAGATTTTACACATATTGATTCTCATGTTACAATAAAAGGTAAAGTAAAGATAGGGAAAGCAAATAAAGTTTTAAACGGATGTTGTATAGGATATCCTCCTCAGGATGTTAAGTTTAAGGGTGAGGATACAGAGGTTATAATAGGAAATGGCAATATAATCAGAGAATATGTGACAATACATAGAGCTACAGGAGAAGGAGAAAAGACTATAATAGGGGATTCAAATTTTTTAATGGCATATTCTCATATTGCTCATAATTCGAAGATAGGAAACGAGGTTATAATTGTTAATGGTGCCCAACTTGGTGGACATGTAGAAGTTGAGGATTATGCCTTTATAAGTTCAAATGTTTTAATTCATCAGTTTGTAAGAATAGGCAAATACTCAATAATAGGTGGAGGAACTCATGTGAAGAAAGACATAGTGCCTTTTGCCCTCTGTTATGGTACCCCAGATGCGGAAATTAAAGGAATAAATACTGTTGGATTAAAGAGAAGAGGAATATCAGGTGAGAGATTGAATAACATAAAAAGAGCTTTTAAAATTTTGTTTTTCAGTGATTTAAATGTAACTCAGGCATTAGAGAAACTTAAAAGTGAATTTGAAGGTAATGAAGATATCTCTCATATTATAAGGTTTATTGAGACTTCAAAAAGGGGAATAACAAAATAATTTGGAGGGGAACATGAAGATAGTTATTGCCCTTGGTGGTAACGCAATTTTACCAAAGGGTAAGTCACCTGACATAGTAACCCAATTTGAGAATACAGAGAAGACTCTTAGAAAACTCGTTCCTGTTTTGAAAAGATCAAAAAGTGCATTTATAACTCATGGAAATGGTCCGCAGGTTGGTATAGAACTTCTAAGAAGTTTTTATGCCAGAGAAGTAACACCTCCTTATCCTCTTGATATACTTGGGGCAGAAACTCAGGGTTGGATGGGGTATATGATTGTTCATATATTAAAAGAGATTTTTTGGGAGGAAAAGGTTGAAAAAGAGGCTGTAGCAATTGTGACCCAAGTTTTAGTTTCTCCCGATGATCCCGAATTTAAAGATCCTTCAAAACCAATAGGTCCTTTTTTTACAAAGGAGGAAGCTGAATCTTTAATGACAAAATTTCCATGGCCAATTAAAGAGGATTCAGGAAGAGGTTATAGGATCACTGTGCCATCTCCTGAACCTATAGATATATTAGAAAAAGATGTATTAAAGGAGTTAAGTAAAGAGGGTGTGGTTACTGTTGCTGTTGGTGGAGGTGGAATTCCTGTTGTTAGGGAAGGAAATAAATTAAAGGCAAGACTTGCTGTTATTGATAAGGATAGGGCTTCCTCTCTTTTAGCAAGACTAATAAGTGCCGATCTTTTTATGATTTTGACAGATGTAGATTTTGTTTATTTAAATTTTAAAAAAGAAAATCAAAAGGAATTGAGAAAAATAAAAGTTTCAAAGCTAAAAGAACACATTTTGGAGGGGCATTTTTCAAGGGGTAGTATGTTGCCCAAAGTAGAGGCTTCGATTTCTTTTGTTTTGGAGACTGGTAAAAGGGCTGTGATTACATCCCTTGAAAGATGCATTGAAGGATTAGAAGGAAATTGGGGAACACAGATAATTCCAGATTAAATGGGCGGGCGAGGATTTGAACCTCGGACCTCCTGTATGTGAGACAGGCGTTCTAACCATGCTGAACTACCCGCCCTCAATAAAGTAATTTTAAAATAATTATTTCTGTTGTGTCATTGCTTCAAGAAAATCTGTATTAGTTCTATAAAGTTTCATTTTCTGAATTAAAAATTCCATAGATTCTATGTTACCCATCTCGGCTATCAATTTTCTAAGTATCCATACTTTATTTAAAACTGATGTTGAAAGTAAAAGTTCCTCTCTTCTTGTCCCTGATCTTTTTAAATCTATAGCAGGGAAAATTCTTCTTTCAGCTAATTTTCTATCAAGAATTATTTCCATATTTCCAGTTCCCTTAAATTCTTCGTAAATTACATCATCCATTCTTGATCCTGTTTCTATAAGGCATGAAGCTAATATGGTTAAAGAACCTCCATCCTCTATATTTCTTGCAGCACCAAAAAACTTTCTTGGTTCTATCAAAGCAGTTGCATCAAGACCACCCGATAGGGTTCTTCCTGAGTGTGCTGCAAGCACATTATGTGCTCTTGTTAACCTCGTTAAGGAGTCAAGAAGTATAACTACATCTTTTTTTAATTCCACAAGCCTCTTAGCTCTTTCAAGCACAATTTTGGCAACCTGTGCGTGTCTCTCAGCTGGTTCATCAAAAGTAGAAGATATAACCTCAGCATCAACTTTTCTCTTCCAATCTGTCACTTCCTCTGGTCTTTCATCTATCAGAAGAACAATAACAATTGTCTCAGGATGATTTTTTCTTATACTCTGTGCTATTTTTTGTAACATAACTGTTTTTCCTGCTCTTGGTGGAGAGACTATTAATCCTCTTTGTCCATGACCTATAGGAACAAATAGATCGATGATTCTTCTTGTTAAATCATCTTCCTCCTCTTCTAATTCTAATTTAATTTTTCTTGTGGGAAAGTAAGGGATAAGATCATCGAAGTTTGATCGAGTTCTCAATTCCACAGGAGGAAGACCGTTTATAAGTTCGATTTTCACCATTGCAGGGAATTTAACACTACCATCTATTGGAACTTTTATATAACCAGAAACAAGATCACCTGTTTTTAAACCAAACCTTTTTACCTGTGACTGTGAAATGTAAATATCTTCTACTCCCTGTAAATAACTGTTTTTTGGTGACCTTAAGAATCCATAACCGTCACTATGAATTTCAATTACTCCCTCTCTATATTCTGCCCCTTCCCTTTTTGCATATTCCTGAGCTATTGCAACTATTAATTCATCCTTTTTTACTGAATGGGTTATCTTTATACCAAGTTCTTTAGCTATAGAAACAAGTTCGTTTGTCTTTTTCTGCTTTAGCTCAGCAATATCTATCATATTGGTTAAAAATTGAAATTGGATTAGAACCTTTTATTTTTATAACATTTTTGTATTGTTTATAAATAGTTCAAATTTCTGACCAAGATTTTTTGCAGCCATTGATGCAACAATCATCCTTTGTAAAAAAATTTCAAAATATTCCATAACAGGAGATATTTTTGTGTCTATCTCTATATCAAATCTTATTACTTTTTTTTCTGGAAAAACAATTACATTTGATTTTTTTGCTGAATAATTTACCCTATCATGAATGTCTGTCTTTATGTCAAATTTTTCTTTTCTAACCCTTTCTCTGTGTACATCTGATTTATCGGCAATAATTAAAGCTGAAGTTAAAGCACCTGTAGGTATTCCATCTTCCTCATGATGATTTCCAATAGCTTGAGCCACTTCAATTACCTCATCAATGGGCATACCAAGTTCAGTTAAAAGTTGATGAGCAATTAAGGCTCCAAATTGGGCATGATGTTCTCTATGTATAACATTTCCTATATCATGTAAAAAACCAGCTATTTCAGCAAGTTCAGCCTTTCTCTCAGGATATTTTAGTTCCCTTAAAATTTTACCTGCTGTTTCTCCTACATATTTTGAGTGCCTCAGCCCATGTTCTGTATAGCCAAGCTTCTCCATATATCTATCTGCTTCCTCAATATATCTTAATACCCTTTTTTCTTTTAAAAGAACTTTTAATGTTATGACTTTTTTTCCCATAAGAGTTTTTCAACCATTAAAAGTCCCTCTTTTATTTTTGTTTTATCTTTGCCACCACCTTCCGCTTTTTCCTTACTACCTCCTCCTCCACCTTTCACGAGATCCCCGAATTTCTTTACAAATTCTCTTGCATCAAAATTTGAGTCTTCTCCTGTTCTTGAAAAAAAGAAAATCTTGTCTTTAGAAGAAACTAAAAATATTAAAGAAAGATCTTTGTGTTTTTCCACTAATATGTCTGAAATTTTTCTAACAACATCTGGCTCAAGATCTTCAAAGTATTCTATCACATACTTAATCCCATTTTTTTCCCTAATTTTAATTTTATCAATTTCACTAATTGATATTTTTCTTACCAGTATTTCTCTTTCTCTTTCTCTCTCCTTTATTTCTTCTTTTAGTTTCTCTATTCTCTTAAGTATATTTTCTTCATCAACCGATAATATCTCTGAAATTTTATTGAGAATTTCTTCTTTTTTTCTTAAGTATAAAAAAGCCTTCAAACCAGTTAAAGCCTCAATCCTCCTCACTCCGGATCTTATTGATTCCTCCTTTACTATCTTAAAAATTCCAATATCTCCAGTTTTATCACAATGTGTACCACCGCACAACTCTTTAGAGTAATTTTCAATTTCAACTACTCTTACCAAATCACCATACTTTTCTTCAAAGAGAGCTATTGCCTCTTTTACAGCTACATCAAATTCCTTTATTTCCCACCTTACCTCTCTGTTTTCTAAAATTACTAAATTAGTTTTTTCCTCAATTTCTTTTAATATCAATGGATCTATTGCCTTAGGGTAAGTAAAATCAAATCTTAACCTGTCATTTTCTACAAGAGAACCTTCTTGCTTTACAAATTCACCTAAAATTTTTCTGAGTGTTGAGTGAAGTATATGAGTAGCAGTGTGAGCTCTCTGGGTTGCTCTTCTGTTTAACCTATCTACTTTTGCTAATACAGTACTACTTTTTATTTCACCTTTTAGTTTTCCTATATGAACTATTTGGTCTTTAAACCATTGAGTGTCAAAGATTTCAATTTCAAAATTTTCACCAATAATTTTACCCTTATCTCCCACTTGTCCACCGGCTTCTCCATAGAATGGAGTTTTTTCAAGGACAACATAAATATCATTTTTAAAAAAGCCATATTTGATTATTTCTGTTTCTGTTTCAAGTTCACTATAACCAATGAATTCTGTTTTTTTATCTTCCCTTAAATTTGTCCAATCAATTCTTATATCTTTAAATTTTTCTTTTTCTTTAGCTTTTTCTCTTGCCTTGCTTATTTCTTCTTTAAACCCTTTTATATCCAAATTCAAATTTGCTTCCTTGGCAACTTCTTCTACAAAATCTACAGGTATTCCGTAAGTATCATAAAGCTTAAAGAGACTTTCTCCCCTTATTACCTTATCAATCTTTAAGGCTTTTTCAATTTCTCTATCAAGGTAAACAATATTTTTAAAGATTGTGTTTAGGAACCTCTCTTCTTCTGATTTTATTATTATACTAATTTCTTCTCTCTTTTCTTTAACTTCTTTATATCTTTTGCCATATACTTCTGCAAAGTAAGGGACAAGTTCATACATAAAGGGTTCTTTTATACCATTTTTGTAAGAGAATCTAAGAGCTCTTCTCAAAATTCTTCTGAGAACATAACCTCTCCCTTCATTTGATGGGTATGCTCCATCAGCAATTGCAAAAGTAAGGGCTCTTGCATGGTCAAGGACTATTCTAAAAAGTAGTTTAGATTCTTCGTATTTTCTGTTTAAGATCTTTTCAAGATATCTGTTTGCCTTTTCAAATAACTCTGTCTTATAGGGAGATTCTTTTTCTGTAAGTATCATTAAGACTCTTTCTAACCCCATGCCTGTGTCAACTCCCCTATTTTTAAGTGGTTTGAGTTCTCCGTTTTCTTGCATATCATATTGAGGAAAAACAATATTCCATATTTCAAGGTATCTGTCACAATCGCAACCAGGTTTGCATTCTATATTTTTACATCCGTAATTCTCTCCAAGATCATAATATATTTCAGTAGATGGACCGCAAGCACCAGTTTTACCAGCAGGACCCCAGAAATTTGTTTCCTTTCCCATCTTTAAAATCCTTTCTTCTCTGATTCCTAAAGACTTCCATATGTTAAAGCTTTCTTCGTCTTCAAAATAGACACTAAAATATAGCTTTTCTTCAGATAAATTTAATACATTAATAACAAATTCATAAGCCCATTCAATGGCTTCTTTTTTAAAATAATCACCAAAAGAAAAATTCCCAAGCATTTCAAAGAAGGTGTGATGTCTTATTGTGAAGCCAACTTTATCTAAGTCTGAAGCTCTCAAGCATTTTTGACAAGAGGCTGCTCTTTTAAAGGGTAAAGGAACAATTCCTGAATAAAAGGGTTTAAATTGAACCATACCAGCTGTAGTAAAAAGTAATGTTGGATCTTTTTCCGGTATTAATGAGGATGATGGTACGATTTTATGTTCTTTTTCTTCAAAGAAGCTAAGGAATTTGACTCTTAAACTCTCAGCAGTCCACATATCTAAGGAATTTGGTAATAATTTTTTAAATAAGGGAAAGAACTAAACACCTTTAAGATTTATTCTTTAAAAAAGCGGGAGACGGGATTTGAACCCGCGACCCCTACCTTGGCAAGGTAGCGCTCTACCGCTGAGCTACTCCCGCAGATTTTAAATTATAAATTTATTTTCTAAAATTTTCAAATTAAAAAATTATATCCCTAATTTCTTCAGGATGAATTATGTTAAAGTGATAGTAAAGTTCGTACAATTCATTTGGTTTTAAATTTACTTCAAAATAATATTTTCCTTCTGGCTTATCCTCTCTAAAAGGCTTTTTTGAAAATTCAATACCGTTAATTACTATATCAGGGTTATTAGAAACAGGAACCTCTGCTATTAGTGTTCCCTTTATTTCTATTTTTCTTTCATTTTTAACAGTAATCTTATAGGAAAATTTTCTTTTTATTTTCTTTTCAAAAATTCCGCTTTTTTCTATCTCAGATTTGATTAAAATATATTCTGTTTTTACATAGGGATCTTCACCAAAGTAAAACCTTAAAGTATCACCAGGATAAATGGTATTTATTCTTTTTTTCCCTATGTATTCTTCTTCCAAAAATATATTACCTTCGCCTTCAATTAGAATTTCCTTTGTATCCAACACACCCTTTGCTAAAAGAAAACCGAATCTATAATTTCGAGGTATGATTGTATAATGGAAATAAGCCGGAATTTCATAATTTTTCACAAAAAGAATAACCCCCTTTTCATCTGAAGGGATAGTTGCTCTGTATGGAAAATTGTAATGAAAGGAAGTGTAAAGCTCTTCTTCCTTAACAGGTTCTTCTGCTATAGCTTCAGCTATAGCTTGTTGTACTATGAAAGCCTCTTTTTGTAAATAAGTTTCAGCTGCTTTAATTTGAGGGATTCTAGTTCTAATAACCCACCTTAAAGGAGTTGGTTCCATAATTGTTTTTGGAAAGTGTGTTGATAGAGCGATATTTACATTTTCAAAGTCTTTACCAGTAAATTGAAAAAGCTTTGAATGAAGGTCAATTTCAACTTTTTTTTTCTCAGGAAGTCCGTTTATTTTGTATAAAAGGTTATAACCACTTTTTGATATTATAAAATAACTTAGTATCAAATTTGCTTGTGTTTCAATTTTGGAATTTATGTTAAGTGTTAGGATAAGTTCTTCAATTCCTATTGGGTGAAAGTTTAAAAGTTTATTTTGAATTTTTGTTTTTGTAAATTCAAGTTCTTTTATTTTTTCTTCAAGTTTTCTTATTTCAATTTCTAACAAAGTTACTTTGTTTATTACTATACTGAGTGCTGTGTTTATGTTTTTTTCAATAATTTCTTTTTCAAGAAATTCCTTAGATTCCTTTTCAGAGTAAGATGATTTGAAACTTTCGATAAATTCTATGCCCTTTTTTAGATTTTCTTTTTTTATTTTTAGTTTTTCAATTGTATCTTGTAAAAAGTCGAGTGAGTCCTGGAGAGGTTTCAAAAAATCTCTGTATTTTAAATAGGTTTTTCTTTTTAGTGTTGTGCTTACAATTTCAGCCTCTTTTAGTTCCACTTTTATGGAAGTTGTATCAACAATTGGCAAAAGTTTTAAAGTGAAAGTATTTAGACCCTTTTTAAGATTTATTTCTAATTTTTCGGTAACGAGTGCACCTTGCGGGTAAAAAATAACTGATTCTATTTTTAAAAATAAAAATAAAGTAATCATTTTAAATTTTAGGGAATTTTTTTGATTATTTCAATTAAAATAATTTAATTATGAGAAAATTTATATTTACTATTTTAACAAGGCTTTTAAAGTTATTTGCTCCATATTTAAAAACTCCTTTTTTAACTGTGGATGGTATACTGGAAGTTTATGATGAATATGATAATTTTGTTGGTATAGCACTGATTGAGAGAAAGAATCCACCTTTGGGTTATGCACTTCCAGGAGGTTTTGTTAATTATGGAGAACCTCCTGAAGAGGCAATATTAAGGGAAGTAGAAGAAGAAACAGGTGCAAAGGCACATATAGTAAAACTTTTAGGTGTATACGGAGATCCTAAAAGGGATCCAAGGTTCCATACAGTGACATGTGTGTATCTACTAAAAACAAAAGATAAGTTAAAAGCCTCATCTGATGCAAAAAAAGTTTTTGTTTTTAAGTTAAGCGATATTCCATATGAAAAAATTGTTTTTGATCATTCAAAGATAATAAGGGATTATTTAAAGTTAAAGTACTGAAAACTTAATATTTTAGAGCGTTTTTATGAATAAAGACACCTTTTGAGGAAAATTTTATAGTTTGAGTTTTTTTAAATTCTTTTAATATTCTTGATACGCTTTCTCTTGAGCAGCCGACCATAGAGGCTATATCTTTTATTTTAAAATCTTTTTTAATAAATATATACTCTCCAATTTTTTCTCCCTCTTTTAAAGCTTTTTCTATAAAGAATCTTGCAACTTTGCCTGACAGATCTAAAAAAAATAAAGAGCTCATTTTTTCATTTGTTTTTCTTATTCTATGACCCATTTCCCTAATTATTGAAATGAGTATTTCAGGGTGTTTAATTAACTTATATAAAAGATCTTCCTTCGAAAATATTGTTACTTTTGTGTTTTCCAGTGCTGTAACTCTTGCAGTTCTGTACTCTTCACCGAAGAAACCCAGTTCTCCAAAAAAATCACCTTCCTTTAAATTTGTGATAACAATTTCTTTTCCTTTATCAGAAAACAGTGAAACTTTTACTTCTCCAGAATTTATTATATAAAGAGAATCTCCTCTTTCTCCTTCATGAATTATTATATCCCCTTTTTTAAACTCTTTTTTTATTCCAAGTTTTTCGATTACTTTTTTTTCTTTTTTACTTAATTGGCTGAAAAGTTCTAACTTATTTGACGTAGTTGACTTTTTCATGTTAATTAATTATAATTTATAAAAAAACATAAATAAAAGGTTCAAATCCATTTAAAGAAAAGAAAAAATGAAACCTAAAATACATCCAGAATATGTGAAGGCAATAATCGAGTGTGCCTGTGGTAATAAGGTAGAGACACGATCTACAAAAAAGTTTATAAAAGTTGAAATATGTTCAAATTGTCATCCCTTTTTCACAGGAAAAGAAAAACTTGTTGATACGGAAGGTAGAGTTGAGAAGTTCAGAAGAAAGTATGGTGAAAAAGCTAAGAGTGAAGTTAAAAAGGTGAGAGCAAGGAGTAAGAGGAAAAAATTGGAAGAAGAAGTTAAAAAATGAGTTTACCTGAACCTATCGGTCCTTATTCTATTTATAGAGAAGCTGGAGATTTTATTTTTATTTCAGGACAAATAGGTATTGATTATGAAAAGGGAGTAATTCCTGAAAGTATAGAGGAACAAACAGAGTTAGTTTTAAAAAATATAAAGAATATATTAGAAAGTTTAAATTTAACATTCGATAATGTAATAAAAAGTACGATATTTTTAAAAGATATAAATGATTTTCAAAAGGTTAATGAAATTTATTCAAAGTATTTTAATAAACCTTATCCAGCCCGATCTACTGTGGAAGTAAGTGCACTACCTAAAAATGCGAAGGTTGAGATAGAAATTGTTGCTTTCAAGGGATGAAAAAGACAAAAAAAATAAGGGTTTTAATAGCAAAGCCAGGTTTAGATGGTCATGATAGGGGAGCAAAGGTTGTAGCAAGAGCACTTAAGGATGCTGGAATGGAGGTTATTTATACTGGATTACATAAAACAGCAGAAGAGATAGTTGAAGCTGCTATTCAGGAAGATGTGGATGCTATTGGTCTTTCCATACTTTCTGGTGCTCATATGACCTATTTTCCAAAAGTTTTAAAATTAATGAAAGAAAGGGGGCTTCATGATGTTCTTCTTTTTGGAGGAGGAATAATTCCTGAAGAAGATAAAAAGAAGCTTAAAGAAATGGGTGTTGGAGAATTGTTTGGTCCAGGTACACCCTTAAAAGAAATAATAGAATATGTTGAAAAATGGGTGGAGGAAAGAGATAAGAAGAAGGAAAAAACAGTTTAATTTTTTAAGATTTAGTTATTTTTTAAAATTTCTTTTATTAGCTTTTCTATTTTGTTCTTATGAGGTTGAAGTTAAAGAGGTAGTAGATGGAGATACCTTTATCACCTATTCAGGTGAAAGGGTAAGGCTTATAGGTATTGATACTCCTGAGGAGGGTAGGTTTTATTATAATGATTCAAAAAATGCTCTTAAAGATCTTATATTGGGCAAGAAAGTGAGATTAGAGTTTGATATTGTAAAAAAAGATGTCTATGATAGAATTTTAGCTTACGTCTTTTATGATACCCTTTTTGTTAATGATTACATGTTAAAAAATGGTTATTCATATATTTATACTTTTCCGCCGAATCTAAAGTATTTTTCAAAGTTTAAAAAGTCTCTTGATTTAGCGATAAAAAATAAAAGGGGTATGTGGAAAAATTTTTATGAGGAGAAAGAGATTTTTATTGGTGATCCTGAAAAAATGGAATTTCATAGTAAAGATTGTAAGGAAGTATATAAAATTGGAGATTTTAACAGAATAATATTTAAATCTTCCAAGGAGGCTCTTCTTGAGGGCTTCCATCCTCATAAATCATGTAATCCCGTTAAATTTTTTGAATGATTCTCTTTTTTATTTTATTTCAATTAAAGGATATTGACCTTTTTACAGAAACTTCAAGGAGAGAAAGTTGGGGTATTTATAAGTTAAAAAGGGTTGAAGAGTTGTTAAAGAATAATTTTGTCCATGCAAAGCAAGATTTGCTTGATATTTTAGATTCAAATCTTTCTGATTCGATAAAGGGAATTGCTTGTGAAAAGTTAATGTTTTTACCTCCAGACAGTTTTCAAAATTCCCTTTTAGCTTTAAATTATCTTCTTGATCTTACTTTTTATGAGCGAAGGAGAGAGGCGCTTTCTGTTTTATTCAATTACTTTAAAAATAAGGGAGATTACAGATCGTGTGAGAAGATTCTAAGAAGAATTAGTTCAGATTATCCCCTTTATAGGGAAGAATCACAGATTGAAATTTTTGAAATTTCTCTAAGAAATAAAAATTTTGATAACATTTATCCTTTGATTAGTGTTATCAAACGTACAAGACCTGATCTTTATCTTCTATATCTCTCTGAGATAGGAGATACTGTATCTTTCCTATTTAATTATGATACTTTAGAAAATTTAAAAAATTTTTTTTATTACGATTCTCTTTCCAAGATTTTTAGCAACTATCATGGGTTTTTTAAAAGTTTCAGAGAGGACCCTGATTCTGAAAATTTTAAAATTTGGAAAAATTTTTACTTTTTTAAGAAAGATAAATTTAAGGCAGATTCTTTAAGAGAATTTATTTATGAAAATTTTGGTTTTATTTTACCCAGATTTCCTGATTCCTCATACATTAAAGAGATCCTTTTTAATCTTCTTAAAGATAAGAAAGTTCAATGGGATGAGGTGTACAAAAGGGGTCTTTATGATATTATTTATCACTTTGCTGGATCACGAAATAGATATTATTTGCCCTCTCTTTATTTTTTAAATTTTTTGAATCAGGAGATAAACATACCTGAAGATTTAACAGGTGATTCACTTTTTGTTTCTCTTTTGCTTTTTAAAAAATACAAAAAAGGTATAAACTTTGTTCCTTCTGGTTATGAGTATCTTAAGGGTAGATTTTATTTTGAAAGGGGGTATATTGATAGTGCAATTTATTTTCTTAGATTATCAAGGTATTACAATGACATAGCCCTTTTGATAAATTTACTTTCTCTAAAGGGTGAAACTTTAGCAGTTGATTCTTTGTTAAAAAAATATGATTTTTTTAATTTAATAAAATATCGTAATGGAAGGGAAGGTATTATTCATTATCTTAATCTTAAAGAAAATGATGAAATTTTATTTTCTTTTTACAACTATTTGAAAAATTTTGATGGAGATCTTTTAAGAAAGAATTATAAATTTTTTACTCGTTATCTAGAAAAGAGTGGAAGGTACAGTGAGTTATTCAGGTTTGCTATTTTTCTAGATGATGATACGTTGAAAATTAAGTCGTTAATTTATTTAAATAAACTTGAGTTTGCAGAGTTTTATTTTAAAAGAAATATGACAAAAAGTAAGTTTATTGTTGAGAGTTTTTTTAATTATTATGCTAATTTGGCCAACATAGAGGGAATTAATAATCTGAAAATACTTTTAGGGGAAAATGATGAATTAAAAGATAAAAAGAAATGGATTGATTCAGTTTTTAGTAATTATGAAAGAGCAATAAAATTTATTAAAGAGCAAAAGTATCACAGGGCTGATTCAATTCTTAATATTTTGAAAGATGATGTTTATTTAAAAAGAAAAGTTCTCTTTGATATTGCAAATATAAATTTTGTTACAGGGAAGCTTCATGAAGCTAAGAAGTTATTTCGATATCTTTTTGAAACTTATAAAGATGAATTTGCATTATTTAATTTAACACTTGTTTTGAGAAGATTAGAAGATGATTCCACAATATATTTTTATAAGGTTTATCTTGATTATTCAAGAGGAAAACCGGATTATTACTATGCTGTTAAAAGGTTAGCTTATATTTATCTTGATAAGGGCAAATATGAAAAATCAAGGGAACTTATGGAATTAATTTACGGTTTGTCGCCAGATACTTTTGAGGAAAAGGAATTAAAGTTTTTTTATATGCAGGTATTAAAAACAAATCTTGATTTTGAAAGAAGTATGAGAGAAGGTTTTATGGTATACCTTAATTATCCGAAGGACGATCTTTTTACAAAGGCAGCTTTCGAAGAGTCTATAGAGATTTCCAAAATTTTAAAGTTTAATTATAAAAATTTAATAAATTTAAAAAGATAGTTAGACTATTTTTCTTGTTTTGTGATAAAGAGATATTTTTGCTCTTTTAGCATATTTTATTGCACCTTTAGTGAAGCCGCTTGTTGATACTATTGTTTTAATTCCTCTTTTTTTCATTTTTTTTATTTCAGTTAATGGAAGCGGTCTAGACCAGTTTCTAACAGCTCTTTGAGTTTTTCTTTTTTGAGCTTTTTTTGTGACTATTTTTTTCTTTTTTCTTACTGTTTTTTTTACTCTTGCCATTTTTGTTACATTTTTTACAGGATTTGAACCTTTTATGTAGTGAAAAATTTTAATTAATTATAACATTTTATTTTAACATATTCAATATATCTTCACTTTAATTAAAAGCTTTTGCCTTCGCCAAAAGAGATGTATTTTCCTTCTTCTGAAAAGCCGAAATCTAACCTCAGCACGGGAAGGTTGAAGCTTTTTGTTAATTCTATTCTTATTCCAAATCCGTATGAAAAGGCAAATGTTTTTCTATCAAACATATATGAATTATCAATGAAAAATACAATTCCCGGTTTAAAAAGTTCAAATAACTCGTTAAAGTATAATCTTATTTCGGAGATGTTTAGTATGTAATTTGATGTTCTGTAATAAAAGGCTTTATAACCTCTAAGTCCATAAAGGCCTCCTAAATAACGGTGAAAAGTGTTATTACGTAGTTTCCACATTTTTTCATAACTTAGAAGAAATGCTAATACTATGAAGTTTTTAATTATAAAGTAATTTGAACTTTTTAAATTTAAACTCATTTCTATGAAATTTTTGTAAGTTAAGTGATTTATTGAATTATAATTTTTCTTAAAATTATTGTACATTATTTTCCCCTCTAAACCTTTAATTCTACTTTTGATGTTTTTATATATGTTAATTTTTAAAAATAATCCTTTTTTCATATATTCTGTTTCTCCAAAATTTTTAATAAATTTTGTTTCTTTTGTTTTTGTTTTATCTATTTCAAAACCGATTTGTAAGAAATGATAATTGTTATTGTTTAATTTTGTAAATCCATAGCCTATAGATGGAAAAAAAGGGGGTATTTTTTCAAAACTTTTTGAAATTTCTACTCCGAGATTTTTACCCTTTGATTCAAAAGAATCGACAATAAACCCTTTTTCATATAAAAAATCTTTTTTATAGTAATCAGTATAGTTTAGAAAAATCCTTTCATTTGTGTAGGGAGAAATATACGGAAGGATAGATAAAGATTTTGTTTTTGAGTTTTTGGAGTTGAGAAAGAAAGTTGATATATCATGATTTTTAAAAAATTCAGGATAAAAGCTTTGAAGGTAAAAATAGGGATATTCGTATCCCCAGATGTAATTTACTCTTATATCAAAAAGAAGACCAAGAAGGTTATGTTCCCACAATCCAATACCTTTCTGAGTTAAACCACCGCCACCTTCAAAACTGAAGAAGAGAGCAAGGGTAAAAAGTGGTCTTAGTTTAATTATTAGTGTATCATTTTTTTTGAAATTTTCAATTTCGGAGAAAATGCCTGTGTTTTTAAGTCTCCTCAAAGATTCACTTAAAACAATCGAATCTCTATCTTTTATTAAAAGGTTTTTTACTCGGAAATTTTTTGGTTTAAAAGTTAACTTTTGGGCTATGTTGTAAAGAAAAAATTTTGATTCAAAAAGAGGTTTATAAACAATTTTAACTTCAGTTTTTATAATAAACAAAAACAAAAAAAATTTCATTTTAATAATATATAAAACTCAAACTCTCTAAGTTCAGATTTTGATACTCCTACTTTTTTTATCTCTTTAAAAATTTTATAAAAATTTTCATTAACTTTTCCAACATAAAAAAGGGTATCTGGTAATTTTTTATTTTTTTGCCATATAGTAAATTGATTTTCTCTTGAGTTTATGTTAAGAGAGTAAACGTAGGGTTTATCTTTGAGATAAAAAGAGAGGATAGAAGCAATTTGATAGGTATTAGCTGAGAATTTATTTATTCCATACCTTTCAGCAAACCATTCTACATCGTTAGCAAGTTTTTCCCAGCTCCTTAGTCTATTTGTTGGGTCTTTTTTAAATTTAATAATTGGCGTTATTGTATGTAAGTGAATGATTGTCATCATGATAAATGTTATAGATGATAAAATGTAAAAAATTTTATTTTCTTTTAAATGTTTTATGGCAAGTATTAAAAGGAAAATGTAAGAAACAAGTGGCCAATTTGCTTCAGCTTTTGTTTTTAAAGATGAAATCATAAAAAAGGTAAAAGGAAATAAAAAGGAGAAAGTTAGAAGGTTTATTTTTTCCTTGATTATACCTTTAAATGCATAAAAGTAGATAAGAATTGACAGTGGAAATGAAAGGACAAGAAGTGAATCTACTAAATACAAAATGATGTTTAAAAATTTTAATTCTTTTTTTCCGTATCCATGGAGTAGTTGGAATTTAAAACTTATAAAGTCGTTTTGAATGTTCCATATAATGCAAGGAGAAAATATTAAAAGGGAAATTAAAAGGAAAATGACGAATTTTTTTGAAAATAATTTTTTTCTCTCAAAGAAAAATAGTATTATGGAAGGTAAAAATAGAATTGATATGTATTTAGAAAGAAGAGAAAGTCCATAGGTAATTGACGAAAAGTAAAGCCATCTTTCATTTTTATAAGATTTTAAGAGAAAGAAAAAAGTAAGGAGAATAAAAAAAGCCATAGGAGTGTCAGGAGTAATTATTATAGCTCCAACTGCAAAGATTAGTGTTAAAGAGAAAATGTAAAGGGCTATTAAAATTTTTGAACTATCGATTTCTTTAAATATAAAAATTATTATTATCAAGAATAAAAGACTCAAGACAAGTGCAGGAATTCTTACACCCAATTCATTTTCTCCTAATATAGATGTTCCAATTTTAATCACGTAGGCGACGAAAGGTGGATGATCAAAGTATGAAAGACTTATTTTTTTTGCCCAAGTGTAGTAATAGGCTTCATCTTCGGTTAATTCTGTTTTTAAAATTATTAATAATTTTAATGTTATGATGATCAAAATCTGTATAATTATGAATAAATTTTTCATAGATAAATTTTAAGATTTAAAGCAAAAAACCTTTTTTAAATTTTCAAGTATCCATTCTGTGAATATTATTTTTTCTTTCATTAATGATTTTAGAATAATGTTTTTCTTTTTTTCCATTATGAAGTACAGAATCTGTCCAAAGTCTTCTTCCTTAGTGAAGAACTCGAAGATTTTTGAATTTTTATTATGAAATATTTTTTTAATTTTAAAAATTTTATCTTTATCTTTTTTTTGGTAGTTTTCTAAGAAGTTCTCATTTTCCAAAATGATATGATCAATTTTGTTGATGATTTTTACTTTCTTTTCAAGGCTTACTTTTTTATCTGTTAATTTCTTAAAAGAAGAATAGTAGAAAGACTTACCTAATTTTTTCCATTTTCTTGCGTATTTTGTTTCTAAAGCTTTTTCCAGAAAGTTTTGTTCAAACTCCTCTTCAGTGAAAATTTTATCTTCTAAAAATTTTTCTTTGAGTTCATTGTAAAAGAATTCCTCATCAGTCAGGATATAGAATTTGCCGTTTTCTTTTAAAGAATGCCAGATAATTTTTGGAAATTCTTCCCTATAAATTCTTTTTTCTTTATGTTTTTCCTTTTTCCATGTGAATGGGAATAAAAGAAAAATTTTTTCGAAGATTTCCGTTGGTAGGACGTATTTAAGTATAAATTTTGCATCACCTTGAAAAAGGTATAGATTTGGAGGAAATGAGAGTTTTTTGAGAGCAAGATCAATAAGCTTCTTTGAAAGTTCTATTCCGATAAGTGGTGATTGGGAGTCTAAGGCGTAAAGGAAAATTAAGAAATCTCCTTTACCAAAGCCTATTTCGAGGAATCTTGGTTTTTTAAGTCCAAAGAAGTTTGGTTTTAAGGGAAGTTTTTCTTGTTGCCAGTAGATATGCATACTTTTTAAAATTTTAGTATAATGGAAAATAATATAAAAATTCCTTTAAAAAGAGAAAAAGTAATAAAAGGTTTAAGGTTTTTATTTTTTCTTTTAAAAAAAGACTTTCATTGAGCTGTGGTTTTTTGTATTTAATTTTTTCTGCTCTTACGATGTGCTTTTTATCTTTTTCAGTTAAAAAGGGGGTTTCTATTTTTTTCTTTGTTGAGATACTTATTTCAGGTTATTTTCTTGCCTCTTTTACTCCATTTGGTTCTGGGTGTATCCCTTATCATCTTTTTTTGCTTAGTAAAAGAAGTTTTTCTGTTGGAGAAGGAACTTTTATTTTATATTTTTTGGTTTTCTTAAGTATTTATTTTTTTTATTTTTTCATATTTGGTTTAAAGGTATTGCTATTTCCTCTTATAGGGAGCTTATTAATTTTAGAAAGAGTTTTTCAAATTATTTAAAGAAGCCCTATTATGTTTTTTTGTAAATTATTTTTTCTTTTAACAGTTTTATTTTTCTTGTTATGATTATTCCTTTTATTTATACAGCTTTTGGGATTGAATTAATTTTTATAAGGTTTTTTTCTTTCAGTTTTTATATATGTTCTTATTTTCGCCTTCACCGGGTGCAATTGGTGTGGCAGAGGCGGTTTCACTTAATTCTACTTTATGATGTTACTAAGATAGATTTTCTGCCATTTATTATTATGTTGTGGATTTTTTTTATATTTTTGCATTTTTTTTGGTGCTTTTTTTATATTATGGAGAATAACCAAATGGAGATTTTAATCTTTTCAGTAATTGGGTATGTAGTTGGGTCGATACCATTTTCTTATTTAGTTGGTAAGGTTAAGGGTTTGGATATAAGAAGGGTTGGAACAGGTAATGTTGGCGGAGCAAATGTTTTAAGAATGGTTGGAAAGGTTTACGGTTTTATTGCCTTTTTACTTGATTTTTTAAAAGGATTTTTATCTTCATTGGTTCCTTTTGTTATGGGTTTTGGAGAGCTTTATTCTTTTCTTTGTGGTTTTTTTGCAGTAATTGGGCATAGTTATCCTATTTTTTTAAAGTTTCAGGGAGGTAGAGGTATTGCTACATCCTTAGGATTTTTAACATTTCTCTTTCCAAGAGAAACTTTAATTATACTTATGATATTTTCACCTTTCCTTTTCCTAAAAGAAGTTGCTTTATATATTCTCTTTTTTATTTTTTCTATATCTTTTTATACTTTTTTTAAATTTAAAGAGCTAAGTTTTTTACCTATTCTTTTTTTGTTTTTTGTTATTTTCAGAAGAGTTCAGTTTGTTTATACTGATGTTAAAAGAGGTAGACCCTTTTTGAAGAGTTTTTTAAACAGGTTATTGTTTGATGCTCCTGAAAAAATAAAATTTTAAAAGCTTTTAAAAAATTGAAAGCTTAAAAGTTTCATATTATAATAAAAATGTAAGAATTTTAGGAGGAAAAGTATGAAGAAAACATTGCATGAAAAACTCGAAGTATTAAAAAAGAAGGGGCATTTTTTGACCTCTTCAAGGTTAATGATTTTGGATTATTTAAGTGAGAGCACTTCTCATCCAACTGCTGAAGAAATTTATAATGCACTTAGGAATAAACTACCTTCATTATCGAGAGCTACAGTTTATAATACATTAAAGCTTTTTATTGATTTGGGAGTTGCAAGGGAGGTGAAAGTTGAGAGAGATAAGTCGAGATTTGAGGTTAAGACAGATCCTCATATTCATTTTTGTTGTGTAAAGTGTAATTCTGTTTATGATATTGAGAAGGAAATTATTCAGTTTCCAAAGCATATAGAAGGTAATAAAGTTATGTTTGGTGATTTATTCTTGTATGGTATTTGTGCCTCTTGTCAAAAGAAGGAATTCTCTTAAAATTTAACATTTTGAATTAATCTTAAGGAAATTTTTACTTAATTTTTTATAAAATAATGAATGGATTATTTAAGATTTTTACTTGTTAATGATGATGGAATTGAGGCAGAGGGTATAAAGAGGGCGGAGAGAGTTCTTTCAAAATTTGGAGATATTTTTGTTGTAGCTCCTAAAGAGGATAGGTCTGGAACTAGTCATTCTATTTCTCTAAGAAAAGACATTAAAGTTAACAAGATAAAAGAGAATTTTTATTCTGTTGAGGGTACACCAGTTGATTGTGTTTTGATTGCAATGGAAGCTTTGTTAGATAGAAACCCAGATATTATTATTTCGGGTATC
The DNA here is from genome assembly GCA_039630575.1 of Caldifarciminales bacterium. Lineage (GTDB taxonomy): Bacteria > Hydrothermota > Hydrothermia > Hydrothermales > JAJRUZ01 > JBCNVI01. Next base: position 27,941 of record JBCNUW010000009.1, read on the forward strand.
AATTATGGTTTTAATCTTGGTGAGGATACTTTATATTCAGGAACAGTAGCTGCAGCAAGAGAGGGTTACCTTTATGGTATCCCGTCAATAGCTTTTTCAGTCGGACCAATGGGAGAAAGGAAAGTTTTTGAGGGTGGGGAATACTATCTTGACTACATTATAAGGAGGATAATTGAGAGTAAACTTTATAAAGAAAATTTTCTATTAAATATTAATTTATTTGATTTAAAAGTTGAGGAGATAAAGGGTATTAAGGTAACAAGGTTGGGAAAAAGGCATTATTTAAATCCAATTGAAAAAATTGATGAAAATATTTACAGGATTGGTGGTAAATTGAAATTAGTTCATGAAGAGGATTCTGATTCTGGAGCAGTTTTGGAAGGATATGTAAGTATAACTCCTCTTGCTATAGAAGGGTCAGATTTTAATTTAGCTATAAAGTTAAAAAAATTAATTGAGTAAAAAATTAGAGGAACTTCTTGAAAGGTTTAGCAAAGAGAAAGATCCTTTTTTTGATTTAAGATTGGAGATGGTAGAAAAGCAGATAAAAGAAAGGGGTATAACTGAAGAAAGAATTTTGAAAGCCTTTTTGGCAATTCCAAGGCATATTTTTGTTCCTGAAAAAATGAGAGTTTTTTCCTATGAGGATACACCTTTACCACTTTTCGAGGGTCAAACAATAAGTCAACCCTATATTGTGGCTCTGATGGTTGAGTTGCTTGAGCCTAACGAAGATAAGCATATACTCGAAATAGGAACAGGCTCAGGTTATGAGTCAGCTATTTTGTCTTTACTTAATAAATATGTTTATACAGTTGAGAGAATTAAGGATCTTTCAGATTATGCTAAGGAGAAATTAAAAGAGCTTTCTATCAGTAATGTTTATTTTCATGTTGGTGATGGTTCAGAGGGATTTTCAGATTTTGCTCCATATGATGGAATTATCTGTTCGGCTGCTGCTCCAGATATACCAGAGCCTTATATAGAGCAGTTAAATCCAGGTGGGATTATCGTAATACCTATAGGAGATAGATTTTATCAAGATCTTGTTAAGGTAATAAAGACAAAAACTGGGTTAAAAAAGGAGTATTATGGTCCTTGTGTTTTTGTTCCATTAATTGGTAAATATGGCTTTGAAGAGAATGTTGATTAAGCTTTATTTTTCAGATTAATGGAGCCGGGGAGATTCGAACTCCCGACCCCCTGGTTGCAAACCAGGTGCTCTCCCACTGAGCTACGGCCCCTTGCCTATTCATTATAACTTTGGCTAAATTTTTTTTTCAACACTTTAATTGTGATAAGATTATTTCTTTTACGTCGTAAATTGAAATTTTTTCTAAATCTTTGTCTTTTACTTTTAAAATTTTAGAGTTACCTAAAGGTCCCCATCTTGTAGGTGTGTAGGGTTTTTCTTCAGAGAAGATTGAAACAGTTTTAACATTTAAAGCAGAAGCGATGTGGATAACACCAGTTGATGGAGCAAAGACAAGATCACTTATTGAAATTAGCGCCATCAGTTCCCTTAGTTTTAATTTACCTCTTAGGTCAACGATATTTTTTTGTTCTATAAACTTAAAATTTTTCTTTGTTCCTGTGATGAAGATTGATCCATTTATGTTAAGTATTTTTAGAAGTTCGTTATATTTTTCGTAGCCCCAGTTTGGTGCGGAACCTTTTGATTCTGGATGAATTATAATAAAAGGTTTTTCATAATTTTTAAAATTTTCCCTTACTTCTTTTACTTCTTCCTCCTTAAGAAAAAGTTTAGGTTCTGTATAATCAATATCATATCCTGCTTTTTTAAGTAATAAAACATTATAATAGGATTCATGAAATTCACATTTTTTTCTGTGCATAGCTACTTTTTTGTTAAATAAAAATGAGTACCATCTATAGGAAGTTCCTATTCTTTCAGGAATTTTAAGTAAAAAGGAAAGAAGGGCTTCTTTAGGTCTTGGGTAAATATGAACTGATATATCAATTTTTTCTTTTTTGATTAAGTTAAAGGTTTCTTTAAAATTTTTAAATTCTATAATTTTGTTTATGTCTGGGTGATTATAAATTATTTCTTTATAAAGAGGATTACAGACGAAGAAGATCTTTGAATTTTTATATTTTCTTTTTATTCCTTGTGGTACAGAAAGTGAAAGTATAAGATCACCGATTTTATCAGTTCGAAAAAGGAGAAAATTCACTTAATAGAAGTGCCGGGGCCCAGAATCGAACTGGGGACACCGGGATTTTCAGTCCCGTGCTCTACCGACTGAGCTACCCCGGCTTATTTTTAATTATAATTAAAAAAATTAAAAAATTTCAACAATAATAGTAAAAATTTTTTTAAAAATTAAATTCTGTGCTTTTCAGAATTATCTTACGGAGCTAAATTTTAGATTCAATTTTTTGCTCCTTTGTGCAGATAATTAAGTTTAATATTATTCATTTTTATTTTGTCCATATAACTTTTAGACCTTATCCTCAAATTAAAAGATTCTCTTTTATAAGGACTGGGGAGCTAAAGAATTTTATAATTTATATCTTAAAGCAACACCGATAACCATTGGGTTCATATTGTATTTAATTCCTGTTGGCTCTCCTTCTGCTTTCCCCTCCCTTTCTGAGCCAAAGGCTTTCAAAATTGCTAAATCTATTCCGAAATTTGCTATCTCATATCCAAAACCACCATAGAGAACAAACTTATCAACATCTATATTTGCAAACCATAAAGTGGAATCAGGGGATGCTGCTTTATCATAAGCAAATCCGGTCCTTAAAGAAAGACCAACTGGAAGTGTATATTCAAAGCCAAGTTTAATTTTGAAAGTATTTTCAAAATGTAATGGCATAGAATCTCTACCCTCTCCTTCCTCAGTTTTTCTTGTAACTATTATGTAATCCAAACTTGACCAGGTTGTATATTCAAAATCAAACCCTGCTGTAAAGTTAGGAATCGGTTTTAATCCTATTCCAAGATTAATTGAAATAGGAAAATCAATTTCTCCTTTAATATCGTATTTGTCAGTATAAACAGTGTCACCAAATTGCCATTGTGTTTCCACTGTGCCTGACGGTTTTAATTTAAATGGTCCTCTACCACTGAGTCCCAAGGTAAGAATATCTAAGGGTTTATAAATGATTCCGCCTCCTCCTGTAAATGACCACCCACTACCTTTTTCTTTGCCAATAACAAACAGAAAATCCATTTCACTTTCAAACCTTCCGTAGAAAATTTCTGCCCGTGCTCCAATTCCTAATTTTTCATTTATCATATAAGAAAATGTTGGAGCAAAGGCCATAATTCCCGAACTTTGACGATAATCAAATATAATGTCTTCCTTTTTCCAATCAACCTTACTTCCTTCATAGACAGTGTAATGACCAACTCCGAAGGCAAATTTATTTAGTTTATAAGAGATGAAAGCCTGAGGCACAAAGGCATTTAAACTTGATTTTGCCTTAGTTTTTCCCGGAACAAATAGCGTATCAGGAAACTTCATAGTATGCATTGGCATCTCATAGGTACCAGCTAACTGTATTTCAAGCATATTTTTCTGGAAGCAAAGTCCACCAGGATTCCACTATATTGCTGATGCATCTTCAGATAAAGCGGTATAGGCATTACCCATTCCAAGTCCTCTCATTCCCTGCACAGAATGATCCCATCCTCCAGCAAAGAGGAGCGGAACCATTCCCACTATCATTATTATTTTTTATATTTTAATAGCTCCCCAGCCCATCTTTTTTAATTTATAATAAAAAAGAGAGATTTTCAACTCAAATAGAAAATTTTAAATTAAATTTTTAAAAAAGGACAAAAATTACTTTATAAAGTTTATAATTTTGAAAACGAAAAAAGTGATAATAAAATCTTAGATTTTTGTGTAGATTCCAAATCTTTAATATTCATAAGATAGATGTGGAAAGAAAATTTTGGTAGGATTAATTCAAAATCACTAACCTTTTTATTTCCCTAGTCATAAGCAAATTTTCATTTTTCAGTTTATTTATATAAATAGGCAGAATCAATCTTATTATCGTAAAGACATAAAAAATATAAGTAAGTGTGTATTTTAAATCTCTTTTAAAAATCTTTATAATTAGCGAAAAGAATATTTGAAAGTTTTTGTTTTATAACTTTTGCCTTTTAAAGTAAATTTTGGTAAACTTACATATTAAACAATCCTTTCTGAGTCCTCAAAACTATTTTCTCTTTAACCTATTTGATAAGACTTTCAATTTAAAATTTTTATTCTTTAAAATTTCCTTAATTGAAGTTGAACCTTTCAGAACATAAGCGATTTTGAGTATGAAGTGTGTAAAAAGGAAGGTTTAGTCTTTTCTTTTTGATGATTATCTTTTGTTTTATTTTTTATATCTTAAGCTTTTTTTTTCAAGTGTAAGGGCGAAATTATTTGGTTTTTTAGTAAAATCATGATTTTCTCTATAATATTTACCCAAATGAATAAAATTTTAAAATTTCGAAAAAGAGCTATTTATTTAAAATCAAATAATTCAAGAGATGAAAGGGCATGTAATAAAGGAAATTCTATTTTGGGTATTAATTTTTTTATTCGTGTGGATAAGTCTAAAAGGTCACCCCACCTAAATTTTGAGCAATCAGAAATAACCTATAAGTTTCATAACTTTTTTGGATCAATTTTTAAATTTATGTTAAGCATAAAAAGCTAAAGAATGTTATAAAAAAGTACATTTAGGTTAATTCTAAAATTTATTTCAAAAATTCAAAGATCAAAGGACTTAAAATTAATACAAGACAAAAAATTTATATTGAAAAACAGCTAGCATGAGTTTAAATGTTAGTGAAATGTTTTTAATAGAGAGCGATTAGTACTTTAAAAGATAAGTTGAAAGAAAGGCAACTCATTTATAGGCTAAAAATCATTTTGACGAGAAGGACATTTGGAGATAGGAGAATCAAATGTAAAAGATTGTATAGAATTTATGAAATTTCATTACAGAATATTATGAGATTGAATATAAATTTCTTTTTAAATTTGAAGTATATAAAGAAAATTTTAAGTTTCTTTCTAAAATTTTTTAAATTTTTATATATGCTTACAGGTTAAACATTTCTATTATTTTTTTAGAGTAGTTATATTGTTTTTCAAGAGAACCGAAGAGTTTGCCTTCTTTTGTAAATTTACCTATTTTCTTTAAAAAACTGTTTTGTATGGATATTTTGCTTTTTTTCCAAAAAGGTGTGCCAGGTAGAGGCATAAAATAATGAAAGTGAACTATACAACCATCATTCATTAATTTTATTGCAAGATCAAGTGTTTTATTCAAGTCTTCTATACTTTCTCCAGGAAAACCTATAATAAAATCGATAATTGGAATAAATCCATATTTTTTAACTACGTTAGTTGCATTTAAAACACAAGATATATCGTGCCCCCTATTTATGTACTCGAGAACTCTCTCACTACCACTTTGGCATCCTATTACAATATTTTTGTTATCACAAAATTTTTTTACAATTTTCATCACATCTTCATTTACATAATCAGGTCTTACTTCTGAAGGAAAGGAACCAAAAAATATTCTACCTTCTTTTTTAATTATTTTTCTTATTCCACTTAGTAAATTATAAATTTCATCTATATTTATTTCTCCTTTTTTATAAGATCCATAGGAAAAAGCATTTGGTGTTACGAATCTTATATCTTTCAACCCATTTTTATAAAGTTCTTCAACCCATTCAAGGACTGCTTCTTTTTTCCTATGCCTTAAATTTTTACCCATGAAATAAGAAACCTGGCAATATTTACATCCAAATAGGCATCCTCTTGTAATCTCAATTGGTCCATATTTTAAAAGCTTTTTAGAAAAAACTGGAAACTCATTTAAATCAATAAAATCTCCGTATTTGTTGATAATGACTTTATTATTTTCTTTGTATATGATTCCTTCGGTGTTTACAAAGTCTTTTTTTTCTATAAATTTTCTTAAAAAAATAGGAAAAGATCTTTCACCTTCTTTATAGAATAAAAAATCAAAAAATTCAAGTATAGAAAAAGGCATTCCAAACACATGGGGGCCACCTGCTATTTTTAAAACTTTATAACGTTTTATTTTCTCTAATTTTTCTTTCCAATCAATAAACTGTGTTGTCATTAGGGAAAATAAAACAAAAGAGGTTTTATAAAATTTAGTTTTTTTCTCTAAAACTTGGAAGAGTTCGTCAAAATTTTTTGGAAAATAAAAATCAAAAAAATCTATCAAATCATATTTTTCAATGGCACCAAGAAGTGTTCTGAAAGAGTTTCTGTTATTTTTATGATAAAAAATAGTTATGGAATATTCTCTCAAGCTAAAATAAATTATAATATAGCTTTGGGCTTTTATGAAAATACATGTGTATGCACATAAAAATTTAAAGAAATCTTTTTAAGATTAAAGGATAAGAATTTAAAAGCAAGAAAGAACCCACAAAAGCAGTTAAAGAAAATACTTAAAGGTATAAAATACTATAATCGTTTCAACAGAAAGATTTAAAAGGAAAGTAAAGAATAAGACCCTATCAAAATTATAACCTTAAATAAGAAAACTATTTCAAAATTTATAAAAACTTGACATTTTTTTTTTCTTTCTTATAAAATATTTTTAAGAAAGTAATATGAAAGAGATACTTGAGAAAAGTCTTTCTTATATAGATGGTGAGTTGGGATGGATAATCTATGAAATAGCTAAAATTACAAATATCATTGCTTTTGGAGAGGATATCGAAGTTTCCTATTCTGAAAGACAAGGGGGAAATGTAAGGGTATATAAAAGTGGCAATTTTGGTTTTGCAAGTTTTACAAAACCTGAAGATGTGGCACTTGCCGCCAAAAAATCCTCTTCTCTTTCAAAATTTGAAAAGAAATCAGAGATATTTTTAAAAAAACCCCTGTTTATTAGTGATAAATTTTATCCCAAACTGGGAAATGACCCGAGAAAGGTTTCTATTTCAGAAAAAGTTGAGTTGATTAAAAATTATAATAAGCTCTTTCTTAATGCAAAAGATAAGATAAGAAATGCGGTTATAAAATATAATGAAGTTGATTTAAAAAAATTTCTTTTAAGAACTGATGGAAGTTATATAGAAGAAAATAGAGTATACTCAGGAATTGCCTTTTCTGCTTTTGCTATTGATGGTTCAAGGGTTCAACCTTTTCATGATAGTTTTGGTGATCAAAGAGGATTTGATACAGTTTTAAATAGAGAAGGAGATATTGAAAGGGCAATTTCAAATGCCTTTTTACTTTTAAAAAGTGACAAAGTTGAAGGTGGAATTTATACTGCAATTCTTGACCCTGATATTGCAGGAGTATTTATCCATGAAGCCTTTGGTCATTTATCAGAAGCAGATCATATTTATAGAAATGAAAGATTGAAAGAGATAATGAAGCCAGGGAATAGAGTTGGAAGCGAAATTTTAAATGCTATTGATGATGGCTCTATTGTTTGTGAAAGAGGATTTTATAAATATGATGATGAAGGCACACCTTCTTCAAAAACCTATCTTATTAAAAATGGTATTTTAAATTCAAGACTTCATTCTATATATACTGCATCTTTAATGAATGAAGAATTCACGGGAAATGCAAGGGCAATAAATTATAGATTTCCACCAATTGTAAGAATGAGTTGTACTTATATAGAGCCGGGTGAAAAAAATTTTGAAGAACTTATAGAAGATATAAAATATGGTATTTATGTGAAAGGTTCTATTGGTGGACAGACAGAACTTGAAATGTTTACATTTAGTGCCCAATGTGGATATATAATAAAAGATGGAAAGATAAAAGAACCTGTAAGAGATGTTATTTTAACAGGAAATGTATTTGAAACTTTAAAAAATATTGATGCTGTTGGTAATGACCTTGTATTTCGGGGAGGGCTTGGTGGATGTGGCAAAAATGGGCAGTATCCGTTGCCTGTTTCAACTGGTTCACCTCATATAAGAATTAAAAATATTTTAATAGGGGGAAAATGATGGAAAATTTAATTAAAGAAATTGAAAAAAAGGGAATTAAAAAATATGAAATATTTTACGAAAAAAGAATAAAAGATGAGATAAATTTCAAACAAAATGAACCAGAAGAATTCAATGAAAAGAAAGAAGAAGGTTTTGGACTTAGAATTATAAAAGATGGGAAAAGAGGGTTTGTGTCCTTTAATCTTTTTGAAAATCCAGAGGAAATTGTAAATAGGGCAATTGAAACTATGAATTATGGCAAAGAAATAGATATTGATTTTCCAAACAAGGTCCCATCTTCTCAGTTAAAGATTTTTCATGATGTAAACTGGGAAGAAAGGGTGAGGTTGGAAATAGGAAAAGAGATTGTAAACGAAATTTCATCAAAATATAAAGATTTTAAATTCAAATGGTTTTAAAGGTAGCTATAAAAAGAGTATATTTTCTTATTATTTTTATGTTTTTGGGTTAATGGAAACAGGTGTTGTATTTATTGGTAATGGCGAGGCAAATTTTAAGCCCCACTTTAACTTTGATAAGAGTTTAGAATATGTAATTTCTCTTCTTGAAAGATGTAAAATAAAAGAAGAGATAAAGAGTGGAAAATATCCCGTTGTCTTTTCTCCTTTTTCTTTAGAGTTTTTTACTCATGGATTAATTACAGGGATTGATGGTAAAAATTTTGAAAAGGGTATTTCACCTTTAAAAGATAAAAAAGGAGAAAAAATTTTATCTTCTTACATTACAATTACCTTTGACCCTGAAAGAGAAGACCTTATAGGTTCTGCTCCTTTTGATGATGAAGGTATTAAGATTGAGAAATTTAATTTTATTGAAAAGGGAGTATTGAATGATTTTCTTGTTTTTTATTGAAACTTCAAAAAAAACAGGAATAAAGCCAAGGGGCAATGCCTTTAGAAGTTCCTTTGAAAGTTTACCAACCTGTTCATTCTGTAATTTTATAATTGAAAGAGGCGAAAAAACTTTTGAAGATATTATAAAGGATATTGAATGTGGTTTAATCGTTTATGAAACAATCGGAGCAGGACAGTCAAATATCCTTGCAGGTGAATATTCTTTTAATGTGGGGCTTGGATTTTTAATAAAAAATGGAGAAATTAAAGGAAGGATTAAAGATGTAATGGTTTCAGGCAATTTTTATGAGGATTTTAAAAAGGTAATAGCAATTTCAAAAGAGACAAAAAAGTTTTTAAATAGAGAATTACCTTATATATGTGTTTTAGATGTTAAAATAGATGCAAAATAAATTATTTTAAAAGGAGGTGTTTTATGAAAAGATTTTTTGTAATATTTATTTTTTTAACATCTTGTATTACTATGAATGTCTTTGAAGGACCTGATACAACAAAAAAGGGTGAAGCAAGTTTCGGAATCGGGGTTTCACAGATGGCTTTTTTGGATGAAGAAAATAAAACCGAATTTTTACCTATTCCATTTCCATATTTTAAAGGAAGATATGGAATTGCAAATAATATTGACATTGGTTTTAGATATGTAGGAATAATGGGGTTTGGTATTGATCCAAAATTTAAATTCCTTGATAAAGAATTGAAAGCGAGTTTGTCTTTTCCTTTCATTCTTGCTACATGGCCTGGACTTCCTGTATGGTATACTTTTGAACCAACTTTAATATTAGGAACAGATGTGATTTATTTTGGTAGCAAATTTTCTTATTTTTCTATTGGATTTGAATGGGATGATGACAGCGTGGGAATTTACGGAGTGTTTCCATCTTTATTTTTAGGTTTTACTCTTGGTAAAAAGCTCCGCTTATGTCCTGAAGTGAGTTTTTGTTTACCAGCAAAAATAAGAATTGGAAAAGAGGAAAAAGAGCTCCTTTGGAGACCTGCATTTTCTTACGGAATAGGTATTCTATATATGCCATAATAATTTATAGCTGTAAGGCAAAAATATTTAATAAAAAAGAGGAAAAGAATAATCAATTATTTTAATTAATTAAGATATTTTAAAATTTTATTGTAAAAATAGGAATATATGTTGGTTGTGACAAGATAAAAATAAAATAATTTATATTCAACGATTTTCATTTTAAGCTGTCTAACGTGATCAAGGACTTATTTCAAAACACATAAAAGATGTTATAAATTTTAAATTCAATAGAAAATTTGTTTTTTTATTTTCCTTTTCCCTAATTACCTTTTGAGATTACTACTTTTAAACCAGTTGAAATTTCTCTACTGCTCTTTAAGAAGTAAACACCAGAAGGAATTTTATCTATGTTAAGACAAACCTTGCCACCATAAGATCCAAGTACTTTATAGGTCTTAACCTGTTCACCAAGGACATTATAAAGTTCAATGACAAGTTCTTCTCTGCTATATCCTAAATTTAGTTTGAGTTCAATCTTATCTTTAACAGGATTCTTCAATAACTTTACCTTTGCTACACCGAAATAAGCATTTTCTTCTATATCTACTAAAATGAATTGATAAATCTGAAAACCAGTTAGGTCGTCAGCAACATAAGCATAGTCACCGGAAACATGAACATCATAAGCAGTTCCAGGTGTATCATAATAGCCTACCAGATTAGGACTTGATGGGTTAGAAACATCTATTATTTTTAAACCAGCAATTCCATCAGCAACATAGGCGTAATTGCCAGAAACATAAATACCAAAAGTCTGGCCATATGCAGCATCATAATAGCCTACTTCATAAGGATTTGACGGATCAGAGATATTTACTATCCTTAAACCAGCATTTCTACTAGCAACGTAAGCGTAATTATTATAAACATAAACACTATATGCCTGGTCAGGTGTATAATAATAGCCTACTTCATAAGGATTTGACGGATCGGAAACATTTATTATCCTTAAACCACCGTCAAAATCAGCAACATAAGCATAGTTGTCAGAAACATGAACACCGTAGGCTCGACCAGGTGTATCATAATAGCCTACTTGATAGGGGTTTGAAGGGTTAGAGACATTTATTATCCTTAAACCTGCATCAAAATCAGCAATATATGCATAATTGCCAGAGATATAAACACCACGAGAAAAACCAGGTGTATCGTAGAAGCCCACCTCATAAGCATTTGACGGATTGGAAACATTTATTATCCTTAAACCACCGTCAAAATCAGCAACATATGCATAATTTCCGGAAACATAAACATCAAAAGCATTACGAGGTGTATTATAATAGCCTACTTCATAGGGATTTGATGGATTAGAAACATTTACTATTCTTAAGCCTGCAGAGTTATTAGCAACATACACATGATCACCAGAAACATACACACTGTAGGCTCGGTAAGGTGTATCATAATGACCTACTTGATAGGGGTTTGAAGGGTTAGAGATATTTATTATCCTTAAACCAGCTTTCCCATCTGCAACATACACGTGATTACCAGAAACATAAACAACGAAGGCCCAGCCAGGCGTATCATAAAAGCTTACTTCATAAGGACTTGACGGATCAGAGACATTTATTATCCTTAAACCAGTGCTCCCATCAGCAACATAAGCATAATTTCCAGTAACATAAACACTGTAGGCTAGACCAGGTGTATCATAAAAGCCTACTTGATAAGGGCTTGACGGATTAGAAACATCTACTATCCTTAAACCAGCATTCTCATCAGCAACATAAGCATAATTACCAGTAACATAAACACCGTAGGCTCGACCAGGTGTATCATAAAAGCCTACTTGATAAGGATTTGATGGATTAGACACATTTATTATCCTTAAACCAGCATCCCTATCAGCAACATACGCGTAATTATCAGAAACGTAAACATCATATGTATAGCTAGGTGTAAAATAATAACCTTTCTTTATAGGATTTGTAGCTTGTGAAATATCCCATATCTCAATACCTCCTGCACCTGTTGCAATATAAAGCCTTTGAGTCGATTGGTGATAAAAAAGTTTATTAACACATCCTCGGGTATGAATTTCTCCGATTTTAACTGGATTTGAAGGACTTGAGACATTTAAAATGTAAACACCACCTCCAGATCCACAGAAAGCAAGAGCTCTCGTAGAGTCATATGCCACTGCATATGAAGGTCCAAATGGCCAGTTACCAATAAATCGTGTATTCAATGAGTCAAAACCCGCAAAAATTTGTGAATTCTTAAATCTATCAAATTGTCCAACTCTGAACCTTTGAACCGCATCTTCCATTCCATTGATCCCTTCCGCTGAGATTTTACGTATAACTAACACAAAGAAAAATATTTTAGTTATTTTTTTCATACACTCCCCCCTCTATATTATTAAGCCTACTTTAAGATTTTTTCAAGTTATAATAAAGACTTATATTATTCTTTACATAATTAAAGTCCTATTCTACTTTACTTCAAATTAATAGATAGTTCATTCAGTTTTCTATACATGTTAGTGATAAGAATGTAATTTAAAGTGAAAAATAATTCTATTTATAAGGTATGATTTTGAAGCTGAACTAAAAATTTTTTAAGTTGGAAGTAAGAGTTAAAAAGTAGAGGATAAACTTTAGAGTAAATTCTTGCTAACAGTTTAGAAATTATTAAATAGTAAAGATGTTTATTCTCTTTTAATTTTTTGGCAAGTTTTTGTTTTTCCTTTTTTGTTTCTGCGAGAGTTAAAAGTACTATAAGTCTTAAATCATCATGCATCCCCTCAAAATCATTTTTAATTTCATTATGTATCTTTTTTAAACCCTATTTTAATCTCCTCATGAGTTCTTTCAAATCCTCTGCGCATTTCTTCAACAATTTTTAAAGTATTTTCTATTTCTCCAAGCGAGATATGTAAAAGCCCATGCTAAAAAGGATACTCCAAAACCTAATATTGAAAGCGATATCTCCAGATTTGAATTATAAAGTAGATTGCATTTTCGGTGCTTTCTAAATCATAAAAAGACATTTTAAGTTTCACTTCATTTACTATATTTTTGTGAACTAATTTAAAAATAATCAAAATTATTTTTGGGCCTCTATAAATTTTTCTACATAAAAAGAAAATCTTTTTAAATCGTCAATTTTGTTTAAATTTTCATATACCCCAAACTCCCTTAAAACAATATCCTGCATTTCCCAATTTTTTAAGAATTCTTCCTCACTTACATTTTTTCGTTCTCAATCTCCTTATACTTTCTTCTAATCTTTCTAACCTTTTTCTTATTACATTTTCACTCACCAAATTTACCTTCCTTTATTCTTTTACTCATTGCTTTGAAAAATCTTTCTCTATAGCAAGAAAATTCTATATATTCTTTTAAATTTTTAGCAAAAGAAATTCTCTTTTCTTCATTTTTTGAGAGGAATAATCTACCTGTCTTAAACACAGAGTGTATAAGTGAAAGAGGGGCTTCATTCAGAATTATAAGGTCAATTTCATCAGTTTTTAATATTCTTGAAATTTCTGAAAAAAGAATTATTTTTTTTCAAAAAAATTTTTATTTTCTTTTAAATAAATTGCGATATCTATATCACTTAAAGGCGAAATCTTTCCTTTACCATAACTTTCAAAGAAGTATACAAAAACTATATCATCTTCTTTTTCAAAAAACTTTTTTAAATCATCTAAAAGTGGATGAATATCATGTTCAATCTTTTTTCTTTTTATCAGAGGAAAATTATAATTAGTATTTTTGTTAAAAATCAATCCCTATATTTATCTCTGCAGGAATTCGTATCTTTTGTTTCCATATTTTTTTATTTCTTGCGAATTTTTCATAATATTTATCTTTTCCTTTTACATCAATAAATATACCAATACATTTTATATACTTTCTTAAAGAAGGGATTATGCCTAAATCTATATTTGCCTTACCAAGTGTTATTCCCCCTTTTGTTTTATATTCGTCATTGCCTTCATAATCAATGAATATTCCCATTCCATTTGCGTTTCCTGAGCCAAGGCTTAAATTCGGCGCTTCGTATAATTCATTTCCTTTATAGTCTATAAAATATCCAAGAGAAAAATCATGTCCTGCTCCAATTCCCATATTCATTTCTGTTTTATATTTATCATCTCCATTTAAATCCATAAGCATTCCAATAGCAAAATGGGCACAGGCTCCCTGCGTATACCAAACACCTTTATATTCGTCATTTCCATCAAAATCAACTAAAAATCCTGAACCCATCCAGTATCCACAACCTTGACCAAAAACGCTACATAAATATTTATCATTACCACTTCCTTCAATTAAAAAACCGATTCCTCCTGCAAGTGAATGTCCATCAGTAAAATCTGCTCTCGTGCCAAAGCCTGTTCCTTGCGCAAGTGAAACATTGTGTCTTTCACTTTGAGGAGACGGATATTTTACTGTGTCATTTCTTGCAATATAAAAGTCATTTCCCTCTCTATCTATCAAAAGACCACATCCTTTAACAAATCCAAAGCCCTGAATCCCTTGAAACCCTTCATAAAAATCGTCACCTTTTAAATCGGACAAAATTCCTACTCCAAATAAACCTGCCCCTTCTCCATAGGAGTCACAAAAGTATTTATCATTTCCCTCAAAATCCAAAACTATTCCATATCCAAATAAACCTGCACCAATAGTTATTTTTTCACCAACATATTCATCATTACCCTTTAAATCAATTAAAATAGAAGTTCCAGATAGACCTACACCGTTTCTTCCTTTATATTTATCATCACCACTTATATCAATCAGTATGCTTAAAGGAAAATTTTTATAAGTTAAAGAGGAATTGAGATATTCATCATTTCCCTCAGGTTCAATTATTAAAAGATAAAAAGGTGAATCATAAATGTTATTCTCTTTCCTGCCTACAATTATTTTTCCATAACTTGAATTTAATTCAAAATGATTATCAAAGGAAGAGTTTTTTAAAAATTGAGTTCCTTTTTGAACAAAAAAACTTAAATCATTTGAAAGTCTTGAAATTATTTTAAAATCAACACTTTCAACCATTTTTTCAATCTGGGGATTTGAAAGTCCATCTTCATTTTTCTCTTCAAGCCCTTTTAATACTTTCTCAAAATCCTCTTCTTTTATATTCTTTGTAAATTCTTTTATTTCATCCAAATAAAGTTTGACCCCTTTTAAAATAAATATTAACCCTTTTAGTAGATTCTCATCTTTTATTTCTATTTTTTCTTTAATTTCTAAAAAATCAAAAAGATTATTAAGATATTTTTTTGGATTTATTTCTTTTAAAGAATCAATTAATCTCTTATGGGGTTTTTCAATCAAACCCCTTCTTACTCCTTCATCCATCCTTGCAAATCCATAGTATGTTAAAGCCCATAAGGAGTCAGAATTTTGCAATACTCCTTCTGAGATTGTTTTTATGTAAGTAGGTGCCTTTATTGGTGAAAATATAAGATTATCAAAAATTTTTAACCTAAACTTACCATAACCATAAATTTCAAAACCTTCTTTGTCAAGAGAGATTTCATTGAGGGGTAAATTTAATTTCTTTGATGTAACTGAAAAGAATTTTTCTTCATCAAAAATTGGATTTAAAATAATTAGGATAAGTATCATATCTAGGGTCTTTATTTTAAGTAATTTAAATGAGACTGATCAAGCTCTTTCTTAAATTTTCCATTTAAGTTATGAAGTTTAGATATAGAGAATATTTTTATCAAGGAACATAACTAAACACGCTGATTTTGTTAAAAAAAAGAGCGTGGCAGAAAAGCATTATAGCAAAAATTATAGAAAAAATTAAAATTTGGGTGCTATTCATAATTCTTTCAAGTACCCAAAAAAGGGGGAATATTATGTAAAAAAAACGTGGTAAAGAAGTAAGATATACATTAGGATGTCCCTGTGATAGAGTTGAAATTAATATTCCTATAAAGGGGATTAAGCTTGTGATAAAAATTATATCTTTTGTGCTGAATTTTTTTGAATAGAGTCTAAGAGAAAAATAAAAAAGCCAAAATATAACAAGATACGTTTGAAGAGGTATAATAGTAATCTCTTTTATTAGAAAAAGAAAGATTAAATTTTTAAAGAAATTCATAACTCCATTTTCATTTCCCCAGGCGTATTTCCAGAGTAGGTAATGGGCTAATGGTTCTTTAAATTTTAACCAAAGGTAAATTGAGTATATTAGAATACCGCTGCAAGTTAAAATGAAATAAAAAATTATTTTCAAAATGTTAATATTTTTCCTTTCGTATATTATATAAATGAGTAAAAAGGATAAACTAAAAAAGATTAGGTGAAACCTTGCTGCTGTTCCTATTCCTATAAGTAGAAAAGATAAATTGTAATTTTTTCTAATCAAAAAGTAAAAAGAAATAGAGGAAATCAAAACTGCTGTTGATTCCGAATAAGGAACTGTAAAGAATAAGGCACCAGGATAAAGTGAGTATAGAATTAAAATTCGGAAAGCACTTTTTTCTCCGTAAAGGTTATAAGTAATGAAGAAGATAACATAAAAGGCAACCAATCCTAAAAAGTTGCTCACAAATATCATAGATAATTCAGTATTTTTTAAGAAGTAACTGGTAATTTTGCATAAAAGTGGATACAATGGGGCAAATTGAGGGTTTTGTTTTCTATAATAATTTTTGTCATAACTGTAACCACTTAAAATAATACTTTTATACCAGTAAGCATCCCATGAAGATGAAAGATTATAAAAAAAACTTTTTAGATCTGGTATTAATTTTTTACTTCTCATTTTAAATTCCTTATCAAACTCAACAAATTTTTTTAAATCTTCTGCTTTTACATATATTTCCTCTTCATTATTAAACTTTAGCAGTGCTCCTCTAATTAAGATTGAAGCAGTATCATTTTCTTTTTTTTTAATTTTTATGATCATCTCGTTACTTTCTACTATAAATCCATAAAACAGCCATTTTTCTATATGCCCTGTTGAGATAAAAAATGAGTCTATAAATTTATTTTCAATATTGTATAAATGAAAAGTTTTTGGTATGGAAGTTTTTATATGAAGTTGTATCTTTTTAATTTTATCATTTATTTTTAACTTTAATTTCTCATCTTTCACGTTAAAAAAATAGTATTCTACTTTTGAAAAGCTGAAGATCAATCCAATTATTTGTATATACTTTGAAAGTAAAATAATCAAAAGGATTAAAAATAAATTTTTTAAGTTTTTTCTCATAAAAGGTTATTCTAAAATTTTGAATATTTATTTTTCAATTGATTTCAACATATTTTTTTGATATAATTAAATCTATAAAAGGAGGTTTTAATATGCCAATGATGTGTGAAATATGTGGTAAAAAGGCAGTTATAGGAAGGCAGATTTCCCACTCTCACAGAGTGACAGCAAGAAAATTTAAAGTTAATTTACATACAAGAAGAGCAAAAATAGGTGGAGAGATAAAGAAGGTAAAGGTATGTACAAAATGTCTTAGAAAACTTGAGGTAGTTTAATTTTTGAAGCAAATAATATATTTAATTAAAAAAGATGTTTTACTTGAATTTAGGACAAAAGAAATAATTATACCTTATTTACTATTTTCATTTTTGCTTCTTTTTCTTTTAAGTTTTGGAGTAGAAAGGATTTTTGATTTAAAACTCTTTTCTTTTTTTTATTTTTTGTCCTTTATGTTCGCAGGTATGCTCGGTTTTGAGAGGGTGACTGCTTTGGAATTTGAAACAGGAGGAATTTATTCACTTCTTACTTTCCCGATTCCTAGAAATTATATTTTTATTTCAAAGACTTTGTCTATGTTTTTGTTTCAATTTTTCTCTGGGGTAATTTTGATGATAATTTTTTCGGTTTTTCTTAATGTTAATTTCCCTCCTATTTTTTACTTTTTAATTATTATAATTTTATTTTCCTTTGGATTTTCGATTCTCGGTGTGATACTTTCTTTTCTGACTTTTTCTTCAAGGGCAAGGGAGTTTTTACTTCCAATTGTTTTAATTCCCCTTTTTATTCCGCCTTTTGTCTCAGCAACTTTTGCTTTAAATACATTACTTGAAGATAAATTTTTGAATTTAAACTATATTTACTTTTTAGTCTTCTTTGATGTTTTTTACTTTTTTATTTCTGATCTTCTTTTTGAATATGTAATTCTCGAATGATAGTAAAAAGTGGAATTAAAAGTATGACTGGTGCAAGTACTGTGTCTTTAAAAGAGTCTGGAATTCACTGCAAAGCAGAAATTATTTCTCTTAATTCTAAAGGTTCTGAGTTTAAAGTTTTTATCTCTCCAGAAATACCAGGACTGGAAGCTAAGGTTAGGGAATTTTTAAGTAAATATCTTAGGGATGGAAAATTCATAGTTAAAGTAAATTTTGTTGATACTGGTATTAAATTAAAAATTAATAAAAAAATTTTCAATTCATTAAAAACTACT
The DNA here is from genome assembly GCA_039630575.1 of Caldifarciminales bacterium. Classification (GTDB taxonomy): domain Bacteria; phylum Hydrothermota; class Hydrothermia; order Hydrothermales; family JAJRUZ01; genus JBCNVI01. The sequence goes on from JBCNUW010000009.1 coordinate 46,231, forward strand.
AAAGGAAGTAATTTTTTATTTGCCATTGATCCTTTTAAAATTCCAGGTTTAATAAACTTTGTTTATCCTGAAAAGAAAATATGGAAGATTTTAAAGAAGATTTTGAAAAAATCTGTTTTTGAGCTTGAAAAAAAGAGGTTAAAGGAGGGTGAAGAGATAAAGAGAGCAATCTTGAAGGAGATTGATAAGATAAAGTTAAATTTAAAGGGTATAGATCCATCTAAAATCAATGAAGAGGTTATAAGAATTAAATCCCATTTAAAAAATATAAGAGAGATTACCAAAGCTAAAAAAGGTCCCTGGGGAAAAAGAGTTGATTTTTACGGTCAGGAGATTTTGAAAGAGGCAAATACGATAACTCAAAAAACAGAAGATTTAAATGTAGTAAATTCGGCAATAAAGATTAAAGAATGTGCTGATAATATAAGAGAATTGTCAAGAAATCTTGTTTAAAAATACTTCCTTTTATTCATATCTTGTAAATCTTATTGGTACAAAGGAGACAAAGGATTTTTTTGAATCTGTTAGGGAGGAATTCCCCAAGGTTTTAAGAGTTAATCAGATAAAAACAGATAAAAATTTTATTAAGGAAAGATTAAAGGGTAAAGGGTTTCTGCTAAAAGAAAATCCAGTCTATGAGAATTCTTTTGAGGTTCTTTATGAGCCTTTTGAATTGGGTAAGACACTTGAGCATTATGCTGGGCTTTTTTATATTCAGGAAAAAAGTTCTCTCTTACCAGCTAAAATTTTAAATCCCTTAGAAAATCAGTTAGTTCTTGATATTGCTTCAGCACCAGGATCAAAGGCAACTCAAATGGGCGAGATGATGAAAAACAAAGGAGTTATTGTTGCTAATGATATTCATTTACCCAGGATAAAGGCACTTACACATAACATTGATAGAATTGGTCTTATAAATACAGCAGTTACCATGATTGATGGAGTAAAATTTGGTGATTATTATTTCGAGATTTTTGATAAAGTGTTAGTAGATGCTCCCTGTTCTAGTATGGGAACAGTTCATAAATCTAAGGAAGTGCTATCATGGTGGAATGAAAGAGAAGTTAACTATTTTAAAAATATACAGAAAAAACTTTTAATTTCTGCGGTAAAATCCTTGAAAGTAGGGGGAGAGCTTGTTTATTCTACTTGCACTTTAACTGTCGAAGAAAATGAAGAACTAATAGATGAAATTTTGAAGAAGTTTCCCCTTGAAGTTTTAAGAATAGATGATTTGGGAATCGGTGAGGGTAGAGGATTTGTTTATTATAAGGGAAAGAAGTTTTCAAAGGAAATAGAAAAGGCTGTAAGAATTTGGCCCCATAGATCCTTCATGGAAGGTTTTTTTATTGTTAAATTAAAAAAAGTTGATAGATTGAAAGGAGAAAAGAAAAGTTTCCTTAAAAGGGAGTATAGAAAGATATTGAAGAAAAAAGATTATGAAATTAGTAAATTTTTAAAATTTTTAGAAAGTTATTTCGGAATAGATACTTCTTATTTTGATGATAAGATTTTTAAATTTTCAAATGACATATGGCTTTTGTCAGAGGATTTTGAAAGATTTGAAGTTCCTCATTCTTTTAGAGAAGGTATGAGAATAGCAAGGTTGCATAAAGATGAATATAAACTCACAACAAATTCTGCACAAATTCTTTTTCCTCTCATTAGGAAAAACGTTTACGAGATAAAGAATTCTTCAGATGCCTTAAAAGTTTTAAAAGGTTCTGAAATTTATTTAAATAAAAATGAAGAAGACGGATACAAAATTTTAGTTTATGACAGCATTTGTCTCGGAGTTGGTGTAAAAAGAGGTAGTAAATTAAAAAGTCAGATACCAAAAAGTAGGAGATTTGAGGAAGTGGTACTTTGAAAGATTTTATCTTTGTTGAACAAAGAGAATATCTATTAAAGCAAATGTTAAAAGGCTTATTTTAAAAATTTCCTTATTTTCTAAAAGATTTATGAAGCAGATAGAACCTTTAGTAAAGAAGATACTTCTTATTTTCCACTGGTAAAAACCTATTATTCTGTTCTGATTATCAAATAAACTTACTCTACGTTCACCAAGTTTAAAAAGTTTATTTATACGGATTTTCCCTACTAATTCGTTATATTTATTCTTAATTTCCCATTCTCTCCCTAAAAAATCTTTATAGTTAAATTTGATTAAAAGATCCATATCGGTATTTAAAAGGCTATAATTCGGTTTAAAAAAGGAAACCTTTCTTTCAAGATAAATTTCCATGTCTTTCTGCAAATCTTTTATTATTAATGTATATTTCATCAAAGCTCTAAATTTTGTTAGCCTTAAAATGTTTTCCCATAACCACTCTGATTTTTTTTCATACACTTTATAGATCAGATTTTGATTCTCATCTAATATTTCAAATTTCGCTGGTGAGAGTTCATGTGAAAGAACTTTAATAAAAAGTTTCATATTATTTTTAGTTTTTTCAAACCTTTCTCTTCTCTTCTTTCAACAGCAATGTTACCTTTTATTAGAAACATTTCCAAAGTGTTTGATATTTTTGCAGAGATTAAATGTCCTCCTTTAACTTCACCATTTCTTTTTCCTATAGTAACATGGAAATGAAAGTTAGGAGAAGTATTAGGAGTTATAATACCTGAAATCCCTAGTACTTCAGAAGGTTCATTTTCATTATGTATCTCATACTCTATTCCGTTCCAAAATCCCATTTTAATTTCTTTCATCATTCCTAAGGCTGAAATAACTGTTAGAACATTTTCACTTTTAAAAATTTGGGAAAGTTCATTTACTTTTTGAATGAGGTCTTCACCGTCTTCAAAGATTATCACGATGATTTTTCCATCATCTTTAAATTCCATTTTTTCTCCTTTTTTAAAATTTATAAAGAAATATTAATTGAAGTAAACTAAAATTTGCAATTTTTTAAAAGAAAAATTAATCTTATAATAAATTTTTAAAGGAGGTTTGAAAATTAAAAAAGCAATTTTCCTTAAAAGATTAAACAGATTCACCGTTCAATGTTATTCTGGAAATAGAAAATTGAATGCTTACCTTCCTAATCCTGGAAGGTTATGGGAACTTTTGATTCCAGGTAGAATTCTTTACTTGAAAAAGAATAGGGGTAATTTTAATTTTAAAGTTTTTGCTACTTTAAGAGAAAATGAACTTATATGTCTTGATACTCATCATACAAATAATGTTGTAAAAGAAATTTTAAAAGAGGGGTTTATTAAAGATTTGAAAAGTTATAAATTAAAAGAGGAAGAAATCAGAATTGGTAATAAAAGGATAGATTTTCTTCTTGAAAAGGGTGGAGATCTTTTTCCTCTTGAAGTAAAGTCATGCACACTTTATAATGATGGTATAGCAATGTTTCCCGATGCGGTGACAGAAAGGGGTAGAAACCATGTTGAGTTAATTGCTAAATATAAAGGAATTATAATTTTTGTTGTTTACTTTTCCAAGGCTGAATATTTTTTACCAGACTTTCATACAGATCCTTTGTTTTCAAGGACTTTATCAGAATATAGAAACAGTATTTTGATAAAGCCAATATCTATAAAACTAGATGAAGGCGGAAGTTTTAAGTTTATAAAAGAGCTTAAGATTCCATGGCATGTATATGATAGAGAGGGAAAAGATAAAGGAAGTTATATAATTTACGGAGAATTAAAAGAAGATATAACAATTAGGATTGGCGAGCTTGGAAGAAAATTTTTTGAAAAGGGATATTACCTTTATGTTGGTTCTGCGATGAATTCTTTAAGCAAAAGAGTCAAAAGACATTTGAAAAAAAATAAAAATGTAAAATGGCATATAGATTACCTTATCTCTTATTTTGAAAACATAAAACCCATAGAAATAAGGTCATCAGAGAAGATTGAATGTGCAATTTCAAAAGAACTTGGAAGTATATATGAAAATGTTGAAAAGTTTGGATCCTCTGATTGTAAATGCAAAAGTCATCTTTATTTCTCTTTTAAAAATCCCTTCGAAGATGAAAGATTCATAGAAATTCTTTTAAAATATCGCATCAGTAGATTAAAGAATTTTATTTAAATATAGTTTTAGGATTTTTTGTTCTTTTAAAGATTGTACTTTAAAAAGTAATAATTTTGAGAAGTTTTATAAGCTAAAAGCACATGATTCTTATTTTGGTAAAATTTTAAGAACTTTATTAAAATCTTCTTTTTCAATCTTTATATATTCTCCTTTTTCCCATAACTTCAGTTGGTCAGATGAATTTTTATCAATAAAGTTGCCACTTTGGCCTGGTGGTAATACTATGTAAATGTTGTCATTTTTCAAATCAACAATCATTCTCATTGAAGGTCCCTCAATTATGTCAAGAGGTTTCAGTGGAGAGTAACCCATTTTGTTTGGTGTTTCCAAACTTCCTGAGACACTTAAGGGACCTTTTGTGAAAAATTTTTTAAGAATGAAAATATTTGAAAAGGGATGTTTAAACGTAGCTTTTGCATGTTTCCCGTATTTTTCAAATTTTACATCTTTTGCAAATTTTCTAAAAGCTGACACTATAATCTCATCGTTTATATTTCCGTTTTTTAAATTTATTTCAAAGGAAGAAAAAGGAACAGAGGCTAAATCTATAAATTCTCTATAGAGAGTATCACCTAAGAGTGGTTTGAAGTATTCCTCCATGATTTTTAAAATTAGCTTGGTGTATAAATATGGTTCGACTTTATTTTTGTCAAAGGAGTGATCCCATTTCTCTAAAATATCTAAAATCTTTTTTTCTTTTTTATTTAAATTTATTTTTTTACAAGCATTAAAAACTTTTTCAAGAACAAATTTTGAAAATTCACTTTTAATGTCGTTTTGAATATTTTTTAAAGAAAAAAGATTTATTTCTTTCATTCTTTTTAAATTTTTTTCGTATCTCTTTGCCCTCGCAGAAAAGGAGAAGTAAACAGAAAGATAATAAGGAAAATCTCTGAAAGGTGGGTTGTTTGTAGAGAAAAGGTAAGGAGGGTTTAAAATATATGGAATTTCATCAGGTAATAAAAAATCTTTTGGAATACTGTCTCTTTCTAAAATTGATATTTCCTTTTTTCTTTCAATCCACGCACAGGGAGTATATAAAATGTTTCCTGAATTATCAGCAATAATAAAATTTAAAGAGGGAGTTTTGAATTCCCTAAGTGACCTTTTTGCGTCAAAGACATTTTTTGATAAGTACAAATTATAAATTGAGAAATATTCATGTGATATAAGAAATCCACGCCAGAAATAACAAAATACATACTCCTTATCTTCCTTAATCACCGGTAAGTTGTCTTTCAATAAAATTTTTATTTTTTTAGTCTTATTTTTGACTTTTATTTCTTCAAAAATTGTATCAATTTTTTCTTTTTTAAATTTTATGAAGTCACCTTCATCAAGAGATAAAGATGTTACACCAACTGCAATTTTTGAATTTTTCCCCAAAATAACTAATGGAATACCAGGAATTGAAAAACCCATTAAAATTAACGTGTCGATTTGTAGAATGTTGAAATACCAAATAGGAGGAAAGGTAAATTCAAGATGGGGATCATTAAGTAGGAATGTGGGATTTTTTATAGCACAGGCGTTTGATGTCATGGTGAAATTGTAAAAATTCTTTAAAATTGATGAAATATTTTTAATTTCTTTTATTTCCTTTTCAAAATTTGCGTCACTTACAAAGGGGGCATCCTCTGGATAATGAGGTAATACCTTCTTTAAAATATCCCCACCTTTTTTATTTTTTATTGTTGTGAAAATTAGGTCACCTATAAAGGAAAAGTTTAAATTCCAGCCAATTAGTTTTCCAATTTCTACTGAATTAATCGGAGTCCATATCTCAGGAAAATACCTTAAAATTAAAAATTCTATAGGTAATACCCCCTTACATTTTTCTATGAAAGCATTCACACCTTCTGTGTAACTTTTAAGAATTTCCTCTTCAATGGGATACAGAGATTTAAACAACAATTCGCTGTTTCTTTTTATTCCGATTAATCTAAAAAAAGAATCAATTTTAAATAACTTTTCACCGAATATTTCTGATAATTTTCCTTCACAGATTCTTCGCCATATATCCATCTGAAATAGCCTATCTTGGGCATGTAAAAAACCCTGAACAAAGAAAAGATCATGAGTATTTTTTGCTTGAATCCATGGAATACCGTATTCGTTAAATCTTACAATAACAGTATCTTTTAATCCTTCCAGGGTAATAGAGCCCTTCCTCCTTGGAAGGGTTAAATGAAAGTAAAAAGATAGGAAGAAAATTAAAAGTAAAAAGATAACAAAGATAAAAGTACATATTCTCTTACACATAATAATGATTTTAATTATAATTCTTTATGATTCTGAAATTGCAATTAGAAATTGATATATTTTTGAGGCCAAAAGATATTAAGTTTTTAAAAATTCGTCATATACCTTAAAAAATTTAACTATATCCTTTATAATTCTCATAGAAAAATTGAATTTAAGATTCATACGTGCACCTGAGTACTTGCTTTTTAAGACAAAGCAGATGGAGGAGAAAATAGAAGATGAATATTTTAATAAAGTACCTATTATAAGCCTTACTGAGAAAGAGTCCTATTAAAAAAACCTACTTATTTTATTCCCATATGGAATAAGTATGAAGGAAAAAGATGTGGAGTAAGCTCTTTAAAACATTGATTGAAATAATTGAAATTATAAAAATATTCATCCTTTAAAATTTGAGTGAAAAAACACAAAATGAATTTGAAAACTTAAGAATGCCCCTTGATTTTCCTGCTATAAATCACATCTTAAAAGAAACGATTTTTAAAATATGTACCATTTGAAAATTTTTTTTAAAACAACTTATGAATTATAATAAAATAATGAAGTTTAAAATATGTGCAAGATGTGGGTTTAAAAATGTATATGAAGCGAAATATTGTGCTGGTTGCGGAACAAAGTTAGAAGAGGTAGAATTAGAGGGGGAAATAAAAAGATGCTGTGTTTCTTTTCTTGAAATTTCAAATTACGAAGAGTTAAAAGATGAATTTATACTTGAAGAGGAATTTAAGGATTTCTTATTAATCCTCTCCCAAGAAATAAATTCCTCTGTTGAAAAATATGAAGGTAAAGTTGGTAAATTTATGTGGCCAGAGATTATGATATGGTTTGGTGCTCCAAAGATAGTTGAAAATCCCTATGAAAGGGTTATCCTATCAATATTTGATATCAAAAATAAGATAAAAGAGATATCTAATATAAAGAATGTAAATATATCTATAAAGGCAGGGGTACACTATGGAGAGGCAGTTCTATGCCTTTTAGGAAACAAAGACTATAAAGAATATACCTTAATAGGGGACACCGTAAATACAGCTCAAAGAGTTAAGGAGGTAGCAGGAGAAGATGAAATAGTCATAACAGAAGCCCTTTCAAAAAAGCTTTCAAAAATTTTTGAATTAAAAGAAAAAGGGAAATTTTTACTTAAAGGCAAAAAAGAAGAAATAAATTTATATAAAGTTATTGAACCAAAAAAAGAAAGAGGAAAAATAAGAGGAATTGAAGGACTTTATTCAGAAATGGTAGGAAGAGAAAAAGAAATGGAAGAAGCTCTTTTTCATTTTGAAAAATTTTTAATAGATAAAAAGCTTAAGGGAATTATCATAATGGGAGAGCCGGGAATTGGTAAATCCCGCTTTCTTTTTGAATTCATTAAAAATATTGAAAAATATAATGTTAAAGTTTATGAAACAAAGTTTTTACCTTTTGGGCAAACTGTCTATTTTCCTTTTGAAAGTTTATTAAAGAAAATTATAGAAATAAAAGAAGACGATAATAGAGAAAATATAAAGAATAGAATTGATGAATTCGTTAATACTATTTTTCCAAAAGAAAGACTAAAAGAAATAAAAATTCTTGAAGTTTTGTATGATTTTTTTGGAATTGAAAGTTTAAAGGAAAAATTTGAATCAAGTATTTTTCAAAACATTTTATTTTATACATTCAAGACAATTTTTGAAAAACTATCAAAAGAAGGATTACTTTTCTGTATCGAAGATTTTCATTGGGCTGACCCAAGCTCATTATCTTTATTACATTATCTAATAGAGTTTTTAAGAGAAAGAGAAATATTCATAGTTATTGTATCAAGACCTCTTTATGAAAAGGGAGAAATATTTAAATTTTTAGAGCATTTAAAAGAAGAGAAAGATTTTAAAGAAATAAGTTTAAAAGAACTTAAAGAAGAGGAAACAAATCTCTTAATAGAAAACCTTTTAAATATTGCAGTAATTAAACCTTATTTGAAAGAAATTATATATAAAAAGTCAGAAGGGAACCCCCTTTATATTGAAGAGATACTTAAAATTTTAATTGAAAAGGGATTTTTTGAAAAAGTTAAGGGGAAGTGGGTTCAAATAAAAGATATAAGTGAAATAGAAATTCCAGATACACTTGAAGAAATAATCCTCTCACGAGTTGATAACTTACCTTTAATGGAAAAGGTAGTATTACAAAGAGCGAGCGTAATTGGTAGAAATTTTTGGGATATAATTTTGCAGGAGCTTGTTGAAAGACCTGTCTTTTACTATCTTCAAAATCTTGAAAAACTTGATTTTATAAGACATAAGGGAGAAGCAGGAATATTTATTGGAATTGAATATATATTTAAACACTATCTGATAAGAGAGGCAATTTATAGAAGCATAATAGAGGAGATAAAAAAGAAAGTACATTTAAAAGTTGCAGAAACACTTGAAAGAATTATATTACCTGAGCATATAAGAAATTATTATAAGTCACTTGCTTATCACTTTGAAAGGGGTGAAAATTTTGAAAAGTCAGCTTTTTATTATTTAGAAAACGGAAAAATTTTAAAAGATAAAAGTCTTTATTATGAGGCTCTTGAAGATTTTGAAAAAGTTAAAGAGATTTCTGATAAGTACAATGTTTTAAAAGAAAAAAAATTTGAAATAAATTTAAATCTTGCAGAAATTCTTTCAAGATTAGGTAAAAAAGACAAAGCTATGGATGTTTATAATGAAGTTTTTAATTTCGTGAAAAATGAGGAAGAAGAATATAACTTATATTATTCTCTGTCGGATCATTATCAAAGTATTAGTGATTATAAAAGCTCAGCCTATTTTTTAGAAAAAGCTTCTTCTGTTGCAAAAGATAATATAAAAAAAATAAAAGTTTTACTCTTCAGTTCATGGTTAAATTATTTAACAGGAGCTCTTGATCTTGCGATTAATGACCTAAATAATGCCTTTGAAATTTTAAATAAGGAACAAATTGATTCAGATAGAAAGAATTCATTTCTAATAAGTATTTACGATCGTTTTGCTATATATAAGATGGATGAAGGTAAACTTGATGAGGCGATTGAGGATTTTGAAAGGGCAATTGAGCTTTCAGAGAAAATCCAAAAAATTGAAAGAATAGGGACTCTTTATAACAATTTAGGAGATACTTTAAGGTGTGCTGGAAAGATAGAAAAGGCGGAAGAAATATTATTAAAGGCAAAGGAATGGGCAGAGAAAACAGGAGACATGCTTTTACTTGCAATTGTCCATAACAACCTTGGAGAACTTTATAATGATATAGGTATGAATGATTTAGCAGAAGAAAAATTTAAATTTTATTTAGAATTAAATAAAAAAATTAGAAATAGACTCGGTGATGGTTATGGCAATTTAGGTCTTGGAAGAATATATATGGATAAAAATGATTTAAAAAATGCAGAAGAAAGATTTTTAGAAGCTTTAAAGATTTTTGAAGAAGTAAAAAGTAAAAGAATGTTAAATTTTGGAAAATGTGATTTTGTTTTATTGAAAATTGCTCAGAGGAAATTTGAAGAAGCTGAAAGTTTAATATACGAAATTTTAAGTTATGCAGTTTCCACTTCTTTAGATGAATTAATTTATAGAAGTTATGTCTTAAAAATACTACTTTTATGGAAGAAATACAGTGAAGATACTCAAAAACTTTACGAAATTTTTGATATTGAGAGAGAAGCAAGAAAGTTTGAGAAAAATGTTTTTAACTTTATTTATACATTGAAATTAAGAGAAACTCTTTTTATGGTATCGCAGAAATTAGAGAGGGAGACTAAAAAATATTATGAGGAATTTAAAAATTTTTTAGATGAAATCATTTTGAATATGAATGAGGAAAAGAGAAATGCTTTTGTAAAAAAATACGGTTTTTCTGAGTTTTTGAATGAATGAGAATATTTTGAAAAAAAGTTTAGTTTTATTTTTTAGTGACCTTGTTGGTTATACAAGTTTATCAGAGAAGAGAAAGCCTGAAGAAGTTTTTTTAATTTTAAAAGAAATTTATAAGATTTGTGAAGAAATAATAAAAAAAAATGGTGGAAAAGTTGTTTCATATATAGGAGATGCAATTTTTGCAGTGTTTGGATATCCAGAGGTTTCCCCAAGAGATTTTGAAAAAATGATTATATCCTGTGTACAAATAAACGAAATTTTGAAAAAAAACTTTAATATCTTGATAAAATTTTCCGTCCATTTTGATGAGGTAGAAACTGATATAGATGAGACAGGAAATTTAATAGTTTCAGGTAAGGGAGTAGATTTTGTAAAAGATATAAATAAATTTTCTTCATCTGAAAAAATTTTGGTTTCTGAAAATGTTTATAAAATTTTAAAAGAAAAATATCCTTTTGGAGTTTTAAAGAAAATAAATTTATATAATAGAGATTTCTATGTTTATGAGATTAATTTGAAAGAAATTGAAGAAAAAGATACTTACATTTCAAGTTTAATAGAAATTGAAGAAAAAAAGAAAAGATATTTTGAGAGTTACAAAACTTCTCACAGTTTTGAAGAAATTTTTGAAGCTGGAATAGGTCTTATTTATTTTTTCATAAGAGAGGGTAATTTTTACAGTGCTTACAGTATGATACAGGAATTGATGAAAGTGGTAAAGGATAATAGTTTAGAAAAGGTAAAGTTGTTAAATTCTTTAGCATGGCTATATTATATTACAGGGAGAATAAACGAAGGTAAAAATAAAATAGAGGAAGCTCTGAAATTATTTGAAATTATTGATGAAAATGAAGAAAGCAAAAAGGTTTTTTTAATGACAAAAAATTTTTCAGGGCTTTTTTTCTATAGACTAGGCGATTATTTTTCTGCAAAGTTAAATTATACGGAATGTATAAAAAAAGCAAAGATTATAGGAGGAGAAAGGTTTTTTACTCCTTATTTAACAAATCTCGGAAATACATATTTTCAGATGGGTGAATTTTTGAAATCAGAAGCCTGTCATAGATATTCGTATAAATTAAAAGAGAAGAACAAAATGTATATCAATTTACCTGCAACATTAATTTCCTATGCAAACTTGTTGATTGAAATGGGAAATTTTAAAGAAGCAGAAAAATTGTTAGAAAAAGCTGAAAAAATAATTAACGATTATTCTTTAAGAATTCAACAAATTTTTTATTATTATACTCTTGGTAATTTTTTCTTTTTGAAAGAAAATGGTGGTATAGAATATTATCAAAGAGCTCTTTCTACCTGTTCAGAAATTAATTATAGCTTTCCTGTCCCTATGGTACTGGCAGGCATAGGAATATATAATTCCTATCATTTAAAGAATAAGGAAAGAACTTTCAAAATAATTGAGAAAGCACTTAATCTTTCATCTGAGCAGAATAATTTTGAGTATTTCATTCTTTCAAAGTTGGCTCTTTTATACGCTCTTGTAAGATTTAATGAAAAATTTGATGAAGAACTAATTAATATAAACCAGATGATTTGTAAAAAACATCACTTAAGATTCATACCAGAGTTAAAAGAAATTTCAAAAATGGATGACAATTATAGAGATTTTAAAATTTTAAAGTACAAAAAAAATTTAATCATAAAGCTTTAACTTTTTTATCTTTTCAAGATGTTCTCTTGAATGCTCAATTTGAGCTTCTATACATTCAAAGATTGTAGTTTTCCCTTCCCAGGGTGGTTCAAATTCTTTCTTTAGCATCTTTTCATCAAGAGTTTTTAAAAACAAAATTAATTCATTAGAAACTTTTTCAAGTTCTTCTTTCAATTCCAAAGCACTAAAATTTTTTCTTTTATTTATTTCCCTTTCATTCCATTCATCAATATCTTTTTGAGTTTTCAAAAAATAGTTCCATTTAAACTTTCCTTCTTGTGTTTTTTTCATAATCTCAAGTATTTCCCTTTTCCATGAAATTATATGAGCAATTGCATCCTTTATACTCCAGTTCTTAATCTTTTTCTCTAAAATAGAGGGAGCCATATTAAGTATTTCTATTATTTCCTTATTTATCTCTTCCAGTTCTTTCAAAAATTTTTCAATTTCTTTCATTTAGATAAAATTTTAGCAAATTTAATGCGTATTCTTTGAAAGTTAGATGAAAATTTGATAGTTGAGTATAAGTTTCTTCAAAAGATATGAAAAAAGTAAAATTAATATTTACACTCATTTCTTTTATTATAGTCTTTAATTGTTTTAGAGTTCAAATTTTTTTATTTCAGATAATTAATGTGCAAGAATAACTTTAATACCTGCAAAAATTGAAAAATTGAGCTTTTGTGATTTTAAATAGGAAAGTACTCCAGTTTCAAAAATTATGTTATTTTTAAATGTGTATTTATAGTCAAATAAAATTAAGGGCAAATTGTTTGTGAAATCATAAATTATTAAAATATAAGGAACTTCAAAAATTTTTTCAGGAAATTTCATTTCCAAAGAGAAAATGTTTTTTGAAAAAAGGTATGCACCTGGGAAAAGTAAAATTTCACCATCATCATTATGATAAAAATTTAAATCAAAAATTAAATTTTTTATCCTTTTTTGAAACAAAACGTTTAATTTAAAATTATCTCTTTCTTTTAAAAAACTCGTCTTTATAGTATAAGAAGAAAAATACCCTATAAAAAAACCTATACCGTTTTTATCTTTCAAATGTAAATAAAATCCATTTGTAAATTTCCCAAAATTATTTTCTAATTGAATCATAGAATTTATTTTTTTAAAACTTTTTTCCTCATATAAAAAAATTATTGGTGATAAAAAATGATTGTATCTAAAAAATAACCCGTCATCACCTTCATAAATTGTTGAAATTGTCTCAAAATTTAGTCCTTTATAAAAGGGGTTAAAAATTCCTAAAAAACCAGGTATAAATACTATCCTACCTATTTTTGTTTCAACTCTTTCTCTGTAAAATTTTAAATAAATCTGATAAAGTTTCCAATCTATTTCTTCATATTTTTCACCTTTAAGATAGTAAAAACCTCCATTAAAGTAAACCCTAAACCAATTTATTTTCTCTGATAAAATAAGATTTGGTTGGAGTAAAGCATTATAATCTTTGTGGTTAAAATCATATATGGAAAAAAAGTCTAAATTTATTTTTTGTGATAAAGAAAAAAAGATTAAAAAAATTTTCACTTTCTTAAATATTCAAGCTTAAAGATATCATCCTTTACTTTTATACCAATTTCAATCTCTTTAAAGACTACCTTTGTATAGGAATTTTTAAGTCTTAAATCTCTCATTATATAAATTAATGGATAAAATTTTTCACCAATTTTTTTATAATCAAGAATTTGAACCTCTTTTATCTTCCTTCTATTTTTTGTAAAAAGTTCCTCCTTTTTTATAAGAATATTTTTTTTATCAATAAACAAATTTATAGAGAAATAGGGAGCTTTCTTTGTTGTATCAACAATCTCCATTAAATAAAGAGTATCACTGTTTATGACCGTATCTTTGATATTTAAAGGTTTATAATATCTTAAAGGGTCTTCTTGCATTAAGTCTTCATAAGATAAGTCTGTTCCCATAAAGGATTGTTTTAACATATCACCAGAAATCCTTACTATATCATCTATATCAGGAATATATATAAATAGATCATTTTTTATTTTTAAATATTTCACATCTTTATCTTCAGGATTTTTAAAAACTATATAAAAATCAGAGCCTTTACTGTATCCTTCAAATTCTTTGAATAAAGTTCTTTTACCTTTAACTATTTCAATCTTTGCATAAAATCTTGAACTTTCAATTTTTCGATCCTCTCTTAATTTTTTTAAAATTTCGTCTGCATTTATAGTGAAAATTATTAAAATTAAAGCTTTCATTTTTTACTCCTTAAATTTCTCTTAAAGTTTCCTGAGGAGTTAAACGCTTTGCGTAAAAGGCTGGAATCATACTTACAATACTACATATAACTGTTATTAAAAATATCGCAAATATAACAACATAAAAATTAGCAGTTGGTCTTATTACATAAGGGACAGCAATACTCATTCCCCTTACAGCACTTTCCATATTAATTCCTTTAAAATTTAAAAAAATGTTTACAAACCAGCCAAAGAAAGCACCTATTATACCCCCAAATGTTCCAAGAATTGTCCCTTCAATTCCAAAAAGAAGAAAGATCTCTAAATCCCTCATGCCCAATGCCTTTAATGTTCCTATTTCTCTTAATCTTTCAAAAACAGCAACTGTCATTGTATTTATTACCGTAAAGGTTGCAAGTATAATTATTAAAATATAAATGAAATAGTAAATATTATTAGCCAGTTTAAAATAATAAGAAAAACTACCAAGTTCCTGAACATAATCTCTTGCAGTTATTCCATTTAATTTAAAATTTTTTTTAAAATCTTTAATTTTATTTTCATCTTTAAGAAAAACAAGTATTTCATGAACACCTTCAGGCATTTTAAGAAGTCTTCTCATATTTGAAATCGAAATTATTACAACTTTTTTATCAAATTCAGAGAATCCAACATTTACTATGCCATTTACTTTCATTTTTATTCCATTTAAACCACCAAGTACTGTTTTTGAAATTATGACCACCGTGTCACCTATATTTAAATCTAGACTTTTTGACAATTCCTTACCTAACAAAACTCCCTCTTTCAAATCATATGTACCACTAACTATCTTCCTATCAATTTCAAGTATCCTTCTTTCTTTTTCAGAGTCAATTCCAAATATCAAAACTGGTTTATTTATATCTTTTTTAAAAATAATTCCCATTGATTTTAACCTTTCTGTATAGAAAGAAACATATTTAAATTCTTTTAGTTTTTCCTTTATTAAATATGGATTTTCCAAATACTCCTCTTGTGGCACAAAAAATTTTCTTGAAAAATACTCTTCCTTTGCTATAATTATATGTCCACTCATCCAGTTTATTATATTCTCCTTCATACCTTTTAAAAAACCAGTAACATATCCATGTAGAACAACAACCACAAACCCTGCAACAAGAAGTGATAGAGAAGTTAAAAAACTCCTTCTCTTATTTCTGAATAAGTTTCTAAAAGCCATTTTTATTATATCCATCTCAAACATTCTGCTGGTGTTAATTTACTTGCTCTTTGTGCAGGAATATAACTTGCTATAAATGTAGAAAAAGGACCTATTATGAAAGAAATCATTATACTTGAGGTATTCCATGCACTCTTTACAACACCACTGACTCTATAAGCAAGATTTATATCTTTTGGGAGAAGAGGTGTCCAATCTATACCGTATTTAACAAAATAAAAGTTAATTAGAACACCAAAGATAACTCCCAAGAGAGTCCCCAATAATCCGATCATTACACCTTCTATAACAAGTAATTTTCTAATTTCTGAATCCTTCATGCCAAGAGATTTTAAAGTTCCTATTTCTTTTATTCTTTCAAAAATAGAAATATTAAGTGTATTTGTTGTTCCGATTATACCGAGTAAAATTATAAAAAGTATAAATATTGCTTGAAATAACTTTTTTGTGTTACTTATCTCTAAATAATCTTTTCCTTCCTCCTGCCATGTAGTGATTCTTAAATCTTTAAGATATTCAGAGATTATATTTTTATATTCAAAAGTTTTTTCATAATCATCCACAATAATTGAAATTTCGGTTATTTCTCCCTCAAATTCTCCAAGAATATTTAAACTATCAATATCCATTATTACATAAAGGTTGTTCAAAAAGTAACTAGGAGTTGACAAAATACCTTTTATTTCCACCTCCTTTGAAACAAATGTTCCTTCTTTTGTTCTGAAATTTAAAAATACATAATCACCTTCTTTAACTCCGAATTTTTCTGCTATAACTTCTCCTAAAAGGATACCATTCTGAAAATTTAATTTCAAATACTTATTTATTTTATAAACAATAGTATCTTCACTCCACTTTACACCTATAATAACAACAGGATAATTATCTATTCCATTATCAAGAAATCCGTAAATTTTTAATCTCTTTGTAAAAGATTTTATAAACATAAAATTCTTAATTTTTTCAATAATTAAATTTGGATTTTTTATTCTCCCCTCAAATGTTTCTTCATTAAAATTTTTATCTTTTATCTTAATATGAGCTGTTTCAAGTTCTATAAAATTTTTTGTTGATTCAATTTCAAATCCATCAAGAAGTCCTGAAATAACGATATAATATAAAATTGCCACTGAAAGAATTGAAAAGGTTAAAAAGGTTCTTCTTTTATGTCTTAAAAGATTCTTAATAGCAAATTTTACCACTTCATTCCTCTATGAGTCCGTCTCTTAGCTTAATTATTCTATCTGCATATTGCATTATTAGAGGGTCATGAGTTGAAAATATAAAAGTTACATTTTTCTCTTTGTTTAACTTTCTCATAAGTTCAACTATGTTTGAACCTGTTTTTGAATCAAGGTTTGCAGTTGGTTCGTCAGCAAGAACAAATTCAGGGTCCTTAACAAGTGCTCTTGCAATTGATACTCTTTGTTGTTCACCGCCAGATAGTTCCAAAGGTTTTAAATCCCTTTTATCTTTCAATCCAACTGCTTCAAGAATTTCCATTATTTTTCTTTCCTTTTCTATTTTTTTAAGACTTTTATATTTAAGATTAAGTGCAATCTCCACATTCTCATAAACAGTAAAAACAGGTATTAAATTAAATGTTTGGAAAATAAAACCAAAATGATTTCTTCTTAAAAAGGCAAGTTCATCAGAATTACTACCTGAAAGGGATTTATTTTTAAAAATTATCTCCCCCTTTGTTGGGACATCTATACATCCTATAAGGTTAAGAAGTGTTGTCTTGCCAGAACCTGAAGGACCAACAACTGATATAAACTCACCCTCCTCAATCCTTAAATCAATACCTCTTAAAGCCTTTATCCTTTGTTTCCCTGCTACATATTCCTTTTCAACCTTTTTTAATTCAATAATTTTCACGTTCTAAAGATTATATTATAATTGAATTTTGCAATACAAAAAATTATTATGAAAAAATACTATAAATAAATTGAAAATAAAAATTTTCGTTATTCTAACCTTATCTTTGAAAGCCTTATTAAACTTTCAACATATCAAATCTGAAAGACTCAAAGAGATACTATAATTTTTCAAGATGGATATGAAGCAGGACAGGATTCTAATGGAAATTTCATAAACTGGGATGGAACGCTAGTCTATGGTGGCTTTAGAACTGCAAGTGCTATTGACTATATCTTAATTCATTTTGAAGGTAATCATAGTGCTCGTTTTTAGCTTACCTATGGGACAACAAGGTGGATGGGCATATACTTCAAAAATAATTCCATGGCCCTCTAATAAAAAATGATGGTGTAGTTGTTACTTGCGAAACGGTCCAAAAGAGTATTCAAATGTAATTATAGGTGGTCTTTATCTCATGGAAGCATACATTGTTCATCAGAGTGGATATCGAGAAAGAGCAAACATTGAGACTCATCCCTATCCAGAGCTACCTGATAGTCTATTTATGATAAGAATGGCTTATAGGGGACGTGATGGAGAACGACATCGTCAATATGTAAACCTTCAATTTATAAAGAGGGAGGAATAGCATCATATAACCATGCTTGTAGATTTAAGTGGTGAAAATCCTTTGTATGCTTGGTGATTGGAATGGAGAATTAATATGGTATGAATACGATACAACTTCAAGTAATTGATAAAACTCCATCCACAGAATTATACCTCAGTTACTTGCTCATTTAAATGGTGACAGGGGTGTAAGGGACCTGTGTAAACTTATAACTATTAAGTTGATGATTTTGCTCCTAGTACAGATCTCGAGGAAAAAATATCTAAAGTAAATTAGATTATTTACTTTAAATTTCTCGTATTCCTTTATAATTAAAAAAACAGATGATACGTCCTAAAATAGTTCTAAGTAAGTGTTTTTCTGAAGCGGTAAGATATAATAGCGAAATAATAAGTGATCAATTTGTAAATAGACTAAAAAAATATGTAGATTACATTGATTTTTGCCCAGAAGTCGAGATAGGGCTCCCTGTCCCAAGAAAAATACTTATAATAACAAAAGTAAACGATAAAAAAAGACTAATCCAGCCTGAAACAGGTATTGACTTAACGGAAAAAATGGGTGAATACGCAGAAAAAGTAGTTAATTCTCTTAAAGATATAGATGGCTTTATCTTAAAAGCTAAATCTCCCTCTTGTGGGGTAGGCACTACAAATCTATATGAGAATAACAAAGTAGTAGGAAGAACCTATGGTTTTTTCGCCGAAAAGATAAAGGAGAAGTTCCCCTATTTACCACTTGAAGATGAAAAAAGACTGAAAAACAGAGATATAAGAGTCAATTTCCTTACAAAAATATTTGCCTTTGCTGATTTAAGAGAATCACTTAAAGAGAAAAAAGCAAAAAATCTTGTTGAATTTCACACAAGATACAAATATCTACTTATGACCTATTCCCAAACACATTTAAAGAAAATGGGGCAAATAGTTGCAAGTAATATGGAAGTTGAAAAAAAAATTGAAGAGTATAAAAAAAACTTTTACGAGGCTTTTTCAAAAAGACCCACACTAAAGAAACATGCCAATACACTATTTCATATCTTCGGTCACATTTCAGATAAACTAAATAAAAAAGAAAAAACTCATCTAAAAAATCTGATAGAAAAGCTCAGTAAGGGGAAAATAGAATTAAAAGTTATAATTGAGCTTATGAGAAATTTTGCCTATAGATTTGAAAACGATTATCTGCTCTTTCAAAAATATCTTGAACCTTATCCCGAGGATTTAGATGTATAGAAGAAGTATTTACTGGTTCAAAAGGGATTTAAGAATTGAGGATAACGGGGCCTTTTTTGAAGCTCATAGTAAATCTGAGGAGTTAATACCAATATTTATATTCATTCCTGAATTACTTGAAAAATTTAAAAGTAACGAAACCAGGTTAGGCTTTGTTATCGAATGTGTTAAAAATTTATCTGATGAAATTAAAAGTAGAGGAGGAAAACTGTTCTGCTTTTACGAAGATCCATTAATAGTTATTGAACGTCTTATCTTAAACTATAAGTCTGATGCAGTTTTTACAAATCGAGCCTTTTCCTGGTCTGTGGAAAAAATTGAAAAAAAGATTGAATTACTCTGTAAAGAAAAAAACATTCCATTTCATTCATTTTGTGATAACTTTCTTGTAGATCCTCGCTCTATCCCTTATACAAAGGTTTATTCAGCATTTTATAAAAAATGGGAAAAGAGGTTAGTCCTTTTACCTTATACGACACCTAAAGTGATAAAAACTCCTAATATAAAGGAGCCAGAGTTAGAGGATACTTTAAATAAGCTTAAGTTTAGACCAAATCTATACTGGAAAATAAGTTTTGGTTTTGAAAGATTGGAAAAGTTTGATTTTCATCAATATGATAAGCTTCGAAACAGGCTCGATTTAGATGGAACTTCAAAGCTTTCTCCCTATATAAGATTTGGAGTAATTTCGCTTCGAAAACTTTGTAAAAAAGCCTTAGAAAACGAGAGTAAAAACTCAAAGTTTGTTAAGGAACTGGCATGGAGAGAGTTTTGGTATCATATAAAGTTAAATTTCCCCGAATTAAATTTGTTAGAGTTTCAGGAGAAAAGGAGGGGGCTTAACTGGCAGAATGATGAAAAGTTTATAAAAGCTTTTATGGAGGCTAAGACTGGTTATCCGATAGTTGATGCTGCGATAATTCAATTAAAGGAGGAGGGATGGATGCATAATAGAGCGAGGATGATTGTTGCCAATTTTTTAACGAAGGATTTACTCGTAGATTGGAGAATAGGTGAAAAATTTTTTATGGATTATCTTATAGATTATGATGAGGTAGTAAATGTTGGTAATTGGCAGTGGTGTGCCTCAGTTGGAACTGATCCAAAACCTCTCAGAATTTTTAATCCTATAAAACAGGCAAAAAAATTTGATCCTGAAGGTTTATTTATAAAAAAATACATCCCTGATTTAAAAAATATTCCTCCCCAGATGCTTCATGATCCTATAAAATTTGATTTGCCCTACTATAAAACTATCGTCAATCATTACGAAAGAGCCCTACTTGCCAAGGAATTTTATTCAAAAACCTTAAAGGATAGATAAGTTTAAGCAAAGCATTCTTAACTTGGAATAGGTGTTAATTTTTTACATCAACCTTTAACGCACCCTTTTATTTCAAATCTAAAACACGGATTTGATATAATTTTAAATAAGAAATGGAAAAAAATATAGTGAAAGGCTCAGAGAATATAAAAAAGCTATAGAAAAATTAGAGGAGTTAAAAAGTGAGCTAGAAAGGGTGACTTCTAACGTAGAAAAACAGGAAGAGTTAAGGAAAGAGATAGAAAGGTTATCAAATGAAATTGAGGATGAATTTTATGTTGACTATGAAGGTTTTAGATATAAGGGAAAGTTATTTTTTCTGGACTTTGAATTTTTAAAGAAATATGAGTATAAGATAATGGGATGCATAATAGAAAATGGGAAGATATATAGATTAGAAATCTGTGACGATGAAGCAATTGAGATTTACGAAAGTGGTGATTTAGTAGACCTAGATGTTAAAGAGCTTCTTATAGAAGACAGTGATATTGAGGGTCTTAGCTGGACAAAATTACCAAAAGGTCTAAAGGAGCTTATACTTTTGTGGTGTGATAGTTTTAAATATTGTGATATAAGTGGCTTAGAAAATTTGGAGAGACTTTCCATTAGAGGGGATTACGTCTTAGACAAAGTTTACTGGAAAAATGAAGATGGGAAAGAGTTATTTCCTAAAAGTATAAAGATGCTAACATTTAGAGAGTGTGTATTTTTAGATGATTATGACTTAAGTGGTTTAGAGAACTTAGAGGTAGTTGTTTTTAACAGGTGTGGGATAGAAAATCTTGATTATAGAAAATTGCCGAGAAGTATAAGGCTTATCGATGTTTCTGATTGTAGTTATCTAAGAGAGTATGATTTGAGTAAGCTAGATAATTTAGAGGAGGTTCATCTTGCGGCAACTAAAATAAGAAAGCTTGAGGCTAATAAACTGCCAAAAAGTCTAAAAATAATTCATGTTCTAGGATTTGTTGATATAAGTGATGTTAAGGAAAAGATGCCTTGGGTAGATATAAAGGTGTAAGCAATTCAATAGGTAATTTAGGGAAAAAAACGCCGCTTGTAGAGATAAAGGTGAGTAATTAAGGAGACGGAAAAACTGGGTAAATTAAAGATAGAATTTTTAATTCAATTTATTCCGCATCTTAGATTTTTTTGAGCCAATCCGAAAATTTGAAAAAATTCTTTTAGTTATTTTATAGCTTAAAAAATGAAAAATCGTGTCAAAATAATTTTTGTAATAGTGGGAACTATCTTTTTGTTAGGTTGTGAAGGCCGTGTAAAGATAGGTGATATATATAAGGAACCTCGAAAATATGTTGATAAAACGGTAGTGATTAAAGGAAAGGTTATAAAGTCCTCTACATTTCCACTAAGATCTTTTGATATAGAAGATGGTACTGGCAAAATTACGGTAGTTACCAAAAAGCCATTGCCAAGAGAAGGAGAAACAATAAAAATAAAAGGAAAAGTTAAATATCACGAAGGATTATTTACACGAGAAATTACAATAGAAGAAGAATAAATTAAAAATTGTTTTTTAATAGAAAAAGTTTTGAATATTTTCGAAATTTTATAATATCAAAATGTGTCTCCTCAGCTAAACTATTTGAAGATTAAGCCAAACAACCCTTTCTTTAAGCTTTTTTGTCCTGACTCTCAAAATCCTCACTAAGTTTGAGAGTTCTTTAATCTTCCCGGGATAAGTGTTTATTTTTTGTTGAATCCCTGGGGCTTTTTATCCTGGTTTGTAAATAACTTTTTAGAAGACCAAAATTTAAACTTATAAAAAGAAGCGGAGAGTGATATCTAAGGTTGTGAGCTTAAAAATTGGTAGTGTATAATAAAGGACGATGAATGTGTTAGACATAATAAGTTTAGTTATATTAGCAGTATTTTTTGTAATCGGGTTTGGACTTGGATTTATACATGCAGTAATGTCTTTAATAGGTATAATAATAGGATTTTTTCTGGGCTTATTAGTTATAAAAACTTTACCATTTCCTTTATTTGTTGAAGTTATCCTATTCCTCATAATTGTAATAATAGTAGGAGGTTTAGGTAATCTTCTGGGTAAATTTGTTAGAAGAGTTGGAAAATTCATTCCCGGAAATAGAATTGCTGGTGGATTATTAGGTATATTAGTAGGAGCGTATATAAGTGGATTTGTCGTGTTTATATTTTCACTTTTAAATAAAAATAATCCTGAATTTCAACTATTACTTGAGAATTCCCTAATCGCTAAACATCTATTTCTTCTTTTCAAGCAAATTATTTCACCATCTTAGAAATAATACAAAGAATACAGATATCCTAAAAAATTTAAGTAAAACCTATTAAAAAGAAAAGTTAACTTTCATACAAGATTTCTAAAATGGCTAAACTGAAGAATATTTCTCAAAAATGATAAATTAGATTAGACCT
>JBCNUW010000090.1:0-522 GCA_039630575.1 Caldifarciminales bacterium
TAGATGGCAACAAAATAGGTTCGTTCCTATTGGAAATGCAACTTCAAGAGATATAAACTCAACAAATTTTAACCCTGACCTAGATACATACCTTGGTAACATACTTAACTGGGCGGTTATGTCAAGAATTGATGTAGCAAAGAAGGTTTTAACTGGTGGTAAAGGGTCTCCTGCAAAAAATCCAAATATATTAACAGGCGAGGGAGATGGAACTTATGAGGCTGATTTAACACGCTATGGATGGCCAACCCCTTCTTTTAATGTTGTAGGAACATTATATAGGTTTAATAAACCAACTTACCTGAGTAGTATTCCTCAGAGATTTTATGTTCAGAGATATAATACACGAACCCGTAGTTGGGAGAATTTAAAAACCTATGAATGTCAAGTTGATGTTTCAAGTGTTCCTCTTTCTCAAAAGATAGGAATTTTTAGACAGATTGCTGATAAGGATCTTGATGGAAACTGGGACCCTGGAAAGGAGATCCCACGTTTTGGGCTTTTTTTCTTTTCAACATCAGT
>JBCNUW010000091.1:0-520 GCA_039630575.1 Caldifarciminales bacterium
TTTTCATTCTGGTAGTGATAGATGGCTTTATTTAGCAGATGATACGCATCCACCGCGGTTGACATAGCAACACCTCCACTCTTTGTATTAAAATTATACTATGGGTTTAAAAAGATTTATAAAAAAAGTTAAGAATAAAAAAGGTTTAAGGATAGCCCTGGAAATCCTTCTATCTTCTACCTCGATAATCTTATTTTTCTCTATAATTATACTGTTATTTATCTTGCTTATATCCAACTATAGAGTTATTTTGGCAGATTTTGGTATAAAGGTGGAAGATGACTGTAAGTTCCAGAATCTCAGATTATCCTGCAACTTCCTAAACCTGTCCGGAGAAGACTTCGAAGTTAAGCTAGAAAAGATAAAGGGAGATTTACAGATAAAAAATTTGATAGATGGAAAACACCTTATAGATTTGTATGTAGAGAAGGGAAATATACTTTATATAAATGACCCTAAAGCTCCTCCCTCTGAAAAGATAAAAGGTATCTTTGAGGCATACATCATAAGCAACTATATC
>JBCNUW010000092.1:0-517 GCA_039630575.1 Caldifarciminales bacterium
GAATGAATTAAGATAAGCATAAAATGGTTGGTTAGTTACATAAAGTATCCCATTATGAAATTTTAAAAAGAAACAACCTTTTCTAACATTGGAGTAAGAAACTAAAAAAGGTGCTTGGGGATTTTTTACATTAATCACAAAGAGCCCATCATAGGATGCTACATAACAAATTGTGTCTACTACTTCTACATCCTCAGGATAAGGTACAGAAACTGAGCCTATTATAGTAGGGTTTAAGGGTTCTTTTATGTTTATTATAAATAGAGAATTTGTCGGATAATACGCACTTACATAAGCTAAAGAGTCACGAATCTCTATAAAATTTGCTTTACCAAACGGAAAATAATTTATCTCTTTAGGATTTGTTTTATCAGTTAAATCTAAAAAAATTATCCCACCACGAGGAGCACCTCTCGCAGTAATATATCCTCTATTTCCTTCAACCCATATATCCTTTAATGTCCTATCTCCAGGATCAAAAGAACCTAAATATACAAGTGTATCCCTCCCATATAAA
>JBCNUW010000093.1:0-514 GCA_039630575.1 Caldifarciminales bacterium
TCTTGACTTTCCATCACCCCTACCCCTTGACAGGGAAAAGACCTGAAAGCCACCGCTGTCTGTTAGAATGGGCTTTTGCCAGCCTATAAAGTTGTGAAGTCCCCCTGCTTCCCTTATTATCTCCACACCGGGTCTGAGATAAAGATGGTAGGTGTTTCCAAGCAGGATTTGCGTTCCTATGTTTAAAAGATCCCTGTGAAGCATAGCCTTTACGGTCCCTTGAGTTCCAACGGGCATAAAAACTGGTGTACTTATTCCTCCGTGTGGTGTTATAAGCTCTCCCAATCTTGCTTTTCCATCAGTCTTTATAACCTTGAAAGAAAACATGGATTAATATTTTACGTGTAGGTAGGGCTCTTCTTAAGACTCAAATATCTTAAGTTTACCGCTTTGTGAAAAAGGAAATACTTCAGTGGATAGGTTGTAGGCTTATGGAAGCAAAAGGTAGGAAGAGTAGTATCCTTTCAAAAAAGGGCATTCATGCACCTTGTAATTTATGGACTAACATTTTATA
>JBCNUW010000094.1:0-513 GCA_039630575.1 Caldifarciminales bacterium
CTATAATTTATTATTTCCCCATATTCAAAAACTTGAGGGAATTGTAAATGAACTTCATTTTGAATATGCAAACAGGGATAGCAAGGAGCTTGGAGTAAATGAAAAAGTAAGAAGAGGATATGAAATTTTAAAGAAATTAAAGGAATATAATTTTGTTGTAGGACTTGGAGTAATTGATGTTCACGATGACTATATAGAACCTGTTGAGCTTATAAGAGATAGAATTTTATATGCATTAGAAATTATAAAAGATGCAAATAGAATCTTTGTTGCACCTGATTGTGGACTAAGAACAAGAAGCTGGAAAGTTGCATATGAAAAACTAAAAAATATGGTATTAGCTATAAATTCAATAAAATGAGGTTTTTTAGCTGGTTTTTATTGTTAGTAATTTTACTACTTATTGGCTTTAATTGGTATTTTTACTTCTTTGAATATTTACCACTTAAAAAGGCATTTTTTGACATAGAAGAGGAAAATAAAAAGCTAATAAGATTTTCAGGATATTCAGAT
>JBCNUW010000095.1:0-512 GCA_039630575.1 Caldifarciminales bacterium
AGATTCTCAAAAAGATTTTAACTTCAATAAACATTAAATCTTGCCACTCCAAAACAATTTTTGTTGCTTGAACATTTTATTCATAAAAAAAATTATTCCCTGCTTTTTTTTGTACCAATTTTTTTAATTTTTTAGTTTTCATAATTTATTCTAAAATTTTATGGAAGTTGAAAGTGGAATTTAAAAAAATATAAAGAATAAAATCTATATTTGTTACAGCTCTTGGTACTTGGTAAGAGAGCAATTTATGAGGTTCCGAAAAGAGCGATAAAAAGGTTGAAAAATTCATTTCTTTTCATTAAAAAATAATTGCAAAAAAGATGAATACCTTAAAATTATATATGAGAAAACTTATTTTGATTTTTCTTACTCTCTTTTTGTATAAATACAATGAGGCACAGAACCTTTCTTTCAAAGAAGTGCAAAATAAATATCCACGCGTTAGAAAGGCAAGAGAAGAAAAAAAGTATTTAATAGAAGAGATTTTAAAAAAGAAAATATACCTTATCCTC